>CAZYWJ010000025.1:0-11727 GCA_964651785.1 uncultured Cryomorphaceae bacterium
GCGCGGATTTTTCCAAATCGAAATTTTTGGTTGCTCTTCAGCATTCCGCACTTACTCTTGCTATTATTGGTTTTCATTGGTCCGTTAATCACTCCGTCGCTAAATATTGCGGAAATCATTCGGCTTAAACAGACCGCCTTCTACAATGTCGCCACCGATGCCAATTCAGGCTCTCTAATTTCATTGCCCGAAATAAATTCGAGCTTGGATATTTTACTCGCTTCACCACATGCCTTGCACATCTCCTATCTTCGTCCTTGGCCGTGGGAATGGACCAATCTGCTCTATATTCCCGCTGCTATCGAAAATCTGGCTTTACTCATCGCTCTGGGAATTATGGCTTGGAATTTTCGCAAGCCTTTTGGTCTTGGCTCGCCGATTATCGCCTTTGGCATCAGCTTCATATTAATTTTAGGGGTCTTGATTGGCGAGGTTGTCCCGGTAATCGGCGCTGTAGTGAGGTACAAAATGCCCGCATTAATATTTCTATTCGTCGTCATTTTTGCCTTGACTGATCACATTAAGTTGCAAAGAAGACTACCCTTCCTTCGAAAAATCTTGAAAAAATTATGAAAACCGCATTCATTACGGGAGCCACATCGGGTTTCGGTTTGGCTATAGCCAAATCATTGGCAGGAGCCAACTACCGACTTATTCTAAACGGCCGCAGAAAAGAAAGGCTCCAAGACCTTAGTAAGGAATTGAGTTCCGATACGGAAGTCTTCATCTCTTCTTTTGATGTGCGCGATAAAAGCGCGGTAATTTCCGCGATCAAAAGATTGCCTGAAGAATGGACGAATATCGATGTACTGATTAACAATGCCGGCTTGGCTCTCGGCAAATCCTTTTTGGAAGGCGGCGATACCGACGATTGGGATCAAATGATGGACACCAATGTAAAAGGTTTACTTTACGTTACTAAGGCGCTGATACCTCATCTCAAGAAATCTGATCGGAGTCATATTATAAACATCGGATCCATCGCGGGCACGGAAGTATACCCGGGCGGAAATGTCTATTGCGCTTCGAAACACGCGGTGAATGCACTTTCTAAAGCGATGCGAATGGAACTTTTGGAATACGGTATTCGCGTAAGCCAAGTAAGACCGGGGTTGGCCGAAACTGAGTTTTCGGTGGTTCGCTACAAAGGCGATGAAGAAAAAGCCAAAAAGGTTTACGAAGGCTATCAGGCACTCATTTCCGAAGATATCGCTCGCGTAACCCGATTCATTTTAGACTCACCTGCCCACGTGTGCATCAACGATTTAGAAATCACACCAACTGCTCAAGCCAATGCATTTCTCATTCAAAAAAATAGCTGAAACGGCATTTCTGGTTTTGCTGTTGACCTCGTGCTTTAAATCAGAAGAGGCTGATTTGGTCGTGCACAATGCTACCATTTATAGTGTCGATGAATCCTTCAGCACTTACGAGGCTATGGCTATAAAGGAAGGTAAAATCATTGAACTGGGGCCCGAACGCGAAATCCTGAATCGCTATAAAGCCAAAAAGACTTATGATGCGCAGAAGCGATTTGTCTATCCGGGCTTTTACGATGCGCACTCTCACTTTTTAGGTTTTGCCCGAAATAAAGGCGAAATCAATCTTTATGGCTCCGATTCATTTGAGGAGGTAGTGAATCGTATTCAGAAATTCGTAACCAATTCAGATCGGGAATGGATAGTAGGTCGTGGCTGGGACAACAATACCTGGGAGTCGAAAGAATTTCCGAATAAGACCATACTGGACAGTTTGTTTCCCGATCGGCCCGTACATCTTACTCGTGTGGATGGTCACGCCGCCCTCTTAAATTCGGAGGCGCTGAGAAGATCTGACTTCGACGAGAACACTGAAATTTTCGGAGGAATCATTGAGCTTGACGAAAATGGCAAACCGACGGGAATCATTATCGATAGAGCTGTAGAGAAAGCAGGCGAGCATATCGTACCGATGAGTTCAGATTTACAGATTCAATTAGTAAAAAAAGCAGAGGCCGAGTGTTTCGCCGCCGGGCTTACCTCGGTGACCGATGCGGGACTGCCCGTAAGCGACATTCTTTTCATAGACAGCTTGCAAGAAGCCGGAGCGCTGAAGATTCGCATATACGCCATGCTGGAGCAAAGCGAAAGAAGCCTGACCTTTATGGAAAACGGCCCTCTGAAAAAAGATCACTTGCATGTTTGCTCCGTAAAAATCTATGCCGACGGAGCCTTGGGATCTCGGGGAGCGCTGCTCAAGCAACCCTACGCTGATGATTCGGAAAATTACGGACTATCGCTCATCACTGATTCCGCTTTTTACAGTTATGCCGAACCGGCTTACGCCAACGGATTTCAAGTCTGCACACACGCCATCGGCGATTCAGCCAACGCGCATATCTTGAATGCTTACGCCAATCTCTTAGGCGGAATGAATGACTTGCGCTGGCGAATTGAGCATGCGCAAGTCGTATCGCCCGAAGACCGGCATCTGTTCAGAGATTATGCAGTCATTCCATCCGTACAGCCCGTCCACGCTACTTCAGATCAGGCATGGGCCATAGATCGGTTGGGACCTGACCGAATAGATCACGCTTACGCCTTTAAATCTTTGAAAGAGCAACTCGGCTGGATTCCGTTGGGAACGGATTTTCCCGTAGAGCCCATCTCTCCAATCGCAAATTTCTACGCGGCCGTTTTTCGGAAAAATCCCAATCAAAAAAATGCTGAGGCTTACCGACCGGACGAAGCACTTTCCAGAGAAGATGCTTTGAGGGGGATAACAATCTGGCCGGCTCTAGCCTCTTTTGAGGAAAACGAAAAAGGCAGCTTAGAGCTTGGAAAATGGGCTGATTTTGTCGTGCTCGATACCGATCTGATTCAGTCTTCTGAAAATCGAATTTTAGGAGCTAAAGTCTTGACTACCTACTTGGCGGGTGAAAAGGTGAATTAATTCCGGGCAAAAGCAATTTTACTGTATCAATCAGGCGCCTTCCATATCCAAAGCACCGGTTTGAAATAATCCTTATTTTGGACCCATAAATTTTAATCTATATGGAACTTAAAGCGGATAAGACAAGGTTATTTGAATTCTATGACTTTCAGCTAAAACATTTTCCACAAGATGATGCCTTGGCGGGCAAAGTGAATGGAAAATGGGAGAAGCACTCAACCCAAGAAGTTATTGATCAGGCCGCCGCTTTGAGCACCGGACTTTTAGAAGCCGGCATCCAACCGGGAGATAAAGTTGCCATCATTTCCAATAATCGACCTGAATGGGTCATCACTGATTTGGCAATTTTACAAATCGGTGCCATCAACGTACCCGTTTACCCGACCATCAGCGATGATGACTACGCCTTCATTTTTAATGACTCGGAAGTAAAACTCGTTTTTGTATCGGATTCTGAGCTTTTGGCAAAAGCCAGAAAAGCAAAAGAAAAATCGCCTTCCGTTCAAGAAATCTACACCTTCGAAAAAATCGCAGATGCCAAATTCTGGCGTGAGCTTCACCGCGAAAATGCAGATTTAGATAAAATCCAATCGCTAAGAGAAAACGTCAAAGCAGAAGACTTAGCGACGTTGATCTATACCTCGGGAACAACGGGCACGCCAAAAGGGGTTATGCTTTCGCATAAAAATGTGGCGAGTAATGCCATAGCCAGTAAAAAACGTTTGCCCGTAAACGCTGATGCCAAAGGGGTAAGCTTTCTTCCGCTCTGCCATATTTACGAGCGAATGATTATTTACCTCTACACCTACACGGGCGTTTCGCTTTATTTTGCCGAGTCGATGGACACGATAGGCGATGACATTCGCGATGTGCAACCGCAAGTATTTACTGCCGTACCTCGATTGCTCGAAAAAGTTTACGACAAAATCGTAGACAAGGGCGCATCGCTTTCGGGAATAAAGAAATCACTCTTCTTTTGGGCGGTTAGTATTGGTGAAAAATACGAGCCTTACGGAGCCAATGGTCCCATTTACGAAATGAAATTAAAAATCGCCCGCAAGCTTATTTTCAGCAAATGGCAAGAGGCACTCGGCGGTAATGTGAAAGCCGTAGCCAGCGGTAGCGCCGCCCTCAACCCGAGACTGGCGCGCATTTTCAATGCGGCGGGAATTCCCGTGCTGGAAGGTTACGGCCTCACGGAAACCTCACCGGTTATCAGTGTAAACGAGGTAGAAAATAACGGCATGAAAATCGGCACCACGGGCAGACCAATTGAAGATGTGCACGTGAAAATAGCTGAAGACGGAGAGATTCTGGTCAAAGGTCCTAACGTAATGATGGGTTACTACAAGCGCAAGGATTTAACCGATGAAGTTCTTAAAGACGGCTGGTTTCACACCGGAGATATCGGCGAATTGGTAGATGGCCAATTTTTGCGCATTACCGACAGGAAAAAAGAAATTTTCAAGACATCGGGCGGGAAATACATTGCGCCCCAAATCATGGAAAATAAGTTTAAGGAAAGTCGATTCATCGAACAGATTATCGTTATCGGTGAATACCAAAAACACCCCTCCGCCTTGATCGTACCGACCTTTGAGTTTTTGGAAGAGTGGTGCAGGCGAAAAAAAATTGACTGTTCAAGCAGAGAGAAAATGCTTTCCGATCAGCGGGTCATCGACCGATACCAAGAAGAAATTGATCATTACAATCAGCCTTTCGGCAAATGGGAACAGATCAAAAAATTCGAATTGCTTCCCGAAGAATTTACGGTAGATAACAATATGGTTACTCCTACTCTCAAGCTAAAGCGAAAGGAGATTCACTCGAAGTACGCGAGCTTAATCGACGAAATTTACAGCTAAACCATTATCAGGATTATTCCTGATTCAGGTCACATGGTTTGCCATATTCTTTTGCGACCTTTGCCCCAACAAATAAGGTGGTAACACCGTTTTTTGTCTTCAAGAAAATTGAATTCATGAAATCGAGAAGTTGGGTCATAACATTGATCATTTTTGTGGTAATATTGGTGGGGGGTATGGCTCTGGCCTATCCCCTGTTGAAAACCCAAAAGAAGTTGAAAGTATACCAGCCATCGGATGTTAATCCGAAATTGGTTGATAAATCAAAGCAGGAAATTGATGCCGATCATTCAGTCGCCGATTTCAAATTAATCAACCAATTAGGTGACACCATAACTCAAAAAAACTTTGAGAATAAGATCTACGTCGCCGACTTCTTCTTTGCCACTTGTCCTTCTATTTGCCCGATTATGAGTAGAAATATTGCGGCACTTCAAGAGGAATTTGCCGACAGGCCCGAGGTGATGTTTCTATCTCATTCCGTAACGCCCGAGATTGACAGCGTAGCCGCTCTTTACGAATACGGTGAGCTTTACGAGGCAAACCCTGAGCGCTGGATGTTGACCACAGGCGACAAAAAGGAAATCTACAACCTTGCACGCAAAAGCTACTTTGCCGTTTTGGACGAAGGCGACGGCGGTAAGCAGGATTTCATTCATACCGAAAATTTCATCCTGGTCGATACCGACCGCAGATTGCGCGGATTTTACGATGGCACCAGCGAAGAAGACATGCAGCGACTGGCTGATGAAATTGAGATTTTGCTTGAAGAGGAGTTTCCTGATGAATAGTCGATAGTCGATAGTCGATAGTCGATAGTCGAATTTTAGAAATAAAAACTAAGTACTAGCTACCAGCTACTAAATACTAAACAATGAATCTCCTCTCCGTCGAAAATCTTTCCAAACGTTACGGGCCTCGATTGCTCTTCGAAAATTTTTCTTTTGGAATGGCCAAGGGAGAAAAAGTAGCTATTGTCGCGCCGAACGGCTCGGGAAAAACAACTATGCTTAGGGCTATAGCCGGCGCAGAACCGGCTGATTCGGGAGAAATCACTTTCAGGAGCGGAACGCGAGTGGGGTATTTGCCTCAGGAGCCCGAGTTTGCCGAAGGTTTGAGTTTGACCGACGCCATTATGATTTCGGACAACCCCATGACCGACGCGATTAAGAAATACGAGAAGGCTCTGCAAAATCCCGATGATTCGGAAACCCTGCAGCGCGCCATGGACGAGATGGACCGCACCAATGCTTGGGATTTTGAAGCGCGCATTCGAGAAGTACTCGGCCAGTTGGGAATTGAAAATACCGACATGCGCATCGACACCGCTTCCGGTGGTCAGCGAAAAAGAGCCGCTTTAGCCAGAGTATTGCTGGAAGAGCCTGAATTCATCATCATGGATGAGCCGACCAACCACTTGGACTTGGACACCATCGAGTGGTTGGAAAATTGGTTGGCCTCGGGAAATTTTACGCTACTAATGGTTACGCACGATCGCTACTTCTTGGACAGAGTGTGTTCGGACATTTTGGAAATAGACCGAGGAGAGTTGGTGCGCTATACCGGCAATTACACTTACTTTTTGGAAAAGAAAGCTGAGCGCGAAGCAAGTTTGACAAGTAGTGTGGAAAAGGCAAAAAACCTGATGCGCACTGAGCTGGAATGGATCAGAAGGCAGCCGAAAGCTCGGGGCACAAAATCCAAATCTCGGGTGGATGCCTTTGACGACATCAAATCGCAAGCCTCAATCAGGACAGATAAAAGCAGTGTAGAGCTGGGCGTGAAAACCGAGCGACTCGGCTCAAAAATCATCGAATTTCACAAGGTCACCAAATCCTTTGGCGATGTAAAGATCACCGATCACTTCGATTATAATTTTCAGCGAAAAGAAAAGCTTGGCGTAGTAGGAAAGAACGGGACGGGAAAAACCACTTTCGTGAAAATGCTATTAGGCGAAACGGAACCTGACCAAGGGAAGATAGTCCGAGGTGAAACCGTGAAATTCGGACATTACGATCAAAATGGGTTGGTGGGAGCTGAACAGAAAAGAGTGATTGAAGTGGTAACCGACATTGCCGATGTCATCGAGCTACACAAGGGTCATAAGCTCTCCGCAACGCAAATGTTGGAGCGATTTTTATTCACTCGCGACAAGCACTGGCAGCTTGTGTCTACCCTCAGCGGGGGTGAAAAAAGAAGACTTTACCTGCTGACCGTTTTGATGGCCAATCCCAACTTCCTCGTACTGGATGAGCCAACAAACGATTTGGATATCGACACCCTGCAGGTTTTGGAAGATTACCTCCAAACCTACGACGGCTGTTTGGTCGTGGTATCGCACGACCGCTTCTTTATGGATAAGGTGGTAGACCACTTGTTTGTCTTTGAAGGGCAGGCAGCCATTCGCGACTTCCCCGGGAATTACACGCAATACAGGGAGAAGAAAAAGCTCGAAGAAAAAACAGCGAGTAAAGAGGCGACAACGCAGAAGAAAGAGAACAATGCTGAGACTCTTGAGAAAAAAGAGAAAACAAAACTCACCTACGGCGAGCGTTTGGAGTTCGAAAAACTCGAAAAGTCTATCGAGGAACTTGAAGCTAAGAAAGCCCGATTGGCGGAAGCCCTTTCTTCTACCAATGACAATGAAGAACTGATGAAAATCTCGGCTGAGCTGGAAGAAGTTGTCAAGGAATGTGACGCCAAGAACGATCGCTGGCTGGAGCTGGCAGAGTGGGCGGAATAACCATCCCGTAAAGCCATATGACATACATTTATAGAGACATATAGAAAAATCATTTCGATGGCGTGATAGTTGTAATCGAGGTGCCCAAACCCAATAAAACTACAACTATGAAAAAAGTGAGTCTAGGCGTCATCTTTCTGGCTTTTGTATTAACAGGTCACGCCCAAACGGTAGAATTTCAAGAAGGAGATAAGCAGTTAGAAATTACACTCAATCCGGTATTTAATTATGTTGGTCAACTCTTCACCGAACGTGGATCCACACTGAGCCTTTCAAGCGGATCTGTTGTCTATCGGAAATTTCTCGATGACAAAAAGGCCCGACGGATAAGCCTGAATGTGTTTGGTGATTCCGATTTGTATGAATTCGTAGCTGCCAACAAATACAGTAAAACAAGGAGGAAAAACACCTCTATAAATATCGGATTAGGAAGTGATTGGCATTATCCAAAAGAAAAGTGGAATTTCTACGGTGGATACCAAATTAATCTGGGGATAGGATATAATGACTCTGGCTCTTATACTGAATTCTACGAAGGAGCATCTTCAGGATCAGGCAACAGAAAAATTGAAGTAGAAAATAAAGGAGATTGGCGTTTTTCTGCCGGACCGGAATTATTGGGAGGATTGCAATATCATTTCAACGACATTCTCTACACGGGAATTGAACTCAGGGGGTATTTTTCACTCGTTTACAATACTCCTTCAAAGACAACCACTAAGGAATACGAATTCGTCAACCAGATTTCGCCAAATGATTCAACTACTAATGAGACAGAAGGGGGATTTGAAGGAACGCTCAGTACCTCTAATCTCGTGCTCTTCAAACTCGGAGCAAACTTTTAGATCAGCACTCTCTTTACATTTGACAACTTCGAGGCTGGATCAAATTTGATTTGGCCTCTTTTCTTTTGCGACCTAATCGTGTGGAAAAAACATGCTCAATGTTTTCTGAAAGAATGAGCTTTTGTCCTAAGACCAAAGTCCTCCTTCGGAGGAAGGAAAATTAGACCTACTTAAAATCGCAGAGCCGGCAGCTACCGCATTATTGAAGTTCACAACATCTCGCTGACGAACTTCCTTGAGTTCAGTCGTAGCCGACTCCGCACAAATTCGTGATGTGGTGACATAATTGGACGTCATCCGCTTGATCCAAAGAAATTGACTAATACCGAATGTGAGAAGATCGAATAACTGTGGTCATAACTAGTGTATGCCGTATTCTACTTTAACTATTACCTACCAAACGATAAAACCAAGTATTCCATACATCAAATCCATCTGAGATTTGTTATGCGTGCATACCTTTTTTTATTACCTTAGCGGAACTCGGATTTATGAAACCGCAAGAAACCATAGATTTTCACCTGCGTTGGCTTTGGCAAAAGATCAGTCGCATCTACAATCAGGAAGCTTCCAAATTCGGTGGCACCATGTCTGTCGGGTACGCCTTGCTGAATATTGACAAAGAAGGCACACCAAGCACCAAATTGGGGCCTAAGATGGGTATGGAATCGAGAAGCCTTACGCGCACCTTAAAATCTATGGAAGAAAACGGCCTGATCTATAAAACACAGGCCGAAACCGACGGTCGCCTCGTTTTACTTCACCTTACCGAAGAAGGAAAAAAGTATCGCGAAACATCGAGAAACGTCGTAGTGAAACTGAATGAATACATCCAAGACAAAATAGACTCAGAAAAACTTGAGACATTTTTGGAGGTATCCAAAAAAATCAACGAGTTGCTCGACGATCCGAGTATTTACGAATTGAAACCGGAATTATCCTCAACTGATAAAAAGCAAATTTAAACCATGAGTAAAAGAACGATAGAAAAAGTAGCCGTTTTGGGATCGGGCGTTATGGGTTCCAGAATCGCTTGCCACTTTGCCAATATTGGCGTTGAAGTTCTTCTCCTCGACATAGTTCCCCGCGAACTGAACGAGAAAGAAGAGGCCAAAGGTCTTAGTCTTCAAGACAAAGCGGTACGAAACCGCATCGTAAATGATGCATTGCAGTTCGCACTGAAAAGCAACCCCTCCCCTATTTATTCCAAGGCTTTCGCCAATAGAATCACTACCGGAAACTTCGAAGATGACATGGCAAAAATTGCCGATGTGGATTGGATAATCGAGGTGGTGGTAGAACGACTTGACATCAAGCAGCAGGTTTTTGAAAACGTTGAAAAGCACCGTAAACCCGGCACGCTAATCACAACAAATACATCGGGTATCCCCATTCACAGCATGAATGAGGGACGCAGCGAAGATTTCAAAAAACACTTCTGCGGAACGCATTTCTTCAATCCGCCTAGGTATTTGAGGTTACTCGAAATCATTCCGGGTCCCGATACGGATCAAAAGGTGATTGACTTCCTTATGGAGTACGGTTCCCGATTTCTCGGAAAAGAGACCGTGCTCTGCAAAGACACTCCCGCATTTATCGCAAACCGGGTAGGAGTTTATTCCATCATGGAGCTTTTCCACGTAGTGAAAGACATGAAACTCTCGGTTGAAGCAGTGGATAAATTGACGGGACCCGTCATCGGACACGCCAAGTCTGCGACTTTCCGAACGGCAGATGTGGTAGGACTGGACACCTTGGTTCACGTAGCCAATGGCGTAAAAGACAACTGTCCCGACGATGAGCGTCGCGAAGTATTTGCCATTCCGGACTACGTCCAAAAAATGGTTGACAACAAGTGGCTGGGTAGCAAGACGGGCCAAGGCTTTTATAAAAAAGTAAAAGGCGATGACGGAAAGTCGGAGATCCTTTCTCTCGATTTGGACTCCATGGAGTACAGCGCTACGGAAAAAGTTAGTTTCCCAACTTTGGAAATGACCAAAGCCATCGATCAACTCGATAAGCGTTTGCCCATGCTCTACAACGGAATGGATCAAGCCGGTGAGTTTTACCGCCGCACATTCAACGGGCTTTTTGCCTACGTGAGCAAGCGCATTCCCGAAATCAGCGATGAACTGTACAAAATTGACGCAGGACTCCGAGCAGGATTCGGTTGGAAGATGGGCCCCTTCGAAAAGTGGGATGCCATCGGCGTGGAGAAAGCCTTGAAGAAAATGAATGAAGCCGGCATTGAAGCAGCCCCTTGGGTGCAGGAAATGCTCGATGCGGGAATCAAATCTTTTTACAAAATTGAAAACGGAGCCAAGTATTTCTATGACTTGGAAAGCAAGTCTTACAAAGAAGTTCCGGTTCTCGAAGGTCAAATTTTCCTCGACAATATCGGAGGCGACAACATTGTTTGGAAAAACTCAGGTACCACCATCAAAGATCTCGGAGATGGTATCCTTAATATAGAGTTCCACACTAAGATGAACACCATCGGCGGCGAGGTAATCGAAGGTTTGAATAAAGCCGTCGATTTGGCCGAAGCCGATTACAAAGGACTGGTCGTTTCCAACACGGGAGACAATTTCTCGGCAGGTGCCAATGTCGGGATGATCTTTATGATGGCGGTGGAACAAGAGTTTGATGAATTGGAATTCGCTATTAAGCGCTTCCAAGATACCATGATGCGAATGCGCTACAGCAGCATTCCCGTAGTAGCGGCACCTCACAATATGGCTTTGGGCGGTGGTTGCGAGCTATGCCTTCACGTAGATAAAGTGGTGGCTCATGCCGAGCTCTACATGGGATTGGTAGAATTTGGCGTAGGAGTGATTCCCGGTGGGGGCGGTACGAAAGAATTCGCCGCTCGCACATCCGACGAATTGAAGGACGGAGATATCCGAATCAATACGCTCCGAAACAGATTTCTTACCATCGGTCAAGCCAAAGTTTCGACCTCAGCTTACGAAGCCTTCGAGCTGGGTTACCTGAGGAAAGGTACCGATGAGGTAGTGGTAAACAGAGATGACCAATTGGCTTATGCCAAACAATCTGCTCTGCTTTTGGCTCAAAAAGGGTATACCAAACCCGTTAAGCGAAATGACATAAAAGTCCTCGGAAAAGAAGGACTGGGAATAGTCTACGTGGGTGCGCACAGCATGATGAGCGGAAACTACATGTCAGAGCACGATCAGGTAATTTCTGAAAAACTAGGCTACGTACTCTGCGGCGGAGATCTCTCAGAAATCACTGAAGTTTCAGAAGACTATTTGCTCAAGCTGGAGCGAAAAGCCTTCTTGGAACTCTGTCAAACCAGAAAAACCATGGAACGATTGGAGAG
>CAZYWJ010000025.1:11827-42621 GCA_964651785.1 uncultured Cryomorphaceae bacterium
AATGAACGCATATATCGTATCAGCATACCGCACGGCAGTAGGAAAAGCTCCTCGAGGAGTGTTTCGTTTTACGCGACCCGATGACTTAGCCGCCACGGTAATCAAAAAAATAATGAACGACAATCCGGATGTCGATAAGAACCTCATCGAAGACGTCATCGTCGGAAACGCTACACCGGAAGCAGAGCAAGGTCTCAATGTGGGTAGAATGATTTCCCTGATGGGGCTTGACACCGAAAAAGTTCCGGGGATGACGGTAAACAGATATTGCTCATCCGGATTGGAAACAATAGCTATCGCTTCCGCGAAAATTCATTCGGGCATGTCGCACTGCATCATCGCAGGTGGAGTGGAATGCATGAGCCCGATACCTTTCGGTGGATGGAGAATAGTGCCCAATGCCGAAGTAGCTAAAAAGAACCCCGATTGGTATTGGGGTATGGGGCTTACCGCTGAGGCCGTTGCGAAAGAGTATAACATTTCTCGAAAAGATCAAGATGAATTTGCGATGCAATCAAATCACAGAGCCGTAGCGGCCATTGATGCCGGCAAATTCAAAGATGATATTGTTCCCGTTGAAGTAGAGCAAGTCTTTGTCAAGGATGGCAAAAGGTCGACTACCTCTTACACGGTCGATACGGATGAAGGACCTCGCAGAGGCACCAACATGGAAGCGCTTTCAAGGCTTCGACCTGTATTCGACGCCAAGGGTACCGTGACGGCAGGAAATGCTTCTCAGACTTCGGATGGCGCGGCTTTCGTTATGGTAGTTTCAGAGCAGTTTCTGAAAGAGCATAACCTTACCCCGATAGCTCAGCTCAAAAGCTACCATGTGGCGGGGTTAGCTCCCCGAGTGATGGGTGTGGGTCCGATCTACGCGGTTCCAAAGGCCATCGAGAAGGCAGGGCTGAAGGTGAATGATATTGAACTGTTTGAGCTAAACGAAGCATTTGCATCACAGTCGGTGGCAGTGGTGCGTGAGTTGGGGCTCGATCCCGAAATTGTAAATGTAAACGGAGGAGCCATTGCCCTCGGGCACCCTCTTGGATGCACAGGCGCCAAACTCAGCGTGCAGCTTTTCAACGAAATGCGTCGCAGAAATAATAAGTATGGCGTAGTGACCATGTGTGTAGGTACCGGCCAAGGCGCCGCGGGAGTATTTGAATTATTGAATTAAAAAATTTCTAGAAATGGCAGAGATAGCTAAAGACAACAAAAGTGCAATCAAGGGAGGGGAATGGCTCATCCGAACTACCGAACCTTCTGATATTTTCATTCCCGAAGAATGGAGTGAAGAACACCGAATGATTGCGAAAAGTGCACAAGATTTTTTGCAGGCCGAGGTATATCCGAATCTTGACCGGATCGACAATATGGAGGAAGGCCTGATGCCATCCTTAATGGATAAAGTCGGCGAATTAGGAATGCTGGGATTGAGTGTGCCCGAAGATTTGGGCGGACTTGGAATGGACTTCAAAACGTCAATGCTTGGCGCGGAAGTGTTTGGTGCCGGTCATTCCTTTTCCGTAGCCTATAGCGCCCATACGGGAATAGGCACATTACCCATTCTCTATTACGGAAATGAAGAGCAAAAGAAAAAATACATCCCCGGATTAGCGACGGGAGAACTTAAAGCCAGTTACTGCCTTACGGAACCCGGTGCCGGCTCTGACGCAAATTCGGGAAAAACCAATGCTAAGTTGACTGAAGATGGCAAACACTATATCATCAACGGTCAGAAGATGTGGATTACCAATGCCGGTTTTGCTGATATATTTATCGTCTTCGCGAAAATAGATGACGATAAGAATCTCAGTGCATTTATTGTAGAAAAGGAATTTGGCGGAATAGAGCTCAACCCGGAAGAAAAGAAGATGGGTATAAAAGGAAGTTCAACTCGACAGGTATTTTTCAATGACTGTAAAGTACCGGTTGAAAACTTACTGTCCGAACGCGGAAACGGCTTTAAAATAGCCTTGAATATTCTGAATATCGGGCGAATTAAATTAGGCGGAGGTGTAGTAGGCGCAAACAAAGACATCATCAACCACAGTGTTAAGTATGCTTTGGAGCGCAATCAATTCGGGAGATCAATTTCGAAGTACGGCGCAATCCGCTACAAACTCGGAGAACAAGCTATCAGAACTTATGTAGCAGAATCTGCTATTTATAGAGCCACGCAAAACATTCAAGATGCGATCGATTCGTTGATTGCTGAAGGAAAAGATAAGAATGTGGCTGTATTGAAGGGAATAGAGCAGTATGCCGCGGAATGCGCCATGATGAAAGTTTTCGGTTCCGAGATGCTCGATTATGTAGTAGACGAAGGAGTTCAAATCCACGGAGGAATGGGCTACAGTGCCGAAACGCGCGTGGAGCGAGGATACCGTGATTCGCGAATCAATAGAATTTTCGAAGGAACAAACGAG
Organism: uncultured Cryomorphaceae bacterium; assembly: GCA_964651785.1. GTDB lineage: Bacteria > Bacteroidota > Bacteroidia > Flavobacteriales_D > Cryomorphaceae > JAKVAV01. The sequence continues at coordinate 14,257 of CAZYWJ010000025.1, forward strand.
ATCAACCGCATGCTTACGGTAGACATGCTCTTGAAAAAAGCCATGAAGGGAGAGCTTGACTTGATGGGGCCTGCGATGAAGGTCGCCAACGAATTGATGTCTATACCGGAATCTCCCGAAGATGATGGTAAGCCGATGTTTGAAGAAAGAATGTTGGTTGAGAACTTCAAAAAATGCGTTCTTATGGTAGCCGGATCTGCTGCTCAGAAATTGACTCAATCATTGGCCAAAGAACAAGAAGTCTTAATGAATATTGCCGATATGGCAATTTGGACATACACTTCAGAATCTGCACTTCTAAGAACCATGAAAATCATGGAGAAAAACGGTGAAGAATCTGCCAAAGATCAAATAGCCATGACCAAAACGTGGCTATATGATACGGCGGACCGCATGAATAAAGCGGGAAAAGACGCCATTAATGCCTTTGTAGAAGGGGATGAGCTCAGAATGATGATGATGGGCTTGAAGCGATTTACCAAGCACGGGCCTTTTAATTCGAAAGATGCACGTCAGCAAATAGCGCTGAGCTTAATTGAAGCAGAGAAGTACTGTTATTGATTTAACTTAAATTCTACGAAAAACGCCCCGCAGAAGCGAGGCGTTTTTTTTAAAAGAATGACAAGTTTCCAAAAAAAGCGAAGCAGTTTTACTCTACGTATTTTTTATACAATACTGAGGTGTTGTGTCCGCCGAAACCGAATGTATTGCTTATAGCCACATTTACTTCTTTTTTTTCTGCCTTCGGCCCCGCGATTTTCAAATTCTGAGGAATGGCAGGATCAAGATTTTTCGTGTTTATCGTTGGTGGAATAATTCCTTCATGAATAGCCTTTATGGTAAAAATACTTTCCGTAGCTCCGGCCCCTCCTATCAAATGACCGGTCATGGATTTTGTAGCACCCACCACGAGTTGGCTCATGTTGTTTTCAAAAAGTTTTGTGATGGCCTTCACTTCGCTGATATCTCCCACAGGTGTAGAGGTAGCATGCGCATTGATGTAATTTACATCTCCGGCAGATACATTAGCCTCTTCCATGGCTTGTTTCATCGAAGAGATGGCTCCTATTCCATCAGGATGAGATGAAGAAAGATGATAAGCATCCGCAGTAGAACCGATACCGGCTAATTCAGCATAAATCTTAGCACCGCGCGCTTTAGCGTGTTCCAATTCTTCCAATATCAAAGCTCCGCCACCTTCACCCATTACGAATCCATTTCTGGCCAAATCAAATGGTTTGGATGCATTCATATAATCTTCATTGTCGGGACTCAAAGCTCGCATGGTGGAAAAGCCTGCCATGATAGGAGCGGTAATCCCGGCTTCTACTCCGCCACAAATGATCACCTTGGCTCTACCCAAGAGTAAATTATTGAACGCATCGATTATAGCGTGATTGGAACTTGCACAGGCAGAAACGGTTCCGAAATTTACACCCATCAAACCAAATTTCATCGAGATCATTCCGGGGGCTATGTTTGGAATCATTTTAGGAATGAAGAAGGGACCAAATCTGGGAGTTCCGCCGTTTCTCCAATATTCACTAGTCTCCTCATCGTAACTGTTAACCCCGCCAATGGCAGTTCCCCAAATCACGCCCGCTTGGATGGGATCAATCTTTTCAAGATCGATTCCGCTATCTTCCAAAGCTTGAGCTGCAGAGTGAAGAGCGTACTTAGTCGCGATATCACTTCGCTTAATTTCATGAGGTTCCAAATATTGAGTCGGATCAAAATCCTTCACCTCACAGGCAAACTTTGTCTTGTGAAATGAGGCATCATAGCGGGTAATGGGACCTGCCCCGTTTTTTCCATCAAGGGCATTTTTCCAGGTCTCGTTGGCTGAATTGCCAAGCGGAGTAACCGCACCCATTCCTGTTACTACTACTCTTATCCTGTTCATAAACAATGAAATTATAGGTTTTGGTATAAAACAGTCTACAATAATAATGACTATTTCTTTACTTCAAATAAACAATTGTTTAATACGTAAGTCCGGATTTGAGGTTGCCGGGTTAATTAGACGAATTCAAAGTAAGTATCTTTGTACTTCTTTATGGAATTTCGATTTCGCAGGCTCTCAAATGAGATACGCACCGTTCATCTTTCTCTTAAGGACCACAAGGTTTCGCACCTTGGTCTTACCATTGAAGCCGGGTCCAGAAATGAATCTGCCCACGAGCAAGGCATTGCTCATTTTTTAGAGCATCTCCTATTTAAGGGTACCGCCAAGCGAAAGGCTTTTCACATTCTGAACCGAATGGATAGCGTAGGTGCCGAATTGAATGCTTATACCACCAAAGAAGAAACGGTTATATATGCATCATTTCTGAATGAACACTTTGAACGCGCTGCAGAAATCATTTCAGACATTGCTTTCAATTCAATCTTTCCCGTAAAAGAAATTGAAAAAGAAAAGGAAGTAGTTTTGGATGAAATCCTCAGCTACCAAGACAATCCTGCCGAATTGATATTCGATGATTTCGAGGAACTTCTCTACCCAAACCATCCGCTTGGAAGAAATATCCTCGGAACGGAATCAACCGTTTCAGGCTTTAGCCAAAAACACTTGATTGATTTCGTCAATCGACAATACCATACGGACAGAATGGTGGTGAGCTTGGTAGGTGAAATAAAGGGTAAAAAAGTTGATCGCGTCTTAGACAAGTACTTCGGATCAAGGAGATCTTCCCAATCAGAAGTGACGGTTAAGCCTCCGGGGAAGGCAAATGTGCAACGGAAAGAATTAGAAGCGGACACTTTTCAAGCTCACCTCATCATCGGTTCAGATTCGTATGATATTCATCATCCCCTTCGCATCCCGATGATTCTTCTCAATAATCTTCTCGGAGGCCCTGTAATGAACAGCAGACTGAGCATGAACATCCGGGAAAAATACGGAATAGCTTACAACCTGGAGTCTTCATATTCTGCTTATTCTGATTGCGGTATTTTCACTACCTATCTGGGCACGGATAAAAAATGGCTAAGCAAAAGTGAGGAATTGATCCTCAAAGAACTAAAAAAGCTGAGAGAAAATAAATTAACAACAACAGGACTGCACCGCGCCAAGCAGCAACTTAAAGGTCAGTATGCTTTGGCTAAAGAAAGCGGAGCAGGAATGATGCAATCCATCGGTAAAAGTTTGCTGGTGCGAAATGCGGTAGAGGACTCGGAAACGATTTTAAGGAGAATTGAAAACATCTCTGCTGAAGAAATCCTGGAGGCTGCAAATTACAGCTTCGATCCCAAGAGATTGAGTACACTTATTTATAAATAGCATGGAGTTTTTAGATCCCGAATTGGACCAATACGTCCATCATCATACTCAAAAAGAAAGTGATTTGCTCAACGAGCTGAATCGCGAAACTTATTTAAAAGTCCTCCAACCACGCATGCTGTCAGGACATGTTCAAGGAAGGATTTTGAGCAATTACTCCAAACTTCTTCGACCGGAGACTATTTTGGAAATCGGAACCTACACGGGCTATTCTGCTATCTGCTTGTCAGAAGGTTTGGCTCCGAATGGCACACTTCATACTATCGAAAAAAACGAGGAGCTGAAACCTATTATCAATCGCTATTTTGAAAAGGCTCAAATTGCAGACAGGGTAAAACTGCATATCGGAGAAGCGCTGCCGATTATCGAATCACTTGATTCCACTTTCGATCTTGTGTTTATCGATGCCGATAAAACCAACTACCTCAATTATTTTGAGGCGGTCTTGCCAAAGATGCGTCAAGGCGGATTGATAATAGCTGACAATGTTCTTTGGAGTGGGAAGGTGATTGAGGAGTCCGAATTAAAAAATGATCCTGATACAGCCGCTTTGCATGAATTCAATAAAGCTGTAACGGCCGATGATAGGGTAGAAAATGTGCTTTTACCCGTAAGGGATGGCTTAATGTTGATTTATAAAAAGTAAGTCGATGTTTGATTTAAGAAGCGATACGGTTACTAAACCGAGCGAGCAAATGCTCAAGGCCATGTTCGACGCTGAGGTGGGTGATGACGTGTTTGGCGAGGACCCAACCATCAATCGCTTGGAAAATTTGGGGGCGGAATTGATGGGACACGAGGCGGGACTATTTTGTCCTTCCGGCACGATGACCAATCAAATAGCCATATCGGTGCATACCCGTCCGGGTGATGAAGTGATCTGTCACGAAACATCGCACATCTACAATTACGAGGCGGGAGGCATCGCTCGGAACTCACTTTGTTCCGTAAAATTGATAGAAAACGATCGAGCAGTACTCCGACCTGACGAAATAGAGAATGCCATATTGGACGATCAAGACTGGCTGGCGCGCACATCTCTGGTGGTGGCCGAGGACACCTCCAATCGCGGTGGCGGTAAATGCTACGAGCTCAAGGAGCTAATGGCTTTGCAAGAAACCTGTAGCAAAAATGGCTTGGGTTTTCACCTTGATGGAGCCAGAGCCTTCAATGCCATTGTGAAAAAAGGGCATAATCCCAATCAATACGGAAAGTGTTTCGACTCTGTATCCATCTGTCTCTCTAAAGGATTAGGTGCTCCGGTGGGTTCACTGCTCGTAGGTAGCAAGGACTTCATAAAAGAAGCGCGTCGCAGACGAAAAGGCATGGGCGGCGGAATGCGACAAGCGGGCTATTTGGCTATGGCGGGAATTTTTGCATTGAAGAATAACGTTGAGCGTCTGAAAGAAGATCATGCACTTGCAGAAGAGCTCGCCGAAACACTTAAAACTTGTGCTGCCGTTACTCATGTGGTAGAGCCTGAAACCAATATTCTTCTCTTTGATGTAGATGACTTCGCTCCTCAATATTTATCGAAATTAGAGAACGAAAGAGTTAAAGCGGTGCCTTTCGGCAAAAGAAGGATCAGATTAGTAACGCATATGGATATCGACAGAAACCGGGTCAATGAATTAAAAGAGGCGCTTAGCAAAGCGCTTAGGTGAGATTTCAGTCTATCAGACTCACCTCTACTCTTCGGTCAGCCGGGCCGGCGGTAGTGCTTTCAGTATCTCCGAAATAAGTCAAAACGATTCTATCCGAGGAAATGCCCATCGACTTGAGAAATTCTTTCACTGATTCTGCTCTTTGCTGAGAAAGCCAGGCATTGTATTCCGAGTTTCCGGACTTATCGGCAAACCCCGTAACCAAAGCCTTTTTATTTGAATTCTTAGCGAGCAATACGACCATTTTATTGAGTCGTGCTTTTTGAACGGAGCTTAACTCATATTCATTCTTTTCAAAAATAAGGTATTCAGTCTCGTTCGTGTCAACAGTTTCTGAAGAAGATTTTTTAAGGTCTGCAATCATTTGTCGCATTTCAGCCATTTCCTTTCTGAGATCAGAGTAATCCCTTTTATTAATCTCGTCAATTTGATTTTGGAGGCTTTGAAACATTTCGGAGTAATTCGCCAGAATTCTATTATTCTCTTCCAATAACCCTACGACTTGCTCAGAGAACTCATTTTTCCCTTTCCTTTTTCTATTATCGGTGTTTTCCTTTCCTTCTTCGAGCAAATCAGGATTCAAACTCAACTCTCCCAAAGCATCCTCCGTAGAAGGATTTGACATCATTTCAAATTCATCCGTAGAGAGGTAAACCACCGGAGAATCTCTCTGATCTTCATAGTCAAGCGGCGTGTGAACCTCAACAAATGCCAGTGCTTCCGCTATTGCTAATTCTTTCAGTCCGTAAACCAAGCGCTGAAATCCGTAAGAACTCAACTCTCCTCCTATCAGTATCTCATTACTTGCAGATTGAGTCAAAAGCTTGCCATTTAAATCCGCGAGGAGAGCGGCCTGCGCCAACACCTCGTCAGAAAAGCCATCAAAGAGCTCAGAATAAGGCAAGTCGTTAATCCAAATCGCATTCTTTACTACGGCGGAAGCATTTTCATCAAAATCAAGTGCTGAAGAGGTAACGCGTATTTGATCATCTTTGACCATATAGTGACCATCGATATAAGACTTCAATCCGTAACTGATCATTTGAGTTAACAACGCATCTTTTGTACCGAATGCGGGTTCATAATCGTTGATGATTATCGTTTGTTCCTTTACATCTTTTAGAACATAACCTTCCGGAACATCGCCCACCGTTTCGCCCTGAAATCGATTGATCACAGTGACATTTTGAGCGGACAAGTTCAATGCCGCACAACAGATTGTGGCAGTTAAAAATTTCGTAAACACCTCGAGAAAAATTCCACCAATTGGCGGCTTCCGTGGTCAAATTTCGACAAAACCATACCCAAAGTCCACTCCGGCACTAAAAACGTTTTGAACAGAAATGATGAGAATAATGAGGTATTGTGGAAAAGTCTCGATTAATTATCTCCCCGACCCCCGGTAACTATTGGAAGTTTAAGAGCACCCCTCAGAAACTACACACCTCATAAAGAATCGATTAACCTCGAATAAAAATGAGAAAAAAAATGGCAACCTTGGAATGGCGGGGCCGTCTTATCAGCAAAACTAATTGCTTACGCAGAAAAATAAATAAGGTTACAAAATTTAAATTCAATAGTTATGGACGGTATTATCAGTTTTATTCAGGACTCACTTATAAACGGTTATAACCAAGTTGGTGATGGATTTCTTCTACTTGCCGGAGTATTGGCTTTCATTGGAATAGTAGCGCAATGGAAACTTTACGAAAAGGCGAATCAGCCCGGGGTGGCGTGCATAGTACCTATTTGGAACTTCATTGTATTTTTAAGAATTGTAGGAAGACCTGCGAGCCATATGTTCCTTTTCTTCATACCGATTTACGGACAACTTTATTTAATTCCCAAGGTATACATCGAATTGTGCAACAGCTTTGGTAAAACCAGTATAGTGGACTACGTGCTTATTATCCTTTTCAATGCATTCTATATTCTCAACCTCGGATTGTCATACGAGACAGAATACATAGGACCTGCTCATGGAAAGGATATGAGCGAGATCAAAGCAATGAGAGGAACGAGATCAGCTTATGCTTAAAATCTCTTCTGCACGCTGAAGTGCTTGAGGAATACCGTTGGGGTTCTTTCCACCTGCAGTGGCAAAAAATGGCTGACCGCCTCCGCCCCCGTGAATAAAGCTTGCCAGTTCTTTTACAATATTTCCGGAATTAAAGCTTCCATCAGTAACCAATTCATCAGACAAAGCCACGGACACCGTGGCTTTGTTGTTTTCAGCTGTAGCTAAAACCAAAAATAAAGGGCTCATTTCCTTTCTCAACTGAAATGCTATATCCTTCACCGAAGCGGGATCCAAATCTACCTTCTCAGCGATAAAGGAGATACCGTTTATCTCTCTGGCTTTGGACTTTAATTCGCTTTTTAAACCCTGTGCTTTATCTGCTTTAAGCATAGCAACCTCTTTCTCTAAATCAGCTTGCTTTTGCAATAATGTCTCTACTGCCTTTCCCGGCGTTTTTAGTGCTTTGAGCCGTTCTTTTATAAGTTGCAATTCATCAAATTCGCTGAATATTTCTTTCAATGCTGCCTCACCCGTTAGCGCTTCCACCCTTCTGATGCCCGCCGCAACTGATCCCTCACTCATTATTTTAAACAAACCTATTTCACCGGTGGCCTGAACGTGTGTTCCGCCGCAAAGCTCAACGGAATCTCCGAATTTAATGACGCGAACTTCTTCTCCGTACTTCTCGCCAAATAAGGCCATTGCGCCCATCGTACGAGCTTCTGTCAACGGCATTTTTCGGTGTTCGCTCAGGGCAATATTTTCTTGAATTTTCTCATTCACCATCAATTCCACCTGACGAATTTCTTCATCCGTCATTTTTGAGAAATGAGAAAAGTCAAATCGTAGATATCCTTTTTCTACCAGAGATCCTTTTTGTTCAACATGTGTACCCAAGACTTTTCTCAAAGCGTAGTGAAGTAAATGAGTAGCAGAGTGATTGCGCTGTGTATTGCGGCGATCACTCTCTGCCACCACAGCCTCAAACTCAGGACCAAGATTCTCGGGAGAATCCTTTGACACGTGTACGATCAAATTATTCTCTCTATATGTATTGATTATTGACAGACGTGTTCCATTGCTTTCGATATAACCCTTGTCGCCTACCTGTCCCCCACCTTCCGGATAAAAAGGTGTCCGATCGAAAACCAGATGGTACAGCTTTTTGCCTTTTTGCTCTACTTCCCGATATCGTACCAACTCGATATTTGCTTTGAGGTGATCATACCCGATAAATTCAGTTGAAGGCGCTTCTTTCAATACCATCCAGTCACCCGCTGCTACTGCCGAATCTTTTCGTGATCTGCTCTTTTGCTTTTCAAGCGCATCTTCAAAAGCCTTCTGATTAAAACTTTTACCATGTTCAGAAAGAATCAAGGCAGTAAGATCGACGGGGAAACCGTAGGTATCGTATAGTTCAAATACCGTTTCTCCATCAACTTCATTCCCTTTCGTCTTTTCTATGATTTCGGAAATTCGGTCCATTCCTTTGGCTAAGGTTCGAAGGAAAGCTTCCTCTTCCTCGCGAATAACTTGCGATATCAGAGTTCTATTATGAGTCAACTCCGAAAAGAACTCACCCATTTGACGCTCCAATTCTCCCGCTAAAAGTGTGAGAATTGGTTCTCGTCTGTTCAAAAAACTATACGCATACCGCACGGCTCGACGCAAAATCCGACGAATAACATAACCCGCACCGGTATTGCTCGGCATTTGTCCATCGGCTATGGCAAATGATACGGCGCGTACATGATCGGATAATACGCGAAATGCTACATCTTGCTTTGAGTCCGTACGGCCGTAAGAAATTCCCGTTTCCTTTTCCAAAAAAGAAATAAGTGGTGTAAAGACATCCGTATCGTAATTGGATTGCTTTCCCTGAAGCACCATTGCCAAACGTTCGAAACCCATTCCGGTATCGATGTGTTTCGCTTTGAGCGGAGTAAGCTTACCATCGGCTTTTCGGTTGAGCTCCATGAATACTAAATTCCAAATCTCCACGACCTGAGGGTGGTCCATATTGACCAATTCACTTCCGGGTTTCTTTTTTCGTTCTTCCTCAGACCTCAGGTCCACGTGGATTTCAGAGCAAGGACCACAGGGACCAACATCTCCCATTTCCCAGAAGTTGTCCTTCTTATCACCTTTTAAAATTCGGTCTTCTGCAATTAGGCTTTTCCAATATCCGAAAGCTTCCTCATCGAATTGCAAGCCGTCTTCCTGATCGCCTTCGAATACGGTGACATACATTCGATCTTTATCAATTTTGTACACATCCGTCAAAAGCTCCCACGCCCATTCGATTGCTTCTTTTTTATAGTAGTCACCAAAAGACCAATTGCCCAACATCTCGAACATGGTATGGTGATAGGTATCTACCCCCACTTCCTCCAAATCGTTGTGTTTTCCACTTACTCGCAAGCACTTTTGAGAATCAGCCACACGCGAAGAGTCAATGTCTTCGTTTCCCAAGAAAACATCTTTGAACTGATTCATCCCTGCGTTCGTAAACATCAGGGTAGGATCATTCTTTATAACAATGGGAGCCGAATCAACGATTTTGTGATTCTTATTTTCAAAAAATTCGAGAAAGACCCGACGTATATGTGATGATTTCATGGAAACAAAATTTAACAACGGAAGCTAACGGCAGAGAGATCGGAGGTTTGTGCCATTCGGTCGTTTTCCTACTTTTATGGTTTCGTTTTTCCCCGATAGGATGGCAAAAATAAAATACAAGTACAATCCGAATACACTCAACTACGAAAAAATCCAGCTGACCTTCAAAGATCGGCTAAAGAAGGGGCTTACCTATTTCGTGGTCGGATTATTTTTTGCAATCATTATCGTTTTCTTCGCATATACCTTTATCGATTCGCCTAAGGAGCTTACGCTAAAGCGGGAATTAGCCCAAATGAAGGCGCGCTACGAGCTGTTGAATAAAGACTTGGATAACCTGGAAGCCGTCCTTTCCGACATTGAGCGAAGAGATGATAATATTTATCGGCAGATTTTGGAGTCGGAACCCATTCCTCAATCGGTAAGAGAGGCTGGTGTAGGTGGAGTAAACAGATATACTTACTTAGAAGGTTTTAGCAATTCTGAATTGGTAATCGATACGCGCAAACGCTTAGATAAACTAAAGAAGCGTCTTTACGTGCAGTCAAAATCTTTTGATGAGGTAGTAGAGCTGGCCAAGAATAAAGAAAAAATGCTGGCCTCTATACCTGCCGTGCAGCCCGTACCCAATAAAAATTTGAAACGAGTAGCCAGTGGTTATGGTTATCGCGTTCACCCGATCTATAAGGTTCGAAAGATGCATTGGGGCATGGACTTTTCCGCACCGACGGGAACGGAGATATTCTCCACGGGAGACGGAATGATTTCGAAGGTAGTAAATAGCCGAAGAGGCTACGGAAAGCATGTGATTATCGACCATGGGTATGGCTACGAAACGCTTTATGCCCACATGAGTGAAATAGATGTGCGTCGCGGACAGAAAGTGAAGCGAGGTGATGTAATCGGATTGGTAGGGAATACCGGTACCAGCAGCGCTCCGCACCTTCATTACGAAGTAATCAAAGACGGACAGAAAATCAACCCTGCAAACTTCTATTTTAATGACCTTACCCCTGAGGAATACGATTTGATGATCGAACTTTCTTCCAGCGTAAACCAATCCTTCGATTAATGCCCTACCGAGAAAAAGAAATTGAAAAGCTCTATTACAGCATCGGCGAGGTATCGAAGATGTTTGATGTGAATGCCTCCCTGATTCGATTTTGGGAGAAGGAGTTTGACATCATCAAGCCTAAGAAGAACAAAAAGGGCAATCGCTTATTCACCAAAGAAGACGTCGAAAATTTCCGCATCATCTTTCACTTGGTGAAAGAAAGAGGCTACACCTTACAAGGTGCCAAGGACAAATTGAAAGACAATAAAAACGACGTAGCCGAAACCGTCGAAATGGTTAAGAAGCTTGAAAATGTCAAGGCTTTTTTGCTTGAGTTGAAGAAGAGTCTATAGGCTAGTAGTACGATTTCTTTTTCAAATAATTCTGCACATAATCTTTCACCCCCTCTTCCAAAGAAGTGAACTCTCTTTCATAACCGATACTTCGAAGCTTCTCCATATTCGCCTCGGTAAAATATTGGTACTTATCGCGAATATCCTCGGGCGTATCAATGAATGAAATATTTGGCTCTTTATCCAAGGCAGAAAAAGTGGCTTTCGCCAAATCTAAAAACGTACGTGCCTTTCCCGTTCCCAAATTGTAAAGCCCTGAGTGCTTCCTGTTTTCCATCAAAAACAGACAGACATTGATCAAATCTTTCACATAGATAAAGTCACGAAGCTGTTCGCCATCTTTATATTCAGGGTTATGAGATCGAAACAACTTAACTTCTCCGTTATTTTCAATTTGATTGAACGCGTGAAATATTACCGAGGCCATTCTCCCTTTGTGGTATTCATTCGGACCGTATACATTGAAAAACTTCAGGCCTGCCCAGAAGTATGGTTTCTTGTCTTGACTCAAAGCCCACTTATCAAATTCATTTTTCGACTCACCGTAAGGATTAAGTGGCTCAAGTTTGTCAACTATCTCATGATTGTCATCGTAGCCGTGTTCGCCAAGACCGTATGTTGCCGCCGAGCTGGCATAAACCAAGGGTATGCCAAATTTCACGCAAGCCTTCCAAACTTTTTGTGAGTACTCAACGTTCAGATCGTCAAATATAGATTTGTCAAATTCGGTGGTATCCGTTCTGGCACCGATATGAAAAATGAAGTAAACCAACTTGTGATTTTCTTGGAGCCAGCCATGAAAATCATTCCGCTCTACTAATTGAGAAAATTTCTTGCCCTCATAATTGACTTTCTTTTCCATTTTCGAAAAGTCGTCGACCAGGATCAAATCGTAATAGCCTTTTTCGTTAAGCGCACTTATCAAACAACTACCGATGAAACCCGCTGCTCCCGTAACAACAATCATAAATTGAGATTTAGCGCAAAGATAGGCATTGAGACCTGTAAGAATCGAAGGTTGAAATAGGTTGTATATTTGCACCTGAAATTTCAACAATGCCTTTGGTTTATATTACAAGACGGGAACGATTTAACGCGGCACACAAACTCTGGAACGAGCAGTGGTCCGAGGAGAAGAATATGGAAATCTTTGGTAAATGCGCCAATCAGAACTGGCACGGACATAATTACGATCTCTATGTAACGGTAAAAGGTCAACCCGATCTCGATACGGGCTGCGTAATGGATCTGAAAGTCTTAAGTAAGATTTTGAAAGAAACGGTCATTGACAAACTCGACCATCGCAATTTAAACCTTGACGTGCCTTTCCTGAAGGGCAAAATGTCATCTACTGAAAATTTGGCAGTAGCCATTTGGGGAGAAATAAAAACCAAAATTGAAAGCGAAGGTTGTCAGTTGCACTCGGTTCGTTTACACGAAACGGAGAACAATTTTGCCGAGTATTTCGGAGAAGAATAGGGTGATGGAGAGCGCAGATTTGCAAAAAGAAGAAAATATGAAAGGACTTAAAAAGCTTGAGTCGCTTTTCGGTGAAGTTTTGGATAATCTCAGCGGCGATCGACATCGACAAGGTCTGAAAGACACTCCTTTACGCGTTGCAAAAGCCATGCAGTTCTTAACTCAAGGCTATGATCAGGATCCTGCGGAAATCATTCGCTCAGCGATGTTCGACGAAGATTATAGTCAAATGGTTTTAGTAAAAGACATTGAAGTTTATAGTCTGTGTGAACATCATATGCTTCCTTTTTTTGGTAAAGCCCATATAGCATACATTCCCAACGGCCGCATAGTTGGTTTAAGCAAATTGCCTCGGATTGTCGATGTTTTTGCACGAAGATTGCAAGTACAGGAAAGACTGACGAATGAAATCAGAGATTGTATCCAAGAAACGCTTGACCCCGTTGGGGTGGCAGTAGTCATTGAAGCTCAGCATATGTGCATGCAAATGCGCGGTGTTCAAAAGCAAAACTCCGTTACTACCACTTCGGCCTTTCACGGTGAATTTCTCGAAGAACGAACTCGTCAGGAATTTGTTAATTTGATATCAGCAAAATTGCACTAATAAATTATGAAAGACAGTAATAATCCAATGTTCGGCAGCGAAGGCTCATGGCCTTCAGCCCAGGCTGATTCGGGAGTTTTAGCGAAAAACTTCGTCAGCAACGTGATGACCTATATGACCGCTGCTCTCGCTATTTCGGGTGTTATGGCCTATTGGTTCGGAACGAATGAATCTCTTTTGAGATTGCTCTACAACGCGGAAGGAACGGGAATGTCAATCTTCGGATGGATTGCCATGCTGGCTCCCTTCGGATTGGTTTTATTGATGGGTTTCCGTTTTCAGAAGATGTCGAGTAGTGGAATGCTCACCGCCATGATTGCCTTCAGTTTATTGATGGGGATCAGCCTGAGTTCCGTATTTGCCATTTACACTTCGGCAAGTATTACCACTACCTTTTTAATCACTTCAGCCACCTTTGGAATCATGGCGGTTTTGGGATATACGACCAGCACTGATCTTACCAAATTCGGGTCAATCCTGATGATGGGATTGATCGGAATCATTATTGCCATGGTGGTAAACTGGTTTATGCAAAGCGCTGCGCTTGACTACATCATTAGCGGCTTAGGTGTATTGATTTTCACCGGGCTTACCGCTTATGACATGCAGAAGCTTAAGCGAATAGGAATGCAGGTAGATTCGACAAGCGATGAGGGGAACAAGTACGCCCTGATGGGAGCCTTGACCCTTTACCTCGACTTCATTAACCTCTTTTTGTTCCTGCTTCGCTTTTTGGGCAACAGAGACTAATTATCGATTTGATCAAAAAAATCCGACTCTTGTCGGATTTTTTGTTTTTTCACCACACTCAAAATCAACTTAAACCATGAAAGCTTATGTTTTTCCGGGCCAGGGATCCCAATTTCCGGGAATGGCCAAAGAACTCTACGAACAGTCGGAAGAGGCGAAAAAACTTTTCGAACAGGCCAACGAAATATTGGGATTTCGCATCACCGATGTCATGTTCGCCGGATCTGCCGACGACCTGAAAGAAACTCGGGTTACCCAACCTGCCATATTTCTGCACAGCGTGGTATTGGCAAAAATAATGGGAGATAAATTTAAACCCGACATGGTAGCCGGTCATAGTTTGGGAGAATTTTCTGCATTAACGGCAGCGGGTGCCTTGAGTTTTGAATCAGGCTTAAAGCTCGTGGCTCGGCGTGCCAATGCCATGCAAAAAGCTACCGAAAAAACGAAAGGCACTATGGCCGCCATCCTCGGTTTGGATGATGAAGTGGTGGAAAAACACTGTGCTGAGGTTGATGGAATCGCAGTTCCCGCCAATTACAATTGTCCGGGACAATTGGTAATTAGCGGAGAGATAGAGGCCGTAAAGAAAGCTTGCGATTTACTTTCGGCCGCAGGAGCCAAAAGAGCAATGTTACTGCCTGTCGGTGGGGCATTTCATTCACCTTTGATGGAGCCTGCGCGAACCGATCTGGCATCGGCCATCGAAGCTACCGAGATCAATGAGCCCAAATGCCCCGTCTATCAAAATGTTCCTGCAATGGCCATCACTGACCCCGATACCATTAAGCGCAATTTGGTAGCTCAACTGACCGCTCCGGTGAAATGGACTCAAACCATGAACATCATGATTAAAGACGGAGCTACAGCGGTAATTGAAGTTGGCCCGGGAAAAGTGCTTCAAGGCTTATTTAAGAAGGTAGATCGCGCCTTTGAAACTTCTTCGGCAGAAGTGTAATCCTGTTATTTCATTTATGGACCATTCATAAAAACCACTACCCTTTAATCCTTTTTGATTTCTGTATCTTTGGTTCAAACGCATGAAAATGGATTTACAGACGAGAAAATTGGAATTCATTCGAGAATTTTTGAAAGTTGGAAATGAAGTAGTTCTCGCAAAATTAGAGGAGGTATTGAAAAATGCCGGAAGTTCGATTGAATCCGACTTACTAACCGAATCGGAGCTCAATGCACGAATCACTCGAAGTGAAGAGGATTTTCGCGAAGGACGCTTTAAATCACAGAACCAAATTGAGAAAAAGTATCGATCGTGAAATACTCGATCAAATGGTCTGAGTTTGCCGAGGATCAGCTTGACCAAATTTATGAGTATTACACCGAGAAAGCCAGTGTGATCGTAGCTGAAAAAATTATCTCAAGGATACTCATCAAGGTCAGAAAACTAGAACACTCACCTTTTATCGGTCAGCTTGAACCAAGGCTCATAAAAAGAAAAGGTGAATTTCGGTATTTAGTAGTTCAGAACTTCAAAGTAATCTATGCAATAGATTCTGAAAAACTCATTATGCGCATATTCGATGTTTTCGATACCAGACAAAACCCGTCAAAAATTCAACGATCGCCTGATAGTTAGGATTCTTAAAGACTCCAGTACGAAAACTTCTCAATCTTACCTCTGTAAATCCCTTTCAAGTCTACGAAAACTCCATCCGCATTGATGATCTCCTCGAAGTATGATTCGGGGAGGTTTTCGTATTCAGAGTGATTCACGGCAACAATTACCGCATCGTACTTCGGTCTTGGCTCAGATACTAATTCGTACGAATATTCATGTTTTATTTCTTCCGAGGATGCATGCGGATCTATCACGTCGACTTTCACCCCGAAAGATTCCAACTCCTTCACGGTATCCACCACTTTTGAGTTTCGGATATCGCTGACATTTTCCTTGAAAGTAGCTCCCATTATGAGCACTTTTGCATTCTGGATGTGTTTACCCTTTGCAATTATTTTCTTGACCGTTTGCTTTGCTACATAGCCGCCCATCGAGTCATTCACAAATCGTCCTGAGTTGATAATTTGTGCGTGATAGCCCAATTTTTCAGCCTTGTGTGTAAGGTAGTATGGGTCTACACCAATACAATGCCCTCCCACTAAACCGGGACGGAAATTCAGAAAATTCCACTTCGTACCAGCTGCTTCCAATACTTCGTAGGTGTTAATTCCCATTCGATTAAAAATGATGGATAGCTCGTTGATGAGCGCGATATTCACATCTCGCTGAGTATTTTCAATGATCTTAGCTGCTTCGGCCACGCGTATAGAGCTGGCGCGGTGAACACCCGCATCAACCACCAATTCGTAAACTTTAGCTATAACTTCTGCCGATTCGTCGTCACATCCCGCAGAAACTTTGACAATACTTCTTAGCGTATGCTCTTTATCTCCCGGATTGATACGTTCAGGGCTGTAGCCAACCTTAAAATCTTCGACGGATTTAAGCCCGCTGATTTGCTCAATCACCGGCACGCAATCTTCTTCCGTACAACCGGGATAAACCGTACTTTCATACACCACGTAATCACCTTTTGATATAGCATTCGCCACTGTTTTTGATGCTGCCAAAACAGGGGTCAAATCAGGATTATTTCCTTTATCAATGGGTGTAGGAACGGCCACTATAAAAAACGAAGCCTCTTTCAAATCGTCGGCGTTTGCCGTAAAGCTGATGTCGCATCCTTCGAAGTCAGAGGATTCCAATTCATTGCTGGGATCGATACCCTTCTTCATCAATTCAACGCGGTCGGGATTGATGTCAAAACCAATCACAGACAATTTCTTGGCAAATTCCAGGGCTATTGGCAAACCTACATAGCCCAAGCCGATCACGGCCATTTTCTTCTCTTTGTTTAAGAGTGAATCGTACATATCAGGATTTATTCTTGTCTCTTACTTTGTAAATTCTTTCAATAATATCTACCACCTTAAGCCCTTCCAAGGCATTGGTAGTAGCCACATTTCTATTCAATATGGTATCAATCACGTTCTCAATCACGAAATGATGATTGGCCGCGCTGCCTTTGTACGCTCCGTAATCGTTGGCAGGACTGGATTCGCTCAGCTCGGGCATTTCGTATCCGTCAACATTGCAAATCTCCACCTCATTCATATATTGTCCACCTACTTTCACGCTTCCTTTGCTACCGATTACGGTAATGCTGCTGCCTAAATTTCCGCCCCACACTGAAGTAGAATAATTCAAAGAACACTTACCCCCATTTATAAAGTCAAAGGTCACCAATCCGCTGTCTTCAAAATCAGTAAGGTCAGCATGATTGAAATCTGCAAAGCGGCCTTCGATGTTTTCGATATCGCCGAAGAGCCAATACATAATGTCAATAAAGTGAGAAAACTGAGTGAACAAGGTACCGCCATCTAAGTCTGCTCGTCCTTTCCAACCACCTTTTTTGTAATAGCGCTCGTCGCGGTTCCAATAGCAATCGATATCCACCAAATAGATTTCTCCAAGGCGCTTATTTTCAATCATCTCTTTCAACCAAACCGAAGGCGGAGAGTACCTGTTTTGCATCACGCAAAATACATGTCGGCTCACTTGGAGCGCTTTGAAAATCACCTCTTCGCAATTTGCCTTTGACAAGCCCATCGGCTTTTCGCAAACCACGTGTTTTTTCTGACTTAGCGCTTTCAGCGATTGAGAAGCGTGAAGTCCGTTTGGCGTACAAATGTTGACTACCTCAATTTCGGGATGCGCCTCAAACATTTCTTCCATAGTAGTGAAAAAGGGTTCTTCAATTCCTTCTGCACCACATTCTGACTGAGATGCACTATCGACGACTGCGATCAGTTCCGCCTCATCATTCCGACGGATCATCTCTGCATGTCGCTTTCCGATATGGCCGTAGCCTACTATTCCAAACTTTACTTTTTGTTGACTCATTGCTTTCTGACCTTTCCGTCTTCCAGAATATATTTATCTCCACTTTCAGGACATTGCGCATTACCGTTTCCATCGAATTCAAGCCGATGTCCGTATTCGCTCATCCAACCCGATTGCTTGGCAGGGTTTCCGACAACCAGCGCATAGGGAGGAACCGCTTTGGTAACCACTGCTCCCGCCCCGATAAATGCATATTCACCAATGTCGTTTCCACAAACGATCGTGGCATTAGCTCCTATGCTCGCGCCCTTTTTTACCACCGTTTTGGCGTATTGGTCTCTTCTGACCACAGCACTTCGGGGGTTGGTAACATTGGTAAAAACCATAGAAGGTCCTAAAAACACGTCATCCTCACAAATGACTCCCGTGTAAATGGAAACATTATTTTGAACCTTTACATTTCTTCCCAAAACCACTTCGGGTGAAATGACCACATTTTGCCCGATGTTGCAGTTTTCGCCAATCTTGCATTTGGACATAATGTGCGAAAAATGCCAAATTTTAGTACCCTCGCCTATCTCGCAGCCTTCGTCTATTACGGCCGTTTCGTGTGCTTTAAACTTCATTAGCGACGAATGTAATTATCGAAATGCTTGTGATCTTTTTTGTAAAGATCTTCTTGGCTCAATGTCTCGAAATAAGCCAATGTCTTTTTCAAGCCGTCGTAGCGCTCTACTCTTGGCTCCCAGTCCAATACACTTTTAGCTATCGAGATATCGGGTCTGCGTTTTTTCGGGTCGTCGTGTGGAAGTGGCTCGTAGATGATCTTTGTTTTAGCTCCGGTCAGTTCTACGATTTCTTCCGCAAATGATTTGATGGTGATCTCATCAGGGTTTCCAATATTCACAGGTTCCACGTAATCTGAAAGCAGCAAGCGATAAATTCCTTCCACCAAATCGTCAACATAGCAAAACGATCTCGTTTGTGATCCATCACCAAAAACGGTAAAGTCTTCTCCGCGCAAGGCCTGTCCGATAAAAGCAGGCAATACCCGGCCATCATTCAATCGCATTCGCGGACCGTAAGTGTTGAAAATTCGAACAATGCGCGTTTCCAATCCATGAAAACGGTGATAGGCCATGGTAATAGCCTCTTGAAACCGCTTGGCCTCATCATAGACTCCTCGCGGCCCTATAGGATTTACATTTCCGTAATACGTCTCTTTTTGAGGATGTACTTCCGGATCGCCGTAAACTTCACTCGTGCTCGCCACCAGTATTCTTGCTCCTTTGGCTTTAGCCAACCCAAGCAAATTGTGCGTGCCAAGTGATCCTACCTTCAAAGTTTGAATGGGAATTTTCAAATAATCTATCGGGCTGGCAGGCGAGGCAAAATGAAGGATATAATCCAATTTCCCCGGCACATGCACGAAGTTGCTCACGTCGTGATTGTAGAAAGTAAAATCCTTCTCGGGAAAGAGGTGTTCGATATTTCTCAGGTCTCCCGTAATCAAATTATCCATCCCCAACACCTCATAACCCTCGGCCATAAAGCGGTCGCAGAGGTGAGAGCCTAAAAATCCGGCTGCCCCGGTAATTAAAACCCTTTTCTTCATGCCGTAATTTTTTCTCTCCCGATACTTTCGTAGTGGAAACCCATTTCTCTCATTTGAGCAGTTTCAAAAAGATTCCTTCCGTCAAAAATTACTTTTGACTTTAGCCCGGCACTTACTTTATCGAAGTCGGGACTTCTGAAGACACTCCATTCCGTCGCGATAAGCAATGCATCTGCACCACTCAATGCTTCGTACATATTGTCAGCATATTGAATGGCATCGCCGTGGAGCGTCTTTACGTTATCCATTGCTTCGGGATCGAAAGCCACAACCTTGGCACCGGCAAGAAGCAATTCT
This sequence comes from uncultured Cryomorphaceae bacterium, assembly GCA_964651785.1. Classification (GTDB taxonomy): domain Bacteria; phylum Bacteroidota; class Bacteroidia; order Flavobacteriales_D; family Cryomorphaceae; genus JAKVAV01. The sequence continues at coordinate 33,851 of CAZYWJ010000025.1, forward strand.
TTAATCATATAAAGTGACGGGGCTTCGCGAATATCATCCGTATCCGGCTTAAAGGCCAATCCCCACATGGCAAATGTTTTGCCTTTCAGATCATCCCCGTAGTATTCCTTTACCTTGCGGATCAAAGTCAACTTCTGGCGATCATTTACTTTCAAAACCGAATCGAGAATTTCAAAGTGATAACCGTATTCATTTCCACTTCTTACCAAGGCTTGCACATCTTTCGGAAAACAGCTTCCGCCGTAACCAATACCGGGAAACAAAAAGCGCTTTCCGATTCGCGCATCCGTTCCGATTCCCGCTCTCACCTTATCCACATCGGCTCCTACCAATTCGCAAAAATTGGCCACCTCATTCATGAAGGTGATTTTGGTTGCCAAAAATGAATTCGCCGCATACTTCGTCAGTTCGGCAGACTTTTCGTCCATAATGATCAGGGGATTTCCCTGTCTCACAAAAGGCTTATAAAGCGAAGTCATAATTTTTGCCGCTTTGTCGGAGGAGGTTCCGATTACGACTCTGTCGGGTTTCATGAAGTCTTCCACGGCAAAACCTTCGCGCAAGAATTCGGGATTGGAAACCACGTCGAAGTCCACTTTGGCATTTTTGGCGACAGCCTCATGGACCAAGTCTGCAGTGCCTACAGGCACCGTACTTTTATCAATGATGACTTTGTACTCATCAATAATTTTTCCCAACTCTTCAGCCACACCGAGAACGTAAGATAAATCAGCCGACCCATCCTCGCCCGGAGGAGTAGGAAGCGCCAAAAAGATGATACTCGATTTTGAAACGGCATCTTTCAGGTCGGTAGTAAAACTCAACCTGCCTTGCCTAATATTTCTTTCAAAAACCGCATCGAGGTAGGGCTCGTAAATCGGCACCTCACCATTTTTCATTTTTTCGACTTTTTTCTCGTCGATATCTACGCAGATCACGTCATTTCCCGTGTCAGCAAAGCAAGTTCCGGTAACGAGCCCGACATAGCCCGTTCCAACGACTGCAATATTCATGATTGTTTTTCCTTTACGAATGATTTCACCGTTTCGGTGATATATGTGAGTTGTTCTTCATCAAGTTCGGTCTGCATCGGCAGTGACAGCACTTTTTCGCAGAGTTCTTCAGTTACCGGAAAGTCGCCTTCATTGTAGCGATCATCGCGATAAGCCTTTTGCAAGTGCAAAGGAACAGGATAATAAATCATCGCAGGCACTCCTTTCGACTCCAGGTAAGCTTTCATTTCATTGCGGTCAATCCCGTTCAGAACCATGGTATATTGATGAAATACGTGATTGGAATTGGCGCATCTTGCCGGTGTAGTAATTTCTTCGAGGTCTTTGAAAGCTTCATCATAAAAATCTGCTGCGGCATTTCTGGCTGCAGCATACTCATCGAGATGGCGCAATTTTATTCGCAAAATCGCAGCTTGGATTGAGTCCAATCGTGAATTCACTCCTACCCTGTCGTGGTAGTATCGCTCGGCTTGACCGTGGTTGGCAATCGACCGAATGCGTTCGGCCAAGTCATCGTCATTGGTAAATATTGCACCACCGTCGCCGTAGCAACCCAGATTCTTCGAAGGAAAAAATGAAGTAGCTCCGACGTGACCGATCGTTCCCGCCTTTTGCTTGCGGCCATCTAAAAAAGTGAAATCAGCACCGATGGCTTGGGCCGTATCTTCGATAACGTATAAATCATGCTCTTCAGCCAACTTCATAATTTCATCCATCGGAGCCGCCTGACCAAAAAGGTGAACGGGAACGATGGCTTTGGTTTTCGGCGTGATTGCGCTCTTAATCGATTCTACATCAATATTGAAGGTAGCAGGATTCACATCAACCAATACCGGAGTAAGTTGCAATAGGGCTATTACTTCTGCGGTAGCGACATAGGTAAAATCTGCCGTTATCACCTCATCACCCGGTTTCAACCCGAGGCCCATCATTGCAATTTGCAAGGCATCAGTTCCGTTTGCGCAAGGAATGACGTGTTTGACATTGAGGTAGTTTTCCAATTCACTTTGAAATGCTTTTACCTCGGGTCCGTTAATGTATGCTGAAGAGCGAATGACATCGAGTACGGCCTTGTCGATTTCCTCTTGCACCCTTTCGTATTGGGAGATGAGATCGACCATTTGAATATTCTTCATGGAAAGGCTTAAATTTGGACGGCGAATATACGTATAAATGCATAGATCAATCCTTTTGACACCAAGCCTCAGCTCCCTTTTTCAACATAAATTTTCTCACCTTTTTTTGTTGGTTCTCGGACTCTGTTTTTCAAGCGGTATACAAAGCCAGTCGAATATTTCCAAGGACACAATAGCCATGTCCCTCTTTCAATTTCAGGGTGGGGTGCAACAACCGTTTGGAGATATGGCTGAACTTTACGGCACCAATTTCAACATTGGGTTTTCGTATGCCTACAAAACGAAAAAGAATTTTCTCTACGGAGCGGACTTTTTATTTCTTTTCGGAGATAATGTTAACAATCCGCAAGACATTGCTCAGGGACTGCGAACTGAGTCCAATCAAATCATCGGAATTACGGGTGAATTCATCTTGCCTATCGTTCAGGAAAGAGGGTTTACCGGTGGTTTCTACATGGGTAAGATTTTTCCGATTATCGGGCCCAATCCTAATTCAGGACTGGAGATCAGACTCGGAGTACAATACCTGGAACATCGCACGTGGATAGAATTGCGGCAAGATGACTACCCGCCGCTGGAAGGCGAATACCGAAAATACTACGATCGAAAACGCGCCGGCATTGCTACCAATCAGTACATCGGATACCGCCATTTCAGCAATAATCGATACGCCAATTTCTTTTTAGGAATCGATTTTTATCAGGGATTCACTACCGATTACAGATCTTTTAATGTCGATCTCATGCAAGAAACAAATGGCGACTATCGGGACTTTTTAGTGGGATTAAGGTTGGGGTGGACTCTTCCCGTCTACAAGCGCTACTCAGAAAAATTCTACCTGGATTGATGCGCAGCTTTTATTCCTTGGGAGTAAGGCTCTACAGCTTGGCCATCTCTGCGGCGGCTCCTTTTCAGGAAAAAGCGCAAAAATGGAAGACGGGTCGCAAGGCTTATTTTCGAAACTTACCTACCGGGCTTGAAGGCTGTATTTGGATTCATTGCGCGTCACTTGGCGAATTTGAGCAAGGTCGCCCCATAATCGAAGCGCTGAGAGGGAAAACTTCAAAAAAATTATTACTCACCTTTTTCAGTCCTTCGGGCTATGAGATCAGAAAAAGGTATGAAGGGGTTGATGCCGTAGTTTACCTCCCCTTGGATACGAAGTCAAACGCAAAAAAATTTCTGAATCATTTTAAACCCGCTGCGGCCATTTTTATCAAATACGAGGTATGGCATAATTTCTTCCATGAAATGACGCGGAGGGGAATTTCTCATTACATCGCCTCTGCCATTTTCAGAAAAGATCAGATTTACTTTAAGGCTTACGGGGCTTGGTTTTTGAAAACGCTGAAAGAAGTCGACCACATTTTTTGCCAGGATGAGCGATCAGCCAAACTGCTGGAGTCAAAAGGCTTGACAAACGTTTCGGTGACGGGCGACACGCGATTAGACAGAGTGATCAAGCTGGCCGAGTCTTTCACTCCCGTCGATCAGGTTGAAAAATGGCTCGATGACCGCAAGGCTATTGTGGCGGGTAGCACTTGGCCCGAAGATGAAACCCTTTTTGCGGAGCTCGCTAAAAAACTTCCCGACGAGGTCGCTTTGATTATTGCTCCGCATGAAATCAAGACGGAGAGAATCCAAAAGCTCAGCCAAAAATTCAAAAGTGCAGACCTGTTCACTTTATGGAATTCGGACCAAGCTCCATCACGGGTCTTGATCGTAGATACAATCGGCGTACTCGGAAGGCTCTATCATTATGGAGTAGCAGCCTACATTGGAGGAGGATTCGGGGCGGGAATTCACAATACTTTGGAGGCCGCGGTTTACGGTATTCCCGTAGTCTTCGGACCGAAGTATCAAAAATTCCGAGAAGCGGTAGATTTACAAAAGGCAGGTGCTGCTTTTTCTATCCAAAACAAGGAGGGATTCGATTCCATCATGAATCGACTTTTGGAAGAAGATTCTTTTCGCCGAAAGGCAGGAGAAAAAGGGAAGAACTACGTCTACAAGGAAGGCGGAGCTACTGAAAAAATTCTGAAGGAAATAGTGAACTAGGCTTCGATTGTCAATGTGCAAGCATTAAACCGAACGACCGTATTTGGCCACCTTGATGCGGTCGCGTGCGAATGTAAAGACCATTCCCGCGATAAGGACAATCGCCCCGAATTTAGCTGCATTCATTGCTAAAGGTTCATCCATTTGCTTGATAAAAATGGCTACCAGACCCCAGAGCACGGCGAATCCGTAAATGTAATCGTTTTGGGTAATAGCCAGCGTCAAGGCTAAGCCCGTAGCTACCGCAATTGCAATCAGGGCGAAGAGGCCTTCATTATTTTCGAAAAGAGGAAGCTCAAAAGAAGAGAAAGCTACGGCTGCATTGACCACCGCCGCCAAGCTTACCCAGCCAAAGTAGAGCCCGAAAGGTACGTGAAAAAAGAAACGTCTGGTGGTACCGAGGGCATTCTTGAGCCGATAGAAAATTTTGAAAATCGAAATTAACGTGATTAAGATGACCGCCATCAAGGCCAGTGAAACTATCAGCCATTCATTTTGGAAAGCTACCAGCCAAAGGCAGTTGGCCACTACATTGATCATAAAATAAGGCCAGATCATTTTGTAGAAACGCACTTCTTTGCCTTTGAAAAATTGCCATACGGCGAAAACGGCGAGGGTGAGATAGATTACTCCCCAAATGCTGAAGGCGTAACCTTTGGGCGTAATAAGCGTTGGGTACTTTGCGCTTATATCAGCATTGGTATTCCCGCCGAAGGGAATGATGTTGGAAAGTGCGTTAACGACAATCAGCACGAAGACTGCGAGAATAAAACTTGCTCGCTTGACAATATCATTTGTGTAGGCAGTTCTCATAATTCGGTTTCTTCAAAAAAGACGATTTAAGCTTCAAATTGTTTTCTTTGGAAGAATTGGCGAAGGTAGTCAACTCTGATTCTCTCTGAAACAAAATCCTTTATGAAAAAGACAGGAACGATTGGTATTTCCCTACTGGTGGTTGCGTTTATCGCATTTTATTTTCTACTCTATCCGAAATTGGAGATCGTTTCGGGATACAACGCCAAGATACTGTGTTCCTGCTTGTTTGTCTCGGAAATTGATGAAGAAAAGGCAACGGAAATCGACTTGGGATTCGGACCTTTGTGGTTGGCTTCTCGCGATGTTGATTACGAAAACAAAGTGGTGAAAACGTCGGTGGTCGGGCTCCACCCGAAAATTGCGATTTACCGCGAAGGTCTGGGTTGCACCCTCATTCACGATCAAACGAAACCCTCGGGCAGCTTACCCGATCTCGGAATAAAAGATAAATCCGACTGGCCGGTTCAGGCTTTTGCCGGAGAGCCGGAACTCCAAGACGTTTTGCAAAAGGCTTTTGATGCACCGGGAGAAACGAAACTCAATACCCGAGCCGTTTTGGTCTTGAAAAACGGAATGATCGCGGGTGAGGCTTATGCCGAAGACATTACACCTACTACTCCCCTTTTAGGCTGGAGCATGGCCAAGAGCCTGACGGCTACCATGGCGGGAGTGCTGGCTAAGGACGGTTTTTGGAATTTGGATTCAAAGCTTCCCATCGAAGATTGGAAAGGGAGCCCGCGAGAAGCCATCACTCTTGAGAATGCGCTTAACATGGCCACCGGATTGGAATGGGTGGAAGATTACGGGACTGTTTCGCCTGCGACAAAAATGCTCTACAGCTCAAACAACATGGGCGAACGGGCTGCGAGCTATCCGCTGGAATTTGAACCGGGAGAATTTTGGGAGTATTCATCCGGAACCACAAACATCTTATCCTACGTCATGACCGAGGCCTTCGATAGCCAAGCAGAATATTTGGCTTTTCCCTACGAGCGAATTTTTAAACCGCTCGGGGCGGAGACTTTTGTATTGGAAACGGATGCCTCCGATCACTTCGTCGGTTCCTCATACGGCTACGCCTCGGCTCGCGATTGGGCCAAGCTGGGGCAGCTGTTTCTCAACAAAGGAAACATGTACGGCGAGCAAATAATAGACACGGCATGGGTAGAATTTTGCAGCACGCCCTTACCCGAAAGCGAAAACATTTATGGCGGACATTTCTGGTTTCCGCATGCCCGAGGTCAGGAAGGTTATCGGCCTAATGATTACGCAATGGACGGCTTTCAGGGACAGACGGTCTCCATCCATCCCGAGGATGAGATGGTGATTGTCCGATTGGGCGTGATGTACGAGGAGAGCGATTTTGATTTTGGCAATTGGGTAAAAGAAATCAGAGAAGTGCTTGATCAAGAATAGATTTAGCGAAATCTGATTTCAGTCCTTTGCCAACTCATTGAATCAAAAAAACCGGCTTTTTTTGGCCGGTTCTCTCGGTAATTCTTTTTCTGCTTCCTAGTATGTACTCCATTGCGCTTCCGATTGAGATAATTTTAAAGCTTCCTTAGCCGCTTTTGACTTCTTTTCGGAAAGTTCCTTATTCTTTTGCCGTACACTTTCTTCCGTCCGCTCCGAACCTTTTATCGACTGATTGCTGAGACCGTTGGTTTCCGTCACGTGTTTCTTCGGATCTTCAATATATTGCCATTCCTCTCCCATCTTTGAACTGACTCCTTGATTCCAAGGTCCTCTGGATTTTTCACCGTTAGAGAGATTGAAATAGAGGTTGGTATACTTCGGACTGGATTGGAGAATGCCCGGAGGGAAATTGGGCTCAATCGTATCCAAAGCTGCTTCGAACATTTGAAAATGGGCGACTTCTCGTGCCATCAAAAAGCGCAGCGTTTCTTTGACATAGGGATCATCCGTATACTGAAGCAAATTTTCATAGGTGATTTTAGCTCTGGATTCCGCAGCCATGTCAGAGCGCAAATCGACAGTCAGGTCGCCATTGGCCGTCACAAAATTTCCCGACCAAGGGTTGCCCATACTATCAGTTAAGGTAGGGCTCCCGCCACTTACCGCAAAGAAATGTGGGTTTACCATAGCTTCGTGAATATATGTCTCCTTTTTTTCCTTTCCGTCGAGCAGCATGTTTATCTCTTCACCATCGGCTTTCTCCTTAAGTTCACCTTTTACATCTTTCAGAAGCATCTGGATGGTGGCTCCAACGATTTCGAGGTGGCTGAACTCTTCTGTGGCTATATCCATAAGCATGTCGTATTTGTCGGGGTGCATTTGTTTTACTCCGAATGCTTGAACGAAATACTGCATGGCAGCCTTGAGTTCACCATTGGCCCCGCCAAACTGCTCGAGAAGTAATCTGGCAAATTTCGGATCGGGCCCGGATACGCGTGCATTGAACTGTAATTCTTTCGTGTGATAAAACATAGTTTTGATTTTTTGGTGAGACCGTAAAGGAGAAAATAAAGTGCCGGGAAGTTGATTGGGCTGACTTTCCTCAAGAAAATGGCTTTTTCGCACCGAACGAAAGGTCAGTTCCGCGCACTCAATTCCCCGGGTGCCTTACACGGTCAACAATTCAACGCACCTTGAGTTGGAATCCGTTTTTCCCACTAAGTCATATTCGAAAAGACGGGTCTGATTCTCACCCCAAGTCCATGTCAGTTCCAGGAGAATCATATCTATTTTAAGACAAATCTAAGGCTACCGTGAGTTCTGCAACACAATCTCCTATTTCACCTTCGCTGATTTTGAAATAATCAAAATGAGTTTCCGCTTGATGGCAGGTAATGATGAGAACCATTTGAGGATAAACCGAATCATTGAAGGAAGGTCATAAAATCAAGAGATGGATTACAAAAACTTCGAGTATTCAGTTCTACTAAAGCAAAAACCGGTAATGGAGTGTGAGACTGAATGAAATTCAAAGCTCGAAACATCGCTCTCGCTCTGTATGTCAAGAAACCATATTAATGCAATTCTTCAATTATTGCATGAATAGAATGAGAGTGAGTGTGAGAATGAGTGAAATTCAGAGCTCGAAACTTCGCTCTCGCTCTGTTTCAGAAAACCAAATAAATGCAATTCCTAAATTATTGCATAGATAGAATGAGAGTGAGTGTGAGAATGTGGAAAATTCAGAGCTCGAAACTTCGCTATCGCTCTGTTTCAGAAAACCAAATAAATGCAATTCCTAAATTATTGCATAGATAGAATGAGAGTGAGTGTGAGAATGTGGAAAATTCAGAGCTCGAAACTTCGCTATCGCTCTGTTTCTCGCTCTGAATTTGTACCCGGAGCGGGACTTGAACCCGCACGACCGCAATGGTCACAGGATTTTAAGTCCTGCGTGTCTACCAATTCCACCATCCGGGCGAATTGGGAGGGCAAAGATAAAATTTTTGGTGGCCCGACAAATGGATTATAAAAAATGATTGGTCGAGATATTTCGCAGTGACAAGGCATGCCTTGTCGCTACGAGACAAAATTGATTCGTATGATGGATTTGGGATTCACCTCCGCTTCGCTACGGTGATCCCAAGGTGGAGGCTTTCAACAAAAGCCAATACGCCGGAAAGCGTATTGAGGCTTTTTTCATTTACTCAGGCTTTCAAGCTCGCTTGAGCCTGAGTAAATGAAAAAAGCCAGCCCGACTTCATCGGGCTGGCTTTCGTTGAGCGGGAGACGGGATTCGAACCCGCGACCCCGACCTTGGCAAGGTCGTGCT
>CAZYWJ010000026.1:0-6214 GCA_964651785.1 uncultured Cryomorphaceae bacterium
TTCAGTATTGCCGTCTTATCCACCTGTTTATTTTTGTCCAAATATAATCTTAGCTTGAACAAGGCACGAACTCTAAAGTTTACCCAATAAAACTACCATGGACGAAACGAAAAAGAAGCGCATACTTTTAGTTGAAGATGAGGAGAGTCTGATTGAAATGATTCGTTTCAATTTAGAAATGGAGGGTTACGACGTGACCTCTGCCATGGACGGAAAGCAGGCTTTGGATTTGGCTGAAAAGGCGCGATTTGATCTCTGCGTTTTGGACATTATGCTGCCGAAGGTCGATGGTATAACGGTTTGCAAAACTTTGCGCATACGCAATCAGCGAATTCCCATTTTGTTTCTCAGCGCCAAATCTACAGGCAGTGATCGGGTAGAAGGCCTGAAGGCAGGTGGAGATGACTACCTGACAAAACCCTTCAACTTGGAGGAGCTACTCCTTCGCATAAAGAACTTGTTGCGATTAACGACTCCCGCTGAAACGGTTCAAGAAGATTTTGACAGTTACCAATTCGGAGAGAATACCGTTGATTTTAACAACTACGAAATCAAAAATTCTGCGGGTGAGGTGAAGAGCCTTTCTAAAAAGGAAACCCATTTGTTGAAGTTTTTAATGGAAAATGAAGGCAAGGTCGTTTCCCGCGAAGAAATTCTTGATACGGTTTGGGGGTACGATGTTTATCCCACCACGCGTACGATTGATAACTACATTCTATCTTTTCGAAAGCATTTCGAGCCCGATTCCAGAAACCCGATTTACTTTCATTCGGTGCGAGGAGTCGGATATAAATTCACCAATTCGGAAAATTAAGGCAACCGCCTTTTTTTCTTTCGTCTTTAATGTGCAATCCACGTGATTGCTCATGGTTTCAAATTATTCTTGCAGGTTTTAAAAAGCGTCTTTCGGGGCGCTTTTTTCGTTTTCAGAAAGTGGTTTGAGTTTAATCGAGAATTTATTTTTCGCAAAAAGACAACCTTTCAAAATGGCCACGTCTTTATGTCACAATCGCAAGATTGTATGGTTTCAAAATTTTCCTTGCAGGTTTAAAAGCGTCCCACTCGGACGCTTTTTTTATTCGAATACCGCATACTGAAATTTTTCGGAAGCTTCGATCGGAACAGAGGCATCCAGCATTTCCAAAACGGTTTCGCGGAGGAAATCTTCAAAAATCTTCAAAGCCAGGTCTCGGTCTTCCACCTCAAGATACAAGTCGCGCTTTCCCGGGGCGGCTAATGAGAGAATCTGATTGTTGACTTCTGCCATACCATTTTCTTCTTTTAGAAGCCAATCGTAGAGGAGTAATTGAAGTGCTTTACCCTTTGACTTCAATTTGTCGGTGAGGAATTCCAAATCGAATGATTCGTTCTTGTTTCTAACGGTGAGTTTCAGATCGGCGTGTTCTACGTTGCCCGTTTTGAAATCGATGAGGTGAAGTATTCCGTTCCGCTTTTCAATTCGGTCGATAAATCCTTTGATCCGCACCGGCAGTTTTTTGCCCTGGTGATCAACTTCTAAAATTCGCTCTACTCGGCGCTCGCTTTCCAAATAATGAACTTCCGTGCCATCTGTGATATCGGCTTTTTCCTGTTTCAAATACGATTGAATCATTTTTTGCGCCGTCTCAAAGTGAAGTCTATTGATCCCGTGCAGGTAGTCTTTCTTGCCGGCTTCAGTCGTAAAAGAATCTTTCAGTACCTGATCAACTTGACTCGAAATTTGGTCAAGTATAGCTTCTGAAATTATTTCACCTTTGAAAGGCTCGAAAAGTCGCTCCAAGCAATCGTGGACGATGGTTCCGAATGTCGAAGGGTCTATTTCCGAGGTTTCGGGTTCTGAAAGACCAAGAATATTCGAATAGTACCACTCGAGCGAAGACTCGAAAAAACGATTGATTGAAGATGCCGAAAGCCCCTTTTCGACCAGCGATCGGGTAATGATTTCGAGAACTTTTTCGTTTTTCTCAATGATCAGGTCGTTTTTCTGATGGGTAAATTCTGAAGGCTTGAGACTTTGCTCCAGATAGCGACCGCTGTGCTCGAAGTCTTCTCTAACCTGCTTCAGATAGCGGCTCATTTCGCCACCGCCGAAAGTGCCCGTATCGGTATGATAAATTGCCGTAAAATTTTCAGAGTGGCTCAGTAAACGGTAGAACTGATAGGCAAACACCGCCTCTTTTTCTCTTCGGCCGGGTAGTTTGTGAAAAAGTCTTACCTCGAAGGGAATGAAGCTTTCAGCGTGGCTTCCTTTCGGGAAATTGCCTTCATCGACAGAGCAGATGATTAGATTTTCAAACGCAAGTGCTCTCGTCTCAAGCACACCCATTATCTGTAAGCCTTGCATTGGTTCGCCCAGCAGAGAGAGTTTGGTGGAAGCCAAAACGCGCATAAAGATTTGACGCAAATTGTTGAGGTCTAATTCACGTGAACGAGAAAATTCACCCAAACGATTGAGCGTTTCCAGCAACTTCTCGCAACCCAAAAGACCCATTCGGATTTCGGGATTGGACAATTCCGACTCAATCACTTTTTGCAAAATCGCATTGATGCTTTCGGAAACTGCCTTCAAATTCAAACCCGATTCTTCGTGAAGTGGATTCAGCAAGGTGGCCGCATCATTCTCTAATTCGGTGATTTTTATCCAAGAATCTGAAAGCGCTTCAGTTGATGAAATACCTATGAGAACACTGAACGGATGATTTAGAACTTGGGTCAAGCGCCGAGTATTGAGGTAGTAAGCCCCTTCTGCACGGCGAGCCGTGGTGTGCAGCTCGAGCCAAGCTTCGATCCAATTTCTGAATGCCGAAGTGCTCAGGCTCAACCCCATGGTTACGTTCACCGCTTTAACTTTTTCTGGAAGCCTTTCGATGACAGGCATCAGCATGGATTCATCTGCCAGAATCAATCCCGTCTTTTTCAGATCTTCATCGGAGGTTTTTTCCAGAATAGCGGCTACGGCATTTGCCTGATCCAATTTGTGGCCTGAGGAGATGACGCGAATTTTAGAGTCTTTTTCAGTAAATGATCGGGGAGGTTTTAGAATTTCTCCCAGTCCGGTCTCTACATTTCTTCTTATGAACCTGCCCGAATTCTTGTTCGGAGTCATCAGGTAGTCATCCGCATCGAAATAGACCCTTCCACTTCCCGAGTTTTCCATCGCTTTCAGCAGGCTCACTTCCGATGCCGTCAAGGCATTAAATCCTGCCACACTCACAAATGTGTTGTTCTGCTTTTCGAAATATTCTTTGGACACTTCAGCAGCACGACGCATAATCATACCCGAGGTGCCGATTTTTTGCTCAAGCAAAGCTTTTCTGAATTTTTCAAAAATAGCAGGCAGCTTTCGCCAAAATCTTCGGTAGGATTCCTGTTTTTCAGAAAGTGGAGATTTCAAAAAACTGAATTGCTCGATTTCGGTATAATCCACCAATTCTCTGAAAATGGACTGCGGCTCAATCAGGTATGCGTCAATGTCATTAAAATCAGAAAGCAATACAGAAGACCACGATAAGAATTCGGAAATTGTTTGGGCTTCACCACCCATGGTATCCGAGTAGGCTTCGTAAAGCGTAAAAGTGGTCAAGAGATTTTCGGCTGTTTCCAAACCTGAAATTCGCGATGCCCACTCGTTGAGCGTAAACATCTCCGGCAGCCAGAGGGTACCGTCAGCTTTTTCAGCAAATATTTTGGATAAAAAATTTGCCGAACGTTTTGTCGGCAAAATAACCACTTGATTTTCTAAGGGTAAATCGTTTTGGAGCATGCGCTCCGCCAGCGATTCGAGAAAGGGCTGCATCTATTTGAATCCGTTTCGGATAAAACTAAGAAATTCTTGAAAGCCTTGCTTTGATCGAAATACATTCAGCATTTCCCGACCCAGTGATTTTTTCGATTTTTCTCGATCAATTTCTCGTTGAATGTTTTTCGGGCGATAATCTGCCGGATCATCAGAGCCACTCGCATCACGGGCCAGCGCATCTGCCAATTCAAACATGGCTTTGGCTTGAGCCGTATGGCCCAATTTCTCTTCCAGCAATCCCAGATTGTTGTGCGCCACGGCGTCTTCAGGGTCCAGCTTGACGGCAATTTTGTAATCCTCAATGGCTCCTTCCGTATCACCCATCGCATCTTTAATGTACGCGCGACTGCTGTAACGATAAGGCTTTTCAGGCTGGAGCTCCTGAGCCCGATTCATGTCATCCAGCGATTCCTTCAACATTTTCCTATGAAAATAAGCCACCCCTCTTTCGCTGTAAAGCTCAGCATTTTCGGGGCTTATGCTAATGGCACGAGAGTACCAATAAACCGCATTTTCAAAATCTTTGCTTTGATACGCTTCGAGAGCTTTCTTTTCAAATTTATCTTTGGACATAAAGCCGGTCTATGAGTGATGTTTTTCCAAAATACCGCAAGTATCCCAATAACAAGTCTTTCTTCAAAGTGTTGTCAAATGAATCTTTCGAAGAAATTCAGGTGGTGGGGAGCAACTATTTATTGACAAAAGTAGAAGCCAAAATTTTACCTGATCGTCATTTCATCGCTGATATGATTGAGTCAGGCTCCCATTGGGTTCCGATTGAAGCTGAAGAATATCTGGAAATCCGTGCCAAGGTAGCCGATTAGATACCAATTCTTTCGAAAGGCAAATTTGGACAGGTTTAAAAATGACCGTATTTTCAGCCTGATTAGACAGAATAATACAACCACTCGGGCGTTCAAGCGTTTTCCATTTATGACCTCTCTTCAACCGATTCTGCGGATGAGCTTTTTGCTCCCCTTATTTTTGGCTCTTACGGCCAAAGCAGAACACATTATCGGAGGCGAGATGTATTATGTCTGTAATGGCAACGGTACGTATACGTTCACCATGAAGTTGTACCGAGATTGTAATAGTTCAGGAGCCCAATTCGATAATCCTGCAAATTTTGCCGTTTTCAACGATGCCAATCAGTTGGTCACTACACTTGCAGTTAACGTTGAGTCTATTGATAACATAGACCCTGATTTCGACTCACCTTGCCTCAATTTTCCGCCTGATATTTGTGTAGAAGAAGGAACATATGAGTTTACCATTTCTCTCGATACGGATATTTCAGGCTATCAGGTCGTTTATCAAAGATGTTGTAGAAATCAAACCATTCAAAACCTGACAAATCCCGGGGCACAGGGACTATCGATTGTAAGCGAAATTCCGCAATCCGATTTGGCTGAATGCAATTCAAGCCCTTCTTTTAATAGTTTTCCGCCGCCTGTCCTCTGTACATTTGAGCAATTGGTTTTTGACCACAGTGCCACCGATCCCGATGGAGATGAATTGGTATACTCACTTTGCGCTCCGTACCTTGGCGGGACACAGGCCGACCCCGCCCCTATACCTCCGAGTAACCCCCCGTATAATTTGGTGCAATGGGCTCCGGGTTATACCGCAGAGGATCCGCTGGATGCTGACCCAATGCTTTCCATTGATGCCCAAACAGGACTTTTGACAGGGGAGCCCACTGCTCAAGGTCAATATGTGGTGGGTGTATGTGTGCAAGAGTACAGAGACGGAGTCTTGATCAGCACCAGCAGGCGAGATTTCCAATTTAATGTAGCTCCATGTGAACCTGTTTCTGAAGCGTTGATTCAGGAGGTTACGGAAGAAGAACTTTGCGATGATTTGAGTTTCAACTTCACGAATCTTGGAAATCCGAACAATGAGTACGTTTGGTATTACGGTGATCCCAATACCGAAAATGACATGTCTATCGGATTTAATGGATTTTATACCTATCCCGATACGGGTACCTACGTGGTGACGCTGATTTCCAATCCCGGCGTTTTCTGTTCAGACACGGCGGAAATTATTTTACCGGTTTACAATGAAACGACTATCGAAATAGAGTCTTTTGATTTTGAGTGTATCAATGGTGAACCTGTTTACAGTTTCGAGGCAGGAGGGAGTTTTGATCAGGTTGCTTCCACCGTAGAATGGAATTTCGGGCCGGGGGCGAGTCCGCAATTCTTAGATGGTTTGATCGTTGAAGGAATTTCCTTTGACGGGCCGGGGACTCAAAATATTCAGGTATTTGCCAGTAACAATATTTGCGAAGCCCAAAACTCCATCAGTTTTGAAGTAGCAGAGCCTCCCACGGCAATAATTACACCTCAGGAAGAATTTTGTACGGGGCTGACCGGTGGTTTTACTCAAACCAGTGAAAATGCAACCCAATTT
>CAZYWJ010000026.1:6314-8902 GCA_964651785.1 uncultured Cryomorphaceae bacterium
GCCCGGAGAAAAGCAAGTATTACTCACCATTTCAGAGAATGGTTGTGAACGATCGGCTGAATCCACCATTGATTTGCATCCCAATCCCATCGCAGAATTTAAAGCTTTCCCCACCGAAGGATGTGCCCCTTTGACCGTGAGTTTTTTGAACGAGTCAATAACTGAAAGCTCTTCCAGAGCTTTTGATTGGACTTTTGGCGATGGTACTTCTGCCGGCACCGTAAGCCCCTCGCACGAGTATTCTTCTCCGGGCACTTATTCCGTCAGTCTGCGATTAGAAAATCTGAACGGCTGTTTGGGTACGGATGAAATTACCAAAACCGAATTAATCACCGTGACCCCTTCGCCTAAGGCTTCTTTCACATTTAAGCCTACCACCATATCGGTGCTGGATCCGCAGATGGAAATAATCGACTTGAGCGAGGGGAATATTTCCTGTACCTATTATTTCGACAATCAGATTTTTGAAGATTGCACCTTCGATTATGAATTACAAAACATCATTCCGCAGACCATTCGATTGGTAGTTGAAAATGAATTTGGTTGTACAGACATGGAAGAAGCGGAGATTCTGTTGACCGATCATTTGATTTACATTCCGAATGCCTTCACTCCCGACGGGGATGGTATCAACGATCTTTTCAGACCTGAAATGCTGGGGGTAGTAGATTTTAAAATGTGGATATTCGACCGATGGGGGACGGAAATTTTTTACACCGAAGACCCCAGAGGGTGGAACGGTCAAGGTACGCGTGAAGATTACTACCTGAAGAGTGAGTCGTACAATTACAAAATCATCATTTCCGATTACGGAAAAACAAATTTTGAATATATCGGTTCTGTACGATTGATACGTTAAGCCTATGAAGAAATTCCTGCTCATTTTGCTCGCTATCGTGGTAATTGCTGCGGTGGCTTTTTTGATTTACGATGAACCATTGCCGGAAGGCATACCCGGGCCCGAAGCTGAAGCTCTGACGGAGAAAATGTTGGATGCCATAAATGATGATGCATGGGAGAATATTCCTTATGTTTCATGGAGTTTCAGAGATGCGCACCACTACGTGTGGGACAAGAAAAACCATATCTCTCAAGTGAAATGGGAAGACTACGAGGCAATAATCGATTTGAATACGGTAACCGGGAGAGTTAAAAAGGGAGGCGAGTTATTGTCAGGTGAAGAGGCGGATGAAGCCATTCAAACGGGATGGGCTTATTGGTGCAACGACAGCTTTTGGTTAAACGCTCCGGCAAAAGCGGATGACCCCGGCACCTCTCGAAAAATCGTAAAAGATGAGGATGGAAAGGATCAACTGCTCGTTCAGTATAAGTCCGGAGGTGTAACGCCCGGAGATGCCTACTTATGGCAGCTCGATGAAAATTTTCGCCCTGTTTCCTATAAAATGTGGGTTTCCATCATCCCCGTTGGGGGGATGAAGGCCACTTGGGATGGTTGGGTTGAAAAAGACGGAGCTTGGCTGGCGACCAAACATGAATTGGGGCCTATGGAAGTTTCAATCGGAAATTTACGGGTAGGAAATTCGCCGAGTGATTTCGGCTTGGAGACGGATTACTTTAAGGCAGTTACTCCAAAGTAAGCCGCATATCTATATGGTCGATTCCATCCCAAAGGTAGACTTCGCTGATTTGCTCAAACCCAAGCTCTGAGTAGAATTTTTTCAAATAAAGTTGAGCGGCGATTTTGATGGTCTTAGCCTCAGTTTTGTTTTTACAATAATCGATGGCGCGCCTCATCAATTCCTTTCCAAACTTGAAGCGTCGGTATTCTTCTTTTACGACTACCCGTCCTATGCTCCACTCCGGATAGATTATTTCTGCCGGAGCTATTCTCGCCGTTGCAATGATTTCACCCGATTCGGTTTTTCCGATGGCGTGTATGCACTCAGGGTCTTTTCCGTCTATCTCGCTGTAAGGACAATTCTGCTCTACCACGAAAATGTCTAAACGCACCTTAAGAAGATCGTGAAATTCCATTTTCGACAGCTCTTCAAAAGCTTTAATTTCCCATTTTACATCAGGTTTTTCGGATTCGGTCATTCTGCGTATTTTGGGCTGAAGCTTTAAAAAATGTGTGGTCGTTACGTAGTCGTTTCAAAGATAAGTGAGATCGAAGAAAGATTCGGGGTCTCAGCTCAAGGCAATTTCGTACCGAGTTATAATCTCGGTCCGGGTGGGATGGCTCCCGTCATTACTGACAACCAACCTAAGACCTTGCAATTTTTTCAATTCGGCATGACTCCTTTTTGGGCAAAGAAGAAGATGTACTTTTTCAACGCTCGCGCAGAAGGCGACCACAATAAAGAAAACGATCCGAACTATCGCGGTGCCAAAGGCATCATTTCCAAACCTGCTTTTCGTAAGCCTATTCGCAGTCAGCGCTGCCTGGTCATAGCCGATTGTTTTATCGAAGGCACTACGAAAGAGAAATTGGACAAGCCGTTTTTGGTTCATTTAGAAAAAGATCGCCGACCATTCGCTTTCGCGGGAATTTGGGATGAATGGGTAGATCAAAAATCGGGAGAGATTGTGAAGTCTTTTGCGATAATTACTACCACTTCCACACCGCT
>CAZYWJ010000026.1:9002-42544 GCA_964651785.1 uncultured Cryomorphaceae bacterium
TTGGAAGGAATGGGCTTCACAAGAGCCCGTAGTCGCAGGTTGTAATTTAAAAAAGTGTGCCTTGAATGGCCTCTTCGGACTTATCCACTTTCACCCACTTCATTTCAGGCAAGTAAACTACAAAGCCGTTGCCTTTTTTGTTTTCTGCTGACTCCACTGCGTTCAGGTATTCGCGGACCTGCGTCTTGTGACTTTCTTTGACTTCACCCGTTTTAAAATCAATTACTGTAAAGCCGCCGGGCGAACGGAAAACCATATCCGGTCGCAAAACTTTTCCTACTGATACCAGGCTTCTTTCGGCCAAGGCTGTAGCTTTCGCCAATAGCTCCTTGTATTTTTCATCGGCGTAAAGCTTGTTCACCCATTCGGTCAATTCCTCTGCCTGTCCACTCAGAATTCTTCCGTTTTTTAACCACGTATCGATTTGGGTTTTGGCTTCCGCCAATGAATGACTTTGCGCCGCCAAATCGTGAAAAAGTATCCCTGCTTCTCGATTGGGAGAAATGCCTTCCGCACTGATTCGAAAACGATTTTCCACCGAAATGTCAACCGGGTGTTGAAGTTCGATTTCTGATTCCGGTTGATCCTTCGTAGTTTTTCTGACGACCACCTGCTTTCTACCGATGATCAAGTTCGATTCTACACTTTCATCCGATTCACGGTCTACCTCGATATGAGGATGACCTGATTCGGTGAATTTCGCTTTCAATTTTTCAAAAGCAGCATCAACCGCTTTTCCGGTTTGACTTTGGCTTCCTGCCGAATGAGCCATGTACAGCCGCTGAGCCGATCGGGTCACAGCAACGTAGATTAAGTTCAGGTTGTCGAATTGGTTTTCTTGTTCGTATTGTTCGAAATCTGCTGAGTACCCCATTTCACTCAACGATTTTGATACACTTAGCGGTACGAATTTGAACGGGATATTCAACTTCTCATTCACTCGAAACCATTTGGTTTCCGTTTTATCACTAAAGTTCCAATTCAAATTAGGCAGAATAACCACGGGAAATTGCAGGCCTTTTGATTTGTGAATGGTCATCAGTTGAACCCTGTTTCCCGATTCCCCGACTTTGGCCTCGGGCTTGTTGCCGACACTATCCCACCATTCCAAAAATTCCTGAGCTGAAACCGCACGGCCACCTCTTTCGAGAATGCAGTTGAGAAACGATTCTAGCGAAACATCCCGACGTTCGGAAAGCGGAACGAACCGGTTAATCACCAATTTTGAAATCTCCCAAGCGCTCAAACCGGCTAGTGCTTTCCAAGAAAAATCGGGAGAGAATTCTTTCAAAAAAGCCGAAAGATCTATTCTCCCTTTATAGTTTGGCTTCTGCCAATAATCCTGTGGTTGAAAAGTTTTTTCGTGCAATCGACTGATCTCTCGCATCACTTTTACTTGAGCGGTAGCGTCGTCGGAATTCAATGCCAACCGCATAAAAGCTATTAGCATGTTTACCCCCGGATTTTTGTCCAGCCCGAAACTATCACGAGTAGTGAATGGTATTTTTTCTTCACTCATGCCTTTTATGATGGCATTGACCTCTTTGCCTTTTTTTCGCACCAAAATGGCGATGTCTCCAAATGAAAAACCATCGGCTACAGCCTCTTTTATCGACTTGATGGTTTGGTCTGCTACGAGTTCCGGCTCGGCCTTTTTTTCCAATCGCTTCCAAGATATGTAGCCACCGTCCTTTGCTTCGGGGTAGCTTTGTGAAGCACTGTCGCTTCTATATTCCTCTCTGAAAAGTGAGTTTTCCGAAGTGAGTTGTGATGTTAATTCAGCAATGAAATCATTATTGAAAGTTACTATTTCGGGAAGGCTGCGGTAGTTTATTCCCAGCGGTATTATTTCCGCATTTCGCTCAAAGCTTTTTTCGATTTCAATATCGGCTTGAGATTGATCCGGACCGAGTTTCGGCAAGCGAATGAGCTGCTCGGCTTTTCCCCCGCGCCAGCGGTAAATGCTTTGCTTGGCATCGCCCACCACCATATTAAATTGACCAACGGATAGCGAATCGGCCACGAACGGAGTAATATTATTCCATTGCAACTCACTCGTATCCTGAAATTCATCGATGAGCACGTGCTTATAACGATTACCGAACTTTTCGTAGATGTAAGCCACGGGTTCATTCCGCATCGATTCAGAAATGATCGAATTGAAAGTTGAAATAGGTACCACATTTCTTTCGGCCGCCAAGGCTTTCAGTTCTCGTGACAGGTCGGCCAAAACCGCCAATAGATCGATTTGCTTTTGCAGAATTTTCGCAATGGCATATTCAGCGTAAAGCTTTTCGAAAAGATCCCGCGAAGTGTAGTAGTATTCGAGCAGTTCGTCCTGTCTTCTCTCTATGGCAGATTTGGCTGCCGGTGTAGCCGTATTGTTGTGCCAAGGTTTGGTAACATCTTTTATGCTGCCATGAAGTTTTACAAAACCTTCGTTGTAAAACCTTAGATTATTGAAATAGCCGTAATATCCTCTCTCTTTATAAATAAGGTCGTCCGCTTCAATCCCTTCAATCTCAAAAATTCTAAAAACGGTTGCACCGATTTCATGGCAAAGTTTCTCAAATTTCGAAATGACCGGCTGTAGTTTTTGCTTGGTATTTTCGAATGCTTGTGGTTCAATTTCGTAAAGCGAGGCTACTGCTTTTGCCGAGTCCTCAGATGAAATAAGTCCTCGTAAGTCATTTAGCCGGGAAGTGATGTTGGCTTTTTTGTCGTCATCAATGGATTGACGCAAATAGTTGAGCAAATGATGGGTAATGTGATGGTCGTACCCGACTTTTTCTAAAAGCAAATCAACCGCATCAGCAAAGAGATTGGCTTCATCTAGCTCTACTTCAAAGTCTGATTTGATTTTTAAGTCGCGACTGAAAGAGCGAATCAGCTTGTGGTTAAAACCATCGATGGTGCCGATGGCGATTTCATCGTAATCTCTCAAAGCGATATCGAAAACGAGAGAAGCGCGCTTTTTCAAATCAGTTAAGCTGAGTCCGGTACTTTCAAGCAATTGCTTGATTTCAAAATCCTGCAGGTGCGAGCTATCATCGAGGTCAACTGATTTGATTTTTTTCAAAGAAGAAATAAATCTTTCTTTCAACTCATTGGCAGCCTTGTTAGTAAAAGTGATAGCAAGAATGCTTTTGAATTTATCGGGATTGGAAGAAGATAAACTCAATTTTAAAAAAACTCCGATCAATGCCGTGGTTTTACCCGATCCGGCTGATGACTTGTATATTTTGAAAGGCTTGATTTCCGTTGTATTCAATGTGACGTATGTCTCGTTAGAGCAGGGAAAAATAGGCTATTTTTGTATACTTGACGTGGTTCTTGAAACTCAAATGAAATGAAAAATGCTTTACTAATTCTTCTATTAATTACTCTTTCGGTTTCGTGTACAAAAGAGGATACGGATCCGTTGCCCCCACCAAATGAACCTGCACCCACCGATTCTGTTTCGGTTGTGGATTCGACCCTGACTATCAGTTTCATCCCGAGGTTCAACGGGAATGGTTTTGATTTAGGACCTACTTATGAGAATGTACTCGGATACCCGTTTTCAACGACCGAAATGAAGTTTTATATTTCTAATTTGAATCTTCACAAGCTTGATGGATCGACTTATGAATTATCAGAAATTGAGTTGATTAACATCGGTGAAAACGAGAATGTGTTGGAGTATGAGGTGCCCCGCGGACTTTATTCTGGTCTTAGTTACAATCTCGGTGTTCCGGCAGAAATGAACGGTACCCAAGATGGTAATTTCAATCCTGCTATTTATCCCGCAGGTCATCCGCTGAATGAACAGGAAAGCGGAATGTATTGGCAATGGGCTACCGGCTATCGCTTTTTTTCTTTTGAGGGAAAGTATGACACCATTCCGAATTCATCGGCATTTTTACCTCTTCCCTATACCTACCATACGGGAATAGATACCCTTTTCAGAGAAGTAGGTTTTTTCCAAAAGACGATCAACACCGATACGGACGATGCGCCGGAGCTTTTCTTTTTCGTAGATATTGATAGCATTTTCGCTACGCACGCGGATACGGTTGATTTTGCAGAATCATCTGCTTTTCACGGCATGCCAAATCAAATGGAATTGGGAGTGAAATTGGCTAATAATATGGCTAAATCTTTTGTGTTGGATTGATGTCCGAAATTCGAGACCATAGGATCAAACTGCGTTCAATTTGGCCGATTGCCCTTTGCGTGCTTATATGGGTTTCTTGCAACAAAGAAGAGCCCGAGCCAATTCCGTCAAAATCTTCGAACCTTTGCGAGGTTATAGATGGAGCCGGCACTCCATATGAGTTAGAGATTCCCTTTTTCTTTCCCGAACCGGCACTCCCCGAGGATAATCCGTTCACGGAAGAGGCCGTGGAACTTGGTCGCCATTTATTTTGGGAGAAAAGGTTGTCTCGAAATAATACCGTTAGCTGTGGTTCATGTCATTTTCCTTCTGCGGCATTTGCAGATGATCTGCCAAAAAGTGTAGGTCTGTATGGAGATTTGACACGAAGAAACAGTATGCCTTTAATTAATATGGCTTGGAATACGGATTTCTTTTGGGATGGAAGAGCTGAGACTTTGGAAGAACAACTACTTGAACCCATTGAGAATCCAATTGAAATGGATTTGACTTGGAGAGAAGCGGTTGAAAGGATAGGAAGTGATGCAGAATACCAGGAAATGTTTACCGCTGCATTTGGTACGCCTTGTGTAGATTCGGTGAGAATAACTTATGCTATGGCGCAGTTTATTCGAACAATGATTTCTGCCAACAGTCGTTTCGACAGAGCGCGTTATGGACCGGAGCAACTTAGCTTGAGTGAACAACAAGGACTAGATTTATTTTTGAACGAGGGCGGCGATCCGAACATTTTTCAAGGAGGTCAGAATGGAGGAGATTGTTTTCACTGTCATGGCGGTTCCTTGACATTATTTACTGATCAGCAATTTCACAATAATGGGTTGGATAGTGTTTTCACCGATTTGGGACGTGCTGAGGTCAACGGAAGTCCGTTTTCTGAAGGGCAATTTAAAACGCCGACACTGCGAAATATCGCTTTGACTGCTCCTTACATGCACGATGGTAGATTTGAGACTCTTCATGAGGTTATCGAGCACTACAATAGTGGTGGACATCCTTCTCCTACCATTGATCCCTTGATGAAATTTCAGGGCGTGGGCCTGGGTCTTTCCGAACAGGATATAAATGATTTGGTGGCGTTTTTAGAAACTCTGACTGACGAAGATTTTATCAATAACCCTGATTTTCAAGATCCTCATTGATTCGGATTGTGCGTGTTTTTTTTCCTTTTGACTCATCGCCGAATTTCTAACTAAACCTTTGCCGGCATTTTGCGTAAATGCGGGCTATGAGGATTGCAAGAAAACTTGTTTTAGTCATTCTCCCCTTGCTTTTGGTAGCAGGCCAAGAGGTCAAGGCTCAATGTGAGTTGTTTGACTTTTTCGGCAACCCTACTGATACACCTTATTGGTATAGCTGTAACGGGAATAATTTCAGTCTGAACCTGCAATCGCCGCACAACATCGGAAATTGGGAGGTGAATTGGGGTGACGGCTCACCCGTTCAAACCGGTGCTGACCTTATCCCTCCGGCTTTTATTACCCATACTTACACTGCTACCGTAGATACTTTTCTCTTGACTTTTACCGAAACATCGACGGGGTGTACGGTGAACGGAGTAGTGGTGATGGAAGAGGCTACCAATGCTTCCATCCAAGTTCCCGTAGGAGGTTTGACTCAGGCTTGTGCCCCGCAAACCATGGAGTTCATTAATTCCAGTACAAACACTTCTGAAACTACAATATTTACATGGAATTTCGGTGACGGGTCTCCCGTTGAAGTTTACGATTATACAAATTTGGGCGAAGTGGTTTCCCATACCTATCAACCCGGTACGGTAGATTGCGAAACCGTAGTGACTCTCACCGCCGAAAACTATTGTAATACCGTTCAGGGTGGTCCTAGTCAGGCTACTTTTAACCCCATTCGAATTTGGGATATCGACGATGCGGGAATTACTCCTTCGGCGACGGTGCTCTGCTGGCCCGATAATGAATTTACATTCAACAACACCACTGAAAGAAATTGCCTCTTCCAAGGGAATATATACCAACGATATGAATATTGGAATTTCGGTGATTATTGGGGTTTAGGTTACGATTCAATTATTGATTGGACTCCTTGGCCGCCTACCTTTCCGAGGACAATCGAGTATCCTGCTATCGGAACTTATGAGGTAACCCTCTTGGATAGTAATCTTTGCGGTATTGATGCCGTGACCATTCAAGTTGAAATTGTCGCTCCTCCTACGGCTGCGGCTGCAGCTAATGCTGCGACAATTTGTCAAGGAGAAACGGTTACTTTTAGTAACAACTCATCGGGAAATGCGACGGGTTTTCAGTGGGACTTCGGCGATGGGACTCCTGTGGTTATTTCAGGAGCTCCGACAGTCAATCATGTATTTAATAGTGCGGGAACCTTCAACGTAGAATTGATAGCCGCAGTAGGCGGGCCGGGAAGCGGCTGTGCCGATACGACTTATGTTCCCATCACGGTTTTAGCTGCGCCTCAGGCTCAGATCAATTTTGATAACGATGAGGCATGCGATGCTTTGCAGGTTAATTTTTCGGATGGTTCCACCGGCACCATCAATGATTGGCAGTGGAGCTTTGGAAATGGAAATACCTTTTCGGGACAATCGCCTCCCGTGCAAGATTACTCATCTCCGGGTTCTTACAATGTAGTATTGACGGTTACATCCCCGAATGGCTGTGCCGATAGTGATACACATATTATTGAGGTGTATGAATCTCCCGTCTCAGACTTTCTGGTACAGAATGTTTGCATCGGCTCTGAAGGAAGCTTTGTCGACTTATCGACTTTCGATCCCGGAGACCCGATAACTTCTTGGGATTGGGATTTCGGGGATGGAGATGACTCCCAGGATCAAAATCCCACACATGCCTATTCAGGCACGGGAACCTTTACCGTAGAACTTACCGTGGCCACGGCAAATTGCTCTAATACTTCTTCGCAGACTGTTGACGTAGAGCCTGCACCGGACGCCTCTTTCACTCACGCGGTTTCAGAAGGGTGTGCGCCTCTCGATGTAGCATTTACTAATACCACGACCGGTGGGGACAGCTATTCTTGGATATTCGGCGGCGGTGGCGGAAGCAGTGATGAAAATCCGACACATACATTTAATAATTTCGGTAACGCGGATTCCACGTACTCCGTCACACTTATCGCGCAGAATGCTTTTGGTTGTCGGGACACTGCAGAAAGCAGTGTAGAAGTTTACACAAATGCGATAGCACAATTTCAGTCATTCTACATTCCCGGGTGTGATCCGGATCCTGCAAATTTTTTAAATACGTCCATCAATGCGGACTTGTATCAGTGGGATTTCGGAGATGGTACTACCACGCTGGAAGAAAATCCGAGTCATCAATTTGAAAATAACACTTCCTCAATTCAACAATTCGAAGTGCAATTGATTGCCTTCAGTCCGAATGGATGTGACGATACGACTTCTACTTTTATTTCCGTTTTTCCGCAGCCCGATTTTGACTTCACTTTGCCGACGGATTCAGGATGTAGTCCGTTTTCAGTTCAATTTCCGGTAATACCGGGAGCGATAAGCACGCAGTGGACATTCGGCGACGGTACGATAAGTACCTCTCCAAATCCCGAGCACACCTATGGAAACTCCACCCTTGCACCCATAACTTACGAAGTAGAACTGGTAGCAACATCAGCTTTTGGTTGTAGCGATACATCGAGCGCTTCGGTTACGGTAAATCCCAATCCGGTAGCCCAATTCTCCGTTGATCGAACTTCAGGTTGCGGACCCTTAACCGTGAGCATCACAAATCAAAGTATCCAAGCCGACTCACTCGTTTGGAGTTATGGTGACGGGGTCGTTTCTGATACTTCTGCAGTGGTTCACAACTACACTTTTATAAACACCACAAACCAAACGGTAAGCTATTCCCTTGAATTAACCGCTTATACGGATGAAGGATGTACTGATGTATTCTCAAGAACAATAGAAGTTTATCCTGTGGTAGAAGCCGCGTTCGACGCGCCCGTTGAAGAATGTTCACCCTTATCTTTTGTCTTTGATAATCAAAGTGTAAATGCCTCATTTTATCAATGGGATTTAGGTAACGGAACCGTAAGTGTAGCCGAAGAGCCACTCGGAGGATACCAAACGGCGGGTTTCGAACCCGATACTTTCGATATCGAACTGGTCGCTACTTCCATGTTCGGATGTGAAGACACAACGCGTAGTCGGATCATTTTGCATCCGAAGCCGTCAGCTTCGATAATTCCTAGCGGAGTGGCCGGTTGTTCGCCTTACCAAGTCAATTTTCAAAACAACAGTTCCATCGCCACGAGCTATCAATGGAATTACGGAGACGGCAGTTCTTCTGATACGTTGGACCTTGTACACAGCCATATCTTTAACTCCACTTCTACGGCTCCTCAAGATTTTCAGGTATCTGTAGTTGCCTCTACGGATTTCGGCTGTGCGGATACATCTTTAATGGAGATCACGGTCTATCCGGAAGTGATTGCTCAATTTACTCCTGAGACGGAAGGTTGCTCACCTTTGGGAGTGAATTTTGTCAACACCTCTTTCGGTGGAGCCACCTACAATTGGTCTTTTGGTGATGGTAATCAGGCTTTCGTGCCTAATCCGTCAAATATTTTTGTAAATGTGATGGATACGGTGAGAGACTTCACCGTAACTATGGTGGCCCAATCGGGATTCGGCTGCACCGACACCACTACAGGAAATATCAAAGTGTTTCCCTTACCCGATGTAAGCATTGCTTTGAATGGAGTGGAAGGTTGTTTTCCGGCTGATTTTGAATTTGCCAATTATACCGGTGGTGCAACTTCTTATTTTTGGGATTATGGAGATGGAAATGATTCCGAGAATTCAGATACCCTTCATACCCATACCTACGTGAATACGGGCACGGAGCTCGAAACCCATGTAGTTACGCTCACTGCTACTACCGATTACGGTTGTCAAGATCAACAATCCATAGAAGTAGAGGTTATTCCTGAAATTGTGGCTGATGTCACTTTCCCGGATGGAGGATGCTCGCCATACACTGCCGAGTTTGAAAACAACACCGTCGGTGCCTTTACATACTTATGGCAATTCGGTGACGGTAACTTCTCTCAAGAGGAAGAGCCCACCTATGTTTATGAAAATTTTAATTCTCAGGATTCATCTTATACCGTAACATTCATTGCTCAGTCTTTATATGGCTGCGCAGATACGCTAGCCGTTAATTTACCTGTGCTCGGGCTACCTGAAGCACAATTCATCGGTACCCCGGCGGTTCAGCAATTTCCCGAAGCAACGGTTGATGTAGTAAACTTGAGCAATGCTAATGAGGGAGCCAACTTTACCTGGAATTGGGGTGACGGAAATGAAGAATCATCCACTGATCCTGATAATCCGCAAAACCATATTTACGATACGTGGGGTGAATATGTCATCACGCTAAGTGTAGGAAACAGTATTTGCAGCGATACTGCTACGCAACAGGTTATTATTGAGCCTCCATTACCTATTGCATCATTTGAAGGAGAAGGGATCGGATGTGAACCATTGGTTGTCGAGTTTACAAACACCTCTACTTATGGCGTCGAGTATCTCTGGGATTTCGGAGATGGAACGATCAGCGAAGAAGAAAATCCGGTTCACGTCTATTATGATCCGGGGACATACAACGTAGCTTTGACCGTAACCGGTCCGGGCGGTGATCAGGATACCGAGATCAAACCGGCACTAGTAACCGTTCACCCAAGAGCAGAAGCTTTCTTTACAGTGAATCCCCCGGTAATTACGGTGCCCGATCAAGTTTATTTTTTGAATCTGTCTACGGATGCCTCCATTTACTCTTGGGATTTCGGCGATGGGAACACTTCTACCGAATTTTCGCCATACAATTTTTACGAAAGTACCGGGTGGCATCCTGTAACCCTTGTTGCTGACAATGAGTTTGGTTGTGCCGATACCTTCAGGGTTGATCAGGCTGTAAAAGGAAACGTCGATACGCGAATAGCATTTCCGAATGCCTTTACGCCAAGTACTTCGGGACCAAACGGAGGGTATTGGACAATAGATGACATGTTCAACAACGATATCTTCTTTCCACAGTATAAAGGTGTCGAAGAGTTTGAAATGCAAATATTTAATAAGTGGGGCGAACTGCTCTTCGTTTCGAATGAAGTAAGAAGAGGTTGGGACGGCTACTATCGCGGTGAGATTTGCCAACAAGACGTGTACGTTTGGAGGGTTAAAGTCAAATTCGCTGACGGGGGAGAACTAATTGATTCAGGTGACGTAACACTATTAAGATGAAAAAACCTTACACCTTTTCTTTTATCATACTGTTTGTCTTAACTGCCGTAACGGATGTGTCGGCACAAAAGAAGATGGGTAGATATCACAAAAACCTACTCTACGAGGCAGACATATACTACACCCAAGGCGATTACTATTACGCCTCGGAACTCTACATGGAAATTTCAAAAGTAGATCCGCAAAATCCCGAAGTATTGGGACGATTGGGTATATGCTATTTTCATTTGCCACCTTACAAGGATGAGTCTAAGCGCTTTTTGGAGCTTGCCGTACAACAGGATGATACGGAGGCTAAATTTTACCTGGCTAAGGATCGTATATCGGAATATAAATTTTTCGACGCGCTCACTCTGATAGCCGATTACGAAAATGATGCCGAGCGGATGAAATCGGCAATGGAAATCGAACATCTGAAAAACTCTGCTGAGAGAGCCATTGAGATGGTCCAATCTCCGCTGGCTGTGACGGTAAAAAATTTAGGAAAGACGGTAAATTCGGAACACCATGATTACGCACCGGTATGGGATTTTTCGAAAAACACCCTGTACTTTACTTCTCGTCGCAGATTGAATGCGGAAAGCGAGAAAGACATTTCGGAGCAGTTCGATGAGAATATATTCATCCTCGATTTGCATTCTGCTGCCAAAAAAGTGAAGGCAGCTCCTTCTCCTTTAAATACCGAACGAAATGACGCTGCCGTTGCTGCTACGCCAAATGGCGAAGAATTAATTATTTACCGCACCAGCAAAGATGGCTATTCGGGAGACCTTTATGTAAGTGAGATAAATCACTACGAGTGGTCTGAACCGATTAAGCTGGATCAGGCGATCAATAGTAAATACCAAGAGGCCAGTGCCTCTTATGCCGGGTCTGATGATCAGGTGCTTTATTTTTCCAGCGACCGCGAAGGTGGCTTCGGGGGAAAGGACATCTACGTCATCAAACGATTGGCAAATGGCAAGTGGGGAAAACCTGAAAATTTAGGAGAAACAATTAATACCCCTTACAATGAAGATGCGCCGTTTATCGATGTGCATGGTAACTTGTACTTCGCTTCACAAGGACATTCTACCATGGGGGGGTATGACATCTTCATCTCAAGGTCGAGTGGTGAGGGTAGAGGTGAGCCTGAAAATTTAGGGTATCCCATTAATACTCCCGGCGATGATATTTTCTTCACCATTAACGAATCCGGAACGAAAGCATACTTTTCTTCAGAAAGAGTCGGAGGATACGGTCTCCAGGATCTTTATGAAATTGATTTTGATCAAGATCAAACAATCATTTTGAAAGGGCAGCTTTCCGCCGAAAAGCAAGAGGTTCCTGCTCATGCGTTGATTACGCTTTTAAATGAAGAAAACGGAAATATAGAAGGCTTATTCCAAACTCAAAGCAGCACGGGAGAATTTGTACTGGCCCTGAATACCAATAAGAAATACACCATGCTGGTGGAAGCTTCGGGTTACGACTCTGTAGAAAGGTCAATCTACTACGGTGGCGAATTGAATGGATTAAAAGAAGTTGAGGAAGTAGTGACGCTTTCGAAGAATATAAAATGATACGATCTACCTACATATGGATAACGGGAGTATTGCTGTTTTTTACATCAGTTCTGAAGGCCCAGGATCAGCAGTACACTCAATTTTATGCCGCACCTATGCTCTTGAATCCGGCATTTGCAGGTACCTCAATTCAAACCAGGGTGGCGATGAACTACCGCAATCAATGGCCATCGCTTCCTAAGGCTTTCGTGTCTTACAACTTCTCATTTGATCATTTCTTTGCAGATGTAAATAGCGGTGTAGGGCTTAATGTTTCTCACGACAAGGCGGGAACGGGAGCCTTGACTTACACCAATGTATCTCTCCAATATGCCTATGAGTTCAACGTCACTCGAAAAATTAGCTTGCGCCCTGCAATCACGGTGGGTTACGGTAGCAACTATTTGGATATCGATAAGCTGACCTTCGGAGATCAGTTGGCGCGCGAAGATGACGGTTTGACGACTTTAGATCCGGACAGATCACGCTTTGCTCAAGAACCCGTAGCTTACCCCGATTTCGGAGCAGGATTTTTGGTCTACGCCGAAAAGTTTTGGATTGGTGCTTCGATTTTTCATATTAACGAACCCGTTCATTCATTAGTTGGTAGAGAAAGCGTCCTGCCGAGGCGTGTTTCGGCCCATGGTGGTATGCGAATTAAGCTATCGGAACTGGGAGCCTTTTCAAAAAGGCAGTTCATCGTGCCTGCATTTAATTATCAGCTCCAAGGAATGTTTGATCAACTCGATCTTGGTTTTTACTACGAGTACGACCCGATAGTTATCGGAATTTGGTACCGAGGAATTCCCGGATTGAAGGAAAATGCCAATAA
Source organism: uncultured Cryomorphaceae bacterium (assembly GCA_964651785.1). GTDB lineage: Bacteria > Bacteroidota > Bacteroidia > Flavobacteriales_D > Cryomorphaceae > JAKVAV01. The sequence goes on from CAZYWJ010000026.1 coordinate 21,806, forward strand.
CACAATCAACCAAGATGCTCTTGCCGTATTAGTAGGATACGAAATAAACAATATGCAGGTAGGATACAGCTACGACCTGACCATATCATCGCTCACGCCCAATAGTGGCGGGGCTCATGAACTTTCGGTTATCCTGGAATTTGCAAGTAAGAAGAGCAAAAAAAGGAATAAACGAAGAGTAATGCCATGTGCTAAATTCTAAGGAAGGAAGCGACACACCGGTATAATTTATATATTGGTCCGGCCAAAATCTTTTTCATGACCCTGTCAAGCCGAGCTCTGGAAAGTTTTTACTCTGTGGCAGAATCTTTTTACAAAGATTTGAGCGGAGATGATCGTGTCGAAGTAATTGTACATTATTCCGGCGATCTGAATTTTGGTTTTGCCAGCGCTTTGAGCTCGCGTATGGAGCGGCTTCTCGATGAAAAGATCGAAAACAAAACTGCCAGAAAACGCTTTTTTACCGTGTTCATTGAAGCCATTCAAAACATTCGTTTGCATAGCGAAATGGATGAAAGTGAGCATGTGCATAGCATTGTTACGGTCTATATTAAAGAAGACAAGTTATGCGCACAATTCTCCAATATCATTGACAAAAAGAAAACGGCAGATTTGAAAGCTCGCTTTGATGCCATAAATGAGATGGACCCCGTGACTTTAAAGAAAAAGTACATGGAAGTAATGATGAATGGCGCGCGAAGTAGTAAGGGTGGGGCAGGCTTGGGCATCATCACCATGATAATGCGATCAAAGAATCCAAGTCCTTACAACATCACACCCCTCGATAATGATTATGAGATTTTTTCTCATGAGGTATGTGTAGATTTGACCTAAGTCAATCTATTCATGATTTTCATTTTTGATTGGGGTCACCAAACTTTTCGAGAAATCGGTCCACTGTCCGAGCAGGATTTTTCCACTCCTTTTCAAACCGATATGGCTTGGTTGGTCGTCCGACGTTCATGGTTTCGTGCCTTTTTCATTCCCACCATTCCTACTGAGACTAAAAATGGTTTGGTCGATGACAATGAGAACTTTTTTGAAATTGATAAAGACACATTCGAACGCTATAAGCCTTTAGCGGAGCTGAATCACAAGGTGTCAAAAGGCGAAATTTCTGATGAAATCTATGAGAAACGCAGAAGAGAATTGGGTTTTTAACGATGTGCACCGTTACCTACATACCGCTGCCTGATGGAAATATCGTAACAGCCAATCGCGATGAGGCTCCCGTCAGAAATGCTGATGGTCTTTCATCACATTTTAATCGCGACGGGGACGAATTTTTGATTGCCAAAGAGCCGATTCACGGCGGTGCCAATCTGGCTATCGGTAAAAATTTTACCGGCGTTTTATTAAACGGTGCCTTTTTACCTCATGAGCGAAAGCCTTCCTACCAAAAAAGTCGAGGGTTAATTGTTTTAGACAGCCTGAATTTGTCTTCGTTGAATCAATTTGAAAAAAGTGATTTGCATGGCGTCGAAGCCTTTACCCTAATTCGATTCGGATCTACCATCGAAGAATTGAGGTGGGATGAATCACAGATTCATTTTAGAATATACGAAACTTCAAAGCCACTCCTCGTGGCAAGCGCCAAGCTATATGAGCCTGCTGCTTTGAAAAATCGACAAATCTGGTTTGATGAATTGCTTCGTACGTCCATAACTCCAAATCGTGATGAGGTATGGGATTTTCATATGAATGGTGGCGACGGTGACGCCGAAAATGACATGCTTATGAACAGAGGGAATTTTGTTCGAACGGTTTCGGTAAGTCAAGTTGTGACTTCAGAAAACGAAAAGACGGGAAAACACTACGATGTGCTTCGGGATAAGACGGAGTCATTCAGACTTGAGCCGTAACGGATTCCAAATCCATCCTCATGGCATCGTAGCCTCTTTTCTCCAAAGCTTCTTCTACATAGTCAAAAGTGGACAGGATATCCGGGGCTCCGTTTACTACGGCAATGTCGTGTTCAAAATGAGCCGAATATTTTTTGTCTGCCGAAACGATGGTCCAATCGTCATCGAGCATCATCACATCTTTGGTGCCGAGATTAATCATAGGTTCTACCGCCAGCACCATTCCATCAGCTATGCGTTTACCTCTTCCTCGGCGTCCGTAATTCGGCACTTGCGGATCTTCGTGCATGCTTTTTCCGAGCCCATGCCCCACCAGCTCTCTTACCACTCCGTAACCGTATTGCTCTGCGTGATTTTGAATGGCGTAGCCTATATCTCCTATTCGTTTTCCCGCTCGCATTTGGTCTATTCCCAAGTAGAGCGATTCTTTCGTAACACGCAGTAAGCGCTCAACTTCAGAACTCACCTGGCCAATGGCGAAGGTGTAAGCATGATCTCCGTAATAATCATTCTTGATGGCACCGCAATCGATGGATACAATGTCACCTTCTTCAAAGGCACGACTATTCGGAATACCGTGAACCACTGCTTCATTTACTGATATGCAAAGTGTATTGGGAAAGCCACCAAATCCTAAAAATCCCGGTATGGCGCCTTGATCGGCAATGTATTCGTAAGCCAGCTTATCCAATTCAAGCGGGGTCACACCCGGCCCTATCTTCTCTGCAACCAATCCCAGAGTGCGAGATACGATTTGAGCACTGGCTCGCATCAATTCTATTTCTTCTTTATTTTTTAAGTGAACCATGACCGAAACAAGGATTTAAATCCGCTTTTATTCTGTTTAAAATTGCGATGTGCTTCAGGATTTTTTAGCTGATGATTGTAGTCACCATCATTGGGATGAAGCATTTGATAAATTTCGCCCCATCCGGGAAAACCGCCGACATTTCTATCGTCGATGAATATGTCGGCATTAATCTTACGACTTACTCCCGGTTCAATAGTTTCTTCGGGATAACTCTTATTAACGGCGTAAAACTTAATGCCATTGCTTTCGCAATAGCTTACTGCTTCATCCAAATATCTGCCTGCTCTGAATGTCCATAAAATCAATCGGTGACCTTTGCCCTGCAGAGCTTTCAGGGTATCGAATGCAAAAAGCATTTCGGGCCCGATTTCGGGATACCGATGCTCCACAATCGTACCATCAAAATCTACCGCAATGGTAAGCGAGTCTTCAGAGATCATTGCCATCAGGCCGCAAAATTAGTGAATTTATAAGGCTTAGTGACGAAACCGTTGTAATGCTTCATAAACAAAACAGACCTCTAATCTCTTATTTACTCTGATGGAATGCATGTATTCTGCATCAAATCTTATGAAGAAAGAACCAATAAGAGTTGTATTAGAGTCTCTGGCGCAACCGGTCTATAAGCTTTACTCCTCAGTCACGCGTTCGTGGGATTATCAAGGTATGCACTTAACGATTTTTCCCGGCATTTTTCATCCCGGGTGGTTTGCAACCTCTGCGATGTTATTGGAGTTTTTAGAGTCGGCCGAAATAGCAGGTAAGTCTATACTGGAGATGAGCTGTGGGGCGGGAGCACTTGCCTGTAGGGCTGCTCAACTCAATGCAATCAGTTACGCCAGTGATATTTCTCGGGAGGCCTGCAACAATACCGAACTGAATGCATCAAAAAATGACCTGTCAATAGAAGTGATTCAGAGCGATATATTCGATCAGTTTTCTAAAGATTTACGATTTGATTACATCTTTGCCAATCCTCCCTTCAAGCCTCGCTACCCGGAGAGTGAAGATGAATTTTCATTTTGCTGTGGCGAAGAATTTGAATACTTCACTTCGCTCTTTGATCAGTTGAGGTCTCATTTATCTGAGGATGGAAAGCTAATTATGGTATTAAGCAAAAGTTGTAACCTTGAAAAAATTCTGAAAATTGCTGAGTTGGTTGATTTCCAATCTGAGCGAATTCAAACTAAACGAAAGTGGTCAGAGACCAACTACCTTTATTCGTTTAGTTGCTGAGTATTAAAAATTCCACTCTTCTGTTTCTGGCACGGCCCTCCTCAGTAGCATTCGAAGTAATTGGTTTTTCAGACCCATAACCTTTATAAGATAGTCGAACATCCGTCACATCCTCTGATTTGAGGTAGTCAACTACACTTTTAGCTCTGGCTTCACTCAATTCCTTATTGTACTCTGCGCTACCTACATTATCCGTATGACCCGATATCTCGATTTTCAGATAAGGGTAATCGGTCATGATATCTACCAACTTATCCAATTCTACTTTCGATTTTGGTAAAAGCTCTGCTTTATCAAATTCAAAGAAAATATTCTCTAGAGTCACTCTGTCACCAACCTTGTAAGCGATACTGTCTAATTTGATTTCTTTAGTTGAAACGAATGCCGCCTTTTGCAAAACTACCTTAGGTTTGGGAGAGATACTTCGTTTTGGTCGCGGGGTGAGTTCCTCTTCGGGAAGTGCTCTTCTTACTTTCACATCGTCTATATAATAATAGGCTCCACCTTCCCCTTCCTCAAATTCGTGAATTTCCGTGCGATCGTCATGATAGAAGTTTCCGATGAGTAGAAATCGCTTTTCTTCGTCCACTTCAAAAACACCGGATATTTTTTGCCAAGCATTCCAACGCGATTTAATGACCTTTTCTGAATTCACCATTGGTGTGAAAAACAATGGCATTCTATCGCGAGTAACTACCGCCGTATCGCTGAAGTATATACCCAGATTATTGGAAGCCAATTTCGAATTATTCGCTCGAGCTGCATATATCTCAGCGTAATATCTCACCCCCGGGATTAGCGCAGAGTCCAATTCCACGCTAAGATATTCATGCCAAAAAGTTTCCGTTCCCCCCTTGCCGTAGGTTTTAAGCCCGGCCATATTATCACCGTTCCGAGGGCCTTGTTTTCCCTTGCTGTGATTTCGCGGATTAGCCCAGCAAGTGTTTTTCACACGCAAGCTCAGTAGATCAGGTGTTGTTTCGGTAGGCGAGTCCCATGAGTCTATATGCTCCATGTAGTTTCTGCCGTTCTGGTTCCATTTGCAATATTCTCTCTGCGTCTCTTCAAAGCCGGGATTCGGAACGTAGTTAAAATAGCCCTCATCTGAAACTAACAGGTCTTTTACAATTTGTGCCTGTACCATGTTTGGCGCAATCAGCGAGAGAAGAATTATCGATAGAAGCGTTTTGAACGGCATAAGTTTTCCACAAGATTGAAATGAAGTCATCGCGTAAATGTATCGCAATCCTTGGCTTTCCGTGGGTTTATTGCATTTTTCTTTCTTCAATCAAATGTGGAAAATGACCCGGGGTTTGCATCCGGCTGCCCGGAGTGGTCATCTATCTTTGTTTGTGATTCGCTTCTGCCTTTGTATGCTACAAAAAGGACTGTTTTTCATTTCAATCGCCGCTTTTTTCTCTTCACTGCTTTCAGCACAAGAATCGGAGAGCGGACCGATGTCTTGCATGAATGCACAGGAGATTTTATTCCCTTTATATCAGAATGATTTCAGCAAAAGTGAAGTATTGATGAATGAATCTACCATCAATGCTTTGTACTATCTCTACGAAGATCGTTATACCTTTTGGTACAAGTTCATCGCCACCCAAGACATTGAGATTAACTTTTCAGTAAGCCCTTCCAATGATCGAGACCGATATCGCTCGATCATGTTTAAATACGGCGGACCCGATTTCTGTGATAAGCTGGTGAATCAAAACTTGCAGCCTCAGCGCGTTAAACGCTCACCAATATTTACCAAGTCAGGGGAAATATTGTACAAAAACACCATCGAAGCTTCAAAAGGCGATACATTTTTTATTTCAGTACTTAGCCTCAACGCTGAGGATTGCGGTCATTATCTCTACGTAGAATCAGGCGAAGAAAAATTCTCATTTCATGCTATTCATCGACCTTGTTACAATATTACTCGGTTGGAACAGCCTGATTTCTCGACAAGCAAGGAGGAGCAATTTGACGTTAGCCTTTCTCTTGATATGGGTAGTGACGAATCGGAAAGAGAAATGAACGTACATGATTCGCTGCCGGAGCCCGGTTTTTCAGCTCTGCAAACCATTGAGGTGGAAAGCGAAGACGATGAATTCATTTCGGTAGGTGATCGATTGATTTTAAATCAGGTTTTCTTTTACAATAATACGTACGCATTTAAACCGGGCGCTACCCAAGAGCTCGACCAGCTCGTTGACTTTCTATCCATGAACCCTACCGTCGAAGTAGAAATTCAAGGGCATACGGCCAACAATACCGATGACATTCGGCCTGACCCCAACTTTAAAGGGCAGGGGAAAGAATGGAATTTTAAAGGGACGGCCCTCAAGCTTAGTGAGCGAAGAGCAGAGGCGGTTATGGAATATCTGATCGAAAAAGGAATTTCAAAAAAACGATTAATCGCCGCAGGGTACGGTGATTCTCAAAAGCGAATTCCCGATGCGAAAACATTTGAGGAATTTGAGAAAAACATGCGCGTAGAAGCGGTAGTGACAAAGCAATGAAACACTTAATCTCTCTATTTCTTTTAGCCATCTTTTTTGCCTCATGTGTTTCGCATAAGCAGGTCACTTATTTCAACGACCTGCAAGGTCTGGAGGCGGGCGCTCTTAAAATTCCCGACGCTCCGACTTCCATATTAAAAAACGGCGATTTGGTAGAGGTGCAGATTTCATCGATTAGCTTGGAGACCAATGCCTATTTCCAAAAAGATCAAAGTTCTTCCGATGAAGGGTTTGGTGGAAATCTATATCAAATAGGCAGCAATGGAGACATCTCCCTTCCCTTGGTGGGCGAAGTGAAAATAGCCGGAATGACCGTAGAGGAAGCAAAGTCGGCAATCAAAACTGCCCTTTTAGAGTATGTTCAAAAACCAAGTGTTAACCTTCGAATTGCCGATTATAAAATCACCGTTTTGGGAGAAGTGAACGCCCCCGGAGTTTATAAAATTCCTACCGGCGATGCCACGGTTTTAGAAGCGCTTGGCTATGCCGGAGACCTTACCGTCTATGGAGTTCGAGATAATGTTTTGCTCATTCGCGATAACGGAGAAGAGAAGAGCTTTCACCGATTGAATTTGAACGATTCAGGAGTGTTGGAAAGCGATCATTTTTATTTGGAAAACAACGATGTTATCTACGTGCAGCCCACTAAGGGGTTGACTTCCAAAGACGACAATATCTATCGCATTTTACCGCTGGTTATCAGTTCGCTCACTTTCGTGGCGGTAGTCATTAGCTTAAACCAATAACTCATGGCTGCCGAGAACTTAAACAAACCCGAAAGAGCGCAAAATGATTTCGACCTGAAATCATTCTTTTTCAAATACCTGAGGTATTGGTATCTCTTTCCATTGTGTTTGGTTTTGGCAATCGTCATCGCCAGATACTACAATTGGTACAAAAACCCCGTTTACGCCATTACCGCTAAGCTGATGGTAAAAGACGAGAACGTTGCGAAAGATCAATTTCTGCGTCAGCTTGATGTAGAAACTCCCGCGAAGAATATTGAAAATGAGATTGAGATTCTTCGTTCGCACAGCCTTTTGGCAAAAACCCTGAACGAATTAGAGTTTGACGTATCCTACTTTTTGATTGGCGATGTCAAGGTGTCGGAGGTCTATAAAGACAGTCCTTTTCGGGTGGAGATTACCGACTTGGAATACTCCGCCTATGGCAGGTCATTTCAAGTAGAGCTCATCAACGACAAGGAGTTTTTGTTTACCTATTTGCAGTCAGATGAAGAGGTAGAAATGAAAGAGCGGTTCGGGCAGAGCTTCGATTTCGGTTTGGGAAACATCACCATTTTCAAAAGAGAGAATTTTCCTACGGGCTCTTTGGCCGATCCAAACTTTGACAAGCGACTTTACCGCATCAGGTTTAATACGATCACGGCCAATCAAAACCGCTACCTGTCAAAACTCTCGGTGGCTTTGGCGCGATCGCAGAGCACGATTCTTCAGCTCTACCTCGAAGACGAGGTGCCCCAAAAAGGGTTAGATTTTCTGAATGCCTTGATTCGTGTTTATCTTCAAAATGACGTCGATCTGAAAAACAAGGCGGCCTCCCGAACGGCTGAGTTCTTGGATTTGCAATTGGAAGATATCACCGGAGACCTGGAGAGCATCGAGATCAATCGGGAGCGATACAAAGCTTCCAAGGGAATCATTGATCTTGAGTCGGAGTCGCAAATTGTATTGGAAAGCATCAAAGATTTGGATGCGAAGAAGGCCATCACCGACTCGAAGCTCGGCCTGATCAGGCAATTGCGTGAGTACGTGGATGAAAATGCAGACGTTCGCGATCTGGCTCCCGCTGCCCTGGATATCAACGATCCGCTGCTGGTAAAGCTTATCAATAAGCTGAGTGAATTGCAGAGTCAGCGGGAGATTGTAATCAATCAAAGTACGGAGAAAGTGCCTCAGTTGATTTCGATTAATGCCGAGATGGAATTGACTCGAACATCCCTTCTGGAAAACATTCGAAATATCGAGAAAGGACTGGAGCGCCAATTGTCAGAAATCGAAGAGTCGCTGGAAACTTATCAAAATCGGATCAAGCGAATTCCCACTACCGAGCGCGAACTGCTCGAAATCGAACGCCGCTTCAGAATTCAGGAAAGCCTCTACCTCTTTCTTTTGCAGAAGCGGGCAGAACTCTCCATTTCGCTTGCCGCTACGGATAGCGATACGCGTGTGGTCGATGCCGCTCGCGTAATTCCGGGCCCCGTTTCGCCGGTTCCACAGCGAGCGTATTCCATCGCAATACTTTTGGGTTTATTGATTCCCGTCCTTATCATTTTCTTGGTTGAAAATTTCAACGATAAAATTCGCGACATACGGAGCCTCAAGCGACTTACCTCAATTCCGGTGGTGGGCGCCGTGCGTTTCAATCGGCACAAATCAGCTCTTGTGGCATTGGAAAAACCACGATCTAGCATCGCGGAAGAATACCGAAACATCCGGACCAATCTCAATTTTTTTCATTCAGGCAATGGTTCCGATGTAATCATGGTTACTTCTTCCATCGGTACGGAAGGAAAAACATTTACCGCCATGAACTTGGCTTCCATCATGGCGTCGACCGGCACCAAGGTCGTTTTGATCGGTTTGGATCTGCGCAAGCCGAGAATTGTCGAAGATTTTGGAATTGACAACAAATTGGGTTGCAGCAATTATTTGAGTGGTAATGCTTCGCTAAACGAAATCTTGGTTCCTTCAGGCTATGTCGAAAATCTCTTCGTCGCTCCGTCAGGACCACCACCGCCAAATCCTTCCGAACTCATCATTTCCGAAAGGATGAAAACGCTGATTGGCGAACTGAAAGAACGGTTTGATAAAATCATTATTGACACGCCCCCCGTAGGGCTTGTCTCTGACGGGTTGCAAATAAGCGATTATGTAAATGCTACCGTCTTCGTAGTTCGGGAAGGCGTGACACGAAAGGCCCATTTGGCTCAAGCCAACGAGATGTTTGAGAAAGGTCGACTGAAGCATCCTGCCATCGTCTTCAATGCCGTGATGAGGAAGAACCGAGGCAACGGTTATGCCTACGGCTATGGTTACGGCTATGGCTATCAGTCCGACTACGGAAATTATTTCGACGAGTCCGAAGATCGATCTGCCAAGTCGAAGTGGAATCCATTTAGGAGAAATGATTAGCAGCCTGCTGGCTCGCGTAAAGAATACCTCTGATCAGAGAGGCAAGCAGATTTTGAAAAACATTCTCTGGTCGGCCGGGCTAAAGGTCGTCAATGCCCTGATCAGTTTCATCATCGTTCCGCTTTATCTCAGTCTTCTTACCGAATTGAGTTTCGGAATTTGGCTTACGGTTAGTGCGGTTGTCCAGTGGTTCAATTTCTTCGATTTAGGCATCGGCAATGGATTGAGAAATAAACTGGCCGAAGCACTAGCCCGAGAAGATTATAACCTGGGAAAAATTTACGTCAGCACGACCTATGCGCTGGTCACAATTATCGCGCTGGGGCTTATACTACTCTTTTTCTCGGCAAATTATTTTTTCGATTGGGCTACGGTTTTTGAAGCTCCGGCAAATCTCGGCGATGAGGTCAACGGTATGGTGGTCATCCTTTTTTGCCTCTTCGTTCCTCAATTTGTGGCGCAGCTTATAAAAATGGTCGTCACGGCCGATCAGCGCCCCGCCCTTTCGAATCTAATGAACACCCTCGTCAACGTTCTTCAACTCGGCGGCGTTTACCTTTTGAGTGTTTACGGAACGGGCTCTTTAGAAAACCTCGCTTGGGTCATTGCCGGAATAAACTTGCTTGTTCCTTTTCTCTCAGGTCTCTACTTATTTTCTACTCGCTATCGCAGATTGAGTCCTGATTTATCACGGATTGATTTTAGATATTCAAAGGTGCTGCTAGGCCTTGGCGCTACATTCTTTATTCTGCAGGGTGCGGCTCTGGTGGTTTTTATGACCGACAATCTCATCATCACCAAAGTGCTGGGACCCGAAGAAGTACCAGCATACAACATCGCGTACCGCTACTTCAATTTGGCCCTTGTGTTTTTTGGTTTGGTCACCACCCCTTTTTGGTCGGCTTTCACCGATGCGTATCACAAAAAAGATTTTATCTGGATCAGAAAGATGCTGAGAAGACTGCTGATGCTTTGGGTAGCGATGACCGTCGGGGTATTAATTTTAGTTTTTATCGCTCCATACATCTATCATTTTTGGATAGGAGATGAGGTTCAAATCCCTTCCATCCTCAATTGGACCATGGGACTGTGGGTCGTTCTCTCTGCTTTGTTAAGCATTTTCGGAACATTTCTTAGCGGCGTCGGAAAACTAAAGGTCTCCCTTTTTCACGCCATTCTGGTGATGGTTATCAATATCCCGCTTTCCATTTGGTTAGCCCAATTCAGCGCCTTGGGAAGCGCAGGTGTGATACTGGCAAGTGCTTTAGGCGCAGCGCTTCGGCTCTTTTTCCAGCCTTACCAAACCTGGCTCATTTTGCGAGAGCAGGCAAAGGGAATCTGGAATCGCTAGATTTCCGTCATGTAATGCTTGTGGAAATTTGGGTTGTCTTTCAGCCACGGTATCGAATGTGTCAGGAGCAAATTATCGTCCAGAAAATGGTCTTTGATCTTTTTGCGCAAAGCCGGAGCAAAGTGAAATTTTTCTTTTCCACCCAAGCGGTGTTCGATGGTTTGGATATTCTTTTTGAAAATTCTCCTGCCCGCTCCCGATCGCTCCAAGATACCTTTCAGGCTATTCGTTTTCCTCAGGTATTCCAATTGTCGGGCGCTGAGGCTGCTGTTTTGTCGTTGATCAAAATTGATTTCTACCTGAAGCTTCACGTTCAAAGACTCACAAAACTGATCCATAAATGCCATGGGTTCAGTCGTAAAATCTTCGTACAAAAAGACATTTACTTCTTCGAAAAGTCCTTGATAGAGACGGATCAGCGAAGAGTAGAAATATTGTTCTGTTTGTTCTCGCGACGAAAAAGTCGGATAAAGCGGATTGACAATTTCAGAATTTTCAGTGTCGAATTTCACGAATTCGTGAGGCTTGGCCGTATGACCGGAATACACGCCGATGGAATACAACGACTCCAGCAAGTCTGCTTGATTTCTCAAAAAGAGTACGATTTCACCTTCCGGGAAAAGTCGTTTTAATCGCTGCGCATTGCGGGTGCGGTTCGTCGAAGCCAGATAAAGCGATTGTCCTACGAAAAGTTCGTTCGTGAAAATCACATTGCCATGGGTCGTGCGGTTCAGGCTTTCGCGAATCGCGTCTTCTTCGTAGCGACTCTCATCCTGATACATCAATCGCTGAAAGGCCTCGCTGTACTGGGTTTGGTCTACGCCAATGCAAGTGAAATCTTCCAGATTTGGAAAAACCTCATTCTGGAAAAAAGTACTCGCCGTGCGCGGCATTCCGATGTGCAAAAGTGTGCGATTCACGCTCAAATCTAAGCAATTCCCTTGGCTGAAAATGTATCTTTGAGCCCATGCATGAGGTAACCATAATCCTTACCGGAACCATCAGACCAAATGTGGAAATGGTGGCTCGCGCCGATGTAGATCAGCGTATGGAAGATTACCGCTCCTGCATTTTGTTCTACCTCGAAAATACCAAGGCACCAATCCTCTTCGCCGAGAACTCCGGATTCGATCCGAGTTCATCTCCCCTTTTTCAACCTTTGCTCGATCATCCCCGCTTTCGTTGGGAGTCTATAGAGCCCCATTCGGATTTCTCCAAGGGAAAAGGCTTTCAAGAGTTTTATACCCTCGATCAATTGGTGGATGGAAATCTTTGCGGCGATTACTTTATCAAAGTTACCGGAAGGTACTTGGTGAGAAATGTGGCTTCGCTTATCGCGAAAATGTCCGCTCCGATGCACATCGATCTTCACCAAAAAGCGGGCGTGGCAATTACCGGGTTTTTCGGAGTTGAGACCAGCTTTTATCGAGATCATTTTTACGGTAAGTACGCCGAAGCAAATGATGCCGAAGGAAGGTTTATCGAACATGTTCTTTTTGATACCATTCGAAAAGAGAAACTGGAAAAGTCCACTGAACTACTCCCCGAAAATGCGCAATACGAAGGCATTTCCGGAAGTCACGGAAACACCATGTCGCGTAACCCTTACAAGATGAAATTGCGCTCCCTCGAGCGCACAATTAATCGATCGCTGGGCATCAAAAAATTTCTCATTGAGTATTGATGCGCTGGGTCACCTACTTTCCCGAAATTGAGAATGTTCATCTCGTCAAGGACGTTGGGATGATCCCCTTATATGCCGGATATTCGGGATTCAAATCGCTTCTCGTAGGGCATTTTATCGATACGGATTACCCCAATCTTCAAGGCGAAACCAAAGATTTGGATACTCATCATCTCCGAGATGATCAAAAATGGTTTTTTCTCGATCGCGCATTTTTGAATTGGTTGAAAATTAATGCGCAAGAAGTAGATGTACTTCATTTATTTCATCTCACCAGGGATAGTATTTTTTACGGGGCCTATTATAAAAGACTCAATCCCGAAGGAAAGCTTTACCTGAAACTGGACGCTTACAATGATCATCTTCGCAGTCGGAAGCGATATGCCATCAATGGTTTCAAGAACTTTTTACTAAAGAAGGTAGAAAAACGTTTCTTTAAGAGTCTGAACCTCGTCTCTGTGGAAAATACCGATGGGTATGACCTGGCTGCCGAGACCTACCCTGAGTGGCGGGATAAATTGATCTACCTGCCCAATGGATGCAATGATGTCTTTCTGAAAAGAAAGCTATTCGAAGGCGATGCAAAAGAAAATTTGATTCTCTCCGTTGGCCGGGTCGGAAGTGCAGATAAAAACTACGAGCTCCTCTTAAAAGCCCTGCCCAATTTGAATTTTCGGGATTGGAAAATGGTAGTTGCAGGTCCTGTATCCGAAGGTTTTTCTGAAAAAATCACGGAGCTCTTTAAGATTTATCCTCACCTTGAAAAGAAGGTGACTTTCACGGGCGAAATTACCGATCGGGATGTATTGTACGATTACTACAGCCAAGCCTCCGTGTTCTTCCTTCCTTCGCGTTTCGAGTCTTTCGGGATCGCTTTCGTCGAAGCTCTGTTCTTTGGTTGTGTCTTGGTAGGTCATGATAAAATGGCCGCTTACAGCGACATATCCGATAGCGGAGAATTTGGTGAATTTTATGCCGATAATGACCCTGATTCATTCAGCAGAGCCATCGAAAAAGCAACAGTCAAAGCAAGGACTCCCGAAATTGCTGAGAGAGCACGTAGTTTTGCCGAGGCAAATTTTTCCTGGAGCAAACTTTCAGAAAAACTCATGAAAAAACTCCTTCATGAAAACTGATTCTATCTCCGTTTCGATAATTACGGTCTGCTTTAATAGCGAAAAGACCATCCGAAGGACTTTGGAATCCCTCAGGGATCAGATCAGCGGCAATTTTGAAGTGATAATCGTGGATGGCAGTAGCACGGATAATACGCTCGAGATCGTCAAAGAATTTGACGGGCTCGTGGATAGGATCATTTCAGAGCACGACTCCGGGATTTATGATGCCATGAACAAAGGTGTTGCTCTTGCTACAGGCGAGTACATTGCTTTTTTGAACAGCGATGATGCCTATTTACCGCATACAATCGATGCTGTGGTTCGATGTATCAAGCAGCACAAACCTGATGTGGTATACGGAAACATAGAAAAGGAGCGGCGATTGGGCGATGAAATTCTGACAAGAATTGAGAAACCCCGGCTGGATGACATGCCAAAAACAATGGGAGTTTTCCATCCTGCCGGTTTTGTGCACCGACGCTTTTTTCAAAAGTTCGGTGGTTTCGATACTCGTTTTAAACTCGCAGCCGACTATCATTTCATGCTCCGGGTTTATCAATCCAAGGCGCGTTTTCATTACCTCGATGAGGTTTTGGCCATTTTTACCATAGGCGGCGCGAGCAACTATAGCTGCGGAGCCTATCAAGAAGCCATCACCATTCAAACGGAGCTTAATACAGGGTATCAGGATGCCATGAAGAGATTGTATGCCAAATGTCTGAAAAAGCAAAGGCAACAGCGATTAATTGCTAAGTTTGCGCGTCTTCCGATCTTGAGGAAAATTTATCAAAATCGCATCAAAAAGCGCTGGTCTTGAACAGGTTGTACACCATTTTTCTCGCTTTGAGATTTCGATCAAACGGATGGCTTTTGAAGCTGTACCTTTTGAGCTTGGGCTGCAAAGTGGGGAAGAATCTCAAATGCTTGCGCCTCCCCACTTTTCGGGATATACCATCAGGTAACATAACAATCAGTAACAATGTAACCGTTGGTTGCGGCGTTATTTTTGAAATTGCCAAAACAGGTAGTTTGTTTTTAGGCGATGAAGTGGTAATCGGCGATAGGGTACGTCTGAGCTCTGCCGCGAAAATTACCATGGGAAATTGGTCGGGGATTGCTGAAAATTCGAGTATCCGAGGTAGTTTTCACGGTCTCGACAAAACACAACCTTATATGCAGCAAGCCAGTATCGCTGAGAATATAACTATTGGGAAGGATGTACTCATTGGAGCCAACACACAGATCTTGATGGGAGCAGAAATACCGGATGGGGTGGTAATAGGAGCGCTTTCCACCGTTCGTCGTAGCGATAGAATTCACAGCTATGGTATCTTTGCCGGCTCGCCGCTGAAGCATATCCGCGACCGCCAATGAAAACCGATGAAGTAAAAGCCTTTTTTGAGCGTACCGACGTGTACCTCACCTATAACTACAATTTGCGCATTCGCGCCGAGACGGTAGGTTATTTTATAGGTGAGCACCGTTTTGAGAAAGTGCTCGACATGCCTTGCGGTACGGGCGATATTTCCGCTCCGTTCATCGATCATTTCGGTCACCTGACGATGATGGACTTTTCGGAGAATATGATCGCCACATCTAAATCGCGAATTCCCGATGAGGCGAAATCGAAAGTCACTTTCATTAACGGAGATTTCTACGCATATGATTTCGGAGCGCAGCAATTCGATTTGGTGATGAACATCGGAATTCTGGCTCACATCGCTGATCCGATGCGCTTTTTGGATGAATCCATGAAATTGGTCAAGCCCGGCGGAAGTCTGATTCTCCAAAATACCGATAGCGATCATTGGTTTGCCAAGTTGATTCACTCCTATCTCGGCCTGCGCCGAATGGTGGGGAAAGACAAATACAAGCTCAATAAAGTCAGGGAGAAAGATCTACTTGAAAAGCTGGAAAAAAATGGATTCACGCTTCAGCAAAGCTTTCGGTACAATCAGTCTTTTTTAGGACTTTCCAGACTCTTTAAAAACGATTTGAAATACAAGCTTACCCGAGACTACTTTGGCGATGCGGCCGTACCTCGCAATCAGAAGGCGGGCAGCGATGTGACGTATTTATTCAGGAAGCGAATCTGATTAAGTGAAAATCCTCCTCATCCCCGAAAACTTTCCCACCGATGAAAACCCAGTAGCGGGTATTTTCATGAAGGATTATGTCAAGGCCCTGCAAGAATTTTCGGAGGTGACCATTTTCAACTCCAACCCTTGGTACCGCGGTGCGTACGAAGAGCTGCAGGGAGCCAAATCGTTCGATCTTCATCTTTTCAACCAAAAGATGAAATTTCCGCTCAACCTGCCCGCCTATGCTTGGTGGGAAGGGCAGAGCTTTCGCTTCGCCAAAAGGCTACCCAAGCCCGATCTGATCTACCTCCACGGAACCGCACAGCGGGGAAGGTGGGCTTTGCTGTTGGCCACACATTGGAATGTGCCGCTCGTCATCACCGAGCACACGGGTCCTTGGTCAGCCATTTCGTCCCGACCCGCCATCTTGCGACGTGTAAAAATTATCATGGAAAAGGCAGATTTGGTCATGCCCGTCAGCACTCACCTCGAAAAGGAAATCCGAGAAAGCGGCATCACGCCCAAAATGACCACCGTTTTGGGAAATCCCGTCGATACCGAATTCTTCAGTCTTCGAAAGATTCCGCTCACCGCCACAAAACGAATCCTCTTTGTCGGAAGACTCGACCCCTTCAAAGGCGGACTCCGCACCCTGAAGGCTTTCGACCAAATCAAGGACGCCCATCCCGACTGCCGCCTCACCATTGCAGGCGATGGGGTAGAGGCCGACGATATCGCAAACTTCATTCGCGAAAACCAACTCGATTCCCGCGTTGAGTTTCTGCGAAAGCAGCTCAGCCGCGAAGAAATGCGCACCCTCTTTCACGAGTCTTCCTTTCTCGTTTTTCCCAGTGAATTTGAAAGTTTCGGGCTGGTGGCCGCTGAGGCGATGTCGACGGGAATGCCGGTGCTGATTACGAATAAGACCGGGCCCACAGATTATTCATCTGAGATTAATTCAATTCAAATCGATCCTCGGGATATTGAGCCCGGATTGCGAAAAGCAATCGAGAATTTGCATGTTTTCTCACCATCAGACATAAGAAACTCTATAGAGATAAAATTTGGTGCGAAAAAATGGGCTCAACGATTTCAAAACACAATTCAAAGTTTAACTGAGTAAAAGATTACTCAAAATTTGAAAGAAGTAATTCTGTACTTTGACTGTTAATTTCATTGCACTCTTACTTGACTCTTAGGGCTCAGCTTATATCCTTAAAACATGAAGATTTACATTCTCCTTACCGCTTGCATCGTAACCTTTTTCACGATGCTATCTATTGACAACTCTGAAGCCAAACAAAAGAATTTTCCTGCTTTTGAAACGGTCGACTTGACTGGTAAAACGTGGACGGAAGATGATCTTCAAAAGGAAAAAACGCTTGCGATTGTCATGCATCTCGGATGTCCCGGTGCCATGCCTTTGCTGAATGACTTGGATAGTCTCAAGCGAGTGAATGAAGAACTGAGGGCATTAATCTTTTGCCAGAATACACGAGATCAACTGGACGCCTTTTTCAGCATGAAAGATTCAAATTGGCAAAAAATCAGAGATTACTATGGAGTGCGAAAAAACCTCAACTTAGTTTTTCTGCCTGAATGCGATGAGCCTTTTTTGAAAAATGGCGAGGTTGTTATCACTCAACAGTGTCGAGGAATATCTAAACAGCTTAAAACCAAATCTTCTCCTGCAATATTCTTGGTTCATGAAGGAACAATAAAGAAAAAACAGGAGGGGTATATCGCCAAGGCGATTACTGAAGAAAGGATGACTTGGCTTGAAAATTTCACGAATTGATGACCTTTGGGTTCTTTATCCGGACTTCTGAAAAGTAATTAATTCAAAAAACTGATTTCGCGTGTGCGGCATCTGGAATTTGAAAGGATGACCGAGACATGCTTTAGTTTTAATGATATTTTTGCTTGTACAGATCTTCAGTCAATGAAAACACAGATAGGTTTGGTAATCATGATGGTTTTGGAATCTATGCGGCAGCTGCGGTTTTAGTGAATGTTTATTTTTGACTACGGCTCAATTTAGATTCCTTTATAACCTCTGGATGTACTGTGTAAATCGGGATATTCAATTTATAATATTACACTGATCAGGTTTATATTCAACATTTTTAAATCTCCGATTAATTGTGTTAGATAAATTTACTACATTTACAGTCAAATAATAAACTTAAAACAATCAAGCGTTTTGTATGTATCCTGATTGTCGCATTCATGATGACCTCCTGTTCCAAGGAAGAGGATAGTCCTGTCGAGACCACCGAATCGAGTGAATCTAAAGCAGCTGTAGCCGGCGCATTTGTTTACAAAATGAATTTTCAACGAAAATGTCCCAACAAAGGCAAGTCATGCGATAAAAAGTCTAGCGCCATTGATTTTCACACTTTGAATGCTTTTGAAAGTGCAATAAGCAATGGGGCAAGCGGACTGAAAGATTTTTATACCAATGGTCCATGGAGAATACTCACTCCCGATTTAGATGTTACGAGAAGAGAAATATATAACAATTTTGTATCAGGGAATTACGAAGCGATAAGAACAGTAGAAGATGGTAAGGTGGTTTATAGTTTTGGACGCGCTCCCCTATCAGCAGCTAACGCGGAATATTTGATGATTTCCTATTAGGTGAGTGATGTCTCGATTATTTCGTACTGAATTTTTCAATCTAATCGCCCTTTTTAAAAGGGCGATTTTATTTACAACTACTTTGCTTGTGTTGAGCATTACGACTAGTTGTGAACCTAATATTAGACCTATCATTGAACATCAAGTTGGATTCAGGGTAATTGATACAGTTCTAATTCCAGTTCTTAATAGTAAGATAATTACCAGTGAAACAGAGGTAGTAAATATTGAAAATACTGATGTTTTGACGGTGACTACTATGGATGAAAAAGAAATTATTCTAATAAACTTACAATCCCGGAAAATTATAGCTCGCATTGATCTAGCCAAATCTCGCATATCTACGAGAGAAATTAACAATCATTTCATCTTAAATGGATATGATGTTGTTAACTATGACAGCATCTTCGTTTTGTATAACCCGAACAATGAAATTTATCTTTTAGATACATTAGGTGTGATTAAAGGGAAATGGACTGTATCTTCAGAGAGAGAGCATGGATTAGCTATGTCGCTTTATTCATATTTTAATCAAACAAACATACATTACACTAATTGTTCTTTGTTTACATTGCAACAGAGTGATTTAGTCAATTATGGTCTTGATAAAAGTGAAAGAGAAAGAATATATAAAACCGGGTTTTTAGCTGTCGTTTTATTTGAAAATGATTCAGCCTATGTAGGTGATGAAAGAGGGAGGCGTCCGCAAGAATTCCTAGACAACTATTATTACGAGGATAATCCTTCTATTTGTTACGATCCAAACAATAATGCAATTGTTTCATTTGGGTTCAGTGATAGTATTTTTGTAGTTGAAAATCAAAAACAATCCTCAAAATTAGTTAGATCTAGTTATGTGGATTCGCATAAACCATTCGATGCTAATAGAGAATTGGATATGAGTTACATAGAGCAATATTTTGTTCAGGAAACTTTATATTATAGAATTTTAAGCGATCCTTACCGTGACCTTTATTATCGAATAGTAATACACGGATTACCTTATAAAAATGATGATGAAACGAAAAACACTTTTTGGGATAAGCCATTTTCAATTATTGTCACAAATTCTGAATTTCAGACTCTCGGCGAGGTTAAATTTCCTGCTAAAACCTATGATTTCGGTAACATAATCGTTTCTGAAGTAGGAATCGGCCTATCCCTGAATCACGAATTAAATGAGAATTTGTCTTCAGACACCCTAACATATGAAGTTTATGAGGTTTTTACTGAATAGCATATTTATTGTTTTAATTCTTGCATCGTTTTCTAGATGCGGGAAAAAAATTAAAAGTCAACATGAAGACAATTTTTGTGCATATATGGATAAAAATTGGAATTTTGGATTCCAAGAGAATACAGATCAGCATTTTATTGTAATTCCCGGCCAGGGTTGTTCGCAATGTGCGAAAGATTTAGAAGAAATTTATTTACGGCATAGACATCGTAGAGGTTTGTATTTGGTGGCATCTAAAGGATATGTTAGCGATAGTCTAAAGCAGAGTTCAGATCCAAAGATTTATATAGACAAAACGGGGAAATTGAAGAGGTTAGATATGGGCACAAGTGCTTCTTTATTTATTACTGTTACTTCACATGAAGTAACGAGTATCATTCCGGTTACGATAAACAACATTGATAGCCTAAGGATGCACCTTTAATTGCAAAGATTGTTCGGTATTTTAGCCGCCTATGTGCTGCATCTTCGGCGTTTGGAATTTTAAAGGAGTAAACGGGCATACCTTGCGTAAGGCCTCTTCCATGCTTCGCCACCGCGGTCCCGATGATGAGGGTTTCCTCCTCTTGCACGAAGGCAAAGCCCTTTCCTTCGCGGGAGAAGATACAGCCATAGATGACCTCGACCCCTTGCCCGAAGACCTGCCGGCACCTAATGCACTTCTCCACCGTCGACTCTCCATCCTCGACCTTTCGCCGAAAGGCCATCAACCCATGCGCCACCGCGAGCGGGAGATTTACCTCACCTTCAACGGGGAGATTTACAATTTTCAGGAACTCAGGGAGCAGTATAATTTGGCCACCACCACGGGCACGGATACGGAAGTCATCCTTTTGCTTTACGCCAAAATCGGAGAGGAAGCCTTTTCAAAATTTCGCGGTATGTGGGCCATGGCCGTTCTCGACCTCGAAAAGAATAAGCTGGTGCTTTCTCGCGATCGATTTGGCATCAAACCACTCTACCTCACCGAGCGCAACGGTGGCCTCGCTTTTTCGAGCGAAATCAAGCCCTTGCTTTCCCTTCCGGGAATGAAGGCGCAATGGGAACGCGA
>CAZYWJ010000027.1:0-38156 GCA_964651785.1 uncultured Cryomorphaceae bacterium
AGGAAGAACAAGCCGAGGTCTTTGTAAAATGACTCCCACGGCGTGAGCGATCGACCCACCGAGCCGCGCAAGGCATCGCCGAAACAACCGCAATCGGTTACACAAACTCTGTCGAAGGCTTCGCCAGCCGAGATGGCTGCCATCTGGGCGTCGTTGCACTCGGCGGTGAAATAGGTGAGCCAGCCGAAGAAAAGCGTCATTCCCAAAAGGGTGAAGGAAACCAGTCGGGCGGCAGCGCCGAAGAGCAAGGCCAAGCCCAGCAGCACTTCAATACCCGCAACGAAGATGGCGATGGCCAAAGAATAATCGTGGAAGATGGCCCAAAAGGATCCGAGGGCATTTTCGTCGAAGTATTCTTCGAGTTTGATGCCGAAGCCTACGGTATCATTGGCTTTTATCAAGCCCGAAACGAGAAATACCGAGCCTACAACGATGCGCGCAAAGTAGGTAGCCGCCTCGACTTTCTTAGCCATAATTAATAAACCCGGAATGATGGCGAGCCCCGTGGCGATCCAATAAACGTTGAACTCATCTACCACCTCGGGATTTGCAAATCCCAAAACGATTAAAAAAATGGCTGCCGCCAAAAGAAACAATCCCAATACACGGTTGCTTGTGGACATATACTTTACTTTTTATTATTCGTTTTCAGCTTCGTTTAAATGAATCATGGCGAAGACGGCATAGTTTACGATGTCGTAGTAATTGGCGTCGATGCCTTCTGAAATAACGGTTTTGCCGTTGTTGTCTTCGATTTGCTTAATGCGGAGCAGCTTCATTAGAATCAAGTCGGTGAGGGACGATACGCGCATGTCGCGCCAAGCCTCGCCGTAGTCGTGATTCTTCCGCTCCATCAGGTCTTGCGCCTCTTTGATGTATTTGTTGTAAAGACTCTTTGCATGCGATTCATCCAAATCCAACTCATCGCTATCCATCAGCTCAAGCTGAATGAGAGCCATGATGCTGTAGTTGATAATTCCGATAAACTCGGGTCTGATTCCTTCATCCACCAAACTCTTTTTGAGTTGCTGAATGGTTCGGATTCTATTCGCTTTGATGAAAATTTGATCCGTGATGGAACTCGTGCGCAAGATGCGCCAGGCCGTTCCGTAATCGCTCATTTTCTTAAAGAAAATATCTTTGCATTCATCCACGACGCGGACGTATTGTTCGGAAGTTTTATCGGACATTTACTCCTTTAAATTGTGCTTAATTTTCGGCTGTGCAAGATACCGGTTTTTTGAGAGAACAAAGTATGAACCTTAACGGCGAACTGCGAGTTTTTAACAAGCCGTTAACGATGGGAATCCTCAACCTCACCGACGATTCGTTCTACTCGGGAAGCCGCGTTTCGAGCGTTGAGGCCATATTGGCGAAAGCCGAAACCATGCTGAGCGAAGGCGCCGATATACTGGATTTGGGGGCCTACTCTACCCGACCGGGCGCCGATGATGTTTCGGGAAAACAAGAAGCAGAGCGACTCATCTCGGGCATAAAAGCCATCAAGGATCAATTTCCCGATGCGGTCATATCCGCCGATACTTTTCGGGCCGAGATAGCACGCCTGGCGGTGGATGCGGGTGCGAGCATCATCAATGACGTGGGCAGCGGAATTTTAGATTCGGAGATGTTTGACGCAGTGGCTCATTTGAAAGTTCCATACGTACTTATGCATAACCGCGATACACCTAAGGTGATGAACAAGAAAGCGGTATACGCCGATGTGGTTAACGAGGTCATTTTCGAATTATCAGAGAAACTAGCCGCTCTGCGCGAAAAGGGAGTAGCCGATGTGATCATCGATCCGGGCTTTGGATTTGCCAAAACGGTTGATCATAATTTTGAGATGCTCAACCGATTGGGCGAATTCAAAATGCCGGACTGTCCGCTGCTGGTGGGCATCTCGCGCAAGTCGATGATTTGGCGCACGCTTGATCAAACGCCCGAAGATGCGCTGAACGGCACTTCCGTACTTAACACAATAGCGCTTCAAAACGGTGCGGATATATTGAGGGTGCACGATGTGAAAGCTTGTGTAGAAGCCATTCGATTATCGAAAAAGCTCAACGAACAAAGTTACGAGCGTAAGAGTTAAGTGGTCATGAAAGAAAATCAAGTGTTTTATCCAGCTATTGTGGTCGGCGGCGGACCCTGCGGAATAGCAGCAGGCGCCGAATTGAAAAAGCGCGGCATTGAGTCCCTCATCATTGAGAAAGGCAGCGTGACGGAATCCATCCGTCGCTACCCGAAGCGGATGAAGTTTTTCAGCACGGCTGAGAATATCGAGATCGCGGGAATTCCCTTTGCCACGAGCAATGTGAAAGCCAATCGAAATGAAGCGCTGCAGTATTACCGAAAGGTAGCTGCTTACTTTGACTTAAAGTTTAGCCTCAACAATGAAGTGAAATGCATTCAGAAACGGGGTGACAACTTCGAAGTGGAAACAAGCCAAAGAGTGTTTAAAGCCGAGCGGGTGATTCTGGCCACGGGCTATTTTGACGTGGCTCGTCTGCTGAACATCAAGGGCGAGCAACTGCCTCATGTAAGCCACTACTACGACGAACCATATCGACACTCCTTTCAAAAAGTAGTGATCGTAGGTGGCGGTAACAGCGGAATAGAGGCGGCATTGGAACTCTACCGACACGATGTGGACGTGACGATGGTGGTGCGCGGCGACAGCTTAAAGCCTACCGCAAAATATTGGTTGGTGCCTGACATTACCAACCGAATCAAAGAGGGCAAAATAAAAGTGATCTACAACGCTACCGCCAAGGAAATTCGCGAAAGCGAGATAGACATCGAAACCACAGACGGTTTGCAAACGCTGGAAGCAGATTTTATCTACTTATTGGTGGGATATCTGCCGGACGAGCAGCTCTTGCGCAACTGTGCCCTGAGTCCCGACGAAGAACTTTTGGTCACTCACGATGAAGAGACATTTGAAACGGAAGTGAATGGTCTCTACCTCTGCGGTACCGTGTTGGCGGGGGTTCGCACGGAAAAGGTCTTTATCGAAAACGGTCGCGACCATGCCGTGGCCATTGCGGATGACATCGTCAAAAAGCGTGAACGGGTAAACGCCTGAGAGAAATGGATGCCGTGGCCGACATCTTCAAAATTTTTGAATCCAACCACCCTGAGGATGTGAAGTTGCTGGATTTGAAGCGAGGTGATTTTCTGATAAAAAGCGGTCAGGTAGAGCGCTACACCTACCTCATAGAATCGGGTGCGGTAGCGGTGAAGCTGTTTAAAGAAAACGAGTCGCATACCATCCGGTTCGGATATTCGGGCTCCTTTCTCAACTCCATTCCCTCTTTCTTCGATGACTCGCCTTCCCTATTCGACATCATCGCCATTCGCAAAACGCGGGTCAGGGCTTTCGCCAAAAGCCGATTATTTGAGGTACTCGATTCCGATCCGAAATTGAAGGATGCTTACATTTCCGTATTGGAAAATCTGGCCACGCAATTCGTCGAGCGGGAGATCGATTTGTTGGCCTCCTCTCCTGCAGAACGCTATCAGCGGGTTTTGAAAAGAAGCCCTAAATTATTTGAAGAAATTCCGCTAAAGCATATAGCCGAATACTTGCGGATGAGTCCTGAAACACTGAGCCGTTTGCGAAAATCTTGATTTCAATCAATGATTTCCGTTTTCCAACTCGATTACTTTGCTCCATGAAAAGAACAGAATTTATAAAAGAGCTGGAAAGTAAGCTCAGGGAAATTGAAAGTAGCCTCAAGCTCTTTCAGGCTGAAGATGAAGCCTTATTATCCGAACACCCGGCAGAGGGCAAGTGGAGCGTCTTGGAATGCATCGAGCATTTGCATCGCTATAATGAGTTCTATTTACCTGAATTTCGAAAATCGCTCTCCAAAGCAAGGACCACTTCAGATACCTCCATGAAGCGCGGAAGCTTTGGAATGAAGTCGGCGAAATCCATGCTCCCCGGCGAATCGGGAGTAAAAAATCCGATGAAAACGTTTAAATCAAAAAACAGCCTTAACTCAGGTGTAAGCAAGGCTGTTTTAAAAGTGTTCAAAAGAGAACAAGAAGAACTCATGGAACTAGTCAAGTCTGCGTACAACCGAGATATTGGTGGGGTGAAGTGTAAGACTACACTGCCAATTATTCGCTTCAGACTTTGCGATGCGCTGGAATTCGTGATCAACCATCAACTAAGGCATATCGCGCAAGCCAATCGAGTTCAGGAATCCGTCTCTATTGCTCGATTAAATCCTCATAGATAAGCTTATCCACTACCGTTTTCGCGTAGCCTTCGGCAAATTCTTCCATTGATAAAGGCTCGACGGTTTTGGTCTGTCCGATCCAAACAAGTTTACCATCGGTTAAATCATACAAGCTCGCTTCCAAATTAAAAGCAGTGTTGCTTTCGTAATATCCTTTGGAATAAATGAGCGGAGCTCTAAAACCGTAATAGGAATAATAATCATTGTAATAGGGATAATCGATGGGGCCGGACGGTGTATCGTAGGATGCAGGGGTGATGAAGTCATCTTCTTTTTCCACACCTACCATTGCAAAAGTAAGAACGGCTTGATAATCAGCATTTGTTAAACTATCTGTAATGGCTTTTAGCTCTGCCTCATTCCGAGCCGATTCAGATGTGATTTTAAATCGAGTTGAATTAGCTCTGACTCCTCTCTCTTCAAATCTGCGAACGATTTCAGAAGCTATTTTATCTTCAGGAATCTCCTGCCCCGTCAATCCTACGACAAATACTTTCTCATAAGATTTGGCATCATCCACTTTGTAGGTTTCTACAATTTTCGTGGAATTGCACGATACCAAAATGAAACTGAAAAATACAATCGATAAGCAGGCAGGTAATGACTTTTTCATATTTGCTTTAATTTTTTGATTATTAGAAATGCAAAAGAGATACCGGTAGATTTTCAAAACTCGCACTGATGTAAAATCAGGCATTACGCCTTTAAAACCTATTTTAAAATAATTGGCCGGGGAATGATTACACACTCCATGTAGATTTAATCCGCTTTTTGTTTTCAAAAAAAAGTTGCAACTCCCGATCGGGAATTGCAACTAATGATAAATGCTAAAAGTGAGGTTTACAATTATTTCATTGCCGTTTTTTTCTCATCAGAAATAATTTCTTCATCTTCCAATTCATTCGCTACGGTTTCAGCAAAATTTTCTGCAAAGGTTGAGGCATTAACAGGTTCAATGGTCTCTGATCTGGCAGCCCAAACCAATTTACCCGATTCTACATCGTACAGATTAGCCTCCATATGGTAAACGGTATTGCTGGTGTAATAACCGGGATCATAAGCCATAGGTGCGTAGTGTCCGTAATAACCCCAATAGCTATTGTAGTAACCGTAAGAAGCAGGATAGTATCCCGGAGCATAAGCGCCTGATACATAATCCAACTCTTCATCAACATCTACTAAAGAAAAAGTCAGAATTCCATCATAACCACGTTTATTCAATTTGTCTTCTACTTTAGATCGGTTATCTTCCGTAATTTCCATTTTCGGATCAAACGTGTCTTCATCCGCGGCAGCAACATAACCTTTTTTATCCAACTCCTTAACCATGTAATCCTCCATTTGAGTTTCAGGCATCGATTCGCCCGATATCCCCACTACGTAAATATTCGAATACGGCTCTTCTACATTGGGAGCTTCATAACTGCTAATTATTCTGGTACTGTCGCAACTTGATGACATTACTAATATTCCGCTTAATGTCATGATTTGTAAAACTATTTTTTTCATTGGTCTGTCTTTTTTTGGTGTATTGCTTAAAGTGCAAGCATCACACCGCTATGACATCATATAACGGGCGGAGCAAACCCACATGTTAACCAATGAGCACACGAAATTGAAAAGCAACCACATAAGCCCGGAATGAGGCTCAAAATAAAGCAATGACCTGAAAGAGAAATGGTATAATAAAATTTACAATTGTGTCAGAATGTAGAAGTGACTGCACAGACTGTCAGCATTTTTTCACTTATCCTTCTTCACAACTACTCTGTCCTTCAGCATTTGATACGCCACGGTTTCCGCATACTCAATGGAGAAAGAATTGACCGAGGAGGGGTCCATCGTTTCAGATCGAGCGGACCAAATCAATTTTTCAGATTCCAAATCGTATAATGCTGCTTCCATTGTATAGACCGTATTGGATGTATAATATCCTTCTTGATATACTTGAGGAGAATAGTATCCGTAATAACCCCAATAACTTCCGTAGTGTGGGTAATTCATCGGGTAATAGGCGGCTGTAGAATAGGTTCCGGGTACGTATTTTTCTTTCTCGTCTATGGATACCAACGCAAATGTGAGAATGCTGTCAAAACCTTTGCTCCTTAATTCAGATGCAACCTCCTTTTTCTTTGCATCCGTCAGCTTCATATCGGGTGAGAAGGTACCTTTTATGGCCTGTGCGTTTACGCTGCGCTTTTGCAGCATATCAACCAAATCGGCAGCCACACTCTTGTCCGTCAATTGATCGCCCACCAATCCTACCACGAATATGTCATCATAAGTTTTATCAAGGTCAGGTGCCTTATACGTTCCGATGATATTGGTGGAAGTGCAGCCGGAGAAAGCGATAATCAGCCAAAGGGTTAAAACTGTTTTAAGCGAAGTTCTGTCCATGAGTCAAATAGTTAAGGCAACCAACGAAATCCCAGTTGAAATGCAAGGTAGCTATGCGTTTGAATGTCTTTACTCTCAAAAGAGTGATGATAAGTAGTAACGAAAATTAAATCAGTGGCGGGAGAAATTTCCAACCCTACACCGGCTTCCGGTTGCAAGCCGAATCGAAAAGAGGAATCGTCAAATTCAAACCCGGCAAATTCCGTTCGTTGATTTACCCAATGAAAACCTGCTCCCAAGCCAACATGCGGAGTTACGACAGCATATCTATCGACGTGATATTTTGCCATGAAAATAGCAGGAATCATATTAATGTAGCGAAACTCCTCACCCGTAACGGTCAAGGTTTCCAAATTATAACTTTGAGTTCCGAGTTCCTGATAAAATGTTTGAACTCCGGTCGAAAAACCAATACTCCATTCGTCTTCGAGAAAGTAATCACCGGTAAGGGCAAATCCTCTAAAGCTGGTTTCGTCGATATAATCAGCCGATTCTCCTAGCGGGATGGCGACGCTATACATCAAAGAAGTCATTCCATCTCCTTGAGCAAATGTGAGAAGTGGGAGCACGGATAAAAAAAGAAGTAGCTTTTTCATAATTACTCGGTAGCGGTTAGGTAAGGTGATTGTTCAAAACATTGGTCAATTCCGTCTCTGATACGGTTTCTCACGTCTGAGATATTATCGGAAAGCGCTCCGTTGAGGGCTCCCGTCCAAACTACCGGAATAAACTCTTCCTGAATATCAATTCCGTTTTTGTCAATGATATCAACGAGCACCGTACCATAAGTATAGCTATATACGTAGCCACCCCATGGATAATACGGATAAAACCCGCCGTAGGGATAATACCAACCCCAATAGCCATAGTCATAGATAACTCCCGTAGAGGTTGCACTCCAAACATACGGCTGTAATATAAAGTCGGCATCAACCGGATCGTCCACTTTGACATAACCCCTCGCGTCCATATTCGATTCCAATCGATCGAGTATGGTCTGATCGTATGTTCTGTCAATTTCAGGATCTCGCTCATCAGGATCTACGACGTGTATTACTGAGTCAGGCAGGGCATAGGTATTCTGCTCATCGAAATTGAATCCATTATCATAATTGGTCGCAACCAAATCTGAATCTGAATAGTAAATCGGGCCTTTAGGGTAACAGCCCGCCAGCGCTGTAAGCAACACTATATTAATGCATAGCTTAAAAGGCAGAGTTCTCATGAAAATTTAATTTTTGGTGGTAAATCTACACTTATTGCTTTTATTTACACAAAAATTATTTTCATGAAGCAACTGTTAACCATTCTCTTGTCGGCGTTATGCCTTTCAACTTTCGGTCAAATCAAGTCGGATGAACCGATTGGTTTGGAAGTTTCGGGGTTTTACGGCTATCGTTTTGGCGGTAAAATAGATGTATTCTACAATGCGGATTTGGGTTATTTAAAGATAAATGACCAAGCCGCATTCGGAGCAGAATTAAGCTATCAAATCAGAAAGCGCTTTTCAGTAAATCTGATGTGGACAAGACAGAGTACGGACATGGATTTTTACGGATATACCGATGTCAGAGCCGAATCATTGGGAGATGTGGATGTCGATTACTTCATGATCTCGGGACTGAATGACTTTGGAGCTCCGAATTCTACCGTTTCTCCTTTTGGAGGAGCAGGTATAGGAATCATGGTTGCAACTCCTGACAGAGAAGAGTTCGACACGGCCTATCGCTTTGCATTTACCTTGCAAGGTGGTGTAAAAATATGGATGAGCGAAAGACTGGGATTAAAGCTTCGGGGAGCCATGATTGCTCCTATGCAATGGGGTTCGGGCGGACTGTTTTGCAATGCAGGCTCGGGTTGTTCTGTCGGTGTTGGTGCATCAACCACCGTCCTTCAAGGTGAGTTTTCAGGAGGAGTAGTAGTAAAGCTATAATCAGCTTAGAAGTTTTTGCCTCAGGTAAAACTCCAATTGACCATTCACCCTTTTCAACTCGGCCAACAATCGCTTGTTTTCCCTTCTCAAATCAAAGATTTCAATTGCCTGATTGATGACGGATACCATACCGGGAGCATCCCAAGGCTTTGTAAGATATCTATACACCTCGCCCTGATTAATTGCATCAACTACAGCCTGCATATCGCTGTAGCCCGTTAGTAGTATTCTGATTGGTTCCGGATGTGTCTTCTTCACTTCCGTAAAGAACTCTACACCCGTTGTTTTGGGCATTCGTTGGTCGGAGACGATTACTTTCAAGTCATCTTTATCTAAAAATTCTTTCGCGGCTTCAGGACTTATAGCCGTGTATACGTTAAATTCTCTTCTCAACGAAGCTTTGAACGAAACCAGGTTATTCTCTTCATCATCTACATATAAAACTCCGGCCTTTTCTATTTCATTATTCGCTTCTAATTCGTCCATGGTAGGCAGTTTTAAGGGGTTTGTCGAAAAAATAAAGTCATTGATGTATTTCTTGCTAGTTTAGTCACAAACAATTCATGCATAATGATACGGGAAAAAACCCTGAAAGATACACTGCAATTAGCAAAACAAAATGATCTTGTTAATTGGCGGCCGCTATTCTTCCAACCTGATTCTGATTCTTCAATTGAGGATTTGGTTCACCTAATTGAGACGAATAAACCGATCATAACTAATGATATCGACAGTCAGTTAACTGAGTTGGTCAAAGCGAGAAATCCGAAAAAGAAAATGAAGCGGCCTGAAATCGAGGAGGCGATAATCGATCATCTCAAGGGCCGGGATATGCTTTACTATGGCGTTTGGGTCTATTATCCTTGGTCTAACAGGTTGGTACACTTGCTTCCCGAGAAGGAATTTATTGAGGTAAGAACCAATCGGAACCACTATAAAATAAGCCCCGCAGAGGAAAAAATACTGGCCGAGAAAAAGGTCGGTTTGATCGGTTTATCCGTAGGTCAATCGGTAGCGGTTACCATGGCTATGGAGCGAGGTTTTGGTGAACTCAGATTAGCTGATTTCGATGATTTGGAGTTGACCAATCTCAACAGAATCCGAACAGGGGTGCACAATCTGGGGGTTTCCAAAACGATTTCAGTGGCTCGGGAAATAATGGAAATTGATCCTTTCTTAAACGTTCGGTGTTTCACGGATGGCCTTACGGAAAGTAATATTGAGCAATTCTTCACCGAGGGCGGAAATCTCGATCTTCTGATCGATGAGTGCGATGGATTGGATATGAAAATTATCGCTCGTTGGAAAGCGCGCGAAATGAACATACCGGTAGTGATGGAAGCCAGCGATCGCGGAATGGTTGATGTAGAGCGATTTGACTTAGAGCCTTCTCGCCCTCTGCTACACGGTATGGTTGATGATTTGAGTCCTGAAAAACTCAAAACGCTTGAGACGAACGAAGACAAAATACCCTACATGCTTGCCATTGTTGGTGCAGACACGATTTCGACCAGAGCGAAGGCGTCCATGCTTGAAATTGGTGAAACCATATCCACGTGGCCTCAATTAGCCTCGGCCGTTACTTTAGGCGGAGGGATAACTGCAGATGTGATCCGGCGAATTTTCCTAAATCAATTTCATTCGTCAGGAAGGTATTATATGGATGTTGAGGAAATCATCGGCGATGGTAAAAAAACGCCTCCTGCAAATAATGTGAAACTGCCGAAGCCGGATAATGATTTCGGTCCTGAACTTGGAGATTCTGCAAATGGAAATCTATCTCCTCAAACTGCTGAAAAAATAGTGGCTACAGCTTGCCACGCGCCTTCAGGCGGAAATCTGCAGCCTTGGAAATGGTCAAACAAAAATGAAGTCTTTCAACTAAAGTTTGACCGCAACCTCGTTAGTTCATTCCTTGATCATAAAGATGTAGCATCAATGATTGCTTTGGGTGCTTCACTTGAAAATGCACGCTTGGAAGCGGCGAAACAAGGTTTGGAGAGTGCTATAACGTTTTTTCCGAGCGAAGGAAGTGATGATGTAGTCGCTCATATGAAGGTGTCGGAGAGTGATACTCTTAACGAGTCAGACTTATGGCTCGGTGAAAATGTTATGCTAAGAGAAACCAACCGAAATTTGGAGAATAGTTCTCCCTTGACATCTGATCACAAAGAAAAATTAAAAGAGGTAAGTCAACGAAACGGCTCAAACCTGACGATAATAGAACGAGGAGAGGAATATAACAGACTGGCGGAACTGATAGCTCGAACGGAAAAATTCAGAATCATGCATCCGACGGGCCACCGCAATTTTACTGAGGAGATGCGCTGGAGCAAAGAAGAGGCTCAGCGTACAAAGGATGGTATAGATATTTCCACCGTCGATTTGTCTATCGGAGAATTAACCGGTTTTAAATTAGCCAGAAATCGCGAGGTCATAGAGAAATTGGTTGAATGGAAGGGTGGATCAGCATTTGAAAAGCTCTCACGCAAATCTACGGGATCTGCTGCAGCTCTGGGCATTATTACCCGAAAGGGAAAGTCAAAACGGGACTACCTGCAGGCAGGTATGGACATGGAACGAGTTTGGATTGCGGCCAATGCCTTGGGGATAGGTTTCCAGCCACAATCGCCGCTCTCACTAATTCTTCCGCGCATTGAAGATGGAAATGACCTTAACCCTCAACAGCTGGAAGAATTTAAGGAATACGGCAATGAACTTCAAAAAATAATGACGTGCTTTACCACAGAACACCCGATCTTTATATTCCGACTGTTTTATAAACGGAAAGAGGTAGTGAGAAGTTATCGGAGAGATTTAAAAATGCACTACAAATCAGCCAAATGATTCATCTGCGCGCCTATCGAGCAATAGACGAAGAAGAAAGTTGCATCACTTACGCCATTGGACACCGAAAGGTGCTGGAAGGATTTAATTTAGGCAATATCAGTACGAATAACTATGATTGGGCGTACAACCCGCACGTATATGTGGTCGAAGCTACTGATGTTGAATCAGGCGAACTATTGGGTGGCATACGCGTACAAGTAGCCGATGGTCGTACGAATCTTCCCGTTCAGGATGCGGTGAGCCATTTCGATCCTAACGTTAATGAAATGGTAAGAATTTATGCACTCAATGGTGGCACATCCGAATTATGCGGTCTATGGAATAGTCGTTCTAAAGCCCCTAATGTCGGAGTTACCATGAATTTGTGCATTGCGGGTTTGGCTATCTGTGATCAATTACCCGTCACGTCTATTTTTACGATTGTAGCACAATACACGCTAAAAATTGCACGAAGATTGGGTTTTCGGGTAGAAACAAGTCTGGGTAATAACGGAGAGTTCACTTATCCGAATAGTAATTACATCGCACGTGTTCTTTCTGCCAACCCTCAAACACTGGATGGGACTTTTAATACGATAAGAGAAAAAATTCTCACACTTCGAAATAATCCGCAGGTGGAGTTGATGGAGGATGTCGGAAAAGATCAAAAGATTCTTTACAGCCATGATTTGAAACTTAAATCTGTCGGTGAATTAGAATGGGTAGAATAGCCGGAATAATTTGGGGCCTGCTTATTATCGTTGCCTCTTCTGCGATTGCTTCTGACACGCTCGTCATCCGCGAGGGCTTCGAACGAGAAGTACTGGGTTCAGAGCTTGGTGTGTTCAAGGAAAAAGGAAATGAGTTAAAACTGCAAGAAGCGTTATCAAAAACCTTTATTACGGCCTCCGGGTATAGGCCTAACTTGGGGTTTAACGGTGGTGCCGTTTGGATTAAAACAACGATCAAAAATCTGTCAGATGGGGAAAGTTTCAGGTTCCACATACATCAGCCCCTGCTTGATTCGCTAAATGTTTTTGTATTAAATGAGGATCAAAATGTAATTCACACCGATTTATATGGTGAAGCATTGGATTTTGATCATCGCAAATACAACACACCGTATTTTATAGAAGATCTGACGATTCCTAAAGGCGCCGTTAGAAACATTATTTTGCGCGTAGTTTCTGAAGAGCAAATCGTACTGCCCGTGTATGTGGCTACAGAGGAGTCTTCGAGAGATCTCTCGAGAATATCGAATCTTCTTTTCGGGGCATATTTCGGGCTAATAGCCGCTATGGCTCTCTATAACTTGTTCATCTACTTTACGGTTAGGGATCAAAGCTACTTATTGTACGTAGTCTATATTTTATCGGTAGGAAGTACACAAGCCGTTTTGGAAGGATTTTTTCATCAGTACCTCTGGCCCGATAATGCATGGCTCGCCGCGAGAAGTGTCTATCTTTTTACAGCTCTGGTCAGTATCACTTCCATTCTCTTTTTGAGCGATTTTCTCAAAACGGCCAAACATGCTCCCCGTCTATACAAGTTAGCACGTTTCATTTACGTGTATTTCGGTTTAATATTCGTCGCGGCTTTGATAGATGTGAACCCTGTAGTTCACATGTGCTCTCAAATCGGAATCGCACTACTTTCGATTTATATTTTATCGACGGCCATTGTAGTCTACCGAAGCGATTATCCTCCCGCAAAGTTTTTTATCATTGCATGGGTAGTATTAATTATCGGAATAATCGTGTACGCCTTAAAAGATGCCGGACTTGTTCCTTCCAATCCCGTTACAAACTACATGATGCAGGCAGGAAGCGCTATCGAAGCTATCTTACTATCCATCGCCTTAGCAGATAGAATCAATATCTTGAAAAGAGAGCGCAGTGAATCTCAAGAGCAGGCGCTGTTGGCTTCGATGGAGAACGCGCGGATTGTCAGTGAGCAAAATGTCATCTTAGAAGAAAAGGTGAAAGAACGGACTTCAGATTTAGAGAACACGAATTCCAAATTAAACGTGGCCATATCTGAGTTAAAGGAAACGCAATCACAACTTGTGCAGGCAGAAAAGATGGCGTCCCTCGGACAACTTACGGCAGGGGTTGCTCATGAAATCAATAATCCCATAAACTTCGTCAGTGCCAATATCGCCCCTCTTCGATTTGACGTGAAAGATATCCTGGATGTTTTGGAAATGTATGATTCCATAACGGACTCCGAAAGTTTCTCTGAAAAGAAAAAATCCATCGAAAAATTTAAAGCGGAAATTGATATTAACTACAGCAAGCAAGAAGTTAATCAACTGCTGGAAGGAATCGAAGAAGGCGCCAAACGCACGGCCGAAATTGTGAAAGGGTTGAAAAACTTCAGTCGAATAGACGAATCAAGCGTGAAAGAATGTGACCTGAATGAAGGCATTCGTTCGACGCTGAGCATACTCAAAAATTCCATTTCGAGGAATGTTAAGATGAGCCTGAATCTTGATGAAGAATTGCCGGAAGTAGAATGTATGGGTGGTAAAATAAATCAGGTTTTTCTAAATATTATTAATAACGGTTTACAAGCAATGGAAGCAAATCCGGCTGATAAACCTGCGATATTGACTATCACCACTACACACAAAGATGAACAGGTATCTGTAATAATTGAGGATACCGGACCCGGAATGGACGACGAAATAAAAAGTCGAATTTTTGAACCTTTCTTTACTACAAAGGAGGTAGGAAAAGGTACCGGTTTGGGATTAAGTATTGTTTTCAAGATTATTGAAACCCACGACGGTAAAATCGACGTAGTTACAGAATCCGGTAAAGGAACCAAATTCATACTCACACTGCCTGTGAAGGCTCATATTAAGTCTGAACTTGAACTATGATAGCTGATAACGAAAAAATAAGCATTTTATATTTGGACGATGAAGAACCAAATCTGAGCGCATTCAAGGCTACCTTCAGAAGGACGCATAACGTTCGTACTACGAATTCTGCCGAAGAAGCGTATGCTTTAATTGAGGAAGAAGAACCGCATATCATCATCGCAGATCAACGCATGCCGAAAATTAGTGGAGTAGAGTTCTTTCAGAAAATCTGTAAAAGTCATCCCGACCCGCAGCGTATCCTCTTGACGGCCTATACGAGCTCGCAAACCGTAATTGACGCCGTTAACAAAGGGCATATTAATAAATATCTGGTTAAGCCCTGGGACAGGGAAATGATGGAGAGCACCCTCAATTCCGTGTATCGCGTATACAAAGATAAGGTAGAGCTAAAACGCAAAAATGAAGAACTTTATCGGATCAACTCAGAGCTCAATCGCTTCGTATACAGCGTTTCTCATGATTTACGAGCTCCACTCCTATCCTTACTGGGTTTGGTCGATTTAAGCCGTGGCGAAAAAGACCCCGCACAAGTAGAAGAATACTACAATTTGATGACCGGCAGTATCAGGCAAATGGATGAATACATTCAAACCACACTTCAGTACTACCGAAACTTAAAAACAAATTTAATCCTCGAACACGTCAATATACTCCAAGTGGTTAATGAGATTATCGAACCGCTTATGAATTATAATAAGGATGTGGATTTCAAAATTAATGTCTCGCCCGATTTGATGATTTTCTCTGATCGGGTAAGATTAAAAATTGCACTGAACAACCTCATCTCTAATGCCGTAAAGTACGGGTTTAAGAAAAAGAATACGCCTTATGAGGTAGTAGTTAGCGCAAAGGAAACAGAAGGAAATTACAAAATAATCGTCTCTGACGAAGGAAAGGGAATTCCGCCCGAACAACTACAAAAAGTATTTGAAATATTCTTCTCAGAAGCAGCTGCTAATACAGTAGAGAGTAGTGGATTGGGTCTATATCTGGTCCGACAGTCCATCGACAAGATTGAAGGAAATGTGTCGGTAAGATCAAAGGTAGATGTCGGAACCGAATTTGAAATTAACCTGCCTGATCTATCCACTAAAAACTGATTGAGAAAGTTTAGTTTACCTCATTTATTAAAACTTAACATAGTTAACACGGACTAAACTTTCCTACCCGCAAAATTCATCACCGAGAGGCATTTGGTTCAATAAATTTCGATAAAATCCTATCTGTAGCAGGTTGCAGGCTTAAGAATTTCATAAGGCTTTCTTAAACCTCTTTCAGCGACATACCGGCTTGGTCGGCTGTAATTTCGACGCCATAAAAACCAATCTAAATTTAACAGGTATGAAGCTCAAATCGATTTTATTGGGTGGCCTTTCTCTGCTGACTTTCGGAGTCTTCGGGCAAAGCGACCTCATTATTTCTGCCGTGTATGACGGCCCCCTTTCGGGAGGAACTCCAAAGGGAATTGAATTGTATGCAATTAATAACATTGCAGATCTTAGCGAATACGGTGTTGGATCAGCCAACAACGGTGACGGAAGCGATGGCGTTGAGTTTGCGCTTTCGGGCTCTGCCTCAGAAGGCGAATACATCTACATCGCTTCAGAAATGCCTCAATTCATGGCATTCTTTGGCTTTGAGCCAAATTTTACGGACGGCGCTATGGCTATTAACGGAGATGACGCCGTTGAGCTCTTTAGAAACGGAAACGTGGTAGACCTTTTCGGGGATATCAATGTTGACGGATCAGGACAAGCTTGGGAATACACGGACTCTTGGGCGCGTCGCAATGATGATGCTGCCCCCTCCACTTCATTTAATGTCGCAGAGTGGACATTCGGCGGGGTTGATGCTTTGGATGGCGCTACCGACAATGCTACCGCAGGAAGCCCCGTTCCCGTGGGTACATTCACTACCTCAGGCGGAGTAACCCCTCCCGAGCCCGGCCCGATGTCTTTCGACAATCAGCTGGGATTAAGCCTGGTAGGAACTTACGCTACCGGTGTTTTTGATGAAGGCGCTGCTGAAATCGCAGCTCACGATCCCGCTACACAGCGTGTATTCTTCGTAAATGCTGACAGCAAAACGGTAGATGTTTTAGACATTGCCAATCCCGCTAACCCAACGTTCCTATTCTCCATCGATCTGACACCTTACGGCGACCAAGCTAACAGCGTAGCGGTGAATGACGGGGTAGTTGCTGCGGCGGTAGAAGATACCGTAAAGCAGAATCCCGGTAAAGTGGTTTTCTTCGACACGGACGGAAACTACATCAATGATGTTATGGTGGGTGCTCTTCCCGACATGCTCACATACACTCCTGATGGAATGAAAGTTTTAGTAGCCAATGAGGGTGAACCCAATGATGATTACGATGTAGATCCGGAAGGAAGTATTTCAGTTGTAGACATCTCTAATGGAATAGCATCAGCCACGGTTACCACCATCGGTTTCGGTTCATTGACTGAGGCTGATGTTGAAGGCGTGAGAATCTTCGGCCCCGGAGCGAGCATCGCTCAAGACTTGGAGCCGGAATACATCACCGTTTCTGATGATTCTCAAACTGCCTACGCCGTTTGTCAGGAAAACAATGCCCTTATCATCATCGATTTGGCTACAAACGGTATTACGGATGTGGTAGCATTGGGAACGAAAGATTACAGCCTTCCCGGAAACGGAATTGATGCCAGCAACGATTCAGACGGAATTCAAATTGAAAATTGGCCGGTGAAAAGCTTTTACATGCCCGATGCAATTGCATCATACAGCGTTGGCGGAAGCACTTATATCCTTACGGCTAATGAGGGTGATTCTCGTGACTACGACGGCTTCAGCGAAGAAGACCGCGTGAAAGATTTGACGCTTGACTCAATCGCTTTCCCAAATTATGCTGAGCTTCAAATGGATGAAAACCTCGGTCGTTTGAATATCACTTTGGCAAACGGAGACACCGACAACGACGGTGAGTACGAAGAAATCTTCGGATATGGCGCGCGCTCGTTCTCCATTTGGGATGAAAACGGAAACTTGGTTTGGGACAGTGGTGACGACTTTGAGCAAATCACGGCCGACTACCTTGCTCCGTATTTCAACTCAAACAATGACGATAACGACTCTTTTAAAAGTCGCAGCGATGACAAAGGCCCCGAGCCTGAAGCCATCACGGTGGCCGAAATCAATGGAACTCCTTATGCTTTCATCGGATTAGAGAGAGTTGGTGGTGTGATGATCTACGATATTACGGATCCAACTGCGCCGAAATTTGAAAACTACATCAACAACAGAAACTTCAGCGTAGATGCCCAAGACCCTGCGGCAGGCGATTTAGGTCCTGAGGATATCAAATTCATCGAGGCTGCCGACAGCCCCACGGGAGAAGCTCTGGTTATGGTAGCCAATGAAGTAAGCGGTACCATTTCATTCTTCTCAGTTTCCACTCCTGCTTACACCCTACAAATTCTTCATGCTTCCGACTTGGAAGGTGGTGTAGATGCAATAGGACGTGCGCCTAACTTTGCTGCTATCGTAGATGCTCTTGAAGAAGAATACACAAATACGGTGAGAATTTCTTCCGGTGACAACTACATCCCCGGACCATTCTTTAATGCTTCTTCCGATGGAAGTTTGAGACCGGTATTGCAAGATGTAAATCAGGATCTTTTCGGTGAGCCGGGATTGACAAACTTGCGCGAAGCAGGTGGAAGAGCTGATATCACCATTGCAAATATCATCGGTTTCGATGCTTCTGCTTTAGGAAATCACGAGTTTGACAACGGGACTTCCATCATCGAAGAAATTATCGGAACCGATATTCGCGGGCCTCAGTTGAGCGACGTACGTTGGTTAGGTGCTCAGTTTCCTTACTTGAGTGCCAATTTAGACTTCTCGAGCGATGACAACCTTTCAGGTCTTTACACTTCTGACCTGTTGTTGAACACTGCTTTTCAATCCTTACCTTCTGACCTTACTGCAGCCGGCGAAGCTCCTAAAATAGCTCCCGCTACGCTGATCGAGCGAGATGGCGAATTGATCGGAGTAGTAGGCGCCACCACTCAACTATTGGAGTCCATTTCTACGACTAACGGAGTGAATGTAATCAACGGCGGAAGCAACGATATGCCTGCCTTGGCAGCGATCCTGCAGCCGGTGATCAACGATTTAATTGCCGAAGGTTCAAACAAGATCATTCTGACTTCTCACCTGCAGCAATTTGCCTTGGAACAAGAACTTGCCACTCTTTTGAGCGGTGTTGACGTAATTCTTGCAGGTGGTTCAGATAGAATCTTGGCTGACCAGACGGATCGTTTAAGAAGCGGAGACACGGCGGAAGGCGATTATCCTTTCGTAACTGAAAACCTGGACGGAGATCCTACTTTAATTGTGAGCACTGACGGTGAGTATAGCTATGTAGGCCGTCTTGTTGTTGGTTTCGACGAGAATGGTGTGATTCTGCTTTCTTCATTGAATGAAGGAGTAAACGGAATTTATGCTACGGATGACGAGATGATTGCTCAGATTTACGAGGATCCCTCTATGGCTTTCGCCGAAAACTCTAAAGGAGAATTGGTAAGCCGATTGACGGAAGCCGTAAACGATGTTGTAATCGAAAAAGACAGCAATATCCTTGGATTGACCGATGTATATCTTGATGGACGTCGTGAGCGCGTGCGCACGCAAGAAACCAACATGGGAAATATTTCGGCTGATGCAAATCTTTTTGTAGCAAAAGAATACGATGCTGAAGTATTGGTTTCCATCAAAAATGGTGGAGGAATCAGAGCAGCCATCGGAGAAGTAGATGAAGTTGCTCCCGGTGTTTTTGAATTTTTGCCTCCGCAGGCTAATCCTATCTCCGGTAAGATGGAAGGTGAAGTATCGCAACTTGATGTGGAGAATACACTTCGATTTAACAACCGACTGTCTCTTCTGGACTTGAGTGCTGCCGATCTTTTGGAAGTGATGGAACACGGTTTCAGCGCAACTGAAGAAGGAGCTACTCCGGGTCAGTTTCCGCAAATCGGAGGTATGAAAGTATCTTTCGACCCGACGCTTGAACCTGGTGACCGCATTCAAAACTTGGTAATTGTAGATGAAGGCGGACTTCCTTTGGATTCCGTGGTTATCGACGGTGAAGTGAACGGTGACCCTGAGCGCATGATCAGAGTGGTAACCCTTAACTTCCTTGCGGGAGGTGGTGACGGCTATCCTTTCGATGCTTTGGGAGAAAACAGAGTAGATCTTGACACGGCAGGTTTACCTGAAGGAGATTTTGACTTCGCTCCTGCGGGAAGCGAGCAGGATGCTTTCGCTGAATACCTGAACACTTTCTTCTCAGAAACACCTTACATGGAGGCAGAAACTCCGGTAAGTGAGGACGAACGCATCCAAATAATCGGAGAGCGTGACGACGATGTATTTGTGTTCTGTGCTGATGGATTCTTCCCTGCTCCCGAGCAGGTCGGCGTTCTTCAAAACTCTTCTGCGGACTATGTAGTGGTGAAATGGTCGCCTGTTCCCGGTTCTACCGTTTGCCAAATCAGAGGTGGATTAGTCGACGGGCCGAGTCAGACTTTGTTGGTTTACGCCGATGAGGATGGAACGGAGCCTGACAGAAGAAGAATTCCAAAATCTCAACTGCAACTTGGTGAAACATATCAGGTAGAAGTGAGATGTGCCTGCTCTGAAGAGCCATTGGTCGTGAGCGAATTCTCTGTAACGGAATTTTTCATTCCGCTGGGAGGCTCGGCTATTTCTGAGTTGAACGGCTCGGGTGCAAATGCTGCCATCGGTTCTATGTCGATGAGCGTATATCCGAATCCTTCAAATGTGGGCTATATCAACTTAACGTTGAGTAATGCTGAAGGAATGGAAACGGAAGGCTTGATCGAGATGAGAGACATCACGGGTCGTAGCCTTACGGCTAGTCAGGTAGCCGTTGGCGCGAATCAAACACTGCGTTTGGAAACCAACGACATTCCTGCAGGAATCTACACTGTGTCTTACACTTCGGGATCTGAAAGAGTGACACAGCGTTTCATTATCAAATAAGTAACCGATCAGTATCTGACTACCAATCAGATCTAAAACGAGAGCTGCTTCCACGATCGGAGGCAGCTCTTTTTTTGGTTATTAAAGAGTAACTGCGAAAGGTCCAAAATTTCTAAATTTGAAGCATGGATTTACAGAATTCTAAAATAGAGCTGGTCAAATTAATCTTGGAGATTGATAGCCAAGAGATGATTGACAATTTACGAAAGCTGCTTTCAACTGATGAAAAGGACTTCTGGACGGTTTTATCTGAAAAGGAAAAGGAAAGTATTCGGATAGGCTTAAGTCAACTGGACAGAGGAGAGGGCACTCCGCTGTCTGATTTTATCAAAAAGGTGTCCTAGTTTGGAAATTATAATTTCTCCTATTGCTCAATGGAAAATTGAAGAGCTTTTAAACTATTTAGAAACAGAATGGTCCTTTCACGCTAAAAATAAATTCTTAAATATTCTTCTAAGAGCATTTGATCAGCTAGCAAAACATCCTCGGAGTTCGATTAAATCTTCCGAGTTCCCTGACTTATATAAGAAAGTCGTTACCAAACATACGTCCATATACTATCGCATAAAGGGAGATCGGCTCGAAATTGTTGATATGGTAGACAACAGACAGAATCCTGATGATATTTATGAGCAAATTAAACGTATCTTCTGATTATACCTGCTCGAGTACTCAGGTCTACTTTCATTCAAACAGAACTGTTTTTAACTTAAATATTCACCGTGCTCCAAAATCATCTGAACCTTGTTACATCGATCTTGTTTTATGAGTAATCACGAAACAAATCAAACCTAAAAACAAGAAAATGAAAGTAGCCATATTATACTACAGTTCTACGGGAGGAAACTTTTCAATGTCAACTTGGGCGGAAGATGCCGCAAAGAAGAACGGCGCCGAAACCCGCAGAAGAATCTTTCCTGAAATAGCTCCGCAAGAGGCCATCGAAAATAATGATGCGTGGAAAGAATTCAGAGAAGATAAGGGCAAGAGCGAAACGGTCGTTTCTCTTGATGATTTGGAGTGGGCAGATGTATTGATATTTAGCTTTCCCACCCGATACGGAAATATGCCCTCACAAGTACAGGCATTTTTGGATACCACGGGAGGCCTTTGGGCTAGTGGAAAACTCATCAACAAAATTGTAACCGGATTCTCAAGTGCGATGAACCCCCACGGAGGTCAGGAAGGAACGGTACAAGCGCTTTACAAAACCGCGGCTCACTGGGGTGCCATTATCATACCTGCCGGCTATTCCGATGATGCCATCTTCGCCGCAGGCGGAAATCCTTACGGAACCAGTGCCACCATTGACCAGAAAGGAAATATCGACAACGAAGATAAAATCAAAGCGGCCGTTGAGCATCAGGTAAAACGAACGATTGAGATAGCGCGAAAGATTGTAGAATGACTTGAAAAATCGGATACTTAGAAAGTATAAATATTTGGGCGAATTGATAGAGGTTCAAAAATATTTATTCCTTAATATCTTTATATTTATCCTATGTCAACAATCGATTCGATAAGAAATAGGTTAATAGACCAAATTCTGGCTTCTAATAATGAGAAACTTTTGAATGCCATATTCAAAATTTTCCAATCCGCCGATTCAAATGAATATAAAGCTGAAATGAATTCTTTTCATCTTGAGATGATTCAGATGGGATTAAGTGATATTGAAAATAATAATACCACTACGGATGATGATTTGAGACAGGCTGATGAAGAATGGATGAGTTAGTAGTAATTTGGACTCGAACAGCCCTCAAGCAAAGAGATTCTATTTTTGAATATTGCAATAATAGGAATAAAAGTAAATCATATTCGAAAAAGTTAAATGGATTGATTCGAAATAGAATTGACCTTTTAAAAATTGAACCGGAATTAGGCAAGCAAACTGTATTTGAAAAAGTAAGAACGGTTTCTCTTCGGCATTATTAGATTTTCTATTCTGTACAAGGGCAATCGATTTTCATTGTTTCAATATGGGATAACAGGCAAGATCCTGAGAGATTAGTACAAATTTTGAAAGGAACCTCATGAAAAATGAGGGAGAGCCAATCATATTTCTCAGACCTGATCAATTCCGGATAAAATGCTTTCTTCGGCTGTTTGGGGCCTTCCGTCCCATTCCGCTTTAAATCCTTTCAAATCGTTATCGGCACCGAAAACGATGATTTCATCACCTTCATGAAGTCGAGTTGCACCGTCAAGATTTGAAATGAACTGCCCGTTTCGGTAAAATCCGATCAGGCGTACCTTGTACTTTTCCATCAGGGGTGTTTCGCAGAGGTTTTTTCCAGTAAAAGGACAGGAAGTGGTGAGCGTGAGACTAAGCGCTTTGATTTCATTCAAACCCAACGCATCTTTCTTGTAATAATGGTAATTGGAATGCACTTCTGAATAGGCTTCATC
Source organism: uncultured Cryomorphaceae bacterium (assembly GCA_964651785.1). GTDB lineage: Bacteria > Bacteroidota > Bacteroidia > Flavobacteriales_D > Cryomorphaceae > JAKVAV01. The sequence goes on from CAZYWJ010000027.1 coordinate 22,757, forward strand.
ACGCACCATGGTAATGTATCCATCAATTTGATCGGGTTTGATGAGAAACTGGTTGAGCATTCGTGCGAAAACTTCAACCGAAGCTTCAAACTCTTCGCTGATGGCCTCGCTGGCTCCCATGTGCAACATCTCTTCCGTTTCCGGAATGCTCTTGCTGCGTACAATGATATGCACCGTATTGCAAATCTCGCGAATGTTGGCCACCACCCCTATTGCTTTCTGATGATCGGGTATGGCGACAACCGCCACGCGTGCATTGTAAATGTGCACATATTCGAGAATGAACGGATTACTACCGTCGCCGAAAATGATATGTTCGCCCTGCTCCTTGGCTTTAGCTACCACCTCAGCATCATGATCGATGATGACGTAAGGTATCTTAGCCTCTTTCGCAGTTCGAGCGGCATTGCGACCGTTTGTCCCGTATCCGATTATCACCAAATGAGCCGATAGCTTCTCCTTTAGTTCTCCCGCCTGAGCTCCTACTACAGGGTCAGTATCGTTTTTGAATCGACTCGAAGGAATGCGCAGAAGGAAGTTGGAAATCCGCTCGCCGTAATCAATCAGAAAAGGAGTAGCTGCCATGGTGAGAATCGAAACGGAGAGAAAGTATTGATTGGTGAGTTCTGAGATAAGCCCGGCATCCATTCCCGTGCGGGAAAGAATAAAGGCAAACTCTCCTACTTGCAGCAGACTCAATCCGACCAGAATGGAGGTTTTTAAAGAAAAACGCAAAACTCTTGCGGCCAAAACTAAAACGGCGAATTTCAGGGCTGCCGCCAAAACGGTGAAGAGAAGCACCACGGGAAGGTGCATCATCAGAAAGTTGAGATCGAGCAGCATCCCGATGGATACGAAGAAGAAGCTGGTAAATATTTCCCGAAAGGGAATGATCAAACCCGTAGCTTGATGGCTGTACTCCGACTCGCTGATGCAGAGCCCGGCCATAAAGGCACCGAGAGCCAGAGACAAGCCCATAAGCGAAGTGACGAAGGCCACGGCAAAACAGATCACGATAATGGTGATGAGAAACAATTCGCGACTTCGCGTGCGGGCTATTTCATGTAATAACCTGGGAACGAGATAGCGCGCAGAAACGTAGATAGCGACAACCAAAAACAAAGCCTTTACGGCAAGAATGGCGAGCGCTCCGGCCACATTGCTTTCTTGTCCTGAAATGATCGGGACAAGCAATATCATCGGAACGACGATAATATCTTGAAAGATGAGAACCCCAAGGCTTATCCTTCCGTGATTACTGCGCATCAACCCTTTTTCCTGCAATAGCTTGAGGACAATCGCCGTACTGCTCAAGGCAAAGAGAAACCCAAGCATTACCGCTTCGGTGAGTTCATATCCCAGCAGAAAGCTAATACCCGCAGTAATGGCAATAGTCAGCAGCACTTGAATGCTACCACCGATGAAAACCACCTTTCGGATAGACATCAGGTTTTTGAGGCTAAACTCCAAACCGATAATGAACAGGAGAAGAATAACACCGATTTCGCTGAGCATTTCGATTTCCTCGCCTTGGCTCGCTATACCGATGGCATTTGGTCCGAATAGAATTCCCGTAGCAAGAAAACCGAGAATAGCGGGCAGCTTCACCTTTCTGAAAAGGTAAATAACCAAAACCGAAAGCCCCAAAATGAGAACGATTTCCTTTAAAAAAGGAATGTCCGTAGTATTGGCCGCTAAGATTGAAGCTAAAGACATGGGTTATCGGTGCAATTTTAGAATTACCTCTGTAAATGAAAATCAAAAATACGACTTCATTCAGAGCACCGAATCGAGAATCGGAAAAACTTCAAATAATCGTTAAAATTCGGAGACTTCTGCAAAGTCCTGAATCAGAGGAAAAGAGACAATTGCCCTTCCTCCCCCCTCCGGATGATTGGAAAAGTGCAGCTTGCCTTTATGCGCATCTACAAAGTCTCTTACTATTCGCAAACCGATACCCGTACCAACTTCACCTTCTGTACCCGGCGATGACAATATTCGAGAACCCGTGTTTACCATTTCCAAAAGTTCATCTGAAAATCCATCTCCTGCATCTCTCACGAAAAGATTAACATACCCTTGTACCACTTCGGTTCCGATTTCAATTCTTCCGCCTTTCTTACTGAATTTAATAGCATTTGACACCAAATTAGTCGCGATACTTTTAAATTGATTTCGATCAGCGGGGATGGACAATTCATTTTTGATCTTGATATTAACCTTTATTTCCTTGGCCAGTATCATCTCCTTATTCAGCTCAATTATTTCATCGATGGTAGGTTCAGGGTTGAGGCTTTCAATTTTGGGGTCAGAATCACCCGCCTTCAATCTGGACCACTCCAGCACAAGATCCAATGATTTTATACCCGAATGGGTTTTGCTTCCCAATTGCTGCACCAATTCGTCAAATTCGGTTGCGGAGATGGATTTATCACTCACCATTTCTACTAAGCTGGCCACACTGGTCAATGGTCCTCGCAGGTCATGACCGAGAACCGAAACAATAGAAGTCTTAAGCCGGTCCAACTTGGCCAATTCCTCTGCTTGCTTCGAGATTTTTTCATGACTCTCGGTCAACTCGTCATTCAGTTTAGATTGAGTTCGTAGTGCTGCACCTTTCATTTTGTAAGCCTTATATATGAAGAGGATGAGCAAAATGAGCAGAACCAAAATACATAGAAGACCAAAATTGATCATTCGGTTGTATTCCAAGTCGGCCTTATCCGCTTCTTGCATCAACAGTAGCTTTTCTGATTCCGCTCGAGCCAAATCCGTTTCATACTCAGCCCTGGTTGAGTTTAATATTTGAGCATCCGACACTTCATTCAGCGAATCATCTATTGCATGAAAGCGTTCAAAAAATAAAATAGCCTTTTTGTAGTCCTTGCGGTCTTTATAAAACACATACATCCATTCGTAAGCGCTCTGCAGCAGAGACGGAGCTTCCATACGTTTTGCAGCCTCCAAAGCCAAGGTACCATGATCGAGAGCCAGATGGTTTTTATCAAGTGCAGCGTAGGCTCTGGCCAAACCCAAATTGCCATGATAAAGCCCCAGAGGAATACCTAAGTCTCTGCTAATTCTTAACGTCTTACCGAATTCAGCGATTGCTTCCTCATAGCTTTCTTGAAACAGCAGAATATCGCCCAGCAAGAAATAATCAGCGGCAAGTTTTCCCTCTTCACCCATTTCCTTTTTTACGGCAATGGATTTATTGACATAATACAATGCTGAGTCGACCTCTTCCAAGTGTAGGAAGTTTAAACTCAAATTGTGGTAGTTCATCCCGATATAGACCTTACCGTCACTCGCTTCATTCAGCTTTATCGCTCTGCGGTAATGCTTCTCCGCCATTTCAAAATCCTGAAAATGCTCTCTGTACAGCTCTCCAAGATTATTTTCCATTAAAGCTTGATCGATTGCATTACCCTGTCTTTCAAAAAAGCCTTTAGCAGCTAAGAAATTAGTCAGAGCCTTATCGTACCGAAAGGTCTTTTCGTAGGCAATGGCCAAATTGGCAGTCAAACCATAATACCGCGAACTGTCTATATCTACAATCATATCTTTTGCGGACTCTTGCAGTCTGATCGACTCCATCAACTCGCCTTTATAAGTTTTTATGGTGGCCAGACCTCCCATAGATGCTACCAATGCGGAAGTGTCCTGCAATTCGGTAGCCAATTGAATATTCTTCTCAAACAAAGGTTCGGCCTTATCAAAATCCCACTTTGATAAAAAAGAATGAGCTAAATGGTAGTTGTATTTTATGATTTGCAGCGGCTGAGTGCTTTCATCAATCATTGCGGATGCAACTTTCAAAAGTGAATCCGTTTCTACAATTACTCCCCTATCGGAATAGTATTCCAACTTTGCCAAGAGTGAATCAAGCTGATTCTTTTCAACGGATTGCGCTGAACATACTTGCAGGGTAATGAATAATAAAAAGGAGACCGGGAGAAAACGCATAGGGGACTAACTTCTAAAGGATAAATATAGTCTTAAGAATTTTTCATACTTGGATGAAAAAAATTGAAATGTCAACAACTCATGTACTTTGTTAATACGGAAATGTTGCAATCCGATCGTTAAGGTTTACTTAAGATTCTATTAGCTTTGATCTAAATATTTTGTCTTGAACGAAATAGGCATTGCAGAACGGAAAGTACCGATGAAAACCACAGAAGATTTTTATTTCAAAGACGAAATAAAACACCTCAATTGTGAAAATACCCGGCAGCTCAGCGGAGCTGATATTATTTACGATTCAGGTGTGGCATTCTTGCATACAGCCATAAAGTAGTTTAGATAACCAAAAATAGAAACTGATGGATAACCTCAATGTTTTCGGAGAAAAACTAGTTCCGTGCAGTACGGATCCGCTCACCGGATTTTTTCGAGACGGATGTTGCAGCACCGGACCGGAAGATCACGGCACGCACACCGTTTGCTGTATTATGACACTTGAGTTTCTCCGTTTCAGCAAAGCGATGGGAAATGACTTATCGACCCCCGTGCCTGAGTTTCAATTTCCCGGATTAAAACCCGGCGATCAATGGTGTCTTTGCGCTACGCGGTGGCGAGAAGCATATCGGCATGGTGTGGCTCCGAAAGTAATCTTGGAAGCAACCAATGAAAAAACCTTGGAATATGTGGAAATGGATCAACTCATTGAACATGCGTATCGAACGGTTTAAGGATTAATGGAATTGAAATACGAATATCTGCTCTTCTTTCACGCCTTGGCGGGAAGTCTCGGACTATTGATGGGTTTGGCGGCAGCTCTCTTCAGAAAAGGTAGCGCCAATCACAACCGAGTAGGAAGAGCATTCGGGGGGCTGATGATTTTGGCAGGCGCATCAGCGGTTATTTTGGCACTTTGGCACCCCAATTCATTCTTGCTTGCAATCGGATTCTTCACGCTGTACTTGGTTAGTTCGGGCTGGGTTTGGATCAGGAGAACGCCCTTTTCCCGAAAGGTGAAAACGGCTAAAATGGTAGGTTCACTGGGTTTGGTAGCCGCACTTTACATGATTTACATCGGATACACCACCGGTCGTGGCGCCATTGTACTCTACATTTTTGCAGGAATTCTATCTGTCTTTGCCCTTTCGGATTTGTTCAAAAAAGCCTCACCCGTGAAAGCTGCCTCAAATCACGGCGGCCGCATGGGGGGCGCCTTGATTGCCGCCATTACCGCTTTCCTGGCTACGAATGCTACTTTCCTGCCTGAATTGGTTATTTGGCTGGGGCCAACGATTATAGGTTCGCCCCTGATAGCAATCGGAATCAGGTCTTACTATAAAAGAAATGATCGCAGCGTTAATAAAAAGTCGCTGAGCTAAGCCAGGTCTGTCGAGAATAAATAAGCTACGCTATATACCTTCGGCAAACACTTTGAAAACCTCCTTGTGCTTTTCCAAATCCAAATCGGGAGAAACCGATACGCGCGCGATATAATCCTTGTCAGACTCCTTGGTAGTGCCCTGCGTAGAAGTAGCCGGTATAGTCCAATAGCAACCCTTCAACTGTCCGTAGCTTACGCAGTACTTGCTGTCTTCAGGAATTTCGGTGATCATCATATCAATCAACTTATTGTTGAGTTTTCGCTTATGTGCTTCGCGCTCTTCGTGCGTGCTACCCCGGGTCGGAAGATCCAATGAAAATACGGATGGCTTGAATCCCATCTTAGCCAGCTCTTCCGTTACGAAATTGATCTTGGCCGAGGGCAATGTATCTTTTATAAAATTTACAAATTCACGTGTATTGGCGTAAGCCTCATCAATACGTCGCTTCATAGAGGGAAGCTGTTCTGCTAAAATTTCAACCTGCAATGCATTCGCTTCATTATCACAAAGGAGTATATGCTTTTCAATAAACTTTAATAGATATTCGGCATTCTCATTGGCCACGCAATAGCCGGCCGTACACTTTCCGCCGCTCGGAAATTTTGAACCGCTCACGTAAGATATGGCTTTAACACCGGCGAAAACCCCGCCCTTATTTAAGAAGTGAACATTGGGACAAAAGGTTTGATCTAAAATGAATATCGGTGCAATGGCCGTCTCGCCTGAAGAAGTTTCGCGCTTTGTGCTCAATGCGTTTTGCAATCCATCCAAATCGGGCACTTCAACACGAGGATTTGTAGGAATTTCAGCAATAATCAATGGTACGGCATCTTGAGCGGCCACCTCATCCAACACGCGATTTGTGCTGTCTACCATATCGTTTTCTCTGTCTACGGGCAGGTCTAAGACCTCGATATTCTCATAGCAAGCCGCCACCCTTCTGGCCTGATCGTTGGTTCCGCCATAACAATTAGGCGGAATGAGAATTTTTATTGCTTTACCCGGATGGTCTTTCATAGCAGCTTCAATGAGTCCCATCATTATGGCATATTGCACGGAAAGCCCCGAAGAACCTAAAATTACATTGCTGCGCGTATTAGTGATCGCGCGCACCTCTTCGATGACTTTAGCCTTTACCGTTTCGTACTTTGCTTTAGCTCGTTCACTCGCAGATTTTCCAATGAGAAGCTGCAAGGCCGTAAAGCAATTGGCAGGCGTCATGGCTATGGTTTCTCTTCGGCGCACATGCTGTATGGCCGAGACGTATTCCGGGATCTTCTCACCATTGATAAATAGAACACTACCAAGATTTCCGTACTGTCCTATGTAAAAGTCAATCTGAGGATTTCTTTCAATCGCTCCCGGCTTGCCCTCCGGTAAAAAGAATACGGTACACCCATCAAAATCAGAAAAATTCTTAAGATCAGATACCTGTACTGACTCAAACCGATAACCATAGACTGATTTCACAATCTCCTCATCAAAGGCTTGAGGCAAACGGTCGGTATAGAGAATGCGGGTTTTCTTACCGGCGAAGTGATTCTTTCGCAAAACGGCCATCAGAGGCATGGTGCGCGATGAGAAGCTGATTACGTTATCCGTACTCAATCCGTTCAATCCGGCCAAAGCCCATTCCAAAACGGATGAAAGGGGATGTCCCAACCGAATGTAATCATACGCCGTAGGCAAGCTTTTTAGTGAATCTCGGTCAGACTCATTGGCTTGGTACAGCTTCTCGAATTCATGGATAAATTCGGTTTTGGCCAGCTCTTCATGATAAATGTCCAACCGATGAGTGGTCAGGTTAATCCAATCATACGGAACATTCTCCAATACATCTTCGATAAAACTCAGCAACTTTCTTTCTACCATGGAAATTCTTTGAATGAAGATGCAAAGGTAATTTCCTTAGACGGATGAGCGAATTTCAACGAAACTTATCTCTCCGTATTCATCCCCAATCGGTTTAATTGCTCAAAGCTGAAAATCCCGATATGATCACAGAAAAAAAGCAGCATCAGCTTCGAAAGCTAAATGCTGCTTTAAATATTTTATTCCATTACAAAAATCAGCGAATCATCGTAATCTGTCCTTCACCTTCGTATACATCGACCTCAGTTCCTTCGCAATTCTTATAGTAAGTATACCTGATGGTGTAGACGTACATCTCAGTTTGAACGTAATATTCGCTGTCGTGCATTCCGCCGTTCCAACCTTCATCAGGATCGGTGGTGATGAATACCAACTCGCCGAAGCGATTGAAAATTCTCAATTTAAAGTCTTCTATCCCTTCGGGTGCTGAGACCTTGAAAACGTCATTTATTCCATCACCGTCCGGTGTGAATGCATTCGGTATGAAGACGTTATTTCCTTTGCAAATTTCAATTACCTCCGTACTGTATTCGCGCAAGCAACCTGCAGGAGTGGACATCCGAACGGTATAGATTCCCGGTTCTTTTACTACCAATTCCTTTTCGGTAGAACCGTCATCCCAAAGGTAGGTTACATTCTCATTGCCCGCATTAAGGATCAAGTCATAAGGACAATTATCAAAACAGAATATCTTTTCATCGGGTAAGAAATCCCGGGGCGGTTGTTCAAATGTGAGCATCACCTGATCGGTGAAACTACAATACTCGGTAAAGGCAGTAACCTCGTAAACACCGGGAGTCATCACTTTAATAGACGTTTCGGTAGAACCTGTACTCCAACTGTAGGTATACTGTTCTTGATCCACGCTCAGCTCAGCAATATCGCCAATGCATAAATTTCGGTCTTCGCCGATGCTGATATAAGGAGTGGGCTCCACCACCACGCTGGTGCTCCCTGAGGTAGTACATCCGAATTGATTTGTAACCGTGACCGACAGATCGTCCGATTCCGATACGGAAATGGTCGAACTCGATTCGCCGTTGCTCCATTGATATATAGAACTTGGATTGAAAACATCCAAAAAGGCAGCCTCCCCTTCGCAAATCCTGTACAAGGGATCCAGATCCACAACGGGATTGGCATTAAAAGTTAAATCAACCTCCGCTTCAGAAATACATCCGAACCCATTGGTAACGGATACGGAGTAATTATCACTCTCGGTTACACTGATGGATTGGCTTACCTGATTGGTACTCCAAGCGTAAGTGCTTCCCGGATTTCCCGCGTTGAGCGTCTGTACGTCACCTTCGCAAAGAATCCCGATTTGGCCGAAATCAATGACCGGCAAGGGGTTCATCGTCACCTGAATCGCATCCTCAAACTCACAGCCTTCATCTGATGATACCAATACGGAATACAACCCGGGTTGATAAACGTCTATAATTTGAGAATTTTCTGACGTGCTCCATGCGTAGGTCAGTCCTTCCTCCAATGTTTCTCCCAATTGAATGGTATCACCATCGCAAAATTCCGTATCGGGGCCTAAATCGATAACATCGAAAAACAGGCTCAACTCTATTTCATCAGATGAAGTACATCCGTTGTCGTCCGTTACGAATACTTCGAAAGTAATGCTTTGGTTTGAGGTCACTATCGGGTTCGGGATGTTGGCATTACTCAGGTTGCCCGGATTGCTCCATTGCCAATCCAGCGGATCGGGAAAATCCGTCGTGGCATTTAATTGATATCCGTTTAAATCACACACGGTGGCATCGTCACCGGCGTCTACAACGATTTCGGGGATAACCTCAATCTCCACGGAATCTACTATACTGCAAACATTATCGCTGCTCGAAATGGTGAGGATATAATTAGTCGTAACATCGGGAGAAGCGATCGGGTTAAATGAATCCGGATCGGAAAGTCCTTCCGAGGGCTCCCAAGTTATGGTCTCATCGCCGGTGCTTCCCGTTATGAAACTGAATATTTGAGATTCCTCTCCGAAACAGATCACATCTTGCGAAGCAGAAATCTCCAAATCGAGCAATGAGAAAACTTCAACGGTTACCTCGTCTTCAATGCTACAACCGTTGGCTGAAGTCACCACCACTGAATAAGTGGTAGTAACGTTTGGGGTGGCTACGGGGGTCTGGCTGAAATAACTGCTCAGGCCTGCTCCCGTCCATTCGAAGGTATAATTGCCCGGTACATCGGGTTGTGCATTCAGCTCCACTCCACCCACATCGCAGAGAGATGTGTCGTTGGGCAGCGTTAATACGAAGGATTCATCCACGATAATTTCGAGCGAATCGGTATACGTACACCCCGTGTTCGGGTCGAGATAATCTACAAAATAAGTCGTGTCAATCGTAGGAGTTATAGTAACGGTGGAATCGGTTAAAGAAGAAATATTGTAATCGGGAGACCACGTGTAGCCCGTCACCGGTAAGTTTTGACTTACGTAGAAATTATCAATGGACCAATTGTCTTCCATGTCTCCGCTGTTGGCCAATTGCCTCCATCTGAATGAAGTATTTGTCGATTGAGCAGCGGGAGGTATCTCGGTAGAGACCGTGGTAAAAGAAGTATAGGCTCCCTGACCGTAGGTTTCCATTACTTGCCAGGTACCGGTAGAATTGTACTCCAATACCACGTCTTCGCCCACATCTGCATTTTCGCAAGGAAAAGCTCCCGAACCGATACGAATGCTTATGGTAACCGTACCGCCCATTGATACATCCATCGGAACGGTTTGGGCATACCTTTGGCCGTTTCCGTTAAACCAGAGCGCATTGCCCGTTTCAGATCCGCAGCTCACGGATGCGCTGCCATTTTGGATATCGGCCCATACGGACGGATCACTGCCCGGATCGAAATCATCTTCCATCAATTCTCCTTCAATATCAATACTCATGGAGGTTTGCTCGCCTTCGCAAATTCCCGTATCATCAGACAGAATGTTGAAGGTTGGCAAATCGCCCTCAATTACCTCTACCGTCAATTCGGCCGTATTGCTCCCGCAACCCGAATTCGTGTAAACATATACCTGATAGGTAGTGGTAGTAAGTGGTGTGGCTATCGGCGTAGGACTGGTAGGATCATCGAGCCCCGCGGCAGGTGTCCATTCATAGTTATACGCACCGGAAAAAGGATCCACGTCTACTCCGAGCTGCACACTTTGGTATTGACATACCTCTTCTGCCGATTGCCAGGTTTCCAATGCGGGCGGATCGGGCACCTCTACTGAAAAGTACTCTTCGGCAGAACAACCGCTTTGAAACTGATCACCTACGGCTACATAAATGTCGCTGATGATCGGCGGCACCAATACCAGATTAGGGCCGGTGCCAACTATCGTTTCAGGATCGGTCTGCGCATACCATTCTACGTTGATCAAATCCCCTTCTACAGCCAGGGTTATGGTATCATTGCTACAGGTTACGTTTTCTATCTCTATGGGGTCGCTGCTGAACGAACCTACCGAGTAGAAGTAGCTTTCCGCATCGCCCGTACCAAATACGTAAGCCGTAACTCCGTTTACCGATTCCAGATTGTGTACACCTTCGGCTATGCTTATTTGGGCGTATGATTTTTCCGTACAGTCAGGGTATTCGGTAAATTCTGAAGCAGGGATGGGAGTCCCGTCCAAACTCACACTACCTACATCAGCAGTATTCACAATGAGGTTCAAGCCATGGTTGGTAATAATGTTAGACTCAACCGTAGAAAATGAAATGTTATCGATCATTTGTGCGGCATCGTTCAACACGCTCATTGCGGGGTCTCCCGCTGCAGAACAAGTAACCCCTTGCATGTATTGCGTCACGCTGATACCCTGATTGGAGGTAATGCAGTGCGCCTCATTTACGTTGTTGTATTCTTGAAATTCTCCCGCATTGAGATTCAGCGTACCCAGCGCCGTATTTACCACCGTATTATCCTGATGAGCCATGATACGTATCGTATAACCCGTGGTAAGATCAAAAGGAACGGTATAAAACTCAGTTCCCCACGTTTCTACCGGAAAGTGTTGATCAAAAATATGGTCGCAGGCCGTACAGCCTACGGGTATGTTTACACATTTGGTACCGGCAAAAACCGCAAAGGGACGGCAATCACCACTCTCCTCGGTGCCGCGTATCAAAGTTCCCGTATAGTCAATCGTGGAGCTCTCCGTCGTTACCTGATAGGCCTGCCCCTTATTCAAAGTTATAACAAAAGGTACGCCCGCAGGCTCTCCGTTTGGCAATGGGTCTGAAGGTATGATTTCTATCTCCGTATCATCTTCGGTGGCCAGTATCAAAAATTCGGAACCGAGACCGTTCAAACCTTGATAGGAAGAAATCCGGTATTCGGTACCCAACGACTGAATGGGCAAAATTTTAGAGGCATCGGAAGAGTACTCGATAAAGTTGATGGCAAATACGGCTACCGTATCTTCCGTTTCTATGTACACACCGTTTTCAAACACTTGCTGATTTCCTTGGCACATGGCCGATGCAGGCAGGTCTATCGTCGTAATTTGATTAGCCGTAACCGTAAAGTTTTCACTCCACCCCTGCCCTTCCATTTCAATGGTACCGGTAGTATTGTTATCTGAAGCGATAAATACATTCAGTGCCGTAGCAGTCTCGTAATTCTCCAAATAGGAGAGCCAGAATTTTTTCCCTTTGGTGGGAATAATGTTTTGAGAGGATGCCACAAGGCCTATCAACAAAAAGGCTAAAAAGCTAATTATCCTCGGTGAAATACGCATTTTCATCGTCAAACGGCTATTTTATTCAATTACGAAACTAATCATTTATTCCATATCTATCTTTAATGACGCTAACGTAGTACGGATAGTTGATTGAAAAATCGCATTATTTCCCTTGTTCTCTTTCCCTTGGTTCCGAATGGATTCAGATATCCTTTCCCGATAAGGGTCGAAGGCTCGTCGGAGCATCTTACTTTTTGCCGTGTGGTTAAAGGTTTATACCGGGCTCAGTACGATCAAATCCATCGGCATACCGGGTGGCAATACCTTTCCATCGTTGCCATCCGAGAAGCCAATCAACCAAAGACTTTCTTAATGATAAAATAACATTGAGTACTAACCTTAGCTCCGAGCAAGATTGAATTCTCCATATTTGACGGCACTATGACGCATTCTATTTTAACTATGAAAACCACTAAGCTCCTTTTCTTGATGCTCCTCTTTTGCCATCAGTTGGATGCGCAAACCGATGTGGCCATAATTAAGTCTGAAAAGTTGGTTATCGGCGATAGGATCGAACTAAAATCAAAAATTTTAAACGAAAACAGAATCTTGAATATTTATCTCCCGTCGGGATACTCAAGCGATTCCGTAAAGCAATATCCCGTTATTTACCTGTTGGATGGTTCATTGGATGAAGATTTCATCCATATCGCAGGCATCGTTCAATTCGGTTCATTTTCGTGGATTGATATGATACCCGAATCCATCGTGGTGGGTATCGGAAATACAGACCGCAAGCGAGACTTTACTTACCCTTCCGGAAATGAGCTTGACCGCAAGGAATTTCCCACATCGGGAAAATCAGCTCACTTCATCAGCTTTATAGAAAAAGAGCTTCAGCCTTATATCGACGGGGCATACCGTACTACCGATATCAGTACGATAATCGGACAGTCATTGGGAGGTTTGTTGGCTACCGAGATTCTCCTGAGTAAACCGGAGCTGTTTGATCACTACATTATAGTAAGCCCGAGCTTATGGTGGGACGACGAAAAAATTCTCGATACCCCGTCGGACGCCGGTGATTCCGTAAGATCAGTGTACGTAGCGGTTGGTAAGGAAGGAGAAGTTATGGAACGCACGGCCCGCGAGTTGTACGACAGAATAAAAAAAGACACGGGTCAAAACACCCGTGTCTATTATCACTTTCTTGAAGACAAAACCCACGGCGATGCTTTACACCTGGCCGTGTATCATGCCTTCGAAACAATTTTTAACCCGGAACACCGGTAGGCTCGGAGATGATACCGTATCGCTACCGGGGGTTGAATGAACAAGGTTCGACCGACAATCCGTCGGCGCTCTCACCTTCTGTTCTTCTTTATAAATACCTCACGCTCGTAAAAGTCATCACCACCGGGGTGAACGTTATCTTCCTTTTTGGCGGGTAAGTATTGCCCGAGAATTAATATTTCATACTCACGATCTACATCTGCGCCCTTGCGCATGCGCTTGGTTTGGGAGTAGGTATCGTGGTTGATCTCATCAGAGCGCACTTTCTTATTGTCTTCATCCAGCCATACCATACCGATGGGTATGATGATGTGGTTTTCACCCTTTTCGTTTATGAACTCGTGGGTGCCTTCATTGGCAGGTGTATCGTAGACTTTATGGGGCGCCTCCAAAATCGATTCATCGGCTTCCACATCCAGATAGACTACGCGCTTGGTTTCCTTATTGGCCAGCAGCCTGTCTACGCGACCTATGCGGCGATCATCGGCATCCAGCACTTCCCAATTTCTTACATCGGGATCATCAGAGGCTACTTTATATTTTGAAAGGTCGTCGAGGTAATGCAAGTTTTTATGTTTGTCAGTCATTGTCGTAATTATTTCGGGGTGTTCATGTTCATTTTCTCCAGCAGATCGGCCGAGGCACGAAAGAAGCCTTTTACCTCTCCCTTTTGTTCAAGGGTCAGCACATCGGGCTTAATCTCACTCGCGGCGGTTTTCACCTCATCAGCCATACTTCCCATATCGGGAAAGGCATTCTGCTGCATTCGTTGCAATGCAGCAGCCAAGATATCGGCTGCTTCGCGAATGGAATTGGCATGGGTAGTCTCATAAGGGTCTTCCTTAATTTTTTTGGAGAGCTTTCTTACCTCTTCCAAGTCTTTGCTAATGTCGTAGTTGATTTCAGAAGACATCGCCTCCGTAGCATTGGTGAGTTTCATCAATGCTTCGTTGGTAAATTCGTGATCTAATCCCATGCGGTCGGGGTCATTGGCTATGAAAGTCACGTAACCTGCCACGGCTTGGTTTTCGATTCTTTCAGGACGAGTATCGTCGCGCTGTTCGGTAGTATCGGCTTGTCGATCTTCTACCTCATCGCCGTCATCATTAAAGGCCAGGAAGTAGATAGCTACGGCCAGTATGGCGAGGATGGCTATGATCCAAGGCCATTTCGGGGTTTTCTTTTCAATTTTAATTTCTGCCATTTTAATTTTATTTTTTGGTAGTTGGTTGATTTTAGTATTCGACTGATTATACAGTGCACGGTGAGAAAAGTCCGTGAGCAGAGCTCGTATTATGAGATCTCAAAGAACCGCATGCGTTCGGTTGAGATGGTATGGAAGTTAACTTTTCTCTAAAAGCTTCCGACAATCAATCAGGTCAAAGAACTGAGAAGTATGGAGCAAAAACACATCCATACCGCGCAGTTTAAGCTGAGACTTTCGCCAATGGCGTATAAGACGGAATAAGGCGGAGGGTTCTCAACTCTACTCCCGCCGCAGAAATTGCCACGGTCCGGGGATTGTTTTGCTCAACCGGCGCTACAAGTATTCATTATGCTTTTAGGAGAAATCCCCCAGGACACGACCATACCCACAGAGTCAAGCAATGAAAAGAAAAAAGGCCCGCCAATAGTGACGGACCCGATTTTTAAACTGTATCAGAATGATTGAACTTATCGCTTAATCATTTTCTTGGTCAGAAGTTCGGTATTGGCATAAAGCGAGTAGTAATACGTACCGGGTGCATATGCAGCAGCATCCCATCGCTCGGTGTACTCACCTGCTTTGAGGTAGGTATTTACCAATACATCCAATACACGTCCCTGCGCATCGCTTATCTCCAAACGGATTTGAGCGGCTCTGTCCAAACTGAAGTTGATGGTAGTCATCTCATCAAAGGGATTGGGGAAGTTTTGCTCTAACTTAATAGCTCCGGTCTCTGAATTGCTATAAGTGCCGATGACACTTTATCTCTTGTAACATCATTTAGAATACCTGCTTTCGATTTTAGTGCATCCAAACCAATAGCTAACTTTGAGCGATAGCAATCAGATGTTTCATCTTCTCACATATACATAATATCTGCCGAGGTATATGCATCGGGTGCATCTTTCCATCTACAATCAGTGCCGGAGTGTGCCACCCAAGTGCCCGCTGCTGAAAGCACAGAATCGGTGGCTCCGGTAAAAT
>CAZYWJ010000028.1:0-20182 GCA_964651785.1 uncultured Cryomorphaceae bacterium
GAAGCGGCCAGAGAGTCTTGAAGTTTCTTGGTTATATCAGAAAAAATTTCTTCTTCCGGGTGGCGCTTGTCCATTTGTCGCAGCACCCCGAAGAAATAAGCTTCTTCTTCAAAATTTTCAGTTGCCAATCTCGTCAGGCGCAATTCACAAACCGAAACCGAACCTGATTTTTTTTTGAGATACCAAATAATCACTTTAGGTTCAAAATCACTCGTTCCTTCATGAATATCACCTATTGTTTTGAAAGAATTATTATCGCCGCTCAAATCCCCAAAACCTATTTCATAAAGGCTGCCATTCGCGTAACCGGTAAGGGTTTCGAAAGATTTATTAGCCATGAGAAACTTTGATTTATCGCACCAAAACAGAGGAATTTGCGATTTGCAAAAGCTCTTTTGAAATAGCTGAATTTTTAAATGATCGGGAAGGGGGCCTTTCATTTTTATCGATTAACCTGATTGACCATAAGTTATGCATACAAAGGTCAAGAAACTTTTTGGATTCTCGTATTCAGAGCCCCGATAAAGTCAAATACAGCGAGTAGCCAAGATGCCTTCCAATCACGAATTATATTTTATACCTCAAGCTGATAAGCGCTATTCTCGTTTCACGCTTGTGTTCAAATTTTTGAAGAAAATCGTCGGTAAAGTTCTCACCCGCAAAATTTCGAGTGTCGAAAATATCACGAATGATGAGGCTGGCGCTTAATTTATTGTCAAAGAAATCACGTTGAAAGCTCAAGTCAACGTAATATCTGGCCAAATCTCTTCCCTGCGCCTCAATGTCGGGAGCGGTATAATTGCCCGTCACCTGCATGTCCAAATCCCATATCAGGTCGAAATCAGAGGTGATTTTCGTGTTCCAGGCAAATCCCGAATTGGACCGTCCGCCTTCGATGTTGCTTCCGTCGACCTCTACTTGAAATAAGGAAACGCTACCATTGATATTCCACCACAAAAATGGCTGAGCCGTGGCGATAAATTCCGCTCCGTAAGTCTGACCGGTATTCAGGTTTTCGGGTCGGCGATAAGAAATACCATCCTCTATGCGGACCAAATAATCCAGCAGCCCGGAAGTATACCGGTAGAACAAGTTGTAAGACAAGGAGGCGGTTTTCCAATCGATCAAATGTCCGATTTCAAAAGAGTTGATGTACTCCGGTCTCAAATCGGGATTTCCCGATCGGATGTTT
This sequence comes from uncultured Cryomorphaceae bacterium, assembly GCA_964651785.1. GTDB lineage: Bacteria > Bacteroidota > Bacteroidia > Flavobacteriales_D > Cryomorphaceae > JAKVAV01. Next base: position 1,193 of record CAZYWJ010000028.1, read on the forward strand.
AAAGTGTCGGTTACATCGGGAAACGGGTTAAGTCGCCATCCGCCCGGTCTGTCGATCCTGCGGCTGTAGGTAAATTTCAACGCATTTTTTTCGTCGAGTTGAAAAAGTGATTGAAAGCTCGGAAAGAAGTCGAGGTAATTTTGTTCGTTGGCCTCATTGGTCTGAAAAAGCTTAGTATCAATTAGCGTCCACTCCGCTCGCACACCACCGCTGAGCGATAGCTTTCCGAATGATCGCGACATCATGAGGTATGCGGCATTTACTGCTTCTTCGTAAAGAAAGCGGTTTGTGATGTTCTCTTGATTGACAAATACGCCCGTCTCCGGATCGCGAATCAGGTACACATAATCATTGTCAAACGAGCGCAAAGTCGTTTTGTATCCCGCTTCAAGCTTTCCGCCAAAAGCGGCCTGCGTGTAATCCAACTGCGCCACGAAGGTTTGCCTCAACTCATCGTTTGTCGCTTCTTCTCTCCCGGTAGGTGTCCCCGTTTCCGGAGTCAAGTCTCCGTTGTAAGCATCGATATTTTGCGTCTCTATATTGTCACGCAAGGAGTGGCTGAGAACTGCTCTGAACTCTTTGATCGAATCTTCAAAAAGCCTCTCGTAAATAAGTGCATTGTCAAAGGTGTAGTTCTCTTCGCGTTCTTCGTTTACACGTGAATACCGCAGTATCTCAGCGCCGGTGCTAAGCTCTGAAAGTGTAGCGCGAACGGTTTCCGTACTTAACTCTTCCTCGGCGTTGAAAGCACCTTCATACGAAAGTTTATTCTTGCCAAAGAAGTAGTCGCCGCCCACATTCACAGTGTGTTCTATGTCTTTTCTATCCGTAGACTCGTCTTGTCTCAAAAATTCGTCATCGGAATAAATTGAACGCTCCGTCCAACTATTTCCTACCCTTGGCCAATGCCTGAAGCTGTATCCGCCATAGAGGGAGTAGTTCTTCTTCTTCATATTGCCTCGAACGGAGCCGTTGAAGCGATTTCGCGTGCCACCTGTCAGTTCTGCACTTCCACCGGCGCCTTTATCTTCACCCTTCTTCAATTTTATATTGATGATTCCACCCGCAGCTTGAGCATCATATTTAGAATTTGGGTTTGTAATGATTTTAATGCTTTGCACTGCACTGGCAGGAATTTGCTCTAAATCGCTACCTAAAGCCGAGTTTCGTCCGTCTATGAGAACATTGGTACTTCCCGAACCGCGAATACTCACTGATCCATCGTCACTCACCGTTACCGATGGCGTATTTCTCAACACATCGATTACCGACCCGCCGGCGTTGGATAAGGTCTGGTCGGGGTTAACCTGAATTCCTTCCAAATCAGCCTCAATGGGTTTTCGCACCATTTCTGCTTCGATAACCACTTCATCCAATTCTTCTGAACTGCTTTCGAGTTGTATCCTTCCCAAGTTTACATCCCTCGATCCGATTTGAATATTTTTGAAGAAATCTTTGTATCCCAGAAATACGATTCTGAGTAAGTATGTACCCTCATTTGCGGAAAATTCAAAACTTCCATTTACATCAGATTGTGCTCCCGTCACCACTGATGAGTCTGAATTCATCAGCGCTATCTGCGCAAAGGGTATGGTCTCATTGGTTTCCTCGTCGATCAACTGCCCGCTGACCGAAACTTGTCCGGCTAAGGAAAGTGAAATAAAACAGAAGAGAAAACCAATAAAGGAAGAGTTAAGGTCGGGCATAAGATTCAAACAGTAGCTTTTCAGGGAATGTTGCAAATAAGGCGGATTTGGGCAGATCTTTTGAAGAAATTTGTTTCTATTCGTCCTCGTCTGCGCATTGGCGAAATCCATCGCCACTTTTGTTAACTTATCGATGGAAATTTCATGCCGGTATCATGAAAGTTAAGAGGTTCAAAAATCTCTATTTGGTGACTTTCTTTCATATCAGTATTTTCACCCGATTTACATTTGGCCACAGCTACAAAAACGAACAGACTATGATGGATTTCAAAGTGAAAAGCTTTGACGATTACAAAGCTACCTACGAAAGGAGTGTGCAAAACCCTGAAAAGTTTTGGGATGGAATTGCCGAAGAATACACGTGGCAGAAAAGGTGGGATAAAACCTTGGAATGGGAATTTGAAACTCCTTCCGTAAAGTGGTTTCTGAACGGAAAAATGAATATTACGGAGAACTGTCTCGATCGCCATTTGGACAAACGAGGAAATAAATTGGCACTAATCTGGGAGCCAAACGATCCGAAAGAAAGGTTCGTTCGCTACACATACCGCGAACTTTATGATAAGGTGTGCAAGTTTGCCAACGTGCTCAAGGCAAAAGGCATCAAAAAAGGAGATCGAGTGGCACTTTACATGCCCATGATCCCTGAGCTTACCATTGCCGTTTTGGCTTGCGCCAGAATCGGAGCTGTCCATTCGGTAGTCTTTGCCGGCTTTTCAGCCAATGCACTGGCAGACCGAATCAACGACTCTGCGTGTAAAATGGTAATCACCGCCGATGGTTTATTTCGCGGCACCAAAGAAATTCCCGTTAAGGCTGTAGTGAATGAAGCGCTAAAGAATTGCTCATCTGTAGAAAGCGTGCTCGTGGTAGAGCGTACTCAATGGACAGTGAAGATGGAGGAGGGGCGGGACTTTTGGCTTCACGATGAATTGGAGAAAGTAGATGCGGAATGTCCTGCCGAGCCGATGGATTCTGAAGACATGTTGTTCATTCTTTACACATCCGGAAGTACTGGAAAACCTAAAGGCGTTGTGCATACCTGCGGCGGCTATATGGTGTATGCCGGATACAGCTTTGCGAATGTGTTTCAACCCGAAGAAAGCGATGTGTATTGGTGCACGGCAGATATCGGGTGGATTACGGGCCACACCTACATCGTCTACGGACCGCTGCTAAACGGAACGACCACCATTATGTTTGAAGGGGTGCCCACCTATCCGGGCCCGGGCCGTTTTTGGCAAGTCTGCGATAAGCACAACGTCAATCAGTTTTATACGGCTCCTACGGCCATTCGTGCCTTGATGGCTCATGGCGAAGATCACGTTTTAAGTTTCGGACTATACAGCATAAAAGTGTTGGGTACCGTGGGCGAACCCATCAACGAAGAAGCTTGGGAGTGGTATCACATCCACGTTGGAAAAGAAAAGGCACCGGTTGTAGACACTTGGTGGCAAACCGAGACGGGTGGAATAATGATATCCGGATTGGGAAATCACAGTCCCATGAAACCAACTTACGCAGGGTATCCCTTACCGGGAATTCAGCCGGTCTTACTTGATCAAGAAGGAAACGAGATTGAAGGAAACGGAGAAGAAGGATATTTGGCGATAAAGTTTCCATGGCCAAGTATGCTTCGCACGACTTACGGAGATCATGAGCGGTGTAAGAACACTTATTTTTCTCACTATAAAGGATATTACTTTACGGGCGATGGAGCCAAGCGAGATGAAAACGGGATGTATCGCATCATCGGAAGAGTGGATGATGTAATAAATGTTTCGGGACATCGCTTCGGAACCGCTGAAATAGAAAATGCCATTAATTCTAACGATCACTTGGTTTCGGAAAGTGCAGTGGTTGGATACCCTCACGATATAAAAGGCCAAGGAATTTACGCTTATGTAATTACGAAAGAAAAGCCGAGTAATCCCGATAAGCTGCGCGCTGAGATTATTGAATCCGTGGTATCTGAAATCGGAAAGATTGCGAAGCCGGATAAAATTCAATTTGTCAGCGGACTTCCAAAAACAAGAAGCGGAAAAATTATGCGAAGGATTTTGCGCAAAGTAGCTGAAGGTGATACCGAAAACCTTGGTGATACCTCCACCTTGCTCGATCCTGATGTGGTGGAAGAAATCAAACAAGGAGCATTATAGCAGCTGATGGACAAAGACTCTGAGTTAAACAAAGCGGCAAAGTCTTACATTCGAAAAATGACGCATCCGATCGTCTTTCCTTTGGCAATGTGGAAAATGTTGCCATCGGCAGCCTTTTGGCGACTGCGGGTAAAATCTTTGAACCGTGAGTTATGCGAAGTCACCATACCTTTTTCGTGGCGTTCTCAAAATCCCTTTAAGTCCATATACTTCGCTGCCATGGCGGGAGCGGCTGAATTATCGACAGGTGCGCTGTGCCAGCTTTCCATGGCAGGAAAAGGAAAATTCAGTATGCTGGTAGTTGATTTCAGAGCAGAATATTACAAGAAAGCAAATCAGAAAATCACCTTCAAATGCGAACAAGGCGTAGAGTTATTTAAACTGATTGATGGCTTGCCGGTGGGTGATTCCGACAAGCTTACGATGATTTCATCGGGAACAAATAGCCGTGGAGAAGAAGTTGCGCGATTCTTCGTGACGTGGTCTTTCAAGAGGAAGGCGTAAGACTATTTGATTTCAGTAAAATGCGATGGCGGGGAAAAATTTACTTCTTCTTCCGTTACAAATTGAAAGTTGCTCAACTCGGCTTTCCCCAATTGCCCTGTTAATCCTGAATCGGATCTCCATTGCCAAAACTTCCAGGAATGGGAGAGGGGAACACCTTCTACTTTTTGATAGTTGTCATAAGTAATGGCGTGCGGATCTTCTTCAGCCTCTTTTACGGAAGTGCCACCCGCAGTCACAATATAGGCCGCCGCTTCTATCAAATGGTTGTCAGGATCGGAATAAACGATGTACCAATCATCCGGGGCATCTCCTATGTTTTCACTGAATGTCAGCTTTTGAACTTCGTATTTTTTGCCGTTCAGAGAATCCATTTTCATGTCAGACCAATTGGTGCCGGGATCACTCAGTTTATAAGGAAAGAGAAAGAAATAAGACCAAGTAAACGCAGCAAACCGAATTGAATTTGTGCTCCCTTCAGAAGAATCTGCAAAAACTTTGTTTTGATCGAAGTAAATCTCTTTTCCGCTTTTGTAAGAGATTTTACCTTTGGTGGAGTTGGTGGCAAGAGTTATAGTTCCGTTCAATCGCTCGGTTCCACCAAATTCTAAAAGAATGTCGAACTGAACGAAATCCTTCGAGAGAAAGAGATTTTTGGCATGAGCCTGTTCAATTGTTTCGATTGGTCCTGAGTTTTGAACTTCTTGGTTTATTGTCTCCTTTGAAGCTTGGGGTTGTTCCGTTTGTCCGCAGGCGAAAAGAAAGATTGCAAAAGAGATGAGTAGAGTGCTTTTCATTTTCACGAAAGTAGTCAAATGGCAAGCTGCTCCGAGTCGGGAATGTTACATCGCTCGATGATTTTCGGTTCTATGTTTCAGTTCTTCATACCGTTCGGCAGCTTTTTTATCGATTTCGCGAGGATCGTTGAAATTGGTCTCAATATCCTTCAGGCGCTGCTCACCTCCGAAAATCACATTGAGTTCATGATTATCAAGTCCATCGAGTGTTTGGCGGGCTACCATTTTCGGATCATCCATTTCAGACTCCATCTTGGCATTCTTCATCATCGGCGTATCGGTTGCGGTGGGATAAATGGTCATCACGTGAATGGAGTGGTGTATCAAGTCTCTCCTCATCGCGTCCGAGAATTGCCGAACGCCTGCTTTGGCAGCAGCATAAACGGAATAGAATGGCCAGGCAATATAGCCCAATCCGGATGAAACATTGATGATTGCGGCCTCATTGGATTTCTTCAAGAGCGGAAGGCATTTTTTGGTGAGCAGGATCAATCCCGTTAGATTGATATTGATTTGTTGAATAACATCTTCGTCGCTCATTTTCTCCAAATCACCGGCGCTTACCACGCCTGCATTATTTATCAGGATATCCAGCTTTCCCCAATCTCGCTCTAAATGCATCAAAGCGTTATTAATGGAAACGGGCGATCCGACATCGGCAGGAATGGCCAGAATCTCGATGTCTTCATGTTTTTTTTGCAGTTCATTGATCGGCCCTACTTTTCGCGCTAACACGGCAATGTGCTTTGCTCCGCGATTTTTGAGTTCTTCGAGCAGAGCCAAACCTATACCTTTTGAACCGCCAGTAATTAAAATTCGTTTGTCAGAAAAATCCATTTGGAGGAAAGCGCAAATATCGTGCTATCCCCATACTGATTTAACTGTAATAATTGTGATCGTCAGTTGCGATAGTTTTTTATAAACGCTTTTGCGCTTAGCGGACGAACCTTACGGGAAATAATAAAATCGAATGTAAATTGCGAGAGAGGAATTTACGCCATGCGTATTTTCTGCAGGTGGGTCAGTAGGAGTCGAGATCAGAAAGATCATCTACACGATAGATGAAGAGCTCCGGTACATAAGGTCTGATGACCTCAATTTGGTTCAGAACTTCATTCCGACCGTAATTGTAGGTACTCACACTTTTTTCACTACCATCAGAGTTCAGAGCGTATTTTCCGAATCCTTGCAAATCCACATCCTTAAGCTCCCCTTCGGTTTCTGACAAACTTACAGCTTCGCCAATGGGTTCTTTAAAATATAGCTTTGCAGAACAGGATCTGATTTCGTCAGCGATAATTTTGCTATGGTCACCGTCTTTCACCACTCGATAGTAACCTTCAGCCTTTTCTATTTTGGTATCTGAATACACATTTCCGTTGAGGTAGAGAACTGCTGTAGAGGAAATAAGTATTCCGTTTTTAAAAACAGAACGAATCTTGTTCTCCATTTTCACTCTAAACAAAATTCTAATCGAGACTTCGGAGGATATTTCATAAACGACTACATCATCTTGAACATCCATTGTGGCAATCAAATAACCTACTTCCTTTTTGTCTGAAGTGATTTTAAAATGGCTTTTGGTCGCTTGCCCATATAGAAACGGAGATATTGACAAAAACACTATGATCAGTATACTTCTCATATCTTGTTTGCTCAGGAAATACATTTTATAAGTTATTCCGATACTTATAGGTTCAAGCCTTTTACGTCTTCTTGGTTCAAAGGTTTGTTGAGATATGACTTGACGTATTTATAAGTGAATGCTTTCTTTCTATCTCTGGGGTTGATACTTGAAGTTAATACTGCTAGCAAACTTTTTTCAAAACGGATATCCTCACTGGTCATATAATTCAATACGTCCCATCCGTCCTTTTCGGGCATATTAATATCCAATAAAATTAAGTCGGGTTCTTGAAAATCAGCCTGATTAAATTGTTTCAACTTAGATATAAAATCTTGTCCGTCAGAAAATTCTTCAAATTGATTAAATTCTTCTGTCCTTTCAAGTGCTCTTTTGATCAATAGCCTCGCAATGGGATCGTCATCGACTATCCATGCTGACTTTTTTGATGCACTATTCAATGACATGACAGGCTGGTTTTTAAATCATCAATGAGAAAGAAATATATAAAAAAAAGGCTCACCTTTTTCTTTAGTTCTGCATTTTATTTAATTCAATAGAAAATGATCAGGTATAAAAACAGTTTTGTGGTAGCGCCTCATTCGACTAATCGTAACCGGATTACGCCGTGAATGCCTCATTAAAACTTGAAATTCCTGCACAAAGATATTCCCTGATAAAAGAACCCCGGTCGTCGGGTATTTTTTCCGCTTAGCGGAGCCTTTAAGATTATTATTTAGATGAAGAAAGTAACTCTTGATCAGGTATAAACGGCTGCTTTATTTTCTGAAGAACGATCACCACTTTTTGGGATTTCAGTATAAGGTGTCATTACTTTAAAGACTGAGCCGACAGAATCGTGCGATTCCAGTTTGATCTCTCCTCCCATGGATTTGACCACCTTAGTCACATGGGCGAGTCCCATGCCGGAAGTCTTCAAGACTCCGTTTCTGTGATTTGCCAGTGATACCATCGGGTCAAATATTTTGTTCTTTAATTCTTCCGAAATACCCGGCCCGTTGTCCTGTACGGCTAAAATATACTTGTCATCTCGAATTTCAGCAAAAACCCAAATTCTTATTTCATCTTTATCATTGTGTTTAATGGCATTTGAAATAAGGTTGTAAATAATTTGTTTCCAAAGAATTTCGTGACCGTATAGGGTGGGCGTATTGTCTGCTATGAAGATTTGAATTTTCGAATTTCCGATGTAATGAGTTTGACATTCCTTTACGATCTTTTCCATCGAAATTTCTACCTTTTTTTGATACGAATGAACATCCAACGCTGAGTATTTCAATAAATCGTCGATTAGCTCTTTCAGATTATGTGCCGAATCGCCAATCAATGATCCGAACTTCTTTGTGATCTGTGCGGAAGGGGCGTCACTCTCACAGAGTATATTTGAAAGTCCGATAATATTATTTAACGGTGACTTGAGATCGTGGGAGACTACTTTTGCAAAATTTCGGAGGAGATCGTTTTTTCGGAGAAGATCTTTATTTTGAATGGATATTAACTTGTTCTTTTTTCTTAGTTCCAAGCTGTTAATCACATTTCTTGCCAATACCGTCAAGGCATTTCTCTGTCTCTGATTCAGAGTTTTGGGTTCTGTATCTATTACACATAGAGTTCCCAAGGCGTTGTCACTCTCAGTCACCAACGGAATTCCTGCATAAAAACGGATTCCATTTTTCATCGTTACCAAGGGGTTGTCGCTGAATCGAATATCCTCCTTTGCATCAGTTATTTCAAAAATTTCTCCAGGCTCATTTATAGCATGTGCACAAAAGGAAATATCTCTGGAAGTCTCGCAAAATTCAATGCCGACTTTCGACTTAAACCATTGCCGATCTTTATCAACGAATGATATTAACGCAACGGGAGTGCTGCAAAGTTCAGAAGCCAGAGAGGTGATGGCATCGTAATCATCTTCAGGAAGTGTATCAAGTATTTCCAAGAGCCTAAGCTCATCAAGACGTTTTGTCTCATCGACAGGAGTAGAAGGGAAGTACATAGCTTAGTAGTATTTCCTTTAGTCTACGCCTAAATGAATTTGTATGTTAAAAAAATGGTCGAATTACGTTATTTGGCTAATCGGGCGAATAGTGTATTTAGTCTAAAAAGAGAGCTTCAGCCTTACCTCAACCACTTAAACCTATGCTTCTCCTGAGGAATTTTTGATCTGCGAATTACAGCTTCCAGTCGTTTGGGAAGTTTCAAAAGGTATTCTTGCACACGCTTGGCGTCTTCGTCCAGACCATTTCTGTTCTCTATATCCCACCTGCTCAATAGCTTGTTCAATAGATATACATAATCGCTACCGGTATAGATTTCCAAGCGTGCCGCCGAGTTTGAAAAATGCTCGAATAATTCTCCTTGAGGTTCACCCGATTCGCGCATCATATGTCCCGGCATGAGAATGCCGTGTTTCATCATTGCTCCGAACGCCCGCATTACCTCAGAAGGATCATATTCAAAAAGAAGATTGATGAAATCCATGTAGGCGTTGGCATGGCGCATCTCATCTGCTGCGATTGCACCGCAGATTTTAGCTAAGTGCGAATTCCCCTGCTTTTTACAAGCGGTTGCTACCCTTCGGTGGGTTATATTGGTTGCAAGTTCTTGAAATGAGGTATATACAAAGCTTTTGTACGGACTATGTTCCATCCCTACGAAAAAACCATCTTGCAGTAAATATTGAACCGTTCTGTGAAATTCAAGCATATTAACCCTGCCGGATAAATAAAGGTAGGTATGCAATAAATCACCATGTCGATTTTCTTCAGCAGTCCAACCTCGCAACCACTGCGCCCATGAGTTGGAGTTTTGTTGATCGAATCCTTCCGTTTGCATAAGCCATGTCTGGTAGGTGGGTAGCGCTTCTTCCGTCACCGTATCGCCTATGAGTACAGAGAATAGATCGTAGTCCAAGGCTCTGGAAAGTTCTTGAATCTCCTCAACTTCTGCCTGAAAAGCATCACCGTTGCTATCCGGCAAAAAATCGGAAGGTTGCCATATGTCTTCAGGCTTAGGAAGATAATTCTTAACAATGCTCAGTGCTCTGGGCTCTGCATCACGCATTATTTCTAGTACCTCCCGGAATTGAGCCATTGACTGTGTTTTTATGTAAGTTTAGTGATAATATGGCTCATCGATTGATTCTGAAGGCCTGATCAAACGTAGTATTTCTACTCGTCCAGGCTTTCGTAAATGAGATTTAAGTACGTTATTGCTTCGTTTTGCAGCTTAGTTCCTTGCTCAAGATTGTTTTTCTCTTCTTCAGTAGCTTGAGTAATTTCGTAATCTTCACTTACAATGAGCTCACCATTAGCGTAATAAAAGGCTTTACCTGAAGCTTCACCTTCTATGGTTTGTGCATTGTCGTCTGTTTCCTCGATCATTGCAAAAACCAATTCCTTATCGAGAAAATAAAACTCCTCGGTTTTTGATTTTCCCTCTTCAGACGGATAAGTTTTAATCTTCACCACCTCATCGTCACTTACAAAATATTCCAGACGGTTCCAGTCTTGACTGATATTTGCTCTGGCTTGCGAGAGATCCAATTCTTTTCTTTCAAGTTGGTTGCTCGTGTTTTCTATCCGCATGCGATAGTCAGATATCTCACTACGTAATTGCATCGCATTTTGCTTCTCTACCGTGTCCATGTCCGGCTCTCTGTTTGCCGTGCTGTCATCATCAGAAATAGGATCATCAGTTACGCGCTTTTCAATTGTCTCAGATTCTGTTTCTGCTATCGTACAGCCGTTTAATACGATGGTAGTTGCAATAAGGGAAATAAATATGAAATTTTTCATGCAGGGGTGCTTTTAAGGTACAAATATAGAAGCTTGGCTGTCTTAGCCAATGTGATTTTCCCTGATTTTGAAATCTTCCTACCTTGGCACTGTCAATGATGCAAAATAAATACATACTGGTTTTGATAGCCCTATTACTCACTTTGTTTTCAAGCGGTCAGAATAAGTGGGGTTTTGAAACGATGGTCAAAACGCTGCTTTCTAATAAAGTAGACACCATTTCTTCTCAGCAATTGAGCAAAATGATGTCTTCAGGTGAAGTCTTACTATTGGACTCCAGAGCTTCGGCTGAATTCGAGGTAAGCCATATCAGAGGAGCGAAACACATCGGCTACAAATTTCCCGATTACGATGTAATTAAGGGAGCCGACAAATCAAAACCTGTAGTGGTATATTGTTCGGTAGGGAAGCGAAGTGAAGACATTGGATTTGAGCTGAAGAAGAGAGGCTTTACTACTGTATATAACCTCTTCGGCGGAATATTCGATTGGACCAACAGGGGTTTTACCGTCGTAAATTCAGAAGGAGCGGAAGTGACCAAAGTGCACCCTTACAGCACCACGTGGGGAATATGGATTAATAATTACGAAAAGGATTATGGTACAGAATAATTTGTTGATGGTTTTTGCCAAAAACCCCGAATTGGGAAAGGTCAAAACAAGACTGGCGAAAACGGTAGGGGATAAGAAGGCTTTGGAAATATACTTGAAGCTGCTGGAGCATACTTACTCGGTTGCAGACAAAACCTTTGCCGATAAGGCCGTATTTTATTCAAACAAGATTGAGGAATTCGATATTCTCGACTATTACAAATTTCCTAAGTTTCTTCAAAAAGGAGACGACCTTGGAGAGCGTATGGATCGAGCTTTTGGTGAAGCTTTTGCGCAAGATTATAAAAAAGTGGTGATCATCGGGTCTGACTGCTACGACCTGACCGCTGAGATTGTGGAAGACGCTTTTCGATTGCTGGATGATCACAATGTGGTTATCGGCCCGGCATTTGACGGGGGGTACTATCTCCTCGGAATGGATCGACATTACTCACATCTTTTCAGAGATAAAAAATGGTCAACGCCCGATGTTCTGCTCGACACCATTTTGGATACAAAGAAGCTAAAATTGAGCTATAGCTTATTGCCTACTTTGACTGATGTTGATGAGGAAAAAGATTTAGGCTCACTGCGCGATATTTTGGCCAACCAAGAGTAGCTATTTGAAGTATCGATAAAATATATCAGCTCCATATTAGTAAAGAAAACAGTCAGATAAAGTATTTACTTCAAGTTATTGTAGATCATTTTAATTCTCATGTCAAAAAAGCTTAAATGAATATTTCAGATAGTGCTGTTCCCAGAGTTGTAGTTGTTGGAGGTGGTTTCGGAGGGCTTCAGCTTATCAAAAACCTGCCTCAGGGAAAGTTCCAAATAGTGCTGATTGACAAGCATAATTACCACACCTTTCAGCCGCTTCTGTATCAAGTTGCCACAGCAGGGTTGGAGCCCGACAGCATAGCTTATCCTTTGCGGAAGATATTTAAGAATCGAAAAGATTTCTTTTTCCGTCTGGCGGAGGTTAAATCCATTGATACTGAGAAAAAAAATATTCACACTTCTCTCGGAGATTTGGAGTATGATCACTTGATTTTGGCTACGGGAACCGTAACGAACTTTTTTGGAAATGACACCATCGCCAAATTGAGTATGGGGATGAAGTCAGTCCCTGAGGCTTTGAATATCAGATCTCTTCTTCTTGAAAATTTTGAATCGGCCTTATTAACCGACGATTTGAAAGAGCGTGAAAGTTTAATGAACGTGGTTATTGTCGGAGCCGGCCCGACAGGAGTCGAGCTGGCCGGTGCTATAGCCGAACTTCGCGCACACGTTTTGCCCATGGATTATCCTGACCTGGATTTTCGTCGTATGAGTATTCATTTGGTTGAAGGTTTAGACAAGGTTTTACCACCGATGTCGAAGGAATCTTCTGATAAGGCACAGAAATTTTTGGAAGGACTCGGTGTGCAGATTTGGCTCAACACTATGGTAAAAGACTACGATGGAAAGAAGATAATAACTTCGAATAAGCCAATGCTCACTCAAACCTTGATCTGGGCCGCAGGCGTGCAATGTAAACCGCCTGAAGGAATTTCAGGAGATGATTTGGTGAAGGGCGGAAGGATACGCGTAAATCGATACAGTCAGGTAGAAGGGCACGACGGTCTTTATGCAATCGGAGATTTGGCATACATGGAAACGGAAAACTACCCGAAGGGACATCCGCAAGTAGCGCAGCCCGCCATACAGCAAGGAAAGCATTTAGCTAAAAACCTGAATCGAAAATTGAAAGGGCAGGAAATGAAACCTTTTGAATATACAGATTTGGGTTCTATGGCTACAATCGGGCGCACCCGAGCCGTAGCTGATCTTCCAAAATTCAAAACCCAAGGAGCGTTTGCTTGGCTCATTTGGATGTTTGTCCACCTCATGGCATTGGTGGGTTTTCGAAATCGGGTGGTCGTTTTCTTCAATTGGACCTACAATTTCTTCAATTACAATCGAGATATCCGACTTATTATTCGTCCATATAAAAAGAGACTCTAAAAGATTGTAATTTGGTGTTTAGAGCTGGCCTTTGAATTCGATAAGAGGAATATATTCAGTTTTTTAATAAGTTTATTTGAAGTAATTATTTGTGTTGCGTCAAGGCATATTTTACATATTTCGAGATTGAAAATTACCGTTTTGCGTGTATTCTGATTTGTTCAATCCGACCTTCTCAAAAATCAGATTTACTACTTCAAACTTTAATTGCGAAATTGATAGAACTATTTCAAAAGTTTAATTTGCATTTGAGGGCAGACCCGGACAACTATTTCGATTCGAATGAGTCAATCAAGCAAAAGAGAAGTTAAAGAAGTGGATGACCAACAATTGGCCAAAGCTTGTATGGAAGGCAATTCTAAAGCGCAAGCTTTGCTATATGAAAGGCATTCAGGTCAAATGATGGCACTTTGTTTGAGATACGGAAAAGACTATGAAGAGGCTCAGGATATGTTCCAGGACGGATTCATCAAGGTTTTTAATAAGCTCGATAAGTACGACGGAAAAGGACCGCTGGGAGCTTGGATCAGACGGACGATTGCCAATAATGCATTGGATCATTTGAGAAGAAGTAAGCGCGAACAACGCAACCTTTCTCTTTTTGAAGTAGATTATAAAATTGATACCGATGCCGAGGTTCAACCCATGGAAGAGGATGAACCCTTGGTATCTGCAGACAAATTGACGGAATTGATAAATCAAATGCCCGACGGTTATAGAACGGTTTTTAACCTTTATGCGGTGGAAGAGTACACACATAAAGAAATTGCGGAGCAACTCGGAATTACCGAAAGTACCTCTAAAACCCAGTACCGCAAGGCCAAGGCATATATGAGAAAATTGATTGCAAACGAACTAAATCAACCGATACGTGAGTAAGGATTTATTTGAACAGAGAATTGGAGAGACGTTGCGAAATGCTGAGTCAACACCGCCTGCAGGGGCATGGGAGTTGATTCAATCACGCATCCAAACTCCGTATACCCCGCCATTTACTTTTCCCTCTTGGGCTGTGGTTGCCATATCAGCAGCGCTTTTAGGAGCCATGTCTTTCAGTGATATTCGCGATGAGCGTGAGAAATCAATGGAGCACATCGCGCTGCATGAAACTCCTCAAAAAGACACGGTTATCTCCAAAGAAGGATCAGATAATGTTATTGAGGCAGAGGTCGTGTTTGCATCACATAGTATGAGGCAAGAGGTGGCCGTGCAGTCAGAGACCATAGATCAGCCTGAAACAGAAGAAGTGGCTGCACCAAAGGGGCCTCAAGAGAATCAGGAGGTTGAAGCTGCTAATTCTTCTACTACGGAAATCGAGATAGAAGAAAGTCCGAAAAAGATGACACCTCAATTGCCTGTTGAGGTACAAGCCAATAAGCCATGGACGGAAGAATTGGTCGTTTCATCAGAAGAAAAGGAAGAATTGCCAGATGAAGTTCCGACTGCTCCTGCCACGGCGTTTGAACCGGAACTGAGTATTGAAGGTGTAAGAACATGCTATACGCCTTGTGAGTTGAAACTCAGTGCTAGCGGTAATGCTTCTGAGTATGCTTGGGATGCTGCTTCGTTCGGATTGATTCAAGGCAAGAGCTTAAATGTAACCATTGACGAGCCTCAATCTCTTACGGTTTATGCGATTGCTAAATATGCTGATGGTGCCGAGAAAATTATTCCTCAAACGATCGAAGTCAAGAAAGGATCTGAGCTTTTCGTTCCGAATTCATTCACGCCTAACGGCGATGGCGTTAACGACAATTTCACCGTAGGGGGTAATGGAATAGTTTCATTTAGTATGACGATCATTAATTCCAAAGGAAAGGTAGTATTCAAGACCACTGATATGAGTGAAGCATGGAATTTCTCAGAATCTTCACACGAGCTCGAAAACGAATTCTATACAGCAATAGTTCGCGCCGTAGGAAACGATGGGAGAACGCACACAGCGAATCAACGTTTAACCATTATTCCATAATAGGACTAGCGTAACGCAAATAAAGACTGACAAAAGCGCCGTAGTCATCGGTACCACCTTCCACGCCTTGTATTTTCAGGTAGCTGTCGTTCATCGCTTCAGATAGTTCTGGAAAGTATGGAGGATTATTGCTGAAGCGCTGCCAAATGGCCCATCGGTCTCTTTGTAAACCCGGTGGTATGGCTTTCGCCAAAATAGTGCGATCTTTCTCGTTAAGCTTTTGGTTTACTTCACCCGCCACATATCTCCAGAGTGAATAGGCAGCGGAATATTTCCAAACAAGATTTTCTGATCGAATCAAAGCTAAATATGCCACCAAATTTGCTTCGCCTTCTCCCGTGATGCCGTAGGCATGGGCCATTTCATGGGCGGCTGTGAAAGCTCCCGTTAAAATACCCGCATCCGACTCCACATTTGCTTCGCCTGTGAATGGATTGTAAATGCCACGGATGCCAACTCTGCGGAGCGCTCCTTCAGGTTTTACTCGCCTTAATATTACTTCAGATGAAGTAGGATAGCCCATAGGCTCTAAAACGGCCTTTACGGCTTCATTTAGCTCAGAATAGTCAAGATCGATTTCCAAGTCTTCTACTGAAGCGGTGTCGTAGGGAAGATTAATTTCTTTGCGAAATTCGGCAGCCTCATTCATTACAAAGAGATAGAGTTTTGCCACATCGTATTGATCATCGTTTTCCGAAAGTGACATCCGCTCGGCCAAACTCGGCCCCACGTAGTTATATCCCCAGAGAACCAAAAACAGAGCAAAGAGGCCACCGCAGAAGTTCAAAAGCCTTCTTCCGAATCGCAGCCAGAGTGAACCTTTTTTTGAAAATGGAACGCGCCATGTGAGCCAGGTTATAACAATCAGAATTAACAAATAATACCCCGATAAGGGCAGTGCCGCTCCTACGGGGTATTGCATTTTTCTGATAAAGGGAAAAAGGCCTTTAAAATATAGCGCTTCAAACAACTCGGGTGAAAGGGAGAACAGAATTCTCACCAAAATGGCCAATCCGAAGACAACCAATCCTCCTAAGCGTTTAAAGCCTTTTTTCATTTTTCAATCGGAGCGGCTTCCAATTCTTCGATTCCCATTTCATAAAAAGTGAAAGCCCAAATGTCCGCTTGTTCCTCAATGATTTTACTGATCGGTTTGCCGGCTCCGTGGCCTGCTTCGGTTTCCACGCGAATGAAAACGGGGTTTTCTCCTGCATGTTTTTCTTGCAGTGTTGCGGCAAATTTGAACGAATGTGCCGGAACAACGCGATCATCGTGATCCCCCGTGGTGACCAAAGTAGAAGGGTAGGTGGTGCCTTCTTTCAAGTTGTGCAGCGGAGAATACGCGTAGAGCGCATCAAATTCTTCTTTCGAAGCTTCAGACGATCCGTATTCGGGAATCCACCCTTTCCCTACGGTAAACTTGTGGAAGCGCAACATATCCATTACTCCTACTGCGGGCAACGCTACCGCAAAAAGGTCGGGGCGCTGCGTCATAGCGGCACCAACGAGAAGACCGCCATTCGAACCGCCACGAATGGCCAATTTATCGGAAGAGGTGTAATTCTCAGCTATCAGGTATTCGGCTGCTGCAATAAAGTCATCGAAGACATTCTGCTTTTTCAGCTTCATTCCTTGCTTGTGCCATTCCTCACCGAACTCTCCGCCTCCGCGAAGATTGGCCAAAGCGTAAATTCCACCGTTTTCTAAAAACAGAATATTCGATACACTGAAAGATGGGCTCAAGCTGATATTGAAGCCACCATAGCCATATAGCAGTGTAGGATTGTTGCCGTTCATCTCAATGCCTTTTTTGTGAACGATGAACATCGGTACTTCCGTTCCGTCTTTGCTCTTGTAGCGAACTTGTTTGGAAATGTATTCCTCAGGGTCAAATTTCAAATCGGGCTTATTGAAAAGGCTTGATTCTCCCGTTTCCAAGTTTAATTCAAATATGGTAGGCGGGTAGGTGAATGAATAAAACGTATAAAAAACGTTACCGTCATCTCTCTTACCGGAAAACCCTGAAGCAGAACCGGGCGCAGGAAATTCAATCTCACGGATTGTGTTTCCTTCGTAGTCCATTTGAAATACCTGAGAGGTAGCACTTTTCA
The DNA here is from genome assembly GCA_964651785.1 of uncultured Cryomorphaceae bacterium. GTDB lineage: Bacteria > Bacteroidota > Bacteroidia > Flavobacteriales_D > Cryomorphaceae > JAKVAV01. The sequence continues at coordinate 18,481 of CAZYWJ010000028.1, forward strand.
AATACTCCGGAAAGAGATAGCCTCCTGCGGTGCTGACATTGACCAAAGTCTCATCTCGCTCCGGGACAATGGTTTTCCAACTTTCCAATTCAAAATTATTCGGATCGATGGAAACCACGCGATAATTGGGTGCATCAATATCGGTAAGGGCAATAAACTTCCCGTCTTTGTGATCAATTATCGAAGTTTTATTGGCAAACCCTTCACGTACTTTCGTGAGCTCTCCGTCGGTTTCGAGATTTTTGAAAAACAGTTCGAAACCATCTGTTCCGGAGGCTGCGTACATAACGAGATATTTGTCATCTTCCGTCACATCACTCCAATGATAGAGGTCGGGATTTTCATCATTGCGGTAGAAAAGTTCATCCTCGCTCTGCGGGGTGCCCAGCTTGTGGTAGTAAATGCTGTGGTACTTATTGTCTGCGCTGAGCTCAGTCCCCGGTGCAGGTTCGGGATAGCGGCTATAGAAAAACCCATCCATAAACCAGCCGGCACCCGAAAACTTGACCCATTCAAGTTCATCGTCCAAGTCGGTGTTGGTTTCGATTTCTCGAATGTAGATTTTACTCCAATCCGAACCTCCTTCTGATTTGGTGTAAGCCATGTATTTATCATCGCCGGATGCACCGAGTAAATTAACGCTCACCGTACCGTCTTCAGATAGCTTATTCGGATCGATGAAAACCATGGGCTCTCCATCTTTTCCCTTCTGATAATAGATAACCGATTGATTTTGCAACCCATCATTTTTTGAGAAGAAATAATATTCACCTACTCTTGAAGGTGAGGAAAGTCGAGGATAGTTAATCAATTCCGTCAGACGATCTTCTATTTTTTGGCGATAGGGAATTTTCTCCAAGTAGGCTTGGGTAACTTTGTTCTGTTCCTTCACCCACTCTTCGGTATCAGCTGCGGTGTCATTTTCGAGCCATCGGTACGGATCGGCTACTGAAGTTCCGAAATACACATCACTCGTATCGACTTTTTTTGTTTCGGGGTATTGAATTGACTTTTTCTCTTCCATCTGAGATTCACTAGAGCAAGCACTGATTAGGGCTGCTGCAATTATCAATGGTATAATTCGCATGATTATTTGATTTGAAGTGGTTCGGGAGCGTTGGGTGGAACCTGAGCTTACTAATTAAAAAAGGGATGAACACATCCCCTTTAAATTGCTTAAAAAAATTATTTCCTACCAAGCCTCTCCATCATCCTCGTCGAGGATCAATAAAGCTTCTGAAAGCTCTCCGAGAGTTTTAATATCGTTCTTCTTTTTAGCCAACTCACGCCCCTTCTTATAAAGAGCCACCGCTTCTTCGGTTTTATTTTTCTCTTCCAACAGCTTCCCGAGTTGATAGTAAGTAGGCAGGTAGTCAGGATCGTTATCAATTATCTTGCGAAAAAAGGATATAGCCTTTCCTTTCTTGTTATCCTTTTTATACTCTAAAGCCGCCGCATAATTGAGAAACGTGTCATCGGGATTTTTTTCGAGCATCTCCGATATCAATTCCATTCGATTGTGACTCATGCCGTATTATTTTGAAATATATAATCTGATAGAATAGGTAAAATTAACGTCTTTCGATAGGTTCTCATAGCCCCGGTTGGCCAAAAAAAGTGAAGTTTTCAACCGGTTTTCACCGAAAGGTTGAACATTCAGCCTATCCGGGATTCAATATGCGCAATTATTGCTTCAATTTGA
>CAZYWJ010000028.1:20282-37708 GCA_964651785.1 uncultured Cryomorphaceae bacterium
GTAGGGCCACAAATAACGGGAATTCGAGGTTCAGATGATTTCGTCGTAGTCATCGATGTTTTCGAATCCTTCTTCACCCTCTTCGCTGAAATCGCCCAGATCTTCATCAAAATCTACGGGAAACGAATCGACCAATTCTTTGGAATGCTCATCAGGGGCATCGCCTACGCTTAGTGTTACCAAAGGGTACGATTTTGAACCTTCCGGATCGGAAATGCCAACTAACTCTACAAAGAAGATCCACATGCGCATAAAGTCGTAGAGGTAGAGCAACTTTTGACCTTGATCAAAAACCATGTCGCTGAGAGCAGTGTCTTTCATGGTGAGGACGGCATCATCTCCCATACCGCCCATATCCATCTGGGTTATTTCCTCGCCTTTGTCCCACTCTTCATTGCTCATGTAGAAGGAAGCCATTTCTTGACCCGAGAACTCAAAAGCCTTTAAGATAGCGTCGTGAAGCTGCTCGAATGTATCGCTGCTTTTTATTTCGATATCTCGAAATACTTCGTCCGACTGATCGGGCAGAATTCTGAAATGGAAAATCTTTTCGCTCATGAGTTTGCAAATTTAGGCAATACTGAAGAGGTATCGAAGCCTCAAAAGTTAAGGCTGATTCCGTTTTCGACGGAATAGATGAATTTGGTGATCGGTACAATCGGGCGGTCTTCGTATGCCAGTCGCAGGCCCGTCTTGAAAGCGATTTTGGTATTTATGCGAAAGTTGAGGTTGGTGGAATTCGAAATTCTGTTTCGCGGCGCTTCGATTTCATTGTCGTAGCCCACTTGATAATACAGAATGCTGTTGAAATCGATGTGTTCTCCGATCGACCAGCGTACGATCAAATTATTGCTGACTTTTAAAAAAGTCACCTCCACCGTCTCGTTATCGATCGGCGAGCTCCATCTTTCAAATTCATACATGGGCCCCGTGCCCAATGTCAGCATGAATTTTTTGTTTCGAATGGCGTTCCATCGTAAAGCTCCTCCGAAAATGAAGCGGTCGCTCAATCCACGAAAATCGTCGTACTGCGCTTGTCCGAATAGCTCGGGGCTGAATTTTTCGCGGTAATAGAAAGTGCTTCTGAGATGAACGTTTCCATTATTCAGAATTTTGCTGGCATTGTTTTCTACGTATGATACTTCTCCTAAGAGCATGTAGAAATGCTTGCCGGGTGCATAAACCGAACTGATTTCGGAGCCAAGCGCTACGAACTCTGCTTGCTCTTCGGCGGTGGCACTTCGATTATAGAAATCAAAATTTGCTTCAAGTTTAAGCCGGAAGGGATTCTTCCGGCTTAAACTATCCAATCTGAACTTTTCGATGTTCATGATTTGCCCTTCCGCGAAAGCAGAAGCAAGACAAAACAAAACGACGACAAGAATTTTTTTTCCGCTGTAGCGGACCATAAAGACTTAGTTGGAGATGGTGATGGTGTTCTTCATTTCAATCGGTACAGTCATTCCATCTGGAATTTGATCATTGGGAGCCAGAGTAATGCTACCGACAATATCATCTTCGATTTTTCCGGAAGTAACCCAACCGGTCGCAACATCCACGGTTAAAGTGCCTTTTCGATCACCTTCGTAAAACTGTGTCGCATTCATTCCCTGCATAGTGGTACTGGCATTTTCAGGATCAGTCTCTAAGTTCGCGGAAAGTTCTATGGTGGCTTTGCCATCTTCAACGGAAATTAAGGTGTAAGTTGAATTTGAAATAATGGGTAAGCCTGTAGACGTAAATTGTTTTTTGGTCCAAGAAGATCCGACTTTTGCTGATTTATCAGGAAATATATCCGTTGTCATCTCCAAGTTTTTTGCCAGTCCGTTATCCCCGAAGCTTGCTGAGATTTGTTCGGCAACAGCTTCACCGCCGGGCATTCCCGAAGTGGAATTTTTGACCATCTCCTCCAGACCCATAACTTCTTCAATAATACCTTTTTCAGTGATTTTAGCTTGAAATTTTTTACCTACTAAGGATGCTAAAACTTTAGACATCGGATCTACATTCTCCAAAGCAGAAGTATCCGAACTGAATGATTGCGACTGCCCCATACCGGACATGGACATACCTACGTCTTCATACCAAATGTCGTAAGTATCTACATTTCCGTCATCTTGAATAAGCTCCATATTGGTAGTAGAGGATGCGGACGTATTGATTTCCATAACCTGTCCCATCATGGTTTGCTTGGTGACATTCTCAACTTCCGTTTTCTGCTTATATTCTTTTCCCTCTTTCAAATTGAGCTTCAGGTCTACTTTCTGCGCAAACACTATAGACGGAGCTATAAGCGCCACTCCGATTAAGGCTTTTGTTAAATTCATTGCTTTTTTTGTTTGGGCCAAAGAAAGGAAAATTATGGCCAAATAAGAATGAGCTTACACGATTGTGCGAACGCTCGTATAAGCTCATTCAATTCAGGATTTCAAAATATGTCTGACTGTCGCTTATTGAGCCAAGGTCAGACGAATGCCTGCATTGATTAAAAATGTATTCTGCTTTACTTCGCCAAAGTTGCCTACGAGTCCATCCTCTCCTTCAATGCCATCATGCGCATTGGTAAGTCCGAATTCATAAGTAACATCCAAAAAGAAAATAGAGAGGTCTATACCTGCACCAACTTGTGCACCCCATTGATTGCTATTCCAATTTACTTCTTCATCAAATTCGCCATCATCGTATTCAGTAGTTGTCAAAAACATTACTGAAGGACCGGCGAACAATCTGAAATTAAAAAACGGATCGCTGTCAGTATCGACAAAACGATAACCTACGAGTAAAGGAAGTATTACTCCTTCAACCGTTTGATCCGTATTAAAATCATCGTCTGTGCTGAATTCCGTTGAACGAGAAAAATACGCAATACCGGGGTAGAGGTGAAATTGATTTCCGATCATAACGTGAGCACCGACTTGACCACCAAGTTTTGCTTTGGTATCCGTTCCGTCGGGTGTTTCGCTCACATTACTAAAGTTTGCTCCGAGGAAGGGGCGTATTTCCAATTGAGCGCTACAACTTAGCGCAGCGATAATAAATGAAATACTTAAAAATACTGTTCTGATTTTGCTTTTTGTACTGTTTGGGTGATTCATCTTCGTAAGGGTTTAGCATTAACTGTTTAGTTCAGGTGCTTCCGTCACGGCTATGGCTGCGTTTTCTCCTGAACGCAAAGCTCCGTCAATCGAAGCATTGGTCAGGTAATCGCCGGCCAAATGAACGTGAGCAGTTACACTCGTCTCTTCAGGCGACAAAGTTAATGCCGGACGAATGACTCGAGGCAAGGCGTGCGAAATCCTGTACTCTTTGAGGAATGTTAAATCGTTAATACGAACTTTCAATAGTTCGGCCAGGTTCTTTTTTACATCATTCGCATCAGCGTCATTTCTTAGAGTGACAGACCATAGCGATTTGTTTGAAGGTGCACAAGAAGGTGTGACTTCATCATGTCGAGCGAAATTGTTGATGGTGCTTTGCCTGCGAGCATCTAATCCGATCTTTTTACCCATCGATGGTAGATTTTTTTCCCCGGCGAAGTACATAGTTGTGGTTTTATGCCATGAAACGGATTGAGCCAGTTGGGGAAAAATCAAGCCGGGATCGCAGGCTATTATGACTTTTTTTGCAAAAAGGGTAGAACCATTTTCCAGCTCTACAGAGGCATCTTGATGAACTTGCTTAACCTTGGTTTTAAATCGAATTTCAGTCGATTTTAATTTGTCATTTAATTGCTTGGGGATTTCACCCATGCCTTTGGACGGAAGGCAGGCATTTCCATTTGAAAAATTTTTAAACACAAACCTGAACATGGCAGCGTCTGTCGCTAATTCTCTTTCCAAAAAGATTCCACCGAAAAAAGGACGAAAGAAATTCTCAATAATCTTATCCGAGAAGCCATATCCTTTTAAGAAATCCATTGTACTTTGTTGCTTTCCCAAAAAAACTTCAGCCGTGTTCTGACTTTGAAGTTTTTTGGTTAGCGAAAGCATTTTAAACTTATCGGAAACAGAACCTACCCTCGAAAAGAGCATTTTGGGTAAGGCAGAGGGCCTTCGGGAAGGGTCTGAAATTGTAAAACCTCCACTCTTATCGTAAATTCTTGCTCCCGGCTCAAATGATTTGAGATCGAGTAAATCGAAGTTCAAGAGATCTTTGGCTTTTTCGTATGAATCGATGAGAACTTGAAAGCCTCTGTCCAAGTTGAAACCCTCATAGCTATCCGTCTTTATTCGACCTCCCAATTGTTCATCTGATTCGACAATCAGTGTGGAAAAGCCCCTATCCTCACATTTTCGGGCGGCTGCTAATCCGGCTATTCCCGCACCTATGATGATTACATCGTACTGAGTTTTATTATCCATAAAAAAGTGAAAATAAAAAAAGCAGCCTTTAAGCTGCTCATCTTAAATGATTATAATTCTTGTTTGCCCAAATGAGGTTTATCAACGTAGCCGTATTCCTGATCATCCTCCATTTCTTCACCTTGGTAATCACCGTGTTTAAGCACCACCCAAACCATCCAAATAATCAGTACGGGAGAAACGGCAAATATTAAAGCTACCCAATCAAGTAATACACCCGCGCCCGCAAATATCGTATAGATAAGCAGAATGATTGATACTCCTAAAACAGCTATTGATTCGTGTTTCATAGTAATTAAACACGCAATCAAAGCGATAGTTCATTCCGGGATATCGAAGTGCCTGTTTTTGCGAATTTGATTTATGCGACTCTTAGCGTATCTGATTTCTTCAGCTTGATCGCTATTTTCATTTACCTCTCTCTCAATAAATTCTTGAAAAAGTTCCATTGCGGGTTTTGAATCTTGATAGAAAGCGTCATAGCTTTTTGCTAAATGGAAGTTTAAAATATTTCCGGCAGAAAAGCTCTTCGCCATCTTAAAGGCTTCAATAGCCTCCTCATGATTTCCGGTGGCTTGCTCAGCCACACCCAACCTTTCGTAATAAACCCCAAGGTTGCCGGAGAGCGCCTTATTCACGGCTTGACCAAACTGAACTGCTGCCATTTCAGTTTGTCCAAGTTTTTCCATGCACAGCCCCATATAGTAGTGCGGGTAATCCAATTCTCCCACTTTGTTTGAAAGTCTTCGTAGCCATTCGATAGACTCTTCATACTTTCCTATTTGGTAAAGAGAAATTCCCGCATAGCGCATTACCGTAAGTGGCGGCATGGGCTCTTCGAAATACGGCCTAACCCATTCCAATACTTCTTCCCAATTTTCGGATTCAAAGGCAATTTTAGCCTTTGTAAGTCTTGCGAAATCATTTTGTGGATCAATTTTCAATGCTCGATCGAGAAGTGTGTCCGCATCTGCTTTTTGTCTGAAATCGATTAGAAGTCGCGCAAACCCATTTATGGTGATTAAGTCCAAACTATCCAGACCATAGGCTAAATTGTAATAGGCCGAGGCCTTATCAAATTTTTGAGACTCTACAGCATTTTCAGCAGCCTTTCGATAGAAATAAGAGTTTGATGGATTGATGGCAATTAGCTTTTCGTAATACGTGAGCGATTCAGATTTTGATATCTCGGCGTAGGTCAATAATGATGGAATGTGAAGAGAGTCAATGGTCAACGCCATTTTTAAGTTTTTCGTGGCCTCATATTTTCTTCCCTTTCGGATGAGGGCTTCTGCCAATAAGAAATAGGGTGTTGCTTCCCTATTCTCATTTTTTGTCCACTCTTCTGCTATCTGAATGGCATGTTGAATTTGCCCTGCTTCAATGGCTACGGCATAGCGATCGGCAAAGTCGGAAGTTAGCGTTTGAGCACAGAGAAAGGCAGGTAAAAGAATCGGGAGTAGGACAAGTATCTTCGGCATAATAAACCAAAGATAAGGGTACAATCAGAGATTAACTAAATACTTAGTTGATATTTTTAACGGGATCAGCCTTATACGGCGGGAGCGAGGGCAGAAATTCTGAACCAATAAGATTTCCCTTTAGGTAAACCTCGCACGGTAAATGAGGTAGCTCGCGTTTTGCTATAAATCCGCCATTCGGGCTTATTTGATTCTTCAAATTGGGCATATTCAATCACGAAGATGGAGTTCGGGTTATGGTAATTCCACTCAAGGTGAATGGGTATAATGCTGTTTGATGTAGCCACTTGAAGACCGATAGGCCGAAGCGAACACGCATCACTTGATATGTTATTCTCCATTTCTTTCAAAACAAAAATCAAATCAATGAAGCACTTTAAGATTGAGGCCGGTTTACTCGGTTCTGCTGAAAACAGAACATCTTCCAGTTGCACCACCAAATGGTTTAGCTCAGTATTATTTGATCTCGTTTCCGAAAGTTTTTTGTGAGCAACCCTCAGCGCTTCAAAGCATCGCGCTTGTAAAGACTGACCGGTGTGTGTTACTGTATCTTGTGTGTTCATTGATGATTTGGTTCACGTAAGCAATACGTTATCTTGTCTTGACGGGTTACAATGCTTTTTAGTATTAGGTTTATGATCGGACTCCGAGCGTTAATTGCTCTTATTAATTTAATATTCGGTTTTTGGTTCTAAGGATTCTTTATGTAGTTAGTATTCAAAAGTTTTAAAAAACCCAATTAAGCTACCTGCTCATTTGCGATTGACGGAGAATAGGTTCAATTATGAAACAATCAACAGAGTGTTTTCCCTCTCTCAGGAAATCGAACGCAGATTTAGAGAAGCCGGTTTATGAATAGGCTTTTTTAACATGTGCCCGAGCTTCCGAAATCTCCTTTTTAAAATTTATCCATCCTTCCTCCGATTCCCTGTTCGTATTCTCTGATTTGGTTTCGCGGTCATTGATGGAATGCCGGAGTTTTACTTTTCTTTTATTCCATTCATCCGAAGCTTCAGCGGCACCCCAATTAAATTGAAGTCTGAGCAGGTCAAAATCAGCGAGCCATTTATCAAATAAGACCTCTGCTCTAAAGGCCAACTCACGAACATTTTTTTTTGAGTCTCCCGGCAAATTAATGGAAGCCTGAGCCTCTTTTACAAGATATGAGAGTTTTTTCCTTTGGACTTGAATGGCTTCTTTTGTTTCAGCCTTTCCCATAGCTGCTTGAACCTCGAGTGCTTTTAGTTTTCGTTGAAGGTCAAGTGAGGTTTCAGATGCTTCATCTTCTAAGTTTGCCATGGTGTGTTGACACCATTCGCGATTCTCCCTTTTTTGTGTTTCAAAGTTATCAATCAGGTCTCGGGATCCTGAATGAAGTTGTAGACGCAACTCTTCGGCAGTAGCTTTCCGGCGATTGATGAAATTCTCTTTGTTCATTAAGCGTACGTTTTGGTTGCGATAAAAGTAGGCTTTATCAGCGACTTAACTAACAATTGAGAAAATTTGTTCCGCTTGAACGTAATTTTTCAATTGTATTGTATCAATCCGTCCTGAACGATGATAATCACAAAATCCATTCAAATAGTTTAGAGCACTGCGGCATGTGCATCTATCTTACCCCATCCGAATTCACTGTTGCGAGACGGATAAAAATTCGATGCATTTTTTAATGCTTCCAAAACATCTTCTCTTGTTTGTGATAAATCATTAGACCAAACAAGTGCGGCAATCCCCGCTGCCGTGGCAGTCGCAACCGAAGATCCACCGGTGTAGGTCGGATCATTGCCAGAATCTGAAAGTGTTAGTGGAGTTCTGTCTGAATTATTTCGATCTTCCATAGTTACGACAAAATCTACTTGAGACCCACTGTGGCATGTGCTACATTTTTCCATCGGAAATCCTGTCTTGGTCCCGGTTACGGCTATTGTGTTGCTGAGCGTAGCCGGAAAAATTACGCCGACGAATGTGGTGAACTCAAATGAAGTTCCGGCAGCGGTGAAAATCATTTTACCTTGGTTGTAAGCGAAATTAATCGCGTCCGTTATTTGTCCGCTCGAAAAGAGATCACCCATGGACATGGAAATAATATTAACATCAGACCTGTTTCCCAAAAAGGTAAACGCATCAGACACACCATCTTTTTCAGCGCTTGAATTATGAACAACATCTTCGGCGGCGCGTATGCCAATCAAGTTGCTTTGAAATGCCACACCGGCAAAGGATCCGTCGCTACCGGCAGGGGCCGCCGCCGTTCCTGCCATATTAGTGCCATGCCCGCACAGGTCGTCTATTCCATCATTCTCACAAAAGACAAATAGAAAACATGGATCATGAAAGCCGTATCGCTCTACCGTACGACTTCCGGATAGTCCTCCCGAAAACTCTCCGTTTAGTTTTGCCTGATCAGATGAAATTCCGGTGTCAATTATTCCCATGGTAACACCGTTGCCTCGACTCCCCGCTTTCCACGCCTTGTGAATTTTCATATCAACGAAATTCCAACTAACTCTGGGACCTTGCGGAGCTGTGAAGTAATCGCTTGGATTTGGATTTGAAATTCCCGAATTTCCTCCGCATCCACTGTCAGATCGGTATGGACCGGTCTGCTCATCAAATCCAAATCCCATTGGCTCGGCATATCTCACGAGATTGAAATTTCGCAGATTCGCTAAAATCTCATAGTCCCATATCCTGATATTAAAATAGGGCAGAGGCTTATCGCCAAAAACCAAAAGGTCTTCAGCATTCACAGTCATATTCGGGTACTTCAATCGGGTTTGACTTACCACATAGTTGATTAATGCATTCTTCGCACTTCTCCATTCAGGGGATTCAACATCCACCTGATGTATAGTTTGATCCAAATTGCTTATTCCTTCGGCTTGGTAGCCTATGGATATGACGCTATCAGCATTTATAGCAGCACTCCAGATGGTATAATCATCAAAATCTGACCAATTTATTACACCTTTTCGCTCCAGATATTGATTAAATTCAGAATAAAGCTCTGATCGACTCAGCGGTTCTCTGCCATCCAGAGGTTCTACCGGATTTATTAAGATCAGTTCTGCTTCAGGAATGCTCGAATTATGAACGGATTCCGGTTGTTCTTTTTGACATGAGGCAAGAGTAATGACAGTAAAAGCGAGGATACTAATTCGTAAGCGCATGATGGTAAAAATATTGGTTGAGGGCAATTTCAACAATTCCTGCGAATTATGAAAGAAGTCATTTCAACGCATCTGCACAAACTGTAGTAAATTTTATATTAGCACCCCACAAAAACCACATAATGAAAAGAATTTTTCAAACTTTAATTATTGGATTCTTCTCCATAGGTATCATGAGTTCTTGTCAGAATGAGATGGTAGAAGAGTCGAACAGTGACTCCATGGAAGATACTTCATCCATGAGCGAAGATGATTTTAAAACAATGACTGAGCAATTTGCGGATATTAAAATCCTCCGCTATCAAATCCCCGCCTGGGATGAGCTGTCATTGGATCAGAAAAAACTGACTTACTACCTTACGCAGGCAGGAATTGCCGGAAGGGATATGATGTATGATCAAAACTATCGTCACAACCTAACCATAAGAAGAGCGCTGGAGAACATCTACCGCAATTACGACGGAGATAAAAGCGGTGATGATTGGCAAGCTTTCGAAACCTATCTGAAGCGAATTTGGTTTTCAAATGGAATTCACCACCACTATTCTTACGAGAAATTTAGTCCGGAATTCGATCGTGCCTATTTTGAAAGCCTGATGGAAGCTACGGGTACTGAGTTGAGCGAAGAGGTAATGACGGTAATATTTGATCCTTCAGTGGACAGTAAGAAAGTGAGCAAAGACCCGAATAAGGACTTGGTATTGGCAAGCGCCGTAAATTTCTACGATCCTACTTTAACAGAGGATGATGTCAATGCTTATTACGATGAGAAAAAGAAAGACAAAGATCCGAAAAGACCCATATCGTATGGTTTGAACTCCAAGTTAGTAAAGGAAAACGGTGAGGTTAAAGAAAAGATTTGGAAGATCGGCGGCATGTACGGTCCCGCATTGGAGAGAGTCGTGTATTGGCTCGAAAAAGCCAAAGGCGTTGCCGAAACCGAAAAGCAGCGAGAATCCCTTGGTTACTTGATCGAGTATTATCGAACGGGTGATTTAAAAAAATGGGATGAATACAATATCGCTTGGGTGCAGGATACCTTGAGCACGGTTGATTACATCAACGGATTTGTAGAAGTGTATAACGACCCGCTTGGATTCAGAGGATCATACGAAACAATCGTGGAAATTCGCGATTTGGATGCATCCAAAAAAATGAAAGTGCTGGCGGAGAATGCGCAGTACTTCGAGGACAACTCTTCCATTTCCGATGAGCACAAAAAGGAAAGTGTAGTCGGAATTTCGTACAACTTTATCAATGTAGCCGGAGAGGCAGGTGATGCCAGCCCTTCAACTCCGATCGGGGTAAACCTGCCCAATGCCGATTGGATTCGCGCGGAGTACGGTTCCAAATCGGTAAGTCTTGGAAACATCGTAGCGGCTTACGACAAAGCGGGTACTTCAGGGTTTTTGGAAGAATTCAGTCATGACAGTACCGAAATTGAACTAGCCAAGAAGTACGCGAAGCAAGCTGACAAACTGCACACCGCTCTTCACGAAGTGATCGGCCATGCAAGCGGTAAACTCAACCCCGGAGTCGGGACACCAAAAGAGACATTGAGGAATTACGCAAGTACGCTTGAAGAAGCTCGCGCCGATTTAGTGGCACTCTATTATATGCTGGATCCCAAGTTGATAGAAATCGGAGTGATGGATGACCTTGATGTCGGTCGTCATGCTTATGATGACTACATCAAAAACGGGTTGATGACCCAAATGCGCAGATTGGAGCCGGGAGCGGTTATCGAAGAGGATCACATGAGAAACCGTCAATTGGTGGCTGCTTGGGTTTTCGAAAAAGGAAAAGATGAGAACGTAATTTCTAAAGTACAACGAGATGGAAAGACGTATTTTGAAATAAACGATTACAAAAAACTTCAGAAGCTTTTCGGCGACTTGCTTCGCGAAATCCAGCGAATAAAGTCTGAAGGAGATTACGAAGCCGGTAAAGCTTTAGTTGAAAATTACGGGGTTCAAGTTGATCAGGATATTCATCAAGAGGTGCTGGCTCGAACTGAAAAATTCAATAGTGCGCCTTACGGCGGATTCATCAATCCTCATTTAGTACCTATCGAAGAAAATGGCACTATCACGGAAATTCGTGTAGAATACCCGGATAATTTTGCGGAGCAGATGCTTTACTACGCCGATGAGTTTACAACGCTACCCGATTATAATTAGAAGGGAGCTATAGTATTCTGAAACAGCCCCGATCGATGTCGGGGCTGTCTCATATATAGTAATAAAAAATCCCGAAACAGCATGGTTGAACCGTTTCAGGATTTATAAGGTCAAGTAAATTAAACTCTGCCCGTCGGGCTATTTACAATATTACAATCAATGAGTAAATAAGTCCCGGGAAGTAAAATAGCAATGTCAACAATAGGCTGATCCAAAATTCGGTACCGATACCAAAGACTAGTGCTACTCCCAAGGGTGGAAGTAATATAGTCAATATGATGATCAGAATCGTCACTTCGCCGTCAGTTGCTAAAGCGGCAGGAGCTGAAAAATCAGATCGCGATGTTGAATTGTTATTAATATTCAGCGGAAAAGCTTCTGAGACGGGTGCCGGTGCAGCTGAGGCAGGCTCTGTCATTTCACTGCTTTCGTTCGTTGCTCTATCCGACAATAAGGTACTGCTCAATTCTGTGGAAGCCAATTCCAGCTCATTTTGCTTATCAGATTTCAGTTCATTATCAGTACCCTCGATCATAACGGGTTTATTATCGATTGTTGCCGCTTGAACTAATACTTGCTCATCATTCATATTTACCTGTTGCTGTTCTTCATTTGCTTTGTCTACAGCAGGTTTCTTAATATTCAGATTAAATCCTTTCGTATAGCGCCGTTTTTGGATCATAGCATTCGATCCTAAATCGGAACTGGTTTTGCAAGATGTAGCTAATATGATAACGAGTAAACTAAAAGTAAATATGCGTTTCATTGATTCGGTTTTTTGGGTTCGATAAGATCAATCCTTCTCCTGAATAATAATCTTAATATCGTTTCTTCTTCTCAAAGTCCCTACCGAAGGAGCAGGTAAGAGCAATTATGCTCGTAACGAATTGTACATTAATGGGTTTTATGGACAAGAAATAAGCTTGTTGTGAGAGTCATATTCTTTCTCATGCGGATAGTCTTCTACAATGGTGGGTAAACCAGAGACCAATTGAGATCGAGAACCTGTTCTACTTTATGTGAAAGCCGCTCACACACCACGGTTTTTTAAAAATATCCTTACGCAGCACGGTCTTTGATTTTAAAATTTAAAACAGATAATAATGAGCAATCACTTATCAAAAGATAATTATGAATTAATGGCTACCGTTCTCACCTTGGGGATGGCAGCTTTGGCGAAAAAGTCGGTGGATAAAGGTTTTGAAGTTACAACCGGAAGAAAACCACCTAAGAACCCCGAGGCCGATGGTGTTTCTTTAACGGATGCTATCATATATACTGCCGCAACGGCCGCAGTGGGAGTTGCTGCTAAAATCATAGTGAGGAAAATTTTGGCTCAGCAATGGGAAAAACACGATGGAGAGCTTCCTGAAGAGATCAGCTAAGTTCGACTAAGCACTTTTCCTTATTTTCATCGCCATGAAAAAGGTCGATGACCAACCAGCTTTGCTGAAGGCGGCGTTTACGCATTACATTCACACGGGCCTCGAGGTATATCGAAAGCCCGCCATCGAATACATGCGTCATTCAGACGAGCCCATTCCCGACAGGGCAGGTAAGAGACATGCAGAAGATGCTCCGTTTACCTTTATAGATCTCTTTGCGGGAGTGGGTGGATTTCGTATAGCCATGGAGCGATTTGGCGGACACTGCGTTTTTACCAGTGAATGGGATAAATACTCTCAGGAAACGTATTTTCAAAATTTCGGCGATTTGCCTTTCGGCGATATTACCTCAGAAGAAACCAAATCTTTCATTCCCGACCATTTTGACATTCTATGCGGTGGCTTTCCTTGTCAGGCATTTTCCATAGCCGGAAAGCGCGGCGGATTTAATGATACCAGAGGTACACTTTTTCACGATGTCGCTGAGATCATTCGCAGAAAGCGACCACGGGCTTTCTTTTTGGAGAATGTGAAAGGACTTTTTAATCACGATCGCGGCAAAACCTTGCGTACCATTTTGAATGTACTCCGCGATGATTTGGGGTATACTGTCCCTGATCCCAAAGTCCTCAACGCGCGCCATTTTGGTGTGCCGCAAAATCGCGAAAGAGTTTTCCTCGTTGGTTTTAAAAAAGAAGAAGATGCAAAGGCATTTTCTTTTCCGATTGCTCAAGATGAAGAGGCGACTTTCGAAGAAGTGAAAGAAGAAAATCCCGTTTCGGTGAAGTACTACCTGTCCACGACGTATTTGGAAACGCTGCGCGAACATCGTCGCAGACATGAGGCCAAAGGACACGGATTCGGCTACGAAGTGATTCCGGATGACGGTGTGGCAAATGCCATAGTGGTAGGCGGAATGGGGCGCGAGCGCAATTTGGTTTATGACGATCGACTAACGGACTTCACGCCCGTTACGAAGATAAAAGGACAAGTAAATCGAGAAGGTATACGACGAATGACCCCTCGTGAGTGGGCCAGACTACAAGGTTTCCCCGAGTCATTTAAAATTGTCGTCAGCGACGCTCAGGCTTACAAGCAATTTGGAAACAGCGTTGCCGTGCCGGCTATTGAGGCTACTGCCAATGAGATTTTGAAGGCATTGCGAATAAAAACCTCGGCTTATGTTCAGGAAAGCTATCACTGATATAGCCATCGAGGGAAATGAGATATCCGTTTCGCGCCAACTCGACTTGTCAGTGGCGGAAGTAGAACGTCAAGTTGCGGCACTTACGTATGGCGGCGTAGGACTTGAGAAAGACCTCAGAGTTGAAAACGCTAAACTGCCACCGTTTGCCTTGGCGTTTTACTATCACTTGTTTTCCAAAAGAGCTATTCCGACAGAAGGCGAGTTCTTTCATCGCTACCTTTCTTTCTCAGCTCAAGAAGTCGAAGAAACCGAGACGGTCATAGAAGGTGAAGCCTATTCAACAGCGGGCCTCAAAGCTCGCCTGTTGCGTACCTATCCCTCTCTCATCCGCGATTTTCATTTCTATCTTCTTTTGAATGAATCGAAGAAATTCGACAGAGTTACATACTCTTTGAGTCAGGATTACTACCGCGGACTTGATCTCTGCATTTACCATTCGGCAAAGGCTTTTCATCTGTCCCTTTTTATCAAGACAAAACGTTCAGGTTCTTTTAAAAAGAAAAAAGTATTTCGTCACGATTATAAGGATATTAAGGAGATAGAGTTGGAACTCGATTTCAGTGAACTGCAGAGACATGGTGCGATATCCCTGTGCACGAAATTGCATGTTGATCAGGTTTATCAACAAGTGGTAGCGCTTTGAATTACGATGAGTTTTACAAATCGAATCCAAACTACTTCGGCAAGCCCTTTCCCGAACTGATAGATTATTTCAGTCGACAGACCAAAAAAGGGAAATTGTTGGATGTTGGCTGTGGTCAAGGTCGGAATGCTATTCCTTTGGCTAAAATGGGCTATGAGGTTCTGGCCATCGATACTTCTTCCGCAGGTATTGCTCAGATTAATAGAAATGATGATATTATAAATCTTCATTTAAAAGCGGAACGTAGAGAATTCCAATCGCTGAACGATCTCACTTCTTTTGACTTTATCCTTTTGGATGGATTTTTTCATTTCAATGAACACGATAAAAGGAGAGATCTTGAAATGATGGAAAAGCTCAAATCGCAATCTGCTGCCAAAACCAAACTGGTTTTCTGTTTTGCCGATCACAATAATTCCGTCGAGAGGTTTGAGGAATTCACCTATGGATATAGTACCGTATTCAGGAAACATCTTAAATATCCTTACGTCGATCCTGTTTCCGAATGGATTTTTGAAACGAGCTATCTCTTAGCCGTGTTACAATAAGTGGAGAAAGTCGAGCATTACATTTTTTTCAGTCTCAAACAATATTTTCTATACCTCACGGTTCTATGTATTGAAAATTGATGTATGTTTGCTCTATGTATTCAAAGGAACTATTAAAAGGAACGCTTTCTCCCATCATTTTGAGCTTACTTGCCGAGAATGGGAAGATGTACGGCTACGAAATTTACACGACGGTGAAAGAACTATCGGATGGAAAGATCATTTTAAAGGATGGGTCTCTTTATCCCGTTTTGCAGAAGATGCACAAGGACGGGCTTCTCACTTTTGAAGAAGTGGCTATTGGGAAAAGGGTTAGAAAGTATTACTACCTCACGGCACACGGTGAGCAGAAGAAGCGAGACTATCTGGCCGAGCTCAAAGACTTCATGGCCACGATCAATACGGTCGTTTTTCAATCTTACCAAACCATATGACTCTCACCGAGAAGCAAATCGAATCCATAAGGGCCATCCTGCACTCGGAAGGCTTGCGCAACGAATCGCTCACCGACGACTTGCTTGATCACATCTGCTGTGTGGTCGAACTACTAATGAAACGGGGGAGAGGATTCGAAGAAGCTGTCGATGAAGCAATAATTGATATAGCTCCGCACGGACTGATTGATATAGAAATTCAAACACGCTATTTACTAAACTCTAATAGAATAATTAATATGAAAAAGCTAATGTATCTCATGGGCTTCTTAGGAGCCGCCACGCTATCAGTTGGCACCTTGTTTAAAATCATGTACTGGCCCGGTGCCGATATGGCATCTTTGATCGGAGTGATTATCCTCCTCTTGATTTTTATGCCCCTGTGGGCACTTGATCGCTACAAGTACGAAGTGTCCAAAGCCCTTTCCAATAAGTTGAAATTCTTTGCGGGAATCTTATCTGCATTGATAATCGGACTATCGGTGGTTTTTAAAGTGCTGCATCTGCAGGGAGCAAGTGTTTTATTGGTGGTAGGAGCCTTCATTTTCGTATTCGGGTACCTTCCTTTCTTGTTCTTTTCGCTTTATAAGAAGTCCATTTCGTAGCGAAGGAGCATGAACTCTTAATATAAAAGCCGCAGACCCGATCGGGTCTGCGGCTTTATTAATTATTAAAATTAAAATCGTGCCGTGGCACTCAGCACGGCGTTTCTGCCTGCTGCGGCTATTCCCGAGCTGTAAGTTCGGTAGCGCTGATCGGTCAGGTTTTCGACTCCTGCGCTGATCAACCACATTTGTGAAAGCTGATAGGTGGCGCGAAAGTTCAACGTGTACCACGATGGAGAGTAAGGATTTCCGTTTTCGTCAGATGCGTAGAGGTAGGGCTTGCCCCTTTCCCCGACGTTCAAATCTTCAAAGGCTACCTCGCCGCTGTATTGAGCGTTAAATTCCAGAGTGACGCTTGCATCGGTGTAGCGCAAACGGGTAAGACCGAACCATGGCGCGGCGTGGCGGGCGGCGCTGGTGGAACCGTCGTCCAGTTCTTCTTCACCATCTTGCCAATTAAACTGACTCGAAAGACTGAAGTTACTTGGCAGAATAACCTCCAACTCGGCTTGGACACCGTACACATTGGCTTCAGCCGCATTTTGAATGGCTTGCACTTGACTCAGCTCGCCTTGGTAAATGATGCTGTCTTGCCCCGCCAAACTGAAATCTCTTCGCACCATTGCATTTTCCAATAAGGTGTAGTATCCGGTCACACCCAGCTTGAACCGATCAGCAAATACTTTGGAGATGCCCACCTCAAAATTGGTAGCGTACTCTGCATCCAAATCGGGATTGGGTATGACCACCGACCCGGGTTCCGAATCGAAGATCTTTCCGATATCGTCAATATTCGGAGCGCGAAATCCCGTACTCACCACGGCACCGATGCGTATATCGTTATATCGTTCGTACACCAAGCCAAGGCTTCCCGTTACCGCTCCGTTGCTTAGCGTAGTTCGATCAAAAGGAAGCGAAGACAATTGGGTCGGAAATTCGGCTGTGATATCGAATCCATTGTATCGCGCGCCCGCATTCAGCGCTAAATTATCGATCAGCTCCATACGGTAGGTGGCGTAGAGACCGTAAGAAATCCAAGTACTCTGCGGATAGCGCGAGGTAACGGTCACCCGCGTAGGATTCGGAATGGCAATATTCTCAACAAACCCTCGGGACTGCACAAAATTTGAGATGTACTCCGCGCCATAAAGCAGCTCTTTTCCTTTTCCGAGTGTTTTGGTCAGATCCAGATTCAAGCTGAGAGCATCTACCGACTCTTCCTGAATGTTGCGGACCGGATCATTAAAATCGCGATTTATTCGGCTTTCCTCAAACCGTTGATAAGCCAATCTCGCGGTGAAGATATCGTAAACTCCTCCCGCCCTGCGGTGGGTGGCGCTGAGGTTATTCATCATCCACACTTGCGGTCCGTAATACCACTCGGCGGCGCGAGGTACACCGTCTGCAGTTCT
>CAZYWJ010000029.1:0-26691 GCA_964651785.1 uncultured Cryomorphaceae bacterium
GATTATCAATTAGTCGATGATTTTCCGACCGGCTTTCCTGAAGGAGTGGATACGGTTTATTTCGAAATTGAAACCATAGATCCCACAATAACGGATACATTGTTTATAGAATTACTCATTATTTATGAGGCATGCGGAGGTCAAAATGACACAACAATAGTTGAAATTCCTATAGCTCCACCGCCGCAGATTTTTGCAACGGCAAGCGATGTAGACATCGTGTGCCCTACGGATTCCTTGGTAATTGATTCGGAAGCGATGGGTGGTCTTTTGCCGCATATTTACAACTGGGTAGATATCGGTTTTGAAGAAGATGGTTCGGCCATTTTAGTTCCTTTGCCTGAATCGGAGCAAGATTATGTTATTGAGGTTACGGATCAATGTGAGTTTGTCTATGCCTACGATACGGTGACAGTTACAAACTCGGTGCCTCCACCTTTGGAGACTTCTATTGATCCTTTTGCTGATCCTACATGTCCCAATGAACCCGTCGCTTTATCATCAACGGTCATTAATGGAAATCCTCCTTATTTCTACACTTGGACGGATTCGAGAGGAAACTCTTATTTGCCCTTCGATAATATTCTTGTCGAAAATATAAATCAGGTATCTCTGTCTTTTTCCCCGACCCTTGAAGTTGATTTGTCGGTACTTGATTCATGCGGGACGGTTGTGGCGGATTCCGTTGTCATCAATTACCCGATATACGATTCATTGTCGGTCAGCTTCGGACCGCTTATTGACAATTGTCCTGAGGGTCCCGTTGAGCTGGAGGCTGAAACTACCGGTGGAGCAGGAGACCTGACCTATACTTGGGGTATAGAAGGCGAGTCAACATTCACATCGGGTTTTACCAATGATACCAGGGTTACCTATATCGATGCCGGAAATGGTTTTAATACATTTAATGTTATAGTAAGAGATCGTTGTAACAGATTAGGGCAGGATATGATCATCGTAAGTGAAAGCGGAGATGAATTGCTATACACCGGCCTTGATTCATACGAGGTCACAATTCCTTACATCAATCTGGATCCGCTTCCAAACATCATTACGCCTAATGGCGACGGACAAAATGATGTATTTGTAATACCGGGTATCAACGCATTTGAAAATGCATCGGTTTTAATTTACGACAGGTGGGGCAAGCTTATTTACGAAAATAACAGCTACGATGCCGGAACAGGAGAAGCAACCGTTTCTCAAGGTTTCTCTGCCGACGGATTTAACGACGGAACGTATTTCTACATCGTAAATATTGATAGCGGAGAATGCGTAACTCAAGGAAACCTTGAAGTTGTTGGCGGAAGCGAATAAACTATTTCAGCGGAAGCGAAACATTAAATGAAGCTCCGCCCCTTGCACTCTCTCCGATGGTTATTTTTCCTTGGTGAAGTGACACCAACTCTTTCACAATAAATAATCCGAGACCCGTTCCTTTTTTGGAGCGGGTTTCTTCATTTCCCATTCGGTAGAATTTGTCAAAGACTTTCTTCCGCTCTTTCACCGGTATGCCCGGCCCGCTATCTTCTACTTTCAGCAAAAGCTTTGAATTTTCTTTGCTGAGAATTACGTTAAGCTTACCGCCATTTCCGTATTTAAATCCGTTTTCGATAAGATTGACCAGAATAGATTCGTAGGCATTTCCGTCAATGTTAGCCGTAACTGCACCCTCAATCTTCCTTTCAATACCGCTTGGCTTTCCCAATGCGGTTTCCGTTTCCAAACAGATTCTTTCAGTCGTTTCGGAAATATTCATTGGGTTTTTGTAAACGGGGTGTTGGCCGCTTTCTATTCTGGTTGCGAGCAAAACATTATCAATAAGAGTATGAAGTCTCTCTGTATTGGTAAGTGCCGTGGATTCCAAAGGTATTCGCTGTTCCGTGCTCAGATCCTTTCTTTTCTGTAGCGTCTGAAGTCCCAACTTGATCGCTGCCAGTGGAGTTTTTAATTCATGCGTGATGGAGAGGAGAAAATTGCGCTGTTGCCTCACCAACTTTATTTCTTTTCGAATGGTACGAGACATGATTATGATGCCGGCCAATAAAAAGGTTAAAAATACGGCTCCTTCTCCAAGGACCATCCAGACTTTTAAATTGACCGTGTCAGGCCCGCGCGACGTATAATAGAGTTTATTCAAATCTATCAGAAGGTAAGCCCACCAAGTGAATTGCAAAAGTATGTATGCGGTGAGTATATAAAACAGAAGCGAAAGGCGTCTGTCTACCGAACCCTTTGACATGATGTCGATTCTAAATGGATACCATCTTCTTCAGATAGTACTTCGTTTGATTTTTCTTTTTGTCAGTGGTGTTTTCAATCGCCACAATTTCCCAACCCGATTCGGCTAAATAGTTTAAAACATCCACTTCCGACTTTGCCGAAAACTTGGATCGGGTGAGTTTTTCCAGTTCGTCAAATCTCATGCCCGATGCCTTAGTAGCTAATTCTCTGCTGCTTTCCTGAATGCGAAATGTCAGAAAATCAGCGCCAACTTCAGACTCGGCTATCAGTATGGCGTAGACGAGCATTTTGTTTTCTTCAGCTCGTTTTACCTCTTTGTTTGAATCTCGAGATGCCTCCTGACTCACATATTTTTCCTTTGCCTCTTTGGTCATTTTAACTTTTTGTGAGAAGCTCACCATGGAAGTTGCTATAAAAATCAAGAGTAAAACCGCTTTCTTCATTTCTTACTTTTTGCCAAATATACGAATACAGCTTGCCGTGAGTCGGCTCCTATTTCATTTTTAAATACATTTGGCGTTCTGCCAAAAAATGATTCGATTTCTTCTAAATACTCTGCCTAGGCCGGTACTGATCAGACTCAGTTATGTTTTTCGATTGGTTGCGCCTGTTCTCTATCGTGGTAATAAGGTAGAGTGTCCCGTTTGCAAGCATTCATTCGGTAAGTTTTTGTCCTATGGTTCCAAGACGGCCTTGCGGCAAAACGTGCTTTGCCCGCATTGTCTCTCATTGGAAAGGCATCGCTTGCTTTGGCTCTACCTGAATCAGCGAACGAATTTCTTTCGCGACGAATTGGATGTATTGCACATCGCTCCGGAACAGTGTTTTTACGGGCGATTCAAAAAGTTGAAAAACATTAACTACTTCACCGGTGATTTGGAGTCGCCCTTGGCGGAATACCATTTTGATTTGCACGATATTCCCTTTAACGAGAATAAGTTTGATGTCATCATTTGCAATCATGTTATGGAGCATGTGGAAGATGATCTTCAATGCATGAGAGAATTGTACCGCGTGTTAAAGCCCGGCGGGTGGGCCATTATGCAAGTTCCCATAGACTATTCTCGAGAGGAGACTTATGAAGATGAGTCAATCGTTTCGCCGGAAGATCGTGAGAAGCACTTTTGGCAAAAAGATCACGTGAGGCTTTACGGAAGAGATTATCCTCAACGATTGAGAAAAGCCGGATTTGAGGTGAAAGAGGATAATTATGTTCAGGAAATCAACGACGAACTTCGAGAGAAATTCAGGCTTCAAAAGGAAGAGGTAATTTACTTTTTAAGCAAAAAAGAAGGGACTCCGAATTAGAGTCCCTTTAGATGCTGTGGTGATGGACGGAATCGAACCGCCGACACAAGGATTTTCAGTCCTTTGCTCTACCGACTGAGCTACATCACCCGCTAAGCAGGGCGCAAATATAAAGGATATTTTGAAAAAGTGAACAAAGAGCTACAGAAACAAAAATCAGATGTAGTAATTGATGTGGGAAACACTCGCATGAAGCTGGCTTTATTCACTGATTCAAAGCTCGATGGAGTCATTAGTATCTCCAACAAATCAAAGAAAAAGGTTCTGGAAGTAATCGACGAATCCTCTGCGCACCGAGCCATTATGAGCAACGTGAGTAAGCTCCGCGAGAGCCTCTTGAAGGGTCTCGATGAGCGTTTGGAATTTATTTTGATGACTCCGAAAATCAAGGTTCCGATAAAAGTAGACTACAAATCGGTCAATACACTGGGCACTGACAGGCTGGCCAATGCGGTTTGTGCAGCTAAATTTTATCATCGCAAGAATGTTTTGGTTATTGATTTCGGAACATGCATAAAATACGACTTGGTGAGTGAAGACGGGACCTATTTGGGCGGAGCTATTGCCCCGGGTTTGCAGATGCGATTTAAAAGCATGAGCAAGATGACCAAACGGCTTCCGCTTATCGAAAATTGGAAGTACCATGAAAAAACCTGGCCGGGGAATACCACCAGAGGCAGCATGGTGGCGGGAGTAATGCAGGGTGTGGAGGCTGAAATTCTTCATTACATCGAAGAGGGAAATAATCGCTATGATAACCTCGTTGTAGTGGCTACGGGAGGAGATTACATCTACTTTGAGAAAGCATTTAAAAATATCATCTTTGCAGACCCTTATTTAACCCTACGGGGACTACATGAAATTCTTATCTACAACATGGGCTAAAAAGTATTTGCCGTTCATCGGTTTATGCTTTTTAGGCAACACCCTTTTTTCTCAATCCGATCTTTCTTCTCCATATTCCATTTTCGGACCCGGTCTCACCAATGAGCGGCAATCCGTGTCTCAGTTTACCATGGGAGGTTCGGGAGCAGCTATGGTCGATCCGTTCAAAATGAACTTGATCAATCCGGCAGCTTCGGCTTATTACATGGAACCTATTTTTGAGACCTCAGGTAAAGGAAACATTTCCACCTTTGAGACAAATGTCGATCAATTCGACAATAAGAATTTTGAGATCAATAACCTCAGTTTGAGTTTCCCGATAAAAAGAGGGAAGTGGGCGTTAAATATTGGCTTAGTTCCTTTTACGAGTGTCGGATATGATGTGAGTGTTTTACAAGACACGGATGAAGCAGGCCTTTATCTGGCTAATTATTTCGGTGACGGAGGTATCAGTCAAGGCTATTTCGGAACGGGTATAAACATTTATCACCAACTCGACACAGCCAAGAATCTTACGGCTATTGCATTGGGGGGTCAGATGAATTACAACTTCGGAACCATCACCAATAGCAGGAGTTTAACTTATTTGGAGGATTTAAACTCATTAGGGTTTACCGATACGGAGAGCATTCTCATTCGCGATGTGAATTTTGAAATCGGGGTGCACGGGCAAACCAACATTAAAAAGAAAACTCTGAGCAATCCCTCCTACATTACCTTTTTATTCGGAGCTGTTTATTCCTTCGGTAATGATTTGAACGCCGAGCGAAATCGTTACGCCAATAGTTTCAGATTGAGACCTACGGGTGCCACCATCATTGCAGATACGCTTGCTTCGGAAGAGAGACAAAAAGGATCGATTTATCTACCTTCTTCTTACACGATCGGAACGACTTTCGACTTTATGACTCGAAAGCGAATGAGGTTCAGACTCTCGGCTGATTTTACATCGCGAAACTGGCAAGACTACAACGTCAACTTTGAAGAAACGGAGTTAGCAGCCGATTTCAATCAGAGTGAACAGATAAGTACGGGACTCGAGTGGACTCCGAGATCGGGTAGTACAAACTATTTGGAGACGGTGGAATACCGCATGGGATTCAGGTATGTAAAAACCAATCTTAACCTCAGAGACAGAGAGATTGAGGATGTTGGCATGAGTTTTGGAATGACCCTACCGATTCATTTTCGTAGGGGCTTAACGAAGTCTTCTTTCCACTTAGGTGCTGAATATGGTGAGTACGGAACGACGCAAGATGGATTAATTCAAGAAACTTACATCAGGATAATGGCGGGGTTCTCTTTTACTCCTCATTTCCGAAACAGATGGTTTATTCAACCCAAGTACGATTAACATATAAAACATGAAAACGAAATTATTCAGTCTCTTATTCTCAGGATTTCTGGCAGTCAGCGGGTGGGCACAAGATGATAGCAAATACGGCTCGACTCCTGAAGAAATAGAAGAATGCAAGAAAAATCTTTCACTTTATCGCGAGTATCGGGATCAGAACTTGCCCGGTCAGGCTCTTCCTTTTTGGCGAGCGGCGTATGAAACGTGTCCTCAAAGCGCAAAAACTCTTTATATAGACGGTGCCAAATTCTATGGTGATATACTCGATGGTATTTATGAAGACTCTACGCAATTAGATGTTAGAAATGCCTACATCGATACGTTAATGCTTATTTATGATAAGCGAATAGAGTATTTTAACGAGGAAGGAAAAGTTCTGACTTACAAAGCTAATGACCTTTATAAATATGATGAATCTCGAGCTAAGGAGGCCAATGAGATGTTTAAGCGATCCATGGAATTGGAAGGTATGGATACAGATGCCATTGCCGCTTCAAAATACTACCAAACCCTCTATGGTCTTTACCGCGCGGGAGAAGCCGAAAAATCAGATCTTTTGGTAGAGTACATGCCCGTATTGGACATTCTGGATTACAACATTGCAAAACTCGAAGATGACGGTGCACGCGATCGCTATGAAAAAGCGAAAGCCAACCTTGACGCATTCTTTGTGAAAATCGCGGAGTGCGAAGATATCTTCAGAATTTTGGGAGAGCGAATAGCTCAGTCACCTAACGACATTGAATTGAACAAAAAGTCGCTTGCCGTAATGAACAAGCGAGACTGTACGGATGATCCTCTTTACCTCGAGGTAGCGGAGCGAGTGTATGCCGATAAGCCAACGGCCCCTGCTGCATATTCTATCGGTATTCAAAAGTTGAAGTCGAAGGAATATGGCGATGCTCTGAAATACTTCGAGGAAGCCGCAGAGCTTTGTGATGACTGTATTGATTTAAATCAATACTATTTGAGAGCCGGTCAATCAGCGGTTATTATGGGTAATGCTTCTAAAGCCCGAACTTTTGCCAACAAGATTTTGGCAAATAATCCGAATAACGGTGATGCCCTGATGCTGATTGGTGATGCAATTGCTGCTTCCGCAAAACCTTGCGATGATGGTAAATTGGGAACGGCAGGTGCATATTGGCTTGCAGTAGATTACTACCAAAGAGCTCGATCAGCCGATAGCGACATGGCTGATAAAGCCAATCAAAAAATAGCCGGGTATAAGAAGTATTTCCCTTCTAAAACGGATATCTTTTTTCACGGTCTGCAGATTGGAGATTCTTACACCGTAGAGTGTTTTGGTGAAAGCACTACGGTACGATCGAGCGATTGATCAAGTGAATATAAATCGAATCATATTTCTACTGGGACCGATCATACTTATGATCGGTCTCTTTGTTTCTTGCAAGCGAAATGAAATTGAAGAAGTGCTCAGTCTGTCTGATATTGAAAATCCTCCCGTCAGAACTACCACAAATGTCACCTATACCTATACGGATTCAGGGCGGGTTTCTAATATTTTGAATGCGGGCAAAGTACTTCGTTTTGAAACACCCGATTCGACTTATAGTCTCATAGAAGAAGGATTTGAATTGCTTTTTTATGACAATCGAGGTGAGTTTGACGGACGCCTTACGGCGATGAATGGTTACATCAGAGGAGACAATGCTTTGATGATCGCCAGAGACAGCGTGGTTTTCGTTAATCGGCTGGATGAAGAACTTCTTACTGAAGAACTTATTTGGCAACAGGACAGCGGTAAAGTTTTTACCGATAAATTTGTGACGATAAAAAGAGAGGACATGATTCTCTATGGTAAAGGACTGGAGTCAGACGAGAATTTTACAAACTACATCATTAAAAAACCAACGGGGGAATTTTTTCCGGAAGATGAATAAGAAAGAAAACGATCAAAAAGACCAATCTAAGTTTTCCAAGGTCAGCCTTGTAATGGAAAAATTTTGGATGGTGGTGGCCATTCTCTCACTCTTAGCCGTATTCTACTTTTTTATCGTAGACGGTGTAAATCGCCAAACATTGGCCTATTTGATTTTCCCCGCGCTAGCGGGAGCTATGTATGCCTTTCGACTTACATTTCGAAAAAGATTTGAAAGGAACAATGATTAAACTGTTATTCCGCTTCATTTTTCCTAATTTCCTGACCTGAATGGAGTTTTCTGACGCGATAATCATTCTCGTTTCCGTAGTATTTTCCGCTTTCTTTTCGGGAATGGAAATAGCCTTTATCACCGCCAACAAGCTTAAAATTGAGCTGGACAATAAGCAAGGGCACTTTTCGGCAAAACTCTTGTCCAATTTTCTTCAGCGCCCATCGAAGTTCATCGGTACCATGTTGGTTGGAAACAATATAGCCTTGGTGCTCTTCGGTATCTTCATGGCTAAATGGCTGGAGCCTGTTTTTATCAGCTGGGGTCTGAGTGAGGCAGGCGTATTGTTAGTCCAAACCATCGTTTCTACATTAATTATTCTTTTTGCGGGTGAGTTTCTTCCGAAAACACTTTTTCGGATCAACTCCAATTTTATGCTCAATGTTTTTGCCATCCCTTTAGCGTTGCTGTATTTCCTTCTTTGGATTCCGATGATGATTACGGTGGGCTTGGCCGAACTGGTACTTAAATACAT
Source organism: uncultured Cryomorphaceae bacterium (assembly GCA_964651785.1). GTDB lineage: Bacteria > Bacteroidota > Bacteroidia > Flavobacteriales_D > Cryomorphaceae > JAKVAV01. The sequence continues at coordinate 8,441 of CAZYWJ010000029.1, forward strand.
TTTCAGAGTCGATATCGCTTCTCAGGAAGTAGCATTCGGTCGGGTCGATTTGGACAATTACGTAAAGGAGATCACTGAATCTGCCGAAAAAACGGATGAGGAGATTGATCACGAAATTCAAATCTTTCAAAATGCGCTGGATTTTTCCAAAATCAAAGCAAGGGATTGCATGGTACCACGAACTGAAATCAGTGCGGTAGACGTGGAAGATGATTTGGAAAAACTCAAAGAGATGTTCATCGAAAACGGGTATTCTAAAATTCCCGTTTACCGTGATAGCATTGATAATATTATTGGCTATGTGAATGCCGTAGAGCTCTTCAACAAACCCGAGAACATCAAAAATTTGATCGTTCCGGTCATCATCATTCCCGAAACTATCTCGGCCAAAGAAGTACTCGAATTGTTCATTTCACAAAACAAAAATATAGCCGTAGTAGTCGATGAATTCGGTGGTACCAGCGGTATGCTTACCATTGAAGATGTAATAGAAGAAATCTTCGGAGATATAGAAGATGAGCATGACAAGGATGAATTCATTGAGGAAAAAATCGATGATAACACCTATTTATTCTCCGCCAGATTGGATATTGATTATCTCAACGACACGTATAAATTCAATCTGCCCGAAAGTGAGGAGTATGAAACCCTGGCAGGATTGATCATTCACAGTCAGGAAGAGATACCCAAAATAAACAGCGTTACGGAGATAGACGGCTTTCGTTTTCGCGTTACGGCAGTTTCAAACGTTCGGATAGAAACCGTGAAAATGCAGGTGCTCAATTCGAATTAACCAGCGCGATTGAATCCGTGTTCTTTGGAATATTTTATTCGAGATTTCGTTGGTAAATGGCGATTCCTGCATCTTGCAGTTATCCTGTTCAGTGAATGCGCTAATTGGACTAATTTATAGTTTACTTGGATGCTAGATTTATGTATATTCGCACCCTTCAAAAATGCAGTTAAATGGCAGCAATTGGTAAAATCAGAGAACAATCTACGCTCTTATTGATCGTAATCGGAGGCGCTATGGTAGCCTTCGTTCTCGGTGATTTATTTTCAAACAATAGATTTTCACCTGCCGACCAATACGTCGGAGAGGTTTTCGGAGAAGAGATTGACATGCTCGAATATGAGCAGCGTGTGGAAGCTCAGGAGCAAAGTATGGCCAGCGTTGGTCAGCCCGTTTCTCCCGCTCAGCGTCAGCAAATCCGAAATCAGGTTTGGAATGACATGATTCAGGAAAAAGTCATGTATCGCGAGCTCAATAAATTGGGCATGCGCATCGGTCAGGATGAATACGACGATATTCGTTTTGGCGAAAACGTAAGCGATGAGTTTGCCAATGGGGAAAATTTCAAAGATCCCGAAACGGGAGAGTTTGATCCGCAATTGGTACAGAACTACTTCTCATTTCTGCAAAAACAATATCCCGTTTTCTACGAAAATCAGACGAACCGTTTGGTGAATGAGCGTTTGTATGAAAAATACAATAACCTCGTTCGCGGTGGTATTTTCGTAAATACACTTGAAGCAAAAGACGAGTATTACCGACAAGATCAAAAAGTGCGTTTTGACTATGTGGTGAAAGAATACAGCTCGGTTGCAGATAGTACGGTGAATGTATCGGATGCCGACCTCAAGGCATACTACAAGGAGCACAAAGACGAGGATCGATTTAAGCGTGAGGCTTCCGTTGATTTGAAATATATTGTTTTTGATGTAGAGCCTACCTCGGGGGACGAGGAACAGATCAAAGAAGATTTGGCCGCCTTGAAAACGGAATTTGAGAATACGGATAAGGATTCACTCTTCGTGTTGAAGTACAGTGACTCCCGTCAAGCGGTGGAGCAAGATTTGGATGCTACTGACAATGAGGAACTGCAATCTATGATCGATTCTGCCGAAGAAGGTGATGTAATCGGACCCTTCAAAAGAGGGAATAATTACGCTATTGCCAAGATTACCAAAATCGGAATGGAAGACAGAGCCACTGCGCGTCACATTTTGCTTTCCAATCAAGGAGGCAAATCTATGGATGAGTTGAACGAGCGTGCGGATAGTCTCAAAAGAGTTATCAAGAGTCAGAATAACTTTGAAGAGATGGTTACGGAGTTTAGTGAAGATCCCGGTTCAATTCCAAACGGAGGAAAATACGAGGACTTCAATCGCGAGCGAATGGTTCCTGAGTTTACAGAAGCATCTTTTGATAAGCCGATCGGTTCTTTGAATATCGTTGAAACGACTTACGGAGTTCACATTGTGGAACCTTTAGAGCATTCAGAAGCGAAAGTGGTAAAGGGAATGATCGTAGATGCAACCATTGAACCATCGAATGAGACATTCAATCAGGTTTATGATGAGGCCAATGAATTCTCCATCTCGGCGAAAGACATTTCTTCTATGGAAGAGATGGCTAATGAGCGAGGATATGAGGTAAAAGAAGCCAAAGAAGTCGGAGCTCTTTCAAGAAATATCCCCGGTGTTGCAGGATCACAAGATGCCGTGAGATGGGCACACAACGAAGAAGGAACGGAGATAGGTTCTTTGAGTGAGCCTTTCGAATTTAATCGTAAAATTGTGGTAGTGGGCTTGGAGAAGAGAAGGGAATCCGGTGTAGCTTCTTTTGAAGATGTAAAAGAAGAAATTAAGCCTGACGTCATTCGTGAGAAGAAAGTAGAAATGTTCAAGGCTGAAATGAAGGGTAAAACTGTTGACGAACTTGGTTCTCAAGACGGATTTACCGTGAAGACTGCTTCGAATGTATCTGAAAAGAGACCTTCATTGCCGGGTGGAGCAAGTGAGCCTTATGTAGTAGGGTATGCTTTCAGTATGTCAAACGAAGGTGATGTAAGTGAACCCTTGGAAGGAAACAAAGGCGTTTATGTCATCCGCTTGCAAAGCAAAGATACCGTAGAGCCACGCGAAGAGTACCTGACTTACCAAGATGAGCTTGAGGAAAACAGAGCGAATCAAATGAAGACCTACTCGACGGGCGTTTATCGTGCCTTGAAAGATATGGCCGATGTGAAAGACGATCGAGCGAAGTCTTTCAGATAATAGAGACTGAATTTAAATTTGAAGCCCGAAGCTGAAAAGTTTCGGGCTTTTTCTGATTTATGAACTAATATCTTGGATGAATTTTTGAAGGGTTTATTTCGGTTTGTTGATACCTCTCGAGTGCAGGAGATGTAACAATTATTTCGAAGACCTTTTCTTCAGCCAAGACTCATTTTTTTGTTTAAACTTTTCGAGACCACTGTCTCATGGTCTTTAATAGCTTTTAAAGAAATCTCGGCTCTCGATTCTAGTTCTGCTTGAGCAAGTATTTCTTCAACTCTTGTTAAGGTTTCAGATGTAGTCACCCGCATCAGACGTTCTATTAAGTGAAGCTTTTGCTCTGATAATTCCATACTACCAAGATAATGCATTTAAAAGATCTTGTTTTTTGCGAAATAGCTTTATGGGCTGAAGAATCACCTCAACACCACCAACCTCTCCGTATCCAGCTTTAGCAGAATAAAGAGAAGCAGCGTAAAACCCCAAAGCGAGGAGCCACCATAACTGAAAAAGGGGAGGGGAATACCGATTACGGGAGCCAGCCCGATGGTCATTCCAACATTTATGAGCAGATGCAGGAAGAGAATACAAGCTACCGAGTAGCCGTAAATGCGCGTGAAGGTAGAGCGCTGCCTTTCGGCAATGAATACGATGCGCAGCATAAGTGCTAAGAAGATTAGTATAACTACGGAGCTGCCCACAAAACCCCACTCTTCACCTATAGTGCAAAAGATAAAGTCCGTGCTCTGCATGGGGACGTATTTGTACTTTGTGAGCGTGCCATCCAAGTATCCCTTACCGGAAAAACCACCCGAACCGATGGCTGTTTTGGATTGCTTTACATTGTATCCCGCCCCTTGCGGATCTTCAGCTAATCCCAAAAGAATATTGATCCGAATTTTTTGGTGTGGCTCCAAAACGTTTTCAAAAACCTGATCTAAAGTTCCGATGAAAATCAAACTGCCCAGGGCCGTCCCTATTAAGAGGATGTAGTTTCTTTTGCGGTAACGGGGCAAGACAAATCGCTGAATTACGAAAAAGACCAAGACAGATAACAGAACGATCGCTATCATCAATACGTATTGCCCTCCTACGGGATTTCCAAAAATATCAACGGTAGTAGCCTTAAGCAATAGCGAAAAGATGGCCAATATCATTGCCAATAATCCCAAGAGCAGGATATTTCCCGATAGGCCTTCTCGATATAAAACAAGAATAAAAGCCAAGAATACCAAAACGGTACCCGTATCGGGTTGCAGCAAAATCAATAAGGCGGGGAATGCAATGATGGCTGTTGCTTTAACTTTCGTGCTAGTTTGTTCAATTTTGATATTGACTTGACTGAGGTAGTAGGCCAGCATCAGAGCCGTTCCCAATTTGGCGAACTCGCTGGGCTGAATCCCGAAACTCCCGAAACCAAACCACGCTTTTGCGCCGTTGACTTCTTTTCCGAAAATTAAGACAAGCACAAGAAGTAGGGTAGTGACGCCGAAAACAACAGGTGCCGTTCTTTTGATGAAGTCACCATCGAATAGTAAAACCACCAATGCCAATACAGCCGATGTAGCGATCCAAATAAATTGTTTCCCGTACTCTTGAGTAGAGTCAAACATGGAAGGATGTTCGGGATTATAGCTGGCCGAATAGATGTTAAACCAACCCATTATTGCTAAGGTCAGAAAGATGATGATACTGAACCAGTCAAGATTCTTGATAATGTTTTGACCTCTCGCCATATTATTTTTGTGTCAAGAGATTACCTTCCAACATTCGTTGTTCTACCCACGGTCTGCTGATGGTATCCGTCAAGTATTTTTCCATGATCAAGCTGTTGATGGGGGCCGCCCAGGTAGAACCGAAGCCGACATTTTCTACGTAGACGGCTACCGCAATCTTCGGGTCATCTTTGGGCGCGAAGGCTATGAAAATCGAGTGGTCCTTTCCGTGCGGGTTTTGAGCCGTACCCGTCTTTCCGCATACTTCAATGTCAGGACTGAAACGCACGCCGCGCCCCGTACCCGATTCCACAACTCGAAACATACCCTCTACCACTTGCTCAAAATGTTCTGCATCTATACCGGTCAGATGTTTTTCCGTGTAGGTGCTATCCGTGAGGGGCACTCCATCTATTTCTTTAATGACATGTGGAGTATAGTACCAACCTCTGTTTGCCAGGATAGCAGAAAAATTGGCCATTTGAATCGGGGTAACTCCGAGCTCTCCCTGACCGATGGCAAGCGAAATAATGGTGTGGCCGTTCCATCTGTGTTGACCGTAAAATTTGTCGTAATAGGTGGTTTTTGGTACAAAGCCATCTATCTCGCTGGTCATGTCCACATGCAGCCTATTGCCTAAACCAAATTTCGTGAGGTGCTCTCTCCAAACTTGATACCCCTCTTCACTGGTGGGATACTTGTCGAGAATACGCTTGAAAACATTGCAATAGTATGCGTTGCAACTTGTTTGGATAGAAAATTTCAAATCAACGGGCGAAGAGTGAGCATGGCAGCCCAAGCGTCTGCCCGCATAGAAATAACCGCCGTTGCATGAAAATCGGGTATTCGGGTCAATTACACCTTCCTGCAGGCCGATCAATCCTTGAATCAATTTAAAAGTAGATCCGGGAGGGTAGCGAGCCATGAGAGCCCGGTTGAAAAGCGGCTTCAAGGTATCCGCACTCAGTTCGCCGTAATTCTTACCCCTTACCCGACCTACCAAAAGATTCGGATCGTAGTTGGGATTGGTTACGATGCAAAGTATTTCTCCCGTGGCAGGTTCAATGGCCACAATACTTCCGCGTTTATTTTTCATCAGGAGTTCACCGTACTCCTGAAGTTCCAAATCTATGCTCGACGTAATATTCTTTCCCGCTCTTGCTATGGAGTCGTAAAGCCCCCCCATGTAAGAGCTTCTCTCATTGTTGTGTACGTCGACCAATACGACTCTTTTGCCGCGATTTCCACGCAATACTTCCTCATAAATACTTTCCACACCATTCGCACCGATATAGTCGCCCGGCTCATAATATGAATTCTCTTCGATTATTTTCGGAGTTACCTCACTCACATAGCCCATCGCGTGGGCAGCTACGGGACTGGGGTAATTTCTCAAAGTTCTCGGTTGTCCGTAAAAACCCTGAAATCGATGTAGGTTTTCTGCTAATTCGGTATACTCTGAAGCGGGAATCTGTTTGATCAATACCGATGGTTTATATCGGCTGTAGCTGCGAGCTTTCTCAAATTGCTCGTCAAACGTTTCCCGATCAATCTTTGCCAAGCGACAAAATGCAGCCGTATCAAAAGGTTCGACGTCGCGGGGTAAAACCATTAAATCGTAGACGGGTGTATTGCTCACCATTATTCGCCCTTTGCGGTCGTAAATCAATCCGCGAGACGGGTATTCGGTGATAACTCTTTCCGAGGATTTGGTAGCCAGCACCTGCCAACGGTCATCTACTACTTGTATGTAAAATAGTCTGATGATGAAAATGATACCAACCACCAAAAAAATCAGTAGGATGACAAATTTTCGATTGCCTAAATTCATACGGCTGAAGTACGCTTTGTATTAAATACCAGATACTGCGACAGCACGACCAGAATGAATGTAAAAGTCGAACTCAATATGACACGCAATAATGTGGTGAAGAAACTCTTGAATGAATATACTTCAACGTAAAAAAGCCAAAAATGGTGCGCCAGAATAAGGACGGGTGCATATTTTAAAAACCAACTTAAACCTTGATCGGAAATGGTGGGCTGTTGTCCGAATTCGTAATCATCTCGCGGGGCAATCGCTTTTAGATAAACGGGACGTAGGAAAGCTAAAAAGACCGAGGCCGAAGCATGAATACCGATGGTATTGGTAAACATATCGATGGAAAGCCCTACGATCAGTCCCAATATCAATTCCAACCACCGAGGGGTTTCCATCGGAAGCATGAGGATAAAGAGAATGTACAAATAGGGAATGGCCATTCCCTGCAAGAGATTGATATCATTGAGAATGAGTCCTTGCAAAAAAACGAGCAAAAGAAACCGACCCACATTTCTGATTACCTCACTGATCATCTTCTTCGGTTAAGGCTTCAAGTTCACGCTGTTCTTTCTTCAAAACATTTTCGATCACGTCCACGTAGCGCAATTTATTGTAGTCAACGGCTAGCTTTACGCGAATATCATGAAAATTACTTCCGTCTTTGGAACTTACATCATCCACTATACCGATGTGGACTCCCTTAGGATAAATAGCCGAGGCCCCGCGTGTCACTACGGTATCGCCGATCATTACATCCACATGTCGCGGTACGTCAATTAATCCGGCATATTGATAATCTTCACCACTCCATTTCAGCAAGCCGAAATTACCCGTACGTTTTAATTCGGCACTGGCGGTAAATCGTTGATTGATAATCGGGATAACGGTGCTGAAATGTTCAGAGACATCCTTCACCACGCCCACCAGACCTTCGGTACCGATCACCCCCATCTCCGGTATGATTCCGTCTTTTGAGCCTTTGTTGATTGTCAAATAATTTAACTGCTTATTGATTGAACTGTTGACAATTTGTGCCGACTTGTAACGAAACTTCCGTTCCCTCAGCGTATCGTTGATCATAACGAAATGCTCATTTACATTTACGAATGATTCCGGAATCTGATTTAAAAGTTCTTCGTTCTCTGCTGCCAACTCATCATTTACCCGTTGGAGCTCAATGTATTCAGTCAGGTTGCTCTTCCATGCAAAAAGAGTCCCTACCAGACGGTTAGACGAGTTGATAAAGTTGGCCTGATGAAAGCGATTATTGGAATAAATCAAGTAAAAACAGAATACCTGAAGCACGAGGAAGAAGAGGAAGATGTGGTACTTGACCAAGAAGCGAACAAAATTCCTCATCGATATTTACTCCTTTCTTTAATCGCGCATCAGGAATTGGAAGCGATCGATATTTTTCAAAGCAATACCCGTACCTCTCGCTACGGCTCTCAGCGGATCTTCGGCGATGTGTACCGGCAGTTTCGTCTTAAGTGAGATTCGTTTGTCCAATCCTCTCAGCATCGAACCACCACCTGCGAGGTAAATTCCCGTGCGGTAAATATCCGCAGATAGCTCAGGCGGAGTTTGCTCCAAAGCACTTAAAATAGCCTCTTCAATTTTTGAGATGGACTTATCCAAAGCGTGAGCGATTTCAGAATAGCTCACCTGAATTTCTTTAGGAATACCGGTCATTAAGTCTCTTCCTCTAACGGCGAAATCATCCGGTGGATCATCCAGCTCGGGTAGAGAGGAACCGACTTCGATTTTTATTTGTTCTGCAGTGCGCTCTCCAACCAAGATATTGTGCTGTCTGCGCATGTATTCTTCGATGTCTTTGGTAAACTCATCTCCGGCAATGCGGATGTTTTTATCACAAACAATTCCGCCTAAGGCAATTACAGCAATTTCGCTGGTGCCACCTCCGATGTCGATAATCATGTTACCCATCGGCTCTTCCACGTCAATTCCGATTCCTATTGCAGCGGCCATCGGTTCGTGAATGAGGTAAACATCTTTTGCTCCGGCATGCTCAGCCGAATCTCTTACGGCCCTTTTCTCCACTTCCGTAATTCCCGAGGGGATGCAGATAACCATTCGCAAGGATGGCGTAAACCACGATTTGCCGGGCTTGATCATTTTGATCATCCCTCTGATCATCGCTTCTGCAGCTTGGAAGTCTGCTATTACACCGTCTTTCAGTGGCCTTACGGTCTTGATGTTCTCGTGGGTTTTCCCGTGCATCTGCTGGGCTTGCCTTCCTATGGCAATCACCTTTCCGGTGGTGCGGTCTTTGGCTACGATAGAGGGCTCGTCGACGACAACCTTGTCATTGTAAATGATCAAGGTATTCGCCGTTCCCAAGTCAATGGCTATCTCTTGCGTAAAAAAGCTAAACAGACCCATAAAAGGTTTCTTTCAAAGTTAGTGCTTAAAGTGTCTTTTCCCTGTAAATACCATCGAAATCTTGTTTTCGTTACAGTAATCAACGGAAAGTTGGTCTTTTATTGAACCGCCGGGTTGAATAACGGATTTGATTCCGGCTTTATGAGCTATTTCCACACTGTCGGGAAAAGGGAAAAATGCATCCGAAGCCATTACCGCACCGTCTAAACTGAGCTCAAAACTATTTGCTTTCTCAATGGCTTGTTTCAGCGCATCAATGCGCGACGTTTGGCCCGTTCCGCCTGCCAAAAGTTGTTTGTTCTTGGCCAAAATGATCGTATTTGATTTGGTGTGCTTGCAAATCTTCGAAGCAAATACCAAGTCATCCATTTCTTCTTCCGAAGGTTTAATATTGGTTACAAATTCGAAATCGGTCTTTTGATCAGTCACTGCGTCTTTGTCTTGCCACAGATAACCGTTCAACGTCGTTCTCAAACCGGACTTCGGCCATTCTACCTTCTTTTGTTTGAGTAGAATTCGGTTCTTTTTGGATTTTAATATTTCCAATGAACTCTCATCAAAGTCGGGGGCGATAACTACCTCACAAAATATCTTGTTAACCTCTTCAGCGGTTGAAGCGTCCATCTTTTTATTGGCGATCAACACACCGCCAAATGCCGAAACGGGGTCTCCGGCCAAAGCGTCTTTGAAAGCGGTTTTTAAATCGCCTCTCACCGCCAATCCGCAGGCATTGTTGTGCTTAAGAATGGCAAATGCCGGCTCACCTGCTTGAAATTCGTTCATCAACATTACCGCGGCATCAATGTCCAACAGGTTATTGTACGAAAGTTCTTTTCCGTGCAGTTGATCGAAAACTTCATCCAGATTTCCGTAAAACCGTCCTCTCTGATGCGGGTTTTCGCCGTAACGCAATGATCTGCCTTTTGTCACACTCACTTTGAGAGCAGGCAGTTCCTGATCTTGGCTGAAGTAATTGTAAATCGCCGAATCGTAGTGCGAAGAAATTTCAAATGCTTTCGCCGCCATCTTTTTGCGATCAGCTATTTCAGAAGCTCCGTTGTTGCGCTCGAGGATATCGAGTAAATCATCGTAAGAATCTCGACTCGGAACAATCAGTACGTCCTTGAAATTTTTGGCGGCAGCCCGGATAAGAGAAATCCCCCCGATATCAATCTTTTCAATGATGGCTTGTTCTTCCGCGCCTGAAGCCACGGTGTCTTCAAACGGATACAAGTCCACAATTACCAAATCAATTTCGGGAATGGCGTATTCCTCCAACTGAGCAATGTCGCCTGCTTCTGCTCTTCTGCTCAAAATACCCCCGAAAACTTTCGGGTGCAGGGTCTTGACTCTTCCTCCCAAAATGCTGGGATAATCGGTCAAATCCTCCACAGCCTCAACTTCGGCGCCTTGCTCGAGGATGAATTTTTCGGTGCCACCGGTAGAGTAGATGGTGACATTCAGTTCTTTAAGCTTAGCTATAACGGGTTCCAACCGATCTTTGTGGAATACGGAAATGAGGGCTGATTTAATCGGCTTCAAGACGGGATTTCTTTTGAACTTAGTACGATATGCAATGTTAACAAGAAAAGTCGTATCAAAATCACTGTTGACGCGGCTTTTGTAGGTGGTGTTAATAAAATAACATGCCTGTTGATAACCTGATTTTGCTTCATTTTACATGAACGGTTCGATTCAATCCGATGGAGCTCCTTAATTTTGATACCGGTAGAAATCACGAAGAAGGAAAATGGCCCGTTTAAAAGTCTATTTAAGATTAGTTAAAGAAGGCAGCGCTTTTGCAGTGTCTTCGCTGGTGGTCAACCGCCTCAGAACCTTGCTGTCACTGCTCGGAATTACAATCGGAATTTTTGCCATTATCTCCGTATTTACGCTAGTAGATAGTATGGAGCGCAGTGTAAGGAGTTCCTTCGAAAGCTTGGGAGATGATGCTCTTTTCATTGAAAAAATGCCATGGGGCCCCGAGGCAGGAGATGGCGAATATGCTTGGTGGAAATACATGAAGCGTCCTCAAGTGACGTATGAAGAAGCTAAACTAATGAAGCAGAGAATGAATTCTGCAGGTGTAGTCAGCTTCTTTGCCGGTGCCTCTCGGACGGTAGAGTATGGAAACAGTACGGCTGAGGGCATCAGTGTTATTGCGGCCGCAGAGGGTTTTGAAAATTTCATCACCGTCGACATAGGTCGTGGGCGAAATTTTCTTCCATCTGAACTAAATTCGGGAAAACGCTTGTGTCTTCTGGGTTTTGATGTCGCTCAAACCTTATTTGGCCCCGAGAATCCTATTGGGAAGAATATCAAAGTAGGTGGATTCAGAACAACCGTTATCGGAGTTTTGGAAAAAGAGGGTCAAAGTTTGTTGGGTGGAGGAGCCGATGAATGGGTGATCGTTCCCGTAATTTTTGGTCAGACCATCATGAATCTCAACGAATCGAACACCCAAATAACCATGAAGCCGAAAGAATTTGTGAGCCTCAAGGCAATGGAGGATGAAGCCATGATGAATATGCGCTCTATTCGGAAACTACGCCCTTCAGAAGATAAAAACTTCGCCTTGAACAAGTCGAGCATGTTGAATAGCGGGCTGGATCAGGTTTTTGGAATTCTGACCTTAGTGGGTATTATTATCGGTGGATTTTCCATTTTGGTTGGCGGATTCAGCATTGCTAATATCATGTTCGTGTCTGTAAAAGAGAGAACAAGCATAATTGGAATTCAAATGGCCCTTGGGGCTCGACGCAGCTTTATCCTCTTTCAGTTTTTATTTGAGTCGGTATTGCTTTGCTTAATTGGCGGTGCCATCGGACTTTTAATCATTTTTTTAGCCGGCTTGGCTGCCAGCTCGGCTACGGGTTTCGATTTATCCCTAACCTTAAAAAATGTCGGGATCGGTTTGGGTTTTTCAATTGGCATCGGATTGGTTTCAGGACTTATACCTGCCATGATGGCTTCGCGAATGGTGCCCGTAGAAGCCATCCGCAGCAATTAATTCGAGACATCTTCAACATTTTAAAGCGCTCCTTTTCCAAATCATTATATTTCGCCTGATTTTGAGTCGTTTCGGTTCAAAATACTACAATCGATTATGATCGTCAGGCGCCATTTCAGAATAGATACAGCGATAAGGTACTCGTGGAAGAATATGCTTTTCAGCTTGATATGTAGCTCGTTGGCATGGTCATTACACGTTTTGTGGGGTCAAACTCAATTGACCGTTCCTATAGGGGTGGTTGGAATATTAGGTACTGCGCTCGCCATTATTCTCGGTTTCAGAAATACCTCAGCATATGAGCGCTGGTGGGAAGCTCGAAAAATTTGGGGCGGTATAGTAAACGAGAGCCGAACCTTTACACGGCAAGCTCTAACCATTGTCGATCGATCACAGGTCACCCCGGAGCTTTGGGAGAATTGCACGCGAATCGTCCGAACACAAATTGCGTTTATCAATGCATTGCGTCTGCAGCTAAGAGAAATCGATGACACGAAAGAGTGGAAGCAGACCGTGGCAAAACACTTGCGTTATGAGGATTACGCTCATGTAATGTCTAAAACCAATCGAGCCACTCATTTGGGAATGCTGATGGGATATGCCATCAAGGAGTTAAATGCGCATGAAACAATGGACACATTCAGCTACATTCAGATGGACGATACGCTGACCCGTATCACTGATTTACAAGGTCGAGCCGAACGAATAAAAAATACTCCGCTGCCGGTACCTTACGATTACTATACCATGGCTTTTCTCTTGGTGTTCGTTTTCTTTTTTCCCTTTGCCTTTATTGATTCATTCGTTTCCTATTCAGCCTCATGGCTGATTTTCCCCGTTACCATTTTGGTGAGTTGGATTTTTTATCAGATTTATGTTATCGGTCGGGTCATGTCAAAACCTTTTGCAGGATGGAAAACCGATGTGGCGCTGACTTCCATTTGCAAAACGATAGAAATCGATTTAAAGGAGGTTATCGGCGATGAGGATATACCTGAGAAAGAAAAACCGAAAGGTGGCGCTTTGATGTAAAGGTCAGTTTCTTCAAAAGCTGAAAGCCACACCGACAGAAATGGCCCATTGCGAAGTCTTGGAATTTTTAGTGTCGTAAGAGAAACTTCCGTCACTGCCTATGACCACTGATTCGGGGTCAATATAAGTGGCTTCGCTACCTGCTTGATTATCATATCTGGCTTCTAAAAAAATGCCCGGAATCAGTTGATATTTCAAACCAATGGCCCATCCCGCGAGAAACGTAAAGTCGCGCTCAGCTAAATCTCCTGAAGCCTGATTGACATTGTCCAATTTCAATTCAGAAGTCACACTGAAGTTTCTCACTCCTGCAAAAACCTCCCCGTAGGGTCTGAACTTTCCGTTCAAAGGTCTCAACCTCCCGTGTAGTTGATAGGTATATGCGTTTCCCCTTACAAATAGGTCACCGCGATCTCGGTCGGGTACCAAAGTGTTTTGGATGGTCACCGATTCACTTTGGCTTGAGAGTGAATTCCAAACAAATCCTCCACCCACTTCTATCGGCGTATCCCCGATAGGTAGTGAAAGTGCGGTAAATATCCCGAAGGGATTTCCGTCGTAGCTTTCGCTAAACTCGCCCGTCGGAACGGCAAGTTGAAAACCGCCGGAAAGGGTGAACGTACGGCGATTTACCGGTTCCAAGACTACTTGATTTTGCTGAGCCTGACTACTAATAGCCATTAAAAGAAAAAACACTAGAATTAACCTTCTCATATCCACGGTTTTGTTGCAAACAGACAAACCTTGTGCCATAGCGTTTATTGATTGGCAAGAGCTTCTACCTCAAGGTGTAGTGGAAGCAAGGCCTCTATAGCTTCACGAATAGTTCTGACGTTTACTTTGGAAAGTCGCAAACCGCTTCCTTTTTCGTACATCTTGTAGCCGGGCGGATTGTTTTTAATGAAATCGAGCACTTTCGTGAAAGCACTGCTTTGAAAGTAAGCCGAGTTTTGATTCGAAACAAAATTTCCGATTAGCTTTTCGCCTTTAAGGGTAAGTTTTTCAAAACCGATTTCTTTGGCGATTCGGCGCAGCCGAAGAGCGTCGAATAAATCTTGGGTTTGACTCGGCAATTCACCAAATCGATCTTCCAACTTTTGTTTGTAATCTTCCAGCTCTATCTCGGTAGACAAGTTGTCCAGCTCGCGGTAGATGCTCAGCCTTTCGGCAATATCGATAATGTAACTGTCGGGTATCAGGATTTCCAAATCCGTCTCCAGCACACAGTCGCTCACATATTCCCCCGTTTTCTCGGTCTCTTTGTGATACAGTTCTTTGAACTCGTTTTCTTTGAGCTCACGAACCGTTTCATCCAAGATTTTTTGATAGGTCTCAAAGCCGAGATCGTTTATAAATCCACTTTGCTCGCCACCCAGCAGGTTTCCCGCTCCGCGAATATCCAAGTCGCGCATGGCGATGTTCATTCCGCTGCCCAAATCGCTGAATTGCGTTACGGCTTGCAATCGTTTTCGCGCTTCGGAAGAAAGGATGGATTGAGGCGGTGAGATGAGGTAGCAAAACGCTTTTTTATTACTCCGTCCTACTCGACCGCGCAATTGGTGAAGGTCGCTCAATCCGAATTCATGCGCGTTGTTGATGATCATCGTGTTGGCATTCGCAATATCAATCCCCGATTCGATTATGGTCGTCGCAATCAATACATCGAAAACTCCTTCGATGAAATCGGTCATTACTTTTTCGAGTTTCGGACCGTCCATTTGTCCGTGACCGATTACAATTCGCGCATCGGGAACCAGTCGCTGAATCATACCTGCCACTTCCTGAATGTTCTGGATCTTATTGTGAACGAAAAAGACCTGGCCTCCGCGGCTGATTTCGTAGCTCACCGCATCGCGTATGACTTCTTCATTCAGGGTGAAAAGTTCCGTTTGCACGGGAAATCGGTTGGGCGGTGGCGTATTGATAATGCTGAGGTCCCGTGCGCCCATCATCGAAAATTGCAAGGTCCGCGGAATCGGCGTAGCGGTCATCGTCAGGGTGTCCACATTGGCCTTCATGTTTTTGAGCTTGTCCTTAACCCCGACTCCGAATTTTTGCTCTTCGTCTACAATCAATAGCCCCAAATCCTTGAACTTCACTTTGGCTCCAACCAGTTTGTGCGTACCAATAATGATGTCAATCTCCCCGGATGCCAATGCCTTTAAGGTCTCGGTTTGTTTCTTTCCGCTTACAAAGCGATTGAGCAATCCCACTCGAGCGGGAAAATCTTCCAAGCGCTTTTTAAAATTTTTGAAGTGCTGTAGTGATAAAACGGTGGTCGGAACCAAAATGGCTACCTGCTTGCTGTCGCAAACGGCTTTAAAAGCAGCTCGAATGGCGATCTCCGTTTTTCCAAAACCCACATCGCCACAAACCAAACGATCCATCGGTGAGGCAGACTCCATGTCTTCCTTCACCGCTTGTGTCGCCTTCATCTGATCGGGCGTGTCTTCATAAATAAAAGATGCCTCCAGCTCGGTTTGCAAGTAATTGTCAGGCGAAAAGGCAAATCCTTTCTTGGCCTTTCGCTTTGCGTAAAGTTTGATGAGGTCGTATGCAATCTCTTTGACCCGTTTTTTCGTCTTGGCTTTTGTCTTTTGCCAAGCGGCGCTCCCCAGTTTGTTAATGGAAGGCTCCGTTCCGTCTTTTCCCGAATATTTACTGATGCGGTGAAGCGAATGAATGCTGACGTAGAGGATATCGTTATCGCGATAAACCAATCTGATCGCTTCCTGCTCCTTTCCGTTTACGTCTATTTTTTCCAGCCCTGAAAACTTACCGACTCCGTGATCGATGTGCGTCACGAAATCTCCGGGCTGAAGGCTGCTCAGCTCTTTCAGCGTAAGCGCTTCTTTGTTTTTCTTAAAACCTTCCTTGAGGTAAAACCGATGATAACGCTCGAAAATTTGATGATCTGAATAGCAGCAGATTTTCAAATCCTTATCGATAAAGCCTTCCGCAATTTCGGTAAGGATCGGGGTGAACTTCACCTTGGCATCCAGGTCTTCAAAAATCCGCTCCAAGCGCTCCACCTGGTTTTGATTAGAGCTGAACAGGAAATTCGCATAGCCTTTTTCTTCATTTTCGTGAAGATTGGCGATGAGCATATCGAAGTTTTTGTTGAAAGCCGGCTGCGGTGCCTGATTGTAATCAAACTTCAAATCCGTATCTGAATAGCTCGTTCCAAACCCGATGCGCCGATATGATTCACTTTTGGCAGTAAATGTGTCTCCATCGATATAAAGCTCTTTCGGCGGAAGCCTCTTCAATTCGGACTTTAACTTGCCGTATTGCTTTTCCGCCACTTCAAAAATTCGATCCAATCGATCGGCCACCACCGAATCATCTTTGGTCCAAATGGCCGTTTCATTTCCGATGAAATCGAGAAAACTCTCCCGCGATTCCAACATGGAAGTGTGTTGGATATTCGGGATGACGGTGAATTTCTTCGCGCTTTTGGTGGAGAGCTGCGTTACGGGATCAAACTGCCGGAGCGACTCCACTTCATCTCCGAAAAACTCGATGCGATAGGGGAAATCTTCTCCGAATGAAAACACGTCGACAATACCTCCGCGAATAGAAAATTGTCCGGGCTCATACACGAAATCCACCCGATGAAACTCGTATTCGGTGAGGAGTTCATTCAAAAAATCGATGCTGTAAGACTTTCCCGCCTCGACTTTGAACGTATGGCTGCCCAGCTGCTTTCGCGTCACCACATTTTCGGCCAATGCGTCGGGGTAGGTCACGACGACACAAGGCTTTTTACCTCGACCTGAAATCGTCTTCAGAACTTCGGCTCGCAAAACGATATTCGAATTATCGGTATTTTCTACTTCATAAGGAACGCGGTAGCTCTCGGGGTAGAATACCGTCTGAAATGCCTTCTCTTCAAACTTTTGCAAGTCGTTGAGAAAATAGGCTGCTTCTTCCTTATCGTTGAAAATGAAAAGGTGGTCGCGACCGCTTTCTTTTATGATGGCTTGCGCCAAAAAAGCAAATCCCGAACCCACGATTCCGCGCAGGGCAAGTCGCGCACTTTCAGTTTTGAGGGCGGTTGAAATAGCGAGCGTCTTGGTGCTCTCCGAATAGTTTTGTGCGAGTTCGCTTATGTTCATGCTTCAGTGCGCGCTTCAGCAGGGCTGTACTCCTTCATGAAGGCTTCGGCATTTTCTACCATTTTTTTCGATCCGATAAAAAGTGGCGTTCGCTGGTGAAGGTGATTGGGTTCGATTCCCAAAATTCGCCTTCTTCCGTCAGAAGCTTTGCCACCGGCTTGCTCAACAAGAAAAGCCAAAGGAATGTTCTCGTACATCAAGCGCAATTTTCCATTCGGATTCGAACCTGTTTGCGGATAAATATAAATTCCGCCTTTTATCAAATTTCGATGAAAATCGGCTACCAATGAACCGATGTAACGACTCGTGTAAGGTCGATCAGTCGCCTCATCTTCTTCCTGACAGTATTTGATGTAGCGTTTTACCCCTTCCGGAAATTGCTTGTAATTCCCTTCATTAATCGAATAAATTCTACCGTCTTCGGGGATTTTCATGTTGGGATGAGAAAGGCAAAAAACGCCGATGGATGTATCGAGTGTAAAACCATTGACTCCGTGGCCTGTGCTGAAAACGAGCATCGTAGAAGATCCGTAAATGACGTAGCCTGCGGCAACCAGATCATCGCCCGGCTGGAGAAAGTCTTCCAGTGTAGCTACCGTTCCGGGTTTGCTTTTTCGACGATAAATAGAAAAGATCGTTCCGATGCTGACATTCACGTCAATATTTGAGGAGCCGTCCAGCGGATCCATTAAAACGACATACTTTCCCCAAATGGCTTGACCTTTGTCGAAAGCGATGAAGTCTTCGTTTTCTTCAGAGCCGATTCCGCAAACTTCTTGCTGGGCTTTTAATGCCGCGATCATTTGATTGTTTGCGTATACATCCAGCTTTTGCTGTTGCTCGCCTTGAACGTTTTCTTCGCCGGCATTTCCCAAGATGTCATCGACCAGACCGGCTTTATTAACCTCTCGGTTCACGATTTTTGCCGCAAGGCGAATAGCACTTAAGAGTCGGGATAGTTCCCCTTTTGCAAAAGGAAAATCGGATTGTCGCTCTACGATGAATTCTCCGAGCGTAGTTAGTTTACTCATGATGGTTTTCAGTAGGTGTACAAATATGAGGATTTTTAAAGGGAAAAGCCACGATGGATT
>CAZYWJ010000029.1:26791-34247 GCA_964651785.1 uncultured Cryomorphaceae bacterium
CGTCCCGATGATATCCCTGAAGTTCATGCGTTGATTACCGAATTGGCAGAGTTTGAGAAAGCTTTGGATGAAATGGAATTAACCGAGGAGGAATTGCTAAACGATAGTTTCGGTGATAATGCGATTTTAGAAATTATCGTAGCCGAAGGAAAAGAAGGTGTAGTAGGGGCCGCCATGTTTTACGAAAAGTACAGCACTTGGAAGGGGCGTGCGATGCATTTGGAGGATTTTGTGGTAAAATCTTCCGAAAGAAGAAAAGGGGTAGGAGCCATGCTTTTTGAAGAAGTAATGCGCATCGCCAAAAAGCGAAATTACGCACGGATGGATTGGCAGGTGCTCGATTGGAATGAATCAGCCATCAATTTTTACAAAAAGTACAATGCCGCTCTGACCGCCGAATGGTTGGATGGCCGATTTACTCGGGAAGAGTTGCAAAACAGATAGCAGATGAAAGTTTTCAAATTCGGAGGGGCATCGGTAAAAGATGCCGAGGGTGTAAAAAATGTAGCGAAGATTATTGAAAGTCATCCTGCCAATGAGCTGGTAGTGGTGGTTTCTGCCATGGGAAAGATGACCAATGCCTTGGAACTTTTGACGGAAGCCTACGCCTCGGGAAGTAACGAGATTGAGAAGCGATTGACGGAAGTCAAAGATTTTCATCGGTCGATCATTAAAAAATTGGAAGGAGGAGAAAGAATTCAAGAGACAGTTGATGGTGTGTTTTCTCAGATGGAATCGCGCTTGCAGCGACCGCCTTCTGACAACTACGACTACGATTACGATCAAATAGTGAGCTTCGGAGAGGTGCTGTCAACGACTATCATCTCCGAGTATTTGAACCATAAGGGGGTGGCCTGTCATTGGGCCGACGCACGGCGATTGGTGCGCACCGATTCTACGTATCGGGAGGGAAAAGTGAATTGGGAGAAAACCATCGATTTGGTGAAAGCTGAATGGGATAGGGTGAAGGGGAAGGGGATGAAAATCATGCTCAGCCAAGGTTTTATTGGCCATACGGCTGAGCTGAATGTGACCACCTTGGGACGAGAAGGCTCAGACTTTAGTGCCGCCATTTTTGCTTATGTGCTCGATGCTGAAAACGTGACCATTTGGAAGGATGTGCCCGGTGTCCTCAATGCCGACCCGAAGTATTTCTCGGAAGCCGTTATGCTAAAGCGAATCAGCTACAAAGAAGCCATTGAGTTGGCGTATTACGGGGCCTCGGTTATCCATCCGAAAACCATCAAGCCGCTGCAAAACAAAGGCATCGTTCTTTGGGTCAAGTCTTTTCAGCATCCTGAGGCGGAGGGAACGCGAATAGATTCGAGTACTTTCAGTGACTCGCTCGTACCCTCTTACATTTTTAAGACCAATCAGATTTTGATTTCATTCACTCCGCGCGATTTCTCATTTGTAAATGAGGAAAATCTCAGTGAGCTATTCGGGTATTTCGTGGAGAACGGAATCAAAATGAACACCATGCAAAATTCTGCGCTCAACTTTTCGATCTGCGTTGATTTCAACGAAAAGAAGCTGGATCGCTTGAAGGATAAATTTCGAGATCGCTACGAAGTACTTTACAATCATCCTTGCGAGTTGGTCACCATTCGCCACTACGATCAGGAAACCATCAGCCGATTGCTGATCGGAAAAAAAGTATTGGTAGAACAAAGGAGCCGGAATACGGCGAGGATGGTGCTGGTGGAAGGTTAACTCACTCCCCCGGCTTCTTCCTCGTATCCTTCAGTGTAAAAACCCTCGATATGTTAAAGCCAAAGTGAATGTCTCCTTTGCCCCATTCGCCGGTGGTTTCCGTGATGTATTGCTTGTCCATCATTCCCAATGAATTGGTAAAGTGGAGTTGGAATACGTGCCCACCCGTCTCAATATCAAAACCGATTGAAAGTGAATTTGAGTAGATGTCGGCTATCTGATCCGGCAATACGTAAAAATACTCGAAGGTGATGGCTACTCGATTCGAGATTTTTTGGCGCCCGCCGATACCGAGTGCATAAACATCGTTTTCCACGGCAGTGGATTCTACCAAATTGCGATGTACCAAAGTCGGCATCAACATGAGACTGGTGCCTTTGCTGAACTTTCTTCCGATCAAAATTTGATGCGTGTAAAAAAGTCGTGATGAAAAATAGTTCTCGCGTTCGGGGTTGGCCCATGCCTGAGCATTGATCATAACCGAGCTGTAGAGACTCAGACTTATGGGCATGTACTTCTTTCCCGTGCTTTGGCGAAGGAGCTTGTATTTCGCAAATCCGTCTATAGCTTTTTGAACGGTGCTTCGACCGATACCGATCATGAGTCGATCGGTTATTCCGTAATCGAGACCTAAGCGAATGGTAGCCTGATCGAGTCCGAAAAACTCCCCGAGTCCGCCATTGACCCGCCCGAATCGGTGGGAGATTTTAAAATCCAATACGCCCTCGGCAACGTTCTCAATACTTTGTGCATTGATGATTCGGGTCGTTTTAAAGCTGGCGGATGCGTAATTTGTGATCTCTTCTTCGCCGAGCAGATCCAAAAGACTCTCTCCTTCATCCTGAGCGAAGGAGAGGCTCGATAAAAACACGAAAGCCGCTATCAGACTTTTCTTCATCATCTTTTCAAAGGTTCAAGATCAGCTTGTACCGTTACCTCTATTTCCTTGGCAATTTTTTCTCTCACCACATCCGGTATCTCGATATCGTAATCTTCGGGTTTCACGATAAACTTTGATTCCAATTTTACGCTTTCGCCTTTCACTACTATTGTTCCCTGAGGAGAAATAGTTTGGGTTACCCCGTGAATCGTCATTTCACCTTCTACTTTGGCAGGATACGATCCGTCTTTCGACAAATCAATTTCGTCCATATTCGTTACTTTTCCTTTAAAGGTTGCCTTCGGATATTTTTCGGATTCCACGTAGTTTTCGTTGAAATGCTCCTGCATCAGTGCCTTTTTGAAATTGAACGATTTCATTAATATGCTGAATTCTAAAGCTCCTGATTCGGCATCCATCACCGCAGTAGCGTTGTAATTTTCAGCCGTGATGTCTTCCATCGGAGCAGAAGAGAAAAAAGTCACGGTTCCGTTTCGTGTAAAGTATTTTGATTGAGCCGATAATGCGGTGGCTAATGTTATCAGTACTAATGTTGCTATTGTTTTCATGTTTTTTCTTTTAGAGGATTATACATTGATTCATTTCCACATCGGCATTCATGCCAATGAGCAGACCTTTTAATCGAACCTCTTCTCCTTTCTGAGGAAGAGATTCCGTTTCTACCGACGGATCCAAGCGACATTTTACCCCGAAGATCGGATCGCCTCCATCGAGGATCAATGTTTTGCTTCCATCGGTATTTTCCATTTGTTCTATCACTTTTCCGCTTACCTCCACTACTTTGTTTTGGTAAGTTTTCATAGCTTCTTGTTCGTTTTCGCCAAACTCCTCAAAGAGTTCGGTAGCCGTGAGCGTTTTCACCGGGTCTTCATTCTCCAGAGAAGAGACCGGTTTCTGGTACATATACCAGCCTGCGGCGCCTCCTATCACTATTAATGCGAGTAAAATGAGCAGTACTTTTTTCATGGTTGCATTTTTATTGTTCGGGACTGTTGTTATTCACCCACTCCTGAATGGCCTCCATATCACAATTGCTCAATGGTGAGCTCGGCGGCATATCTTGCTGCACGATAGTTCTGTCTGTAAGGTTGCCATTATCAGCAATGGCTTTCACTTGAGCGTAAGTGTCCAAAAACAAACCTCCCGTAGGGCTAACTCCCGTGTGGCAACCCGAGATGGCACAATTGTTCTGAATAATGCTTTCGATCTTATTTTGATAAGTGACAACCGCCAAAGTATCGCAGCTCGCGTTTTCAAATGGATAAAGCTCCTCTTCATTATCGTAGTAGCAACTCTGTGCGAATACGACTATCAGAATCAAAGACATTACAGTTCCTACACGTTTATTCCGGCGCTCCATTCTCTATCCAAATTCTGATTAAATCTATTTCACATTGCGGAAGCATCTCGCTGTTATACGGCATCGCTGTTACACCCGATTGATGTTGGACGGCGGCCAAGACATCTCCGAAAAGTGCTTCGGAACTGACCTCTGAATAGTTGGTCAGACTGAGATCGCCTTGGGGATTGGCACCTGAATGACATCCCATGCATTTTGTTGAAATAATGGGCTCGATCGAGGCGATATAAGTCACATTCGTGGTATCACATGCGGCTGATTCGCAAGAGTTATTTAGTGCTCCTTGCAAAATCCAATCGCGAATAAGGGCAATTTCATCAGCTGAAAGTGATGGATACTGATCAGGTGGAGGCATAAGTTTATCAGGATCAGTTTCGGTGATGACTTCATACAAGTCGCTGCCATCGAGATCAAAGGGGTCAATATCACCCGTAGTGAAAATATTCTGGTAGTTATTGAGTGTCACTCCGTCTTCGTGTGAGCCCGGATCATGACATCCGGGGATGGCACAGCTGCTAACGATTAATGGTAATACGGCTTGTTGAAAATATACCGTATCAGGGTCACAAATGACGGGAGTTCCGCCTCCGCCGCCGCCACCGCCGCCACCTCCGCCTGTGCCGCCGCCACCACCGGAGCCTCCACCGCCGGGATCGGCAGGGGGCGCCTCGGGCGGCTCGTGTTGACATCCTGCCAAAACAAACAGCGCAATGAGCATTTGTATGAGTAGTCGGGTATTCATGTCGTAAATCTTTGCTCTAAACTACGGTTTACTTTGTAGCCTTACTTTTTATTCTGTCCGAACCCGGAATCCAATTACCTGAACCCGGAATCAGATTTCTATATCTCGTGCTCAGTATCTTTTTTACCAAAATACAAATGCGAATGGCATCAACCTTATGGCGATTGAGATCCGAACCGTTGATTTGTAAAACACCGGCCAGAATATCGTCAGGGGAAGCTGACCGGATTTCTTTTGCCAACTTTTCTGCAATTTCAATTTCAGTTGCCGGTGTTTTCATGAGAAGATGATTTTACACTTCGAATGTACCGTGCGGGAAAGGCTTTCAAAAATTCGTTTTGCCCAAGCCGGAAATCATCCCGCTCAACCCGGAATCTACGCTATGAGCCATTTTCTGAAATCGGGGGTGCGGTCAGCAGCGACCATTAGCGCACTCTCGTCTTCGAAGGGAGGATTGACTTTCAGTTTGATTCGTGCCTTTCCGAAGGTGATCATTTCGGTAATGTTAGAGATGTTGATAAGGAAATTGCGGTTGATTCGAAAAAAATCTTTGGAAGTCAGATCCGTCTCAACTTGGCTCAGACTCTCGTCTAGGGGAAAGCTTTTTCCCTCTTGATTCACCATAAAAGTGCACTTCTGCTCAGAATAAAAATAGGCCGCCTCATTCGGGTCTACCACAAACATCTTTTGGCCGTAACGCACGAGGTATCGCTTTACTTCCAATTCTTTTCGGCTTTCAATGGCCTCTGCCAACTTACCGTAATCCAAGTCTTCTCGGTGGTAGCTCATTCTTTCTTTGGCTCTTGCCAAGGCCTTTTTCAGTTCTGCCTCTTTCACCGGTTTGAGCAGATAATCCACGGCATTGGCTTCGAAAGCCCGAATGGCGTATTGGTTATAAGCAGTTGTGAATATGACCGGAATTTCGGTAGACGTGTGGCTGAAAACCTCAAAGCACAATCCGTCGGCTAGCTCGACATCACTGAGGATCAAATCTATTTTTTCCTTCTTTTCTAAAAATTTAATTCCCTCTTCAGCAGTTTCCAAAGTGGCAATCACTTTAAGGTCAGGTGCGACCTCATGGAGGAGCCGCTCCAAGCGTTCTGCGGCAGGTGCTTCGTCTTCAAGAATCAATACGCGCATCTTCGGCTTTGATTTTTGGCAATTTCACAGTGAAGTATTTACCATCGTTTTTAATATCGATATGCTTCCCGAAAAGGGCCGTGTAGCGAGATCGGATATTTTCGAGCCCCATTCCCGTCCCGTTTGCTTCCTGTCGCTTTTTGCGAATGGGGTTTTTTATTTTCACAAAATCGCCTTCTTCCTCTACGGTTATCAGAAGCGGATTCGAGCGTGTAGCCATATTGTGTTTAAGGGCATTTTCGGCCAAGAGCTGCAAGGTTAAGGTGGGAATGTATCCTTTTTTAGATTCTTCCGAAAGTCGAATTTCTACCTCAAAAGCATCTCCGAATCGCTTCTTTTGCAAGAAAATGTATTCTTCGAGAATTTTCAACTCTTCTTGAAGGCGGATGACCTGTCTTTTATTCTCCTCCAAGATCCGACGGTAGAAATCAGAGAGCTTTTCCAAATATTCCGCTCCCGCTTTGCTGTCGGGTTCAATGATGGTCATTAAGGTGTTAAAGCTATTAAATAGAAAGTGCGGATTCACCTGAGTTCGGAGAACGGCTAATTCACTTTCCACCATGCGCCTTTCTGCCAATCGTAAGCGGTTGATGTTAGATACCCTGACTTTTACGATGAAATAGACGATAGTGCCCAAGAAGAGAATGGCGAGTAAGATAAACCAAGGATTGAGATAGTAAGGCCTCTTTATTGAAAAGGAGATCAACTTTCGTGGTGAATCGTGGAATATTCCGCTGTATCCCGCTTGTGCTTCCAATACGTATTCGCCGTAGCGCAAATTCGGATAGATCAAATCGGGGTTTTTCGTAAGACGAAATTCCTCTTCCAATCCCTTTAGTCGATAGCGAAACTCAATGTCTTCCGGATTTCGATACCAAGGTGCCGCCAGTTTGAAGATGAGGTTGTTGGCCTCGTAGTCGATCTCCGAATGGTTCGTGTGGATGGGCTCAAAATCAGAAGTGGCCTCAACCAATTCCACTTGTACTCCGGGCAGCGTTTGGTTTGGTTGATACCGATAAACGGTCGTTCCTGATCCGAAGTAAACCGCTTTTTCACTCGGTTTTGTGAAGGTGTTGAGGTAGGCATCCGTAAGAAGGTCAAACCCTGAATCTTCCCGGTAGACCGCTGTTTTTCCGCTTTGATTTAGGATCAGTTTGCCATCATCTATTAGCAGCGTGGTGCTTTCGGGACCACTTCCAAATGAGGTGTACCCGTCGTATTGGGTTTCGCTTTCTTGCCGGATTATCCCAGTCGATGTCATTTCGTATATCCCTCGGCTTTTGGTGATACAACGAAAATTTCCCTGAGCATCTTGGCTTATTCTGTATACAGTCGAACCGTCCAGGGCCTGTGAGGCTGAAGAAATGCGCGACCCCTCTTTTTTGAGCAAGCCGTTGCCATCGGTTCCGATCCAAAGAATATCTTGGTGCGATTGGAGGTCATAGATATAAGTCGAATTTATCCCTTCCATATAATCAATGCGATCATCGGGAGCCAAGAAGGCCAGACCACTTAGGGTAGAAAACCACAAGGTGTCATTCATCATAGCCATCCCCAATACGCTATTGTCAAGAAGGCCTTCATCTAGTGAATAGTTGCG
>CAZYWJ010000030.1:0-18992 GCA_964651785.1 uncultured Cryomorphaceae bacterium
AAAAAATGCTCTCATCAAAATAGGCGGTCTTGAGGTTTACTTGCCAACTCCCTTGCTTATACGAGTAGCCGAAAAGTATACGGTCAGCTTCATCTTCTTGGTAGGCAGTACTTTTGGACTGAACATTGGTCGGAGGAATTTCTCGATAAGCGTCTTGATGATAAATATGCAGATTGAGCTGATGTCGAGGGTTAATCTTAAAAGCTAAATCCTGAGTAAAAATACGTTGGTACAGTTCTGCATTGGTCTGCTTTCGCTTTGGGAAATCATCCGCGATAAAATAGCGAAAATCATTCTGAGCTTCAGTATATTGAAAGGCAGTGCGACTTGAGAAATCTTTGCTTCCGAATTTAAAGCTGAGCCCTTGCCTGATGCGGCCAAAGTCTCCCAATACAGATTCAATCGCTCCCTCAGAACGAGAATCAAAATTGAGTTTACTTTCCAATTGCACCACTCCGCCGATGGCTCCGCTGCCCCAAGCGGTAGACCCGCCGCCTCTTCTGAGCGTTACACTACTAAAAGCTGGTAGCGGCAAGAGACTTAAGTCCAATTGTCCGAGCATGGGGCTCGATACCGGAATACCATTCCAAAGAACTGCCGTATGGCCTGCGGAGCCACCCCTGATCGAAGAAGTGGCCAAACTTCCCATGCCATAAGATTTCACATAGACGCCTTCCGATTGTAGCAATTCGGGCAGACCGGCAGACGGGATACTTTGAAGTTCAGATTTTCTCCATGTTTTCTCCTGACTACCCACACTGAATGATCGAATAGTAGCTGCCTCAATAAGGACCGTCGGAATATGTAAAGTAGTATCAACCTGCCCGTAAAGCCGGGAGTAACCACAAACCAAAAAGATTTGAATAAAGATTACGGAAGTGAGCAGTTTGATCATTTTCTTTCGTCATTCAAACTCTCGACAAAAGATTACCTGCTCAATAAGACAGAATTTAAAGCTAAGAATGCTCACTATCTATCTCTACTGAACTTTGCTCTTTATGCGAAAGCAAAATTCATACATTCAAGTGAGGCATTCCGACTTACAACTCGATGGTTGATTACGGTTGCGCAACAGTTCGTGATTCTCACACGATTCCCCTCTGTCCGTCCGCCAATAGCGGATAACCTTGAAGTACGCGGCGCAAATGTAACCATTAAATGTACTTGGAAAATCACAAAAAACGGGAATCGTTAATACCCGAGATTATCACGGGATCGGTGTGAAGAATAGATACCCCATTAATGGTATTGAGCCTTCCTACTCCGTATATTTGTACACATTTTCAGAAGACATCTTGAATGAAAGTTATCATAGCCGGTGCAGGAGAAGTAGGATTTCACTTAGCGAAACTACTGACGATGGAAGGCCATGCTTTGACGGTGATCGATAAAGATCCCGATTCACTACAGCAAATCGCGCAACATTTGGACTTAGAGGTTTTGGAAGGTAGTTCCACCTCTATAATTACCCTTACCAATGCGAAGGTTCAAAAGGCCGATCTGGTAATAGGCGTGACCAATAGTGAAGACGTAAACCTCACCACTTGCATCATTGCCAAACACTTGGGCGCCAAACGAACGGTGGCTCGGATTTCGAATGTTGAGTTTCTTACCAGCAAAGAGAAATTGGATCTCGCCGAAATCGGTATTGACGAGTTAATTTCACCGGCTTCTTTGGCGGCGCGCGAGATCAAGCGTCTTTGCAAAGAATCTGCTCTTACTGATTTTATTGATTTCGACAAGGGCAAGCTTTCGCTAATGGGGCTTAAGGTGGAGCATGACAGTTTGGTGGCGGGCAAGACGATTGAAGAATTGGCTCACCTCAACAGGGATAAGAATTTTATTACGGTAGCCGTATTGCGAAATAATGAAACCATCGTTCCGAAAAAAGACACGCGATTTTTGATTAATGATCACGCTTACTTCTGCGCAAATCCTGAAGGACTGGATCGAGTGTTGGAGATTTTCAAGAAAGATCGATTGGAGATCAAACACATTATGATTCTAGGGGGAAGCTCGGTGGGCTACCATGCTGCGAAAGCGCTGAGTAAGCGATACCGCGTTAAGCTGGTGGAGCCCGTAAAAGAGCGTTGCATCAAATTGGCCGAGCAATTGCCCGATACTCTTATCATTAATGCCGACGGGAGAAACGTAGACATTCTGGAAGAAGAAAATCTTTCGGAAATGGATGCCTTCATCGCCGTGACCGGAAATAGTGAAACAAACATCATCACAAGTCTGGTGGCAAAAAATCACGGGGTGGATAAAACCATCGCCCTGGTTGAGAATATCGATTACATCCACCTGTCGCAAAGTATTGGTGTGGATACCTTAATTAATAAGAAGCTCATCGCGGCCAACTTCATTTTCCGATACATTCGTCAAGGAGAGGTTCTTTCATTGACCAGTTTGCACGGAGCAGATGTGGAGGTTTTGGAATTTGAAGTTCCGCCGGGAGCCAAAATAATCGGTAAGACCATAGGAGGTTTAAAATTTCCGAAAAACGCAGTGGTCGGAGGTGTTGTTCGCAATGACACGGGAAGAATCCCTGACAGTCATTTCGTCTTTGAAGAAAAAGATCACGTAGTCGTACTATCTAAAATGCAATGCATTCACAAAGTAGAATCATTCTTTAAGTGAGAATAAATCTAATCGGCATTCTGAATA
Organism: uncultured Cryomorphaceae bacterium; assembly: GCA_964651785.1. Taxonomy (GTDB): domain Bacteria; phylum Bacteroidota; class Bacteroidia; order Flavobacteriales_D; family Cryomorphaceae; genus JAKVAV01. The sequence continues at coordinate 2,668 of CAZYWJ010000030.1, forward strand.
TTCTGGGCGTATTGCTGTTGATCAATGCCGGCCTCATGTTACTGTGCATTCCTTTTGCCATTTATTATTCCGACGGAACCTTGTTCAATTGGATATCTTCAGTGGGCGTCAGCGGTTTGCTCGGAGCGGGATTGTACTTTTCCACTTTACGTAAATCCACTCAAAGAAATATCAGAAAACGCGATGGATACATCATTGTAACTCTGAGTTGGGTAGTAATGGCTTTGAGCGGTTCGGTACCCTTCATGCTCACGGATTCCATACCGCTTTTTACCAATGCCTTTTTCGAAAGCATCTCCGGATTTACCACGACGGGAGCCACCATTTTGGATGATATCGAAAGCTTGCCCAAAAGCATTTTGTTTTGGCGAAGCCTCACCCAATGGGTTGGCGGATTGGGGTTTATTGTATTGGTGATTAGCATCCTGCCGTCTTTGGGAATCGGTGGTATGCAGCTCTTTTTGGCGGAAGCCCCGGGAATAACCGCGGATAAGATTCAACCGAGAATTCAGGATACGGCCAAGCGACTTTGGTTTCTCTACATCGGTTTGACATTGCTGGAAATGGTGATGCTTTATTTTGCGGGTATGTCCGTTTTTGATGCAATCAATCACAGCTTGACCACCATGTCTACCGGTGGTTTCAGCCCCAAACAGGCGAGCATTGCCTACTACGAATCACCGCTCATTGAGTACATTATTACCTTCTTCATGTTTTTAGGCGGTACAAGTTTCGTCCTCATTTACTTGGGTCTCAAAGGCAAATTCAATCGCATTTGGCAAAACGAGGAATTCAGAGCCTACCTCAGCATTACCGTTTTCGTGACGGTTTTGGTAGCGATCATTCTCATGTTCAAGAACGGCACACCCCTCGAACAGGCTTTTCGCCAAAGCGTGTTTCAAGTGGTAGCCATACTTACCACTACGGGCTATGCTACAGCCGATTTCACCATTTGGGGAGCCAGTGTTGCATTAATTTTCTTCACGCTGATGTTCATCGGCGGTTCGGCGGGATCTACCGCAGGAGGAGTTAAAATCGTAAGGCATTTGATGATTGCGAAAAACTCCATCGTGGAATTCAAAAGACAGCTTCATCTTTCGGCCATTATTCCCGTCCGCTTCAACGGAAAAGCCGTCGCCCATGACATCACCCGAAACATTCTGGCTTTCGTGATTATTTACCTGACCATATTCGGAATAGCATCCGTATCCCTCACCCTTTTGGGAATGGATGCCCTTACGGCAATGGGCTCGGTAGCTACTTCGCTTGGAAATGTAGGCCCGGGATTGAACGAAACGGGGCCCGCACTTACTTTCTCGCAGATTCCTGCTTTGGCTAAATGGATTTTGGGAGCGCTCATGGTAATCGGCCGTTTGGAAATCTTTACCGTGCTGATCATCTTCACCGGCTATTTTTGGAGAGACACATGATAGAGGCCCTCATTTTCGATATGGATGGATTGCTCATAGACAGCGAGCCGTTTTGGCGCCGAGCAGAAATAGCAGTATTCAAAAATGTCGGAATCGAGCTGAGTGAGGATGATTGCCGCGAAACAATGGGCTACCGACTCAATGAAGTGGTAGATCTCTGGCATTCTCGAAAACCTTGGAAATCGCCGTCCAAAAAAGAAGTGGAAAATCAGATATTGACTTATGTTCAAAACCTCATCTCCACGGAAGGCATCGCCCTGAAAGGAGTGCGAGAAACGATAAACTTGGCCAAAGAATTAAACCTGAAAACCGCCATTGCTTCCTCATCCGCCATGAGCTTGATACGCGCTACGGTGAAGCGTTTGGGAATGGAAGATGATTTTGAAATATTGCATTCAGCCGAAGGTGAAGACTTCGGAAAACCACATCCTTCCGTTTTTATTCATACGGCCGAAAGGCTTGGAGTACGTTGTGAAAACTGTCTGGTCTTTGAAGATTCGTTTCACGGAATGATTGCAGCGCTGGCCGCTAAAATGAAGGTCATAGCGGTTCCTGAAAAAATTGACGATCGATTCAACGCTGCCCAACTTACTCTGAAATACCTCGATCACGAAAGAATTAAGCGCTTTATTTTGAGCCACTAACTTTTCGGCTCATTCGGCGTATACTGCGCATATGCGCTTCTATACCCTACTGTTTTTACTGCTGACTCTTTCATCCTTTTCACAAGAAATTGATGACTTGAGAAAAGCTGAATTGCTATACGAAAACGGCGACTATCAGGATGCTATTTCCATTCTGGAGAAATTAATCGAAGACGACCAAGGCAGCTTTGAAGCCCTTCTACTGCAAGGTAATTGCTTCCAGAAAGAAGAAAAATTCGTGGCTGCAATTCAGTCTTACGAGCGCGCCGAATTACTCCAAAGAGAATCGGCTATTCTCAACGCAAATTATGGAGCGGCGTTTTTGAATTTGCAACAGATGGACAGAGCAAAGGAGCGCTTAAAGATCGCTCTCAAGCTCGATTCAGATCTTCCGGAAGCGCACTACTTTATGGGAAATCACGATTATTTCAATTTCAAAACTTCCTCAGCACTTCGGCACTACTCCAAAGCCATAAAGCTCAAACCGGAATACCGCGATGCACTTTACATGCGGGCGGCGGCTTACGCCGAAATGGAAGAATATCATCTGGCACTTCGCGATTACGAAAAAGTATTGGAACTGGATCCGAATTTGGCTGTAGCCAAATACAATATGGCCGTTATTCTCATCACGAATGAGCAATATGATAAAGGGATGAGCCTGCTGGCGGAGGTCAAGCCGGATGAGCTGCCCGTTCCCCGCGACTATTTCTATTATCAGGGTGAGGCGCTCTACTTTTCAGGAAAGAAAGAAGACTCGTGTGAGCTTTACGCGAAAGCGGGCGAAATGGGTGATAGTGAAGCGCAGGAAATCTACACCAAATATTGCATGCAGGGAGAGGAACGTCAGGAAACGCAGCCGGATAAAAAGGTAATCAGAATGGCATTTTAATAATGGCCATAAGCTCTGATAAGCCAATCCTCTATTTTTTTTCTGACTTCAGTACTTGAAATCTCAAAGTTGTTGACGAAAATGGCAAATGCCAATTCCCTGCCCGAGTAGGTCTGCATCACCCCCGCATAAGCCTTCACGTTTTTCATACTCCCCGATTTCAATTTGGCATTTCCCGCCAAATTGGTGTGCAAGCCGAACCACTTCACGCTTCCCTCTTTTCCTGCTTCGGGAAGTTGATCCAAAAGTTGACCTTTTAATTCGGAATTATTTCGCACGTGAACCAAAAGACCGGTCATTTGCTCGGCCGAAACCGCATTGAACCGAGAAAGCCCGCTACCATCGTAAGCGAAGAAGGTAGCTTCAGACCCCCAAATGCTTTTCAAATAAACTTCAAGCGCTTCCAAACCAGTTTGAATCGATGCCTCTCCATTTCTCGCTCCGAGTTGAACCAGCAGACCTTCTGCCATCAGGTTGTCGCTCTCTTTATTGATATGAGCGACAATTTCCTTCAAAGGAGGAGATTCCATTCTCAACAGCACCTTATAGGTTACGGGTTCGCGATAGATATTCTTTTCTTCCGCGTAGCCGGCTGAAAAAATACCCATGCTCTGCAACTTTTCATTCAGGTGAAACGCTGCAAACAAAGCAGGGTCGGGAATGCTTCCTTTGATGGTAAACCTTTCCCGCCCCAGCGGCAATGTACCTCTCACGGTTCGCTTTGATTCCAAAGGTGATCCGTAGATGTACGCCTGATCAGATTGAATGGTGCTGCTCATCACTTCCGTGTCAATTTCCAAATCGGGAACCTCCGGGTAGATACTTAAAAGCTGGGCAGGCTGATCAGGCTCGGGCAGCGTGCGAAAATTCAAGAAGTAGGTGTTGTCGTTAAAATTCAGGCCGTGAATACCCGTACCGAAATAGTTTCCCATGTCTTCCCAAACGCGCGTACCGGGGATGGACTGACCGCGGAAGTGGGCACCGTTTGCAATCACCTTTCCGGTAATAGAGTCAATTCCCGCATCGGCCACACTCTTCGCGAAAGCTTCTAAAACCTCATCGAACCCATTATCAAAATGTCGCGAACCCAGCGAAGGATCACCCGAGCCGATTATGATCAGATTTCCGTAGAGGACGCCATTCTCTATTTTACCGTCGTAAACGAGCGGTGTGCTAAATCGAAAATCGGAGCCCAAAGTAGCGAGCGCAGCAGAAGTAGTGGCCAACTTCCATACTGAGGCGGGGCAAGCAAGAACTCTGTTTTGAAAAGATTCGAGCTCCTCGCCCGTAACCGCATCGACCAACTTGGCAGAGATCGTCGCACCCGAAAGCTCTTCATCGGCTACAAGACGCTCAATCTGAGCAGAGCAGAAATTTTGCGATAAAACCAAGGCTAAAATGAACGTTATGCTTTTCACTGTCATTGTTGAATTCTTTCAAGACTATAATGCCAAAAGAGGGGCTTTTCGTATACTTTCGACATTGTAAAAGAACTGTTTTGTGTGGAATAGCGGGCATATGGAGTAAAAAAGAAATCTCTGCATTGCAGGTGAAGGCTTTAGACAAAGCTTCTGAGATGATTGAAAAAAGAGGACCTGACGCTCACGGAAAAGTTCTTTTTCAAAACTGCGCTTTGGCCCACCGTCGTTTGTCTATTATTGATACGGGTTCACGCTCGGACCAACCGATGGCGAGAGATGGCTACAGCCTTATTTTCAATGGAGAAATCTACAACTTCAAAGAACTGAGGGTCGAGCTTCAAGCTAAAGGATATGAGTTTAAGACCGAAGGAGACACGGAAGTTCTGCTGTCGGGCTTGATCGATCAAGGAATTTCATTTCTGAAAAAGGTGAACGGTTTCTTTGCATTCGGCCTTTATCACGAAAGTGAAAACAAGTTGGTAGTAGGCCGAGATCGTTATGGGATAAAACCGCTGTATTACCACATCGCCGATAACGAAGTTTTCTTCGGCAGCAGCTTAGGTACCATCATTCCGCAACTGAGCAAGCTGCAGATCGATCAGGAAAGTATTTCGATTTACCTCGGCTTGAGCTACATTCCTTTTCCCAAAACCATTTTAAAGGATGTGCACAAATTGTCGCCCGGTACTTGCCTCGTATTCCAAGGTGATGCGGTAAGAGAAGAAGTATTTTATCGATTGGAAAGCAAAACGGATTCGTCGATTTCCGAGGCAAATATTCTTACGAATGTCAGAGAAAAGCTGACGGAATCCGTGAAAAGACGGATGGTTTCCGACGTTCCGCTCGGCACCTTTTTAAGTGGTGGGGTGGACTCCACGATTATCACTCATATCGCCTCTCAATTCGACAGGTCCATTCCGGCTTTCTCCATTGGCTTTCCCGATCAGGAATATTTTGACGAAAGTCAAAAGGCCGCGGAAATAGCCAAATATCTTGGGGTGGAACACCACATTTTGCAAGTTTCGGAAGATGATATCGACGAGCATGTGGACGATATTCTGAATGCGATGGACGAGCCGTTTGCCGATTCTTCGGGAATACTGGTAAACATGCTCTCGGAATTTGCCCGAAAGAAAGTGAAGGTGGCCCTCAGCGGTGATGGTGCCGATGAGCTCTTTGGCGGATACAATAAGCATCGCGCTTTGCTGCGGTCGGTAAAGCGGGATTGGAAAAACAGCTTGCTGAAAGGAGCTTCCCCTTTTTTTGACATGTTGCCTTCTTCTCGTAATCAGCGTGCCTATGACCGCTTCCGCAAAATTCAGCGGTATTCAAACGGATTGAAATCAGAGTTTAAAAATCGCTATTTGGAGTGGGCTTGTTTTACACCTGAAAAGCAGGTGGCTGAATTGCTGAATGCACACATTGGCTACGCCGAAAGCCATACCATCAAAGAGTATTTGAGTCAACTTGACGAACGAGATTTTAACTCCGTCTTGAAAACCGACTTCGCTTTGGTTTTGGCCAATGACATGCTTTACAAAGTAGACGGAATGAGCATGCACCGTAGCTTGGAAGTGCGTGTTCCCTTTTTGGATCACGAATTGGTCGATTATGTCTTCTCACTGCCTGCCTCTCAAAAACTGACCAACCAAAGCGGGAAGCTTTTGCTTAAGCAGGCTTTTGCCAAAGATTTTCCCGAAGGATTTTTCTCAGGATCGAAAAGAGGTTTCGAAGCTCCCCTCACCCACTGGTTTAAAGGACCTTTGAAAGCGCGTATGGATCGACTTTTTACCCGTGAATTGATTGAGGAGCAAGGCTTATTCAATTTCAATCAAATTCAGCTTCTCATCAAAAAAGCAATGAGTAAAGCACCGGGTGACTCACCACATACACTTTGGGCTTTATTGGTTTTTCAACATTGGTATGAGCGCTTCTTTTTAAGCGGCGCACAGGGATAAATTTTACCTTCGGCCATTGGTTTCCTATGCCTAGAATTCTTCGAATCATAAATCGTTTCAATTTGGGTGGCCCCACCTATAATGCGGCTTACCTCACCAAGTATTTGCCGTCGCATTATGAAACGATGCTGTTGGGTGGAATGAAAGATGAAACGGAAGACAGCTCGCAGTTTATCGTTGAAAATTTGGGCATTACACCGAAGGTATTGCACGAGATGCATCGGGAAATCAACATATTCAACGATGCCGCCGCTTACCGCAAAATCAAAAATATCATTGCCGATTTTAAGCCGGACATCGTTCATACACACGCTTCCAAGCCCGGAGCTTTGGGCAGGTGGGCTGCGCACCAAATGAAGGTACCCGTTATCATTCACACCTTTCACGGCCATGTGTTTCACTCTTATTTCAATCCGGCAAAGACTAAATTTTACAAATCGCTGGAGCGGAAGTTGGCCAATATCAGCACGCGCATCATCGCCATCAGCGAAAAGCAAAAACAAGAACTCTCGCTCGAACACGAAATTTGCGCACCCGAAAAAATCGAAGTCATTCCTTTGGGGTTTGATCTCGATCGTTTTCAAACAGGCATCGCGAAAAAAAGAGAGGTGTTCCGCGAAGAGTTTTCGCTGGCCGAAGACGATATCGCTGTATCGATCGTTGGAAGATTGGTGCCGATCAAAAATCACGAACTTTTTCTCGATTCATTAAAGTGGGTTAAAGAGCGTCTGGATAGGCGAATCAAGGGCTTTATCGTAGGCGATGGTGAATCCAGAGCACATTTGGAAAACTACTGCGCCTCCATAGGTCTGACCTATAGCAGCGATTCTGAAGACGATGTGGATATTTACTTTACCTCTTGGGTGAAGAATGTGGATTTTGTCAATTCAGGTTCTGACATCATTGCGTTGACCTCGAAAAACGAGGGAACACCGGTAAGCTTGATCGAAGCGCAGGCAGGAAACCGAGCGATAGTAAGTACCCGGGTTGGTGGAATAGAAGATGTGGTTATTCCTGACGAAACCGCATTGCTCAGCGATCCGAATAATGCGGAAGCGTTTCAACAAAACCTTTTGAAACTGGCCACCGATGCTGATCTGCGAAAAGCCTTGGGGGAAAGGGGTTGGTCGTTTGTAAAGGATAAGTTTCACTACGAGCGATTGGCCCGTGATGTCGCCGCTCTTTACGATCGGCTATTGGCATAATTTTAATACTTTCGACATTTAAATTAGCGTGAATAAATTCCGCATGAGGAGCATTCTCTTATTAGTTTTAGTTTCTTATTTTCTAGGAAGTTGCACAGTCAATAAAGACTTGCTTTTTAAAACTCCTACCGACTATTCTTACGACGATATACCCGACACTACGAAAGCGGAAGTGGTAATTGCGCCCAATAATCTGCTTACTTTCAATTTTTTTACCGGTAACGGGCACATTCTGGTGGAACAATCCATCGGCAACGGCATTTTGGGCGGAGCTTCGCAAAACAACCAAAACATCATGAATCAGCGAAACCAGATTTCGTATTTGGTAAATGAAGACGGGACGGTAAAACTACCCGTTTTGGGAAGAGTGAGACTCGAAGGACTTTCGATCAGAGAGGCGGAGTCAAAGTTGGAAGAGATGTATTCTGCCTATTACAACGAGCCTTTTGTCATGCTTCAAGTTCAAAACAATCGAGTCATTGTTTCGCCCGGTGCGGGTGGTACGGCACAAGTTATCACTTTGGTAAATGCGAACACTACTTTAATGGAGGCGCTTGCCATGGCAGGTGGAGTGGATGGAAGAGGAAATGCGAGTAAGATCAAATTATTGCGAGAGAACAGAGAGAACGGTGAGCGAGAAGTGTATCTGATAGATCTCAGTACCATAGAAGGACTGGACGAAGCGGATATGATTGTTCAAGCCAATGACATTATTTATGTGGAGCCGCTGCCACTTATTGCTAGAGAGGTGGTTCAGGAAATAACTCCCATCGTAACGTTAATTACTACTGCAGCTCTGATCATTACCATTCTGAACGTTCAATAGCGAATGTACGGCGAGGACATATCGAAGATCAATAGTAGCTTCGAGAGCTACAAAGAGCGACTGACCAATTTCAGCAATGAATTTGAGTTGGGTCTATTTCTTCATATCCTTCGGAAGAACCTCTACCTGGTGGTGATTTTTGTGGCATTGGCCATCACCGGATCATACCTTTTTCTGAGATATACTGCCCCCGTTTATGAGGCGCGCACGGTAATGCAATTGAGCAATAGCGACAATGCCAAGCGGGTTTTAAATGTGAATCAATTTTACGAGGACAACAGTCTTTTGGCCGAAATTGAATTAATGCGTTCAAAGTTGCTGATTGAGCGAGTGGTGAAAAAGCTTCCGCTGGAAATCTCCTACTTTGAAAAAGGTGAGGTACTTACGGATCAGCGCTACCCCACTTCCTCCTTTGTGATTGAGCTCTTGTCCATAACCGATTCTACGATTATGGATACACCCATCTTCGTTCGGTTTTCTGAAAACAACACTTACCACCTTGAATTGCGAGGACAGATGCTGGGCAAAACGCATCGGGTAGGCCAATTGGCTAAAAACGATTTCTTTACCTACAAGCTTTTGGTTATTGATGCCAATCACTTCAATCGAGTGGAAGAAGGTGAAATTGAGTTCTACTTTAAAATGAATCGAGCTCAAACGTTGGCAAATCAGTACAGCCGTCAGCTTGGGATCAAAATTCTTAACAATACCGCAAAAACCGTTGAAATCAGTTTACGCGATAATAACCCCGGAATAGCTCGAGATTTCGTAGTAACCCATGCCGATGAATACATCGACTTTGAGTTGGAAAACCGCGAACAAAGCGCCACGAGCATAATCCGTTTTATCGACAGCCAACTGGATACTGTATACAGAAACCTTAGAGATTCTGAGCTGATGCTCAACATTTACAAGAAGGAGAATAAGATTTCGAATCTCGATAACCTGTCCACTCTCTATTTCGACTACTTCAGAGAATTCGAGAATGAATTGGTGGAATTGGAACTGGAAGAAAGCATGCTGGCACAAGTGGTCGAGACCATCGAGTCAGATTCTGATGTGGACGTTTACAACATCATCCCGATACTCACCGGCACCAAGTACGAAACCGTCATCGCTTCCATGCTGGAAAGCTTGAGAGACCTATTGGTTTCGAGAGAGGAAATTCAATTCGACTTAAAAGAAGGAAGTGCCAGACTGCAGCAGTTGGATTACAGCATTAATATTCAGAAAAAGCTGATCGTGGAAAGCATCGAGTCAGCATTGGAGAAGATTCAACAGCGTCAACAGTTTTTGGAAGATAAGCTCGCAGAATATGAAGGTGATTTTGGTGAGCTTCCGCAAAAGGAATTGGAATTTGCGCGCTTGAAGCGAATTTTTGACATAAACGAAAAGTACTACACGCTACTGCTGGAAAAGAAAACGGAGTACCGCATTTCGCAAGCGGGATACGTTCCCGAAAACAGAGTACTCGAAAGACTGATTTCTTCAAACGAACCCATCTCGCCAAAGAAAAATCTGATCACGACAAGTGCTATTTTGGCGGCGGTGCTTTTGAGTTTGTTGATAATCGTAATCAAGTATTTACTTCACAGCAATATCACCTCGCTCAGCGAAATCACAAAACTCTCCAACGCTTCGATCAATATTTTGGGAATGATTCCGAAATACAAAAAAGACATTCCCACTTCTCAGCTCCTAATCGACAAAAGCCCCAAGTCGATGATTTCAGAAGCTTTTAGAAGTTTACGGACTAACCTACAATTCATGGGTGATGGAGCCAAACAGGGTGAGCCGCGAGTAATTTCTATTACATCCACGACTTCGGGAGAAGGAAAAACATTTGTGGCCATCAATTTGGCGGGAATTATAGCTTATTCGGGGCAGCGTGTAATCGTGTTGGACTTGGATATGCGTAAACCCAAGATTCACATCGGTTTTGATGTGGATAACCTCAAAGGGATGAGCACCGTTTTGATTGGAAAAAGTTCACTTGAGGAATGCGTTCAAAACAGTAAGGTTGAAAATCTGGACTTTATCACCGCAGGGCCCATTCCGCCCAATCCGGCCGAATTGATTATCGGAAGGCGCATGAAAGAAGTGATTGAACGGCTCAAAACCGAATACGATACCATCATTATCGACAATCCGCCGGTAGGTTTGGTTACGGATGGAATCCCGATGATAAAAGAAGCCGACCATCCGATTTTCATCTTCCGCGCAGATTTTTCCAAAAAGCAGTATGTGCAGATGGTGGATAGACTGATAAATGAAAATAATCTGCCGAATCTGTCAGTAGTACTAAATTGTGTAGATGTAGACCGTAACAAATACGGCTACAGCTACGGGTATGGCTATGGGTACGGATATGGTTACGGTTATGGCTATGGATACGGCTATTACGAGGACGGCAAGAAGGAAAAAAGAACGTGGTTGCAGAAACTCTTCGGTAGCTGATGAAAATAGTGCGAAGTCATATTGAAGGTCTCTTAATAATAGAGCCGAAAGTCTTTACGGATGATAGAGGTTATTTCTTTGAAAGTTTCAACTCTCTAAAGTTTCAAGAAGCGACGGGAGTTTCGATCGATTTTGTTCAAGATAATGAATCGATGTCTGATAAAAACGTTTTGCGCGGGCTTCACTTTCAAATTCCGCCTCACGCCCAAGATAAGTTGGTAAGAGTAGTGAGGGGCAGCGTGATGGATGTTGCGGTGGACCTGAGAAAAGATTCTCCCACCTTCGGAGAATACGAAAAAGTGCTCCTCTCGGCCGAAAACAAAAAGCAATTTTTCGTTCCAAAAGGGTTTGCCCACGGTTTCGTGGTATTGGAAGATCATACCATTTTCAGTTATAAATGCTCTGAATTTTACAACCGCGAATGTGAGCGATCGCTTAGATGGAATGACCCGACCATCGGAATAGACTGGGAAATAGAGAACCCGACCTTATCTGATAAAGACAGGGATACAGAGTTAAGGTTGGAAGATTTCAGAAATATTTTTCAAAGCTGATTTATGAGCGAAAGTTCGTATTACATAGTGTTCTACAGCTTCTTCTTTGTTGCATTGACGGCCTTTGCATTGCTCATCAACAGCATCCTTCTGAGATTTGTGAAAACCCTCGGAACAAAGAATCAAGAAGGTGTAACGGTGAGATGGAGTGCCCAAACCAAACCCGCCATCGGTGGACTTTCGTTCTTCATCATTTTCTTAATTAGCCTTTGCCTTTGTCTCTTTTTCTACGATTACAAAGACGTATTCAGCGAGCCGCAAATACCGGGCTTACTCTTGAGCGCCGGCCTTGGATTTTTGATGGGCCTTACCGACGATGCATACAATACCCGTCCCATTCTCAAATTGAGTATTCAGATTTTATGCGGTGTCATTCTATTGCTTACCGGCTCTTCCATCACCGTTTTTGAAACGGAATGGATGAATTCCGCTTTGACCATTTTTTGGGTAGTTGGTATTATGAATTCTATCAATATGCTCGACAATATGGATGGCATAGCCGCCTCCGTCGGAGTATTTATCCTTTCGGCTCCCATGATTTTTATGATTACCACCGATACTCACGGAGATGCAAACTTCATGTTAATGGTCGGAGTATTGGCTTCTTTGCTGGCATTTCTTTACCACAATTGGAATCCGAGCAAGATGTTTATGGGCGACACCGGCAGTCAGTTTCTGGGAGTCATTCTCGGTTACGTCGGAATTCATTATTGCTGGAATGTCGGATTGAACCCCGAGCCTTCTCAAGGGTGGTACAGCCTGGCGGCTTTGCTCACGGTTTTTATCCTTCCCATTTCAGATACGCTGACGGTTACCATCAATCGATTGCGCAGAGGCCAATCGCCCTTTGTCGGTGGCAAAGATCATACGACGCATCACCTCTCGTATCGCGGTTTTTCCGATTCGCAGGTAGCCAAGCTGTTTGTTTTCATTTCGGCTTTCTCAATACTACTCTACACGTTATATCTAATTAACATTCGTCCCTCTGATTATCTTATGATCGGGACGTATCTTTTCTACTTTTTAGCCGTATTTTTAATCCTGTTCAGCTTGACTGAAGTCAATAAGAAAAAAGGAATAAAAGATCATTGATTTTATGCATTCATCTCCCCCTAAAACGTTCAGATTTCTTCTCATTTCCCTCTTGTCTCTACTCATTATTGTCATGGTATGGACGGGATATTCGTTTAAATCAGCCGGAGACAATCCCGACTCGAGCTACCGTCAATATTTCAATGACAATTACAAAATATTCAGCCTTAGCTCACCAGATGGGTTAACTTTTGCCAATGAAGAAATTCCCCTGCACATTCTGGATGTGAAGGAGAAATTGGATCAGGAGCTTTTGATCAATACCTATTGGCAATCGCAGACATTGCTTTTTCACAAACGAGCGAATCGATGGTTTCCGGTGATCGAACCGATTTTGAAAGAGAACGGAGTACCCGATGATTTCAAATATTTGGCCGTCATCGAGAGCGGGCTGACCGATGTGGTTTCACCTGCGGGTGCCACGGGATTTTGGCAGTTTTTGCGGGACACCGGTCGCGAGTATGGTTTGGAAATAAACAACGAAGTAGATGAACGCTACAACGTCGAGAAAGCCACGGCGGCAGCTTGTGCTTATCTTAAAGATGCTTACGAGAAATACGGAACCTGGAGCATGGCGGCGGCAAGCTACAATATGGGCATGCATGGATTAAACAAGCAGATGGAACGCCAAGAAGTGGCCAATTACTATGACATGCTTTTGAATTCTGAGACGGGTCGATATATGTATCGAATATTGGCCGTGAAAGAAATCCTGAGTAAACCGGCTCAGTACGGTTTTCACTTCAGGCCTCAAGACCTGTATCCTACATACGAAACGCGCACGGTAATCATTGATTCAAGCGTTAAGGATTTCGCCAAATTCGCCAAAGAGCAAGGAATCAACTACAAGATTCTCAAAATACTTAACCCATGGCTTCGCGACACTTACCTCACCAATCCGGGAGGGAAGGAATACGAAGTTAAATTGCCGGCGGATACTGATCAAGGTCTTGTGCCTTTTGCCGAACAAAAAGCCGTTTCGGATACTTTAAACTCCGAACCTCTTAGCAATTAAATCTATTGGAAAGTACCGAAATCCTTGAAAAAGAAAGCGTCGAAGTATTAGGCGCCCGAGTACACAATCTTCAAAATATTGATGTAGAAATTCCCCGAAATCAACTCGTGGTCATAACGGGTTTAAGCGGTAGCGGAAAATCTTCATTGGCGTTTGACACCATTTACGCCGAAGGTCAGCGTCGGTATATTGAAACATTTTCTGCCTACGCCCGGCAGTTTTTGGGAAACATGGAGCGCCCCGATGTGGATAAGATTACCGGATTGAGTCCGGTGATCAGCATCGAACAAAAAACCATCAGCAAGAGCCCGCGATCGACCGTCGGGACAATCACTGAGATATACGATTTTCTCCGTTTGCTCTACGCACGCGTGGCTGACGCTTACTCATACAAGACGGGCGAGAAGATGGTGAAGTACAGTGAAGATCAAATTGTAGATCTGATCATGGAGGCATATCGCGATCAAAAGATAGCGGTACTGGCGCCGGTGGTGCGAGGTCGTAAAGGTCATTATCGGGAGCTCTTTCAGCAAATCAGCAAGCAAGGCTACCTGCGCGTTCGAGTGGACGGAGAGGTGAAGGAAATAACGAGTGGCATGAAGCTCGATCGCTATAAAATTCACGACATCGAAATAGTGGTAGACCGAATGGTCGCGTCGGATAAGGATAAGCAGCGCCTGCGTCAAAGCGTAGCTACTGCGATGGATACCGGCAAAGGATCGATGATGCTGATGGATTGGGATACCGAAGAAGCACGACACTTCAGTCGAGACCTGATGTGCCCGACCACGGGAATTTCTTATCCGGAACCCGAGCCAAATTTGTTTTCATTCAATTCCCCGTATGGCGTTTGCAAACGCTGCAACGGAATAGGTGAAGTGAGTGAAGTAGATCGGAAAAAGATCATTCCCGATGAAAAAAAATCCATCCGGAAAGGAGGGATTGCTCCTTTGGGTTCGTACAAAAACAATTGGATTTTCAGGCAGGTAGAAGGTCTTTTGAGAAAATACGACTACGATCTGAATACTGCTTTAAAAGATATTGATGATGAACTCATCGATAAGATTCTGACCGGCACGAACGAAACACTCAAAATTGATGGCGCCACGGGCAGTAGTGAGTACAATGTAAATTTTGAAGGCATCATCAACTTCATTTCGCGACAAGCGGATGAGAACGCCTCGCGTCCTATTCAGCGTTGGGCCAATAGCTTCATGAATCAAGTTACTTGTCCCGTTTGTGATGGTGCCCGCTTGAGACAAGAAGCGCTGTTTTTCAAATTGGATGAAAAGAATATCGCTGAAATTTCAAGTTGGGGGTTAAATAAGTTTGACGATTGGATCAATTCCTTGGAAAAGAAATTGAACAAAACTCAAAAGCGCATCGCAACGGAAATCATCAAAGAGATCAAGAGCCGCTCGGGATTTTTGATGGATGTTGGTTTGGATTATTTATCGCTTGACCGAAGCGCAAAAACCTTATCGGGTGGAGAGGCACAACGAATTCGTTTGGCCACACAAATCGGATCTAAGTTGGTCGGAGTACTTTACATTTTGGATGAGCCCAGCATAGGCCTTCACCAACGAGATAACAATAAATTGATCGATTCGCTAAGAAGTCTGCGCGATGTCGGAAACAGCGTGATCGTGGTGGAACACGACAAAGACATGATTCTTGCCGCTGATCACTTGATCGATATCGGGCCTTATGCAGGTGTGCACGGAGGTAAAATCGTGGGAGAAGGAAGTGTGAAAGAAGTAATGAAGTCCGGCTCCCTGACTGCGGATTACCTATCGGGAAAGAAGAAAATTGAAATTCCCAAAAAGAGAAGAAAAGGAAACGGGAAGAAGATTACTCTTTCGGGCGCATCGGGAAATAATTTGGATAACGTGACGGCGGCCTTTCCTTTGGGCACTTTCACTTGCGTAACGGGAGTTTCGGGTAGCGGAAAATCGACATTGATCAACCAGACGCTCTACCCTATTCTCAACGCTCACGTTTATAAAGGCGTGAAAAAGCCATTGCTTTATAAATCGATAAAAGGTTTGGAGCATATTGATAAGGTTATTGAGATCGATCAATCGCCCATCGGTAGAACGCCTCGAAGCAATCCCGCAACTTATACGGGAGTATTCACTGACATTCGAAACCTCTATGCGCAATTGCCGGAGGCTAAAATAAGAGGATACAAGGCGGGACGATTTTCATTTAATACGGCCGGTGGTCGCTGCGAAACCTGCAAAGGAGCGGGGGTGAAAACGATCGAAATGAATTTTCTACCCGATGTCTACGTAGAATGCGAGACCTGCGAAGGAAGGCGTTACAATCGGGAGACACTCGAAATCAGGTTTCGCGGAAGATCGATAAGCGATGTTCTGGACATGACCATCGAAACGGCCGTATCCTTTTTCGAAGACCATCCCAAGATTTCGCTAAAGCTGAAAACGCTGCATGATGTAGGTTTGGGTTATCTCACCTTAGGCCAACCCAGCACCACCCTATCCGGCGGAGAGGCCCAACGGATAAAGCTCGCATCTGAATTGAGCAAGAAAGGAACGGGACAGACATTTTATATTTTGGACGAGCCGACTACGGGACTGCATTTTGAAGACATTCGGCTATTGATAAGCGTTTTGAACCGATTGGTCGATCAGGGGAATACCGTTTTGGTGATAGAACACAACTTGGACGTGGTGAAAGTCGCCGACTATATTTTAGATTTAGGCCCTGAAGGTGGTGAGGGCGGCGGAAAAATAATCGCCAAAGGCACACCCGAACAAGTCGTAAAAAAGGGAATAGGTCACACGGCCGAATACTTAAAACACGAACTC
>CAZYWJ010000030.1:19092-22907 GCA_964651785.1 uncultured Cryomorphaceae bacterium
GGAACTTTAGATGAATTGTTTGAGGCACTCACCTTAATTCAGACAGGCAAAATCGGTCGGTTCCCTATCATTCTCTACGGCGAAGACTATTGGAGAGGACTTTTAGATTGGTTCAAAACAAATCTTTTGGACAGATATAAAGCAATTAGCGAGCAAGACCTCGACCTCTTCAGACTTGTTAATACTCCCGAAGAAGCTGTAGGCCACATCGATGCCTTCTACCAGAAGTACATGCTTAAGCCAAACTTCTAAACCCGAATCGGCACATATCGATTTCAACAAATTTCTGTTCGCAAGTTCGCTTGGTCATTTCCGAGTTGGCCCGTCATTTAGATAGCTTTGTTAGAAAGGCTGCTATTACAGGCTACACCTCGGAAGCATGACAAGAATATTTTTCATCGGCATTCAAATTTTAGGATTTTTAATTCTCGGTCTTGGTCAAAAAGAAGAGGTTAAAATCGAGCACAATCCTCCCGCGAGTATGGGAGCTGCTGAAGAAGCAGTCGTAGTGGTAGAAATCGACAAATCCGATGTTACCGGATTTGCAAAGTACCAAATCACTGTAGATGAAGATTTAAGCATTGAAGTGGTTGAGTCTGCAGGTGCTTCATTTACTTTTAATAACGGTAAAGCAAAATTCATTTGGATGGCCCTGCCTGCCAATGAAGAATTTTCCATTTCATATAGAATTGTCACCACGGGTGCGGCAAAAGGAAAGAAAGCATTAGAGTCGCGCTTCTCGTACATCTACGAAAATGAGCGCAAGAACCACGACGTCGCAACTCATTACATCAATGTGGGTTCTGCTCAGGACATTACTGCCGAGTCTATAAAAGAATCGATGGAAGAAAAAGCTCAAAACACGGGAGCTTTGGTTTCTGCTAATCGCACTATTACTTCTGATGGTGTGAATCAATGGAGGGTAACCGTTGAAATTGACAAGGAAGAACTCACCGGTTTTGCCAAAATTGAAGAAAACCTTCCGGAGGGCTATACCGCAATTGATTTAAAATCATCGGGTGCCGTATTCAGTTCGATGGATCAAGTGATCAAATACATTTGGTATGATATTCCCGAGAGCAATACGGTAACCGTAACGTATAAGCTTCTGCCCGTTATCGCTCTCAATGGTGAGGAGCCAAACATTGAGGGTAACTTTTCCTATTTGGAAGGCGAAGAAACCCAAGAAATCCCGATCAAAGGCGGAGTGGAACTCATGGCCGAGGAGATTCCGAAGGATACGGCAGGAGCTGAGGTTATCGAAGAAGAGCCTGTAAACATCGAAGAGGAAGAGCCGGAGGAAGAAATAGCTTTAATCGAAGAAGAGGAGGAAGAAGAACCGGAAAGCTTTGAGCCCGAGATCACTCAACAAGAACCCGAACCCGAAGTGGAAAAGGAAAAACCAATCACAGCGTCATCTGACAACGGGAAGAGTGCTACTGATGCAAATATCGTTGATGTTCCTCAACCCGAAACGGGCGTTTTTTACAGAGTTCAAATTGCAGCAGGTAAAAACAATTTGCAAAAGCCGGTATTCGAAAAACTCTACAATTTCAGAGAAGGATTTAAGCTGGAAAATCACAAAGGCTGGTTTAAATACACCACGGGATACCACCAAGTGTACAAATCGGCTCGCGATGACCGCAAGCGAATTACGGCCAAGTACGATAAATTTCAAGGCCCGTTTGTAACTGCTTACAATGACGGTGACCGCATCAGTGTTCAGGAGGCATTGATGATCACCGAGCAAAAGTGGTATCCGTAAAGGTCGCAACCTTTTAGCCGTATCTTCAGTATACGCAGGTGATTTATTATCACTATGCGTACCCCTTGCAAATTCATCCGATTCATTTTCGCACTGGTTTTAGCGGTAATCGTTCAAACGGTCTCTGCACAAGATACCACGGCAACTCAAAACTCTGACAAGCTGTTTCGGCCCATGTTGGGAGTCAATACGGGCTTGATCAGTTACTTCGGTGATGTGGGGAGTTTAGATGGCTTAAGCCAAAAATACCACATGAATTGGGGGCAGAGTCTCACATTGGTCTCGCCCATTTCAGATGCCTTCAATTTAGAGGCTTTTGCCTTTTTTGGAAATATTACCCAAGAAGAAAGACTTCAAGAAGGCAACGCAAATTTCAGCACTCCGATTCGAATGGGTGGTTTGAAATTTTCCTACAATTTCGACCATTTGCTACCTGAAACGCGCACTATTGAACCATATATTTCCGTGGGAATTTCCACTTTTGAATTCAATCCAAAAGCAGATTTGACTGATGCGAATGGTGAAACTTACCACTATTGGTCGGACGGGACCATTCGAAGTTTAGCGGAAAATACGCCGAATAAAAGCGATGCGACCATTCTGGAAAGAGATTATACCTATGAGTCCGATCTTCGCGCTACGAATGAAAACTCAGGACTTCCATACGCGCTCAGAGGTCTATCGATGCCAATCGGAGCAGGTGCCAACTTGAAGATAAATGATTTCTTTACGCTTAAAATGGGCTCAGAATTCCACTTGAGCTTCTCCGATAATATTGACAACATTTCAGAAGAATCAGGTGCTCGCTCTGGAAATGATCACTTCATGTTTTCATCTATTGGGGTACTCTACAACCTGCATCACCGAAAGAAAGATCCTAAAGAAAAAGCTTCAGGGCTTGAGTTTGATGATCTTGAATTTGAAGATGAAGACTCCGATGGGATTGCTGACATTATCGACCTATGTCCGTTCACGGAAGAAGGTATTTCGATTGATACGTACGGTTGCCCCGTTGATTCGGATAACGATGGTGTGGCTGACTACCTGGATATGGAAATCGCAACGCCGATTGGAAATGTTGTAGACTTGGAAGGTACAACACTCACTGACGATGCAATTCTGAACATCTACCTGACCTACAAAGACAGTATCGGAAATCTCAGCTATGAAAAAAGCCAAACCGAGACCGCCGACTTTGACCGCAATTCCATTCGCATGCGCGACCGGAGCAAAGGATATCGTGTGACCATCACTAATACGGACGAACTTGACGGAACGGCAATCTCTAAACTCTTGAGCATCGCAGATATTCGAGGTGGGGAGAATGAAGATGGCTTAAATTATTACATCGGTGACTTCAGCCAACTTGATGAAGCCTACAGTCGAATGAAGCAGTTGGAAAGTATGAACTATGAAACGAAATTGGTTTACAATGAATTCGGAAACTATACGGATGTAGATCATTCAGAAATAGCCAGGGCCGAAAAAAGTTCGGAGTCTTTTTACGCCAATCCTGATGAAACAACCTTTCGGGTGCAAGTTGGAGCGTATCGTCATCGCTTGTCTGACAATATTTTTAAAGAAGTTGATGACGTTCTGGTTATCACGGGGCAAGATGGTATTACGCGCTATGTCAGTGGCTCTTTTGACAATATTAAAGAAGCTGCCGAACATAGAATTGACTTGTTGTTAAAAGGGTTTGAAGGATCTTTCGTTACGGCGTACAAGGGTGGAAAAAGAATTTCACTTAAAGAAGCCGGTGCTCGTGTGAGCAAGAAAGAGGTAATAACGGAATCATCAGAGACGGGTGGAATTAACGCTGATTATGTTGACTATTCCGTTCAATTGGGTTCTTTCAGCGGACGAGTTCCCGCAGATATGTTGAGCAAATTCATCGAATTGGATGATGTGAGCCCGATGCGAGGAATTAACGGCACGACCCGTTACATCTATAAAACTTTCGATGACAAAACGAAGGCTGAAAAAGCCCTTAAAGAATTAAAGGAAAAAGGGTTTGAGGATGCGAAACTAGTCGGACTTTTCAACGGTC
>CAZYWJ010000030.1:23007-32372 GCA_964651785.1 uncultured Cryomorphaceae bacterium
GTCAGAGTTGGGATGAGTATTTCATCTTGTAAGTTATTCTCTACTTTCCGATACACGATCAATGCGGTAAGGCAAATCATCGAGATACCGCACCACCTGAGTTTAACGCGAGACGGTTTGATTACAAATGCAGTTATCGAATTGATCAAAATATAAATCGTCAAAACGGAAATTGAATTCACATAAATCCCATCGATTTTCACAAATGGCAGTGTATTAATCCAGCCAATACCCCAATTCAAAATCATAGTGCTGTGGATCGTAATCCATCCTAACAGATCTGAAACCCAAGGAAGCCATAGTAATAAGAGCCAAGGTATTCCTGCATACAGAATTATGGTTGCCAAAGGAATTACAAGGAGATTAGTCACGAAGAAAAGGAGTGGAAACTGGTGAAAATAATACATGCTCAGAGGAAATGTGGCTAACTGAGCTGCACCGGAAACACAGAGTAAGGACCACGCCATATCCAAGTACTTGTTCTTAACCTCGAGTAAGGAATGAAACCTGGGTTGATAAAAAATTATTCCGACCACGGCCAAGTACGAAAGTTGGAAACCAACTTGTGTAATTAGTAGCGGATCAAATAGAAGCAGGCACAGGGCACTTGCGGCCAGCATATTGTATGCATTGCTGTAGCGCTTGCGGTGTTTTCCTAAAGCAATAAAGCTGAACATAGTGGCAGCTCGGAGCACGGAAGGTGAGAAACCGGTGAGTGCGGCGTAGCCCCACAGGATTATTAGCACCAATATCAATTTTAACAGGGCTGCCCGTTTTTTAAATATGAAATTGAGTACATACAAAAACAGCATATAGATAATGCCCACATGTAGTCCACTGACCGCCAAAATATGCACCGCCCCGGCGTCGGCAAATTCGTCACGAAGTTGAGGATCGAGAAATGAACGATCACCGACTAAAAGAGCAGAAAGGACTCCGTATTCCTTAACAGGAATGGAATCTTTGCTCAATTCAGCCATGAGTTTGCTCCTGAAAAAATTGAGTTTTCCCCGGAAAGAGAAGTAGTTGTTGTCCATTACTTCAAACTCCCCTTTCGGTATATAAACAGAACCTGAGATACCGGTATTTCTGAGGTATTTTCCATAATCAAACTGGTCGGGGTAAAGCGCTTGATTCTGATTCATCAAGTAGCCGGAAAAGAGAATAGACTGACCGGGAACGATCTGATTATCTAATCCGTCCTTGGCCAAGTAGCCTATCATCCTGAAGTTGCAAGATTGAAAATGCGCTGAATCTATTTGAAAACGATAGACTTTTAGGTTGACCGCATAACTTTTGTTTTTCTCAACCGGTGATGATTCAACTACTGCGAAATAATGATCGGCTTCGGGAGGAGTGACGTGACCATCGAGGGCACGAAAACCTAATGCTAACCCCAGAAGAAAAAGAGCCAAATGAGAAATCACTCCATAAAAGTGACTTTTGCTCATTCTTCTCCAAACTCGAAATAAGGAAACAAGAAGAATTATAGCAGTCAGCGCAAAGCATGCGATAATCAACTTCGCACTCGAAAAGCTTTCAAACTGAAGCGATACAAGAATTCCAAGAAGAAATGGAATCAGGAGTCTGACAAACGGGGCCTGGCGTAAAAAGAGGTTCATAGAGCTCTGTTTCAGAGCTCTTAAGATAGAACTTTCTTTTTAAAAAGTAGTAACCTTCTTCGTCTCTTGTTGTGTTTCGTTGAAGATCCGCAACAGATAAACGCCTTTCGGTAAACCGGTCAAATCCACTTTCACGGTAGAACCAACCATTAGAACAGGTGAAGTAAGATCAATCAAACGTCCATTCAAATCGTACACCTCAACAAAAGCTCGATCTGAGTTATCTTCTGATGAAAGGGTAACATTATAGATATCCGCCGAGTTTGAAATACGCTGCATATCTACTTCCCATCGAGGTTTCATTTCAGCAAAGGCCGAATAATTAATTTCTCCTTGAGGGTCGGCTATGATCTCTGAATCTCCGGATTGCATGACTAATAAATTCGGATTTTCAGAAGGTCCGATAGTAATGTTACAAATCGTGGAATAATCGCCAATCAAACCGCCTTGTGCAGCTAAGACTTCCACGTCATAGCTATCACCGACATTAAGTCCGGTGACAAAATCCAAATCGACGAAACGGCTGCCATCATCGCGTGTATAGAAAATCGGCGCTTGAGGAGAAGAGGTATTGGTAAAGCGCCAAGTGTAAGATTCTGCTTCACAAATTTCCCTTGCCTGTAAAAACGTACTGATGGGATAAGTTTGACCACACGGATAAATATCGCTATTGAGACCCGTATTCGGAACGGCATTATTCATATTGAGAAAACGCAATGGACCAGTACTGCTCTCTTCCCCGGCCACGGTAGCAAATACCGAAACGATATAAGTTGTTCCTAATTGAAGTTCAGGTACTCTGTATAAATTCAGCAGGCGGCTGTCCGCCAAACCCAATACTTCAGTCTGTACGGGAGGATTGGATGTAAAATCCAAAAATGTCCAACGGTATTGAGTCGCCAAAGCCACCTTTCTGGCTCCCACCACATCACAAAAGTCAAAAAAGCCTCCGGAGTATTGGTTTTCGAGAAAAGTATTCAAAACATTATTTTGCAAACCTATTATGCAAGTATTGCCGAAGTCTCCGTAAGTAGGGAGGATGGCCCTCACCCTTACACTCACTTCGTAAGTTCGGCCGTACTCAATTTGCGGAAACCACTGCAAGAGAAAATTCGGATTTGTCCCGTTTGGAGAGGTAATGATGTATGTATTAAACGGAGCTTGTTGCTCGACAAATCGAAATTGATAATTGGTAAAGTTCTCCGTGTTCGATGGGTTTGTAGCCCGAATCACATCATTTGTGGTGAAATTAAGCGTGCCGCAATCTGATGGCCTCAACTCAACGAAGGGTACGTGTATGACTGCCGTAATGAAGGCGTCAGCCACGGCAGGTGCAGCTCCTGCATGATAGACACGATAAAAATATGTATTACCTACCGTGAGATTCGGTAACAGTACGTTTTCAGCACCTCCGACACCGCTGTTATTTTGACAAGCTAATTGAGTTCCCCCGCACGCATCATAAACTTCAACAGCCAAGTTGAGATCGCCGGCGCCCTGTGCTCGTATACCGTGATCGGTGGCTATCGCAGTGAAGCTATACCACACATCATCTCGCAAGCCCGGTCCGGCGCACTGAGGGTCACCCGAAAAGCCTGCACCTACGAAAGAACCGGAGACTTCCGCTTCATCAAAACTCTCCTGAGACACTATATTATTAGCGGTAGCACAGTCATTTGCAAAAGATGCGCTGAAAAATAAAAGCGCGGATACCAATAAGATGATATATCTGAATTCTCGCATAGGAATAGCGGACTTAAAATTGAAAATACGCACGAAATTACACAATCGGATTGCAATAGCGGAAAATTTTCCCGAATATGACGAACAAGGTTATTAACGCATTGATGGCATTAAAAAAGCAAGGCTTTCGCCTTGCTTTTTACCACCTACTGAAAATTAACCACACTTACCGCTCACTGAACTATCTTAGCGACGAGTTCTGCGGTGCGGCTTGCGTAGCCAAATTCATTGTCATACCAAGACATCACTTTTACAAAGTTTCCGTTGGTAGACGTCATCAATGAGTCAAAAATACTGCTGTGTGAGTTTCCAATAATATCAGCAGAAACAATAGGATCTTCCGTGTACTGAACGATTCCCTTTAATTCATTTTCGGCTGCCTTCTTAATGGCAGCGTTTATTTCATCCGCGCTTACTTCTTTATCCAACACCGCTACCAAGTCAGTGATAGATCCTGTAATAGTCGGGACACGGGTAGCGTTTCCATCCAGCTTACCTTTCAAGTGAGGAAGTACTAAACCTACGGCCTTGGCAGCTCCCGTGGTAGTCGGTATAATTGAAAATGCTCCGGCACGTGCTCTTCGCAAGTCAGAGTGAGGCGCATCTTGAATACGCTGATCGGCCGTATAGGCGTGTATCGTATTAATAAAGCCTTTTTGAATTCCGAATTCGCGATCCAAAACCATCGCTATAGGCGCTAAGCAGTTCGTTGTACAACTGGCGTTTGAAACGACTTTATCATCAGCGGTCAGCGTATCATCATTTACTCCGATCACCACCGTTTTCACATCTCCTTTTGCAGGAGCAGAAATTATCACTTTTTCAGCTCCCGCTGAAATGTGCTTTGAAGCTCCGTCGTGGTCGCGGAAAATACCGGTACACTCAGCTACCACCTGAACACCCAAATCCTTCCAAGGAAGATTTTCAGGGTTCTTCTCTGCGAAAAGTTTGTATGATTTTCCATCTACTACAATGTGATCGTCACCCTTGTGAGAGACTTCTCCTTGAAAACCTCCCTGGCTGCTATCGTATTTAAATAAGTGAGCCAAGGTCTTGGCATCGGTCAAATCATTGATGGCGACAACTTCCACATCGCTATTTTTTAATAGCTGTCTGAACGTCAATCTGCCTATGCGACCAAAACCATTAATTGCAACTTTTATCATAAGTAAGTTCTATTCAAAGTGTCATTTAAACACAAAGTTAATACAATTCCAAAACCCTCATAACGTTACAGAAAATTTTACGCTAATTTAATATAGGTCTTTATCAGAGCATTCCGCTTATAATCTTCTCAATGGTGATCCCCTCTGCTTCGGCCTGGTAATTTCTGACCAAACGATGACGGAGTATGGGCAATGCTACCGCTTGCACATCTTCAATATCAGGAGAATACTTCCCGTTTAAAGCAGCGTGACATTTAGCACCTACGATGAGGTATTGGGAGGCTCGGGGCCCTGCTCCCCAACTCAAGTAACTGTTGGTGCTATCAGACGCAAGTGCGGTGTTGGGTCGCGATTTAGCCGACAGGTTAACTGCGTATTCCACTACATTATCGGCTACGGGTATCTTTCGAATCAATTGCTGGAAAGATTGAATTTCCTCAGCGGTAATGACTTGCTGAGCCTCATTGGTAACACCGGCAGTGGTGGCTTTTACTACATCAATTTCTTCCTGAACGCTCGGATAATCCACGAAAATATTGAACATAAATCGGTCGAGCTGTGCTTCAGGCAAAGGGTAGGTTCCCTCCTGCTCTATCGGGTTTTGGGTAGCCAGAACGAAAAATGGTTTTGGCAACGGATAGCTGTGACCCGCCGTAGTCACCATTCGCTCCTGCATGGCCTCAAGAAGGGCAGCCTGGGTTTTTGGCGGCGTTCGGTTGATCTCATCGGCTAAGATGATATTTGAAAACAAAGGTCCCTTTACAAACTTGAACTTTCTGTTCTCATCGAGAATTTCAGAGCCGATGATGTCACCCGGCATCAGATCGGGCGTGAACTGTACACGGTTAAAGGTTAAACCTAAAGTCTTGGCGATGGTATTTACCAAAAGCGTTTTTGCCAAACCGGGAACTCCTACCAAAAGGCAGTGACCTCCGCTAAAAACCGTTATCAGGACTTCCTTAATAACGTCATCCTGACCTACGATAACTTTGGAAATCTCCCGCCTCATCGAGGCATATTTATCCGTGAGCTGCTTTACCGCTTCTACGTCTTTCATTTTCGTGTAAACTTCTTAATTCCTGATTAATTCGTCTTCCTCTTCGATCCAAGGATAACCGAAGGCGCAATCTCGGTATTTTTCATCGATTTTCACGAAGGCTTCATCTATTCGCTCCCTCACCCATTTATCCATAGCCTGCGCGCGCAATCGTTCGGTAGCCATGTTTTGAAGGTTTTGATAATCGTCCGTCAAATTGGCTCGGTGTGGTTCCGTTCGGTTCATCAGCTTGACGATGCGATAGCCTTTTTCGTTTGATCGGGTTTGGAAATAAAAAGGTTTGCTCACATCCCCGACTTCCATCGTGTCGATCACCGGAAAAAGGGTAGGTTCAATCTCATCCATCTCAAAGATGGTGCTGCCCGAGGCCTGATTGACGATAGATCCGTTCTGATTCTTCGTGCGCTCATCGTCCGAATATTTATTTGCCGCCAAGGCAAAGGAAACAGAATCTCTCACGATCAAGGTTCTGATGGAATCCAAATCGGTGCGGGCCTTCGTAAGTCCTGCCGATGTAACTTCGGGGATCAGCAAAATATGGTTGGCATTGTACATCTCTCCTCGCCGTTCGAGAAGTTGCATAATATGGAAACCATAATCCGATTTAAACGGCGTAGAAACCTCACCTTCCTCAAGGTTGAAAGCAACGGCATCAAACTCCGGCACCCAAGTACCGCGCGCTTGCATTCCCAAATTACCCCCTTTGGCCGCCGATCCGGGGTCATCGCTATAAAGTGCGGCCAGTGTTTCAAAATCTTCTGATCCCGACTCCACTTGTTGCTTGAATTCCATAAGCCGAGCTCTCACTCGCTCTTTCTCTTGCGTAGAAACCTCAGGATACTTTACTATTTGTGCCATCTCTACCGAAGCGTTGATGTAAGGCAAACTGTCCTTGGGGATTTCATTGAAAAAGTCCTGCACGTCAGAAGGTGTCACATTAATATCGCCGCTGATTTCTGCTTCCATTCGCTGAACCAAGAGTTGATCTTTCAACACGTCAAAAAAGTCTTCTCTGATTTCTGACATCGATTTACCATAGTAGTCTTCCAAAGCTTCTACTGAACCGATCTGACGGATGAAGACCTCCATCCGTCTGTTCAACTGCCCCTCTACCATATCGTCGGTTACTTCCAGCGAGTCTACCTTCGCTTGATTCAGCATCAGCTTCTCGAACAGGATTTCTTCCAAGACCTGACAATCGCTTAAATTGCCTTTATATCCTTGAGCTTGAAGCTGCGTTTTTTGAATTTGAATGTCGCTGTAGAGAATAATTTCGTTTCCTACTACGGCCACAATTTCATCAATCACCTGAGCCCTCGTTGCGCCCGCCATCAGCAATAGCGTCATAACGAAAAGCGTCAATCTTATTCTTATTTGTTTATCCATTCAATTTTATTCTTAGCGTATGCCTCCTTTACGGCATCATCCCGCATTTTCTTTACCAAATCAGCTTTGCGCTGATTGATGATTAAATTTTGAACCTTTTCCAACTCCAATTCCAAAGGAGCATCGCTCCCCCGCAATCGGTAGTCAAATATTCGCAGCAAGTATAGCTGACCGGCCAATTCAAACTCATGATACGTATTCGTTTGCAAAAAATTGCTCCAATCCTCTACCTCCAAGGGAATTTGCTTAATTAAATCGTCGCGGTACATCCACTGCTCATTATCCAGAAAGCAAGCCTCTGCGTACTTTTTGCAGTATTCATCCAAATCTTCCAGCACTTCTTCGGGATCTCCGTTAAACCATTTAACCAATTGGTCTCTGTTTGGCGCATCAGCACTTACCGACATGAACCACGGCTTCAAGATGGAGTTTTTGAGCTTGAAGCTTTCATTATTTTCGTTAAAAAATGTTTCGGTCTCATCGAGAGAGACGATGGTGTCCAGCTTCTGGTTTACCAATTCGCGCTCGTAGGTGTATATCACCAGCGAGTTTCGGTAGTCCTCCAATTTAGAAGTGAAATCTTTGTTCTCATCCGATAGATTCTTTTCCGCCAAGGAAAGCACTGCCTTTTCTCTAATCCACTTATTGATGATTTGGTCGGCAACCTCTGCCGAATCTTCTTTTGCGTAACTCTTAGGAAGAAGTGACTCGAATTCTGCCTTTCTCAAAGAATAATCGTAGACACTCGCCACTACGGGGTTTTCCAAATCTTCATCCTGAACGCAACCGCTCAAAATAAAAAATAGCAAGCTCGTGATGAGAAGCTTGCTATTCAGTACCATTGAAGGAGTTTTATTCAAGTCAGAGTTACAATTATTTGATGGTGTAAAGCACGTCGTTCTTCACCTCCACCTCGTGTTTAGCGCGCAGCGATTCTATCCACTGCTTTTCCAAGTAGTTTTGGTACGCAGCCGTAATTAAGCCTCGTGCCTCGTCAAAAGATTTAGGCTCAGGCTCGCGAATCTCTTTGATGTGAACCACTTTAAGCTGCCCGTCATCATTGATCGGTTCAGAGATGCCTTCCTTCCAATCTACTTCTTGTAAGATGGGTTCTTGCTCGGCTTCTTTCAGCCCGCTGCTTACTCTCACTTTCAGCGCGCTATTCTCATTGAGTGCTTTGCGAATCTCATCCTGATTCTTTCCCTTCTTGAGCATCTTTCTCACTTTGGCGGCAGCCGCATCATCTTCTACGGTGTAGATGTCGTAGCCCGCTCTCTGACCCCACATGAAGTCTTTTTGATTTTCCTTGTAATAAGCCTCAAGACCAACGGTATCTTCTACGGCTTTCGACCATACTTTTTGATCAGTTAAGTCAAAAAGCAAAATACCGTCGCGATATTCTTGCATCAAGGCTTTGAATTCGGGGTACTTCTCTTCGAGAATGCTGTTTTCGTAAGCCATTATTTCCGAGTCTACCCAGTTGTCGAAACTCTCGTTTACCAAAAGCTCAATATCCACCTGCGTTCTTGATGCACGCATTCGCGAAAGCAGAAACTCCGTAAAATCAGCTTGAGTAAATGATTTACCATTGAGCTCGAAAAGCATTTTATCTGCCGACTTCAAATCAGCCGGCGCCTCCCATCTTGCATTGAAGTAGCTCGTGTCAAGAGCAGTGTAGAAGGGCTTCAGGCGCTTGCGGTTTTCCGAATAGTTGTACTCTTTCTTCCGCTTGTTGATGAAGCTGTCTTTGGTAATATCTGATCTGGAATCGCGCGAAATTTTTGATCGCAGCTCCTTCTCGTAGTCTTCAAATGATTTTACCGGTACGCGCTCAATCAGTTTAATAATGTGCCATCCGTAGGGCGATTTAATCGGCTCTGAGATTTCTCCCGGCTCTGTCAATGCAAAAGAAGCTTCTTCAAACTCCTCTACCATTTTTCCTGCGCCAAAGGCAGGCAGCTCTCCGTCCTTCGCAGCAGATGTACGATCGTCGCTGAATTTTTTTGCTAATTCTCCAAAGTCTTCACCCGCCTGGAGCTTCTCGTAAACCTCATCGGCGCGCTGCTTCAAGCTTTCTTTCACTTCATCAGGGTCAGAATCTTCTGATCTGATCATGATGTGCGCTACCCGCACTTCTCCGCGAGCCTTGCGCTTGTCTACCACCTTTACCAAGTGGTATCCGAATCGGGTTCTCACCGGTCCGCTGATTTCACCTACTTCAGTATTGTAAACCGCCGTTTCAAAAGGGTAAACCATTTGCAACGAAGTGAAGTAACCCAAGTCTCCGCTGTTTGATTTCGCACTTGGATCTTCGCTTTGCGTTCGGGCAATTTCTTCAAATTTGTCAGGGTTGGCCTCTACTTTCGACTTCAACGCCATGATTTTGTTGTA
>CAZYWJ010000030.1:32472-34210 GCA_964651785.1 uncultured Cryomorphaceae bacterium
TCTTCTTTCGTAATGGAGCTATCGCGGTTGTTCTTTTTGTAAATAGTCTCAAATTCCGTCTTGGTGATCTCTCGATCGTCGATGGTCATCAATACAGGATTTCCCTGGTCTTGTGCATACGCTTGAAGCGCAATGATAGAAAGCAGTAATAGAATTCCTTTTTTCATGTTGATAGTTTTCACTTGAGCAATATTTAGTAAGGTCATTTTAAGCTGTAGTTGGGCGCTTCACGCGTAATGGAGACATCATGCGGATGGCTTTCGCGAATTCCCGAGTTGGTTATTCTTATAAAATTGGCTTCCGCCAAAGCGGCTATATCCTTGGCTCCGCAATAGCCCATACCCGCTCGCAATCCACCGATTACCTGATGCATCACCTCGGCTAAGGTACCTTTGTAAGGCACTCGACCCGAAATTCCTTCGGGCACTAGTTTATTCAGGTCATCGAGCGAATCTTGAAAATAGCGATCGCTCGAACCTTGCTGCATGGCTTCTATGGAACCCATTCCTCGGTATGACTTGAATTTTCTTCCTTCGTAAATAATCGTTTCTCCCGGAGATTCTTCCACTCCTGCAAGCATTGAGCCAATCATTACAGAGCCTGCTCCTGCGGCCATGGCCTTCACCACATCGCCCGTATAACGGATACCACCATCTGCAATAATCGGAATGCCCCGATCTTTGAGCGCGGCTGCTGCATCGAGAATGGCGGTAAGTTGCGGCACCCCTACTCCCGCTACCACCCGCGTGGTGCAGATAGAGCCGGGCCCGATTCCTACTTTCACGGCATCCGCTCCCGCATCAGCCAAGTGAACGGCGCCTTCGGCAGTAGCCACATTTCCTACTACTACGTCAATTTGATCAAACCTTGCTTTGATCTTTTCCAATACGGAAACCACTCCTTTGGTATGGCCGTGTGCCGTATCAATCACGATGGCATCCACACCGCTCTTTACCAAAGCTTCCGTGCGCTCTACCGCATCAGGCGTTACCCCGATGGCGGCCGCTACACGCAGGCGTCCGTACTCGTCTTTGCAACTATTCGGATGCTTGCGCAATTTTATAATGTCACGGTAAGTGATTAGTCCAACCAGTTTATTGTTCTCCTCTACTACCGGCAGTTTTTCAATTTTGTACTCTTGGAGTATAATTTCCGCCTCCTGCAAGGTAATTCCGCGTTTTGCGGTGATCAGCTTATCCTTGGTCATCACCTCGCTCACCGGCTTGGTCATTTCCTTTTGGAAACGCAGGTCTCGGTTAGTCACGATTCCCACCAAGACATTATCGGCATCAATCACGGGTATTCCGCCGATCTTATTCTCAGACATGATTTGGAGTGCATCGCCCACCTTGGCCGTTTCGATCATGGTGATGGGGTCCTGAATCATGCCGCTCTCAGACCGCTTCACCTTTCGCACCTCGCGGGCTTGCGCCTCGATGCTCATGTTTTTGTGAATCACGCCTATTCCACCTTGCTGCGCCATGGCTATAGCCAGCTCGTAACCGGTAACCGTATCCATAGCCGCCGATACGATGGGCGTATTCAGCGTGATATTTTTGGAAAATTGCGAGCGAATATCGACCTCGCGAGGCAGGACTTCAGAATAAGCAGGCACCAGCAGGACGTCGTCGTAGGTCAGCCCTTCTCCCAAAATCTTGGATTCGTTTAGTGACATGAATCTGAGTTTGAATTTGAAATAAATTCGGGCAAAAGTAAGAATAATTGAACTGAATTGCTC
>CAZYWJ010000031.1:0-2757 GCA_964651785.1 uncultured Cryomorphaceae bacterium
TCAGCCTGAGTAATCCCGATTTCAAAGAAAGAATTGGATAATTTGGCTAAGGGCGCATGCCTTTCGCAACCACTTCGGTGTTATCAGAACAAAAAAAATCCCTCGATACTTCGAAGGATTCAATCCGGCTGTTCTAAAAGGTGTCAGGCTTACCTCAAAAACTTAGAATTGACGACATTTAAGTCATCATCGAGCTCATACACTTTTGGTACTCCCGTCGGAATCTCAACTTGAAGAATCTCTTCAGGACTCAATTTTTCCAGTTTCATGATCAATGCTCTAAGGCTATTTCCATGAGCGGCTATCAGTAGCTTTTTGCCTTTTTTAATTTTCGGGACAATTTCCTTTTCAAAATAGGGGAGAACTCTGTCGGCGGTATCTTTTAAGCTTTCGCCGTTTGGTGGTGGCACATCGTAACTGCGACGCCATATGTGCACCTGCTCTTCACCGTATTCTTCGCGCATGTCATCCTTATTCTTTCCTTGTAAATCTCCGTACATGCGCTCGTTTAGCGCTTCGTCTTTTATAATCGGAATATCAGTTTGACCAATTTTATCGAGAATAATATCCAAGGTTCTGTTCGCTCTTTTCAAAACCGATGTATAGGCTTCATCGAATTTATAGTTTTTTAAATGCTCTCCGGCTTGAGCCGCTTCAGCTTCTCCTTTATCGGTAAGATCAACATCTACCCATCCCGTAAATCGGTTTTCTTTGTTCCACTCGCTCTGTCCGTGACGTACAATCACTAATTTTGCCATGCTATATTTACTTTTGAGCAAAACTAAAAAAGAACGCCTCATCTTTACTAGTAATCTCCAATCATTTAGCGCCCGTCTCAGGTATTTCATTTTTATATTGTGCTCACCAAAAAGATTTCTATATTTGCACTCCATTTTTGAGAAGAGCTAAAAGTCCAACACATGGCAAATCATAAATCAGCATTAAAACGCATCAGATCGAGTGAAAAACGCAGAGAGCTTAACCGCTATCAGCATAAAACGACTCGTAATGCGATCAAGAAACTCGAAGAACTTTCTGACAAAAAAGAGGCTGAAAAACTCTTGAACGAAGTGAATTCGATGATCGATAAACTGGCGAAGAAGAATATCATTCACAAGAACAAAGCGGGAAACCTCAAGTCGAAATTGACGAAGCACGTAAGTGCGATGTAAGGATTTTCCTCAACATAATTTTCACCCTTTTCGAGTATTCGGAAAGGGTTTTTTCATTTAGACGAGGCAGTTAGAAAAAATTCTCTTATTTTCAGCCTGACTATGAAGCAAGTAAGCGAAATAACGGGAATTAAGTCATGGGCGGAAGACGACAGGCCGCGTGAAAAGCTCTTGAAAAAAGGGCGTCACGCACTGTCAGATGCGGAATTGATCGCCATCCTTTTGGGATCAGGAACCAGAAGCCTCACCGCAGTCGATGTCGGTAAACAAGTCCTGGCTGCACATCAGAATAAAATCAATAATCTCGGTCGTCTTGGAATAGACGATTTTAAAAAGTTCCCCGGAATAGGAGAGGCGAAAGCAATCACTATTATTGCCGCTCTGGAGCTCGGTCGCAGAAGAAGAGCCGAGGAGCGAAACGTAGATCCCAAGATTTCTTCCAGCATGGATATCTATGAGTTGATGGCACCCAAACTCAGCGATTTGGATCACGAAGAGTTCTATGCGCTTTTGCTGAGTCGCTCACACAAAGTAAAAGGGCAAATTTGCATCAGCCGAGGCGGCATTTCGGGAACGGTTGTGGATCAACGCTTGATTTTTAAACCCGCCTTGGAGAAATTAGCCTCTGCCATTATTTTATGTCACAATCATCCCAGTGGCACCCTGCGGCCGAGCGAACAAGATAAGCGGTTGACACAGAAACTTGTAAAGAGTGCGGCGATTTTGGATATTCCCATCCTGGATCATGTGATCTTTACTGACGAAGGTTATTTCAGCTTTGCCGATGAAGGATTGTTGTAATTTTGAGGGAATCGAATAGAATGATTACCCTCATTGCGAAAGCTCCGTCAGCACGTCTCAAGTATGTCGCCGATACCATTTTTAAGCAATGGTTGAACTTGGACTACCGGCTGATTGATCCTGCAGAATCAACAGATTCTGAGACTTGCATCATTTCTTACGGAGATCATTCGATTGAAAGCGACATACGGATTTTTAGCCATGGATTACTTTATGAAAAAGGCCTTCCTGAGAAACTTCCTGAAGTCAGTGAGAGCGGTTCGCTTCCTAAATTGTTTTTCGCTCCAACCAGGGAAAATTACGATTGCGATTTTGACATTTTTTCCGCCGTATTTTTTTGCTTGACCAGAATTGAGGAGTATTTGGTCGATCAGAGAGATGAACACGAAAGATTCCGAGCAATCGACTCAATTTTCTACGGCTTTCACCAAATGCCGTATCTGGACAGGTGGGTTTTGGAACTGGAGAAGCTCATTCGGCGGAAGCTCCCAAATCAGAATAAAGCGAAATCAATAAAGTGGTTGAGCACGATGGATATGGACATTGCCTTTGCTTATAAGGGAAGGGGCATTGCCAGAGTGCTCGGAGCGACAGGAAAGGACCTGATTAAAGGAAAACTTCAGCGATTGAAGGAGCGTAAGGCTGTATTTTCGAGAGCGGCAAAGGATCCGTTTGATACTTATCAATTATTTCTTCGAATTGGTGAGGCGGATGAAAAGAGAATATTCGTGCCAACGGGAGATCGAAGTCAATACGATATAAACTTAAGCGTTCAAAATGCTAC
>CAZYWJ010000031.1:2857-31464 GCA_964651785.1 uncultured Cryomorphaceae bacterium
TCACGATGAGGTCGGTTTTCGAGCGGGCACGGCCTTTTCTTTTCGATTTTACGACATCACGGCCGAGGAAGTGCTTTCTTTAGAATTGGTTCCCCTTACGGTAATGGATAGCGCATTGAAAAATTACCTCAACCTCACGCCTGAAGAGGCCATCGGAGTCATCGGCTCGATATTAAATGAAATGAAATTAACCGGCGGAATTTTCACTTCCGTTTGGCACAACCATTCGTTGAGCGAAACGGATGATTGGATGGGATGGCGACAGGTTCTCTTAGCTACCGCTGAATTGGTTCAAACTCATCGATAATTCTTTACTTTCGTCAAAATTCGCGCTTCATGATTCACGAACTCGGCAAACAGAACTCTATTTTCAACGAATTTTTACGGCAAGTCCGTGATGAGAAAATTCAAAAAGACCGGATGCGCATCCGCAGAAATATGGAACGCTTGGGCGAGATTTTCGCTTACGAGATCAGCAAAGAACTTGATTACAAAACCACTGATGTAACAACACCATTGGGCACCGCCGTGATGCGCATCCCTGAGCGCATGCCGATTCTCGCTACCATTATACGCGCGGGTTTGCCCTTTCATCAAGGATTTCTCAACTATTTCGATAATGCAGATTCGGCATTTGTATCAGCTTATCGCAAACACCTGAAGAATGAAGATGAGTTTGAAGTGAAAGTGGAGTATTTGAGCAGTCCCGATTTAGATGATAAAGAACTGATTATTGCCGATCCGATGTTGGCGACGGGTACCAGCATGGCCTTGGTTCACAACGCGCTTATCGAGAAGGGAAAACCTGAGCATGTGCACATCGCTGCCCTGCTGGCTTCAAAGGAAGGAATCGATTACGTTAGAAAAAATCTGCCAAAGAATATCACTATTTGGGTTGGAGCTATTGATGATGAGCTTACGGCTCAATCCTATATAGTTCCCGGCTTGGGCGATGCGGGAGATCTTTGCTACGGCAGTAAATAATCCAGGTTATGAGCGCTGAAGTTCTTCGAGCCATCAGCATTTTTTTTCTAAGTGCCACCAAATTACTTTGGGCTCCGGGAACTGCCGCCGCCGCAGGTCTCTCATTTCAAGAAACCATTCTTATCACCAGTGCAGGTGGTGTAACGGGGATCTTATTTTTTTACTACTTCGGGCATATGGTTTTTGTAGCAATCGATAATTGGCGCGCCAAGCGGCGAAAAACTATTGTTGAAAAAAAAGTCTTTACGAGAAAAAATCGCATGGTCATAAATGTGAAAAGTAAATTCGGCATTATAGGACTTACCGTTCTCACACCATGTATTTTAAGTATCCCGATCGGTTGCGTTATCGCTGCGAAGTTTTATTTTAATAATCGTCTTACGCTGCCTCTTTTGCTCATTTTTACTATCATGTGGTCTTTTATCCTTTCCCTTTTTTCCTTTTATATCAAAGATTTAGTGATCACCTAATGTCAAAATACCGACATGTTTTTTTCGATCTAGACCGCACACTTTGGGACTTTGATACAAATTCCCGAATGGCTCTAGGTGAAATTTACCTTCAATATAAATTGGCGGAAAGAGGGGTGGACTCAGCCGAAAACTTTATTCGAATCTATCAGAAAATTAATGAAGAACTTTGGGATCGCTATAGAAAAGGATTGTTGAACAAGCGAAAACTTCGCTCGCTTCGATTTTCAAAAACTTTAGCACATTTTGGCTGCAAGGATGAATACTTCGGGGAGCAAATCGGTTCGGCTTACATTGAAATCAGTCCATATAAAACGGCTGTATTACCCAATTGCCTGGAGATTTTGGACTATCTGGCCGGTCGATACCATCTGCATATTATCACGAACGGATTCGAAGAAGTACAGAACATCAAGCTCAAGCAAGCCGGCTTGTCAAAATATTTTTCTAAAATAATCACCAGTGAACAGGCAGGCGCCCGAAAACCTGATCCGAAAGTTTTCAATTTTGCTTTGGGACAAACGCTGGGTAAAGTCGAGAACTCACTTATGATCGGAGATGACCTGCTTACGGATATTGCGGGAGCGCGAAATGTTAAAATGGATCACGTTTTTTACAATCCGAAACGCATCGATCATTCCGAAGAGTTATTTCACGAAATAGGAGATTTGCTGGAGCTTAAACAGCTGCTTTAGGCAATTCGGCCAAAACGGTAATCGAGCCCGTCACTTTTTGATCCAGATTTACTTTCACATCTGAGCCAAGCGGCAGAAAAACATCAACGCGCGAGCCGAATTTGATGAAACCGAATTCGGAACTCTGCTGCGCAACGTCATCTTTTTTAGCGTAACATATTATTCTTCTGGCTACTGCGCCTGCGACTTGCCTGAATACAATCTCGGTCCCATCCGGCTGCTTTACAGCCAAAGTAGTTCTTTCATTGTCCGTACTCGATTTCGGATGCCAAGCCACCAAATATTTACCCGCGTGATATTTAAAATAACTCACCACTCCACTGATCGGAAACCAATTGATGTGTACATTCAGTGGCGACATGAATATGCTCACCTGAATACGCCGATCCTTCAGGTATTCCGTTTCTTCCGTTTCTTCGATAACTACTACTTTTCCATCAGCAGGACAAATGACGAGATTCTCTCCCGAGATGACCGTGCGTTTCGGTATGCGGAAAAATTGCATAACCAGCACCAGCATGATTAAGCTGACAACTACTGCGAAGGTGAGCCAGACCGTTCCGAGAAAATAGAATATGGCGAAGCAAATTGCGGCAAGCGAAAGAATCGTTGAAGCGATTATAATGCGGCCTTCTTTGTGAAATTTCATAAGCGATTAAGGGTTCGAGTGGACGAAAAGCATAAGGTAGGTAAATGCAATCGGACTGGCCAAAAGTACACCATCAAATCGATCTAAAATACCTCCATGGCCCGGAAGTAAATTACTGGAGTCTTTTACCTTAAGGCTTCGTTTGAGCAGAGATTCAACTAGATCTCCGAATGAAGCCGCTACAACAATTATCAGTGCAAGTACCAACCAATTAATTATGGATATATCATTGGTATAAGTTGAGATGATCACTGCTCCCGTCATTGCCGCAAGGCCCCCGCCGATGGTACCTTCCCAGGTTTTGTTCGGAGAAATTCGAGGGAATAATTTCGTTCGTCCCAACAGTTTACCAAAAACGAAGGCACCGGTATCATTCAGCCATAGCAAAACGAAGAAACCCAAAACCACACCGGGTTTGTATTCTACAATGATTTCTTCGAATGTGAAAACATTAAGAAGCGCTAAAGGTGCCATAATATAGATGATGCCAATTATGGTGTGCGCAATATTCGTGAAGGGATCCGGACGCTTTCGGTACAACTCATACACGAAAATGGCCATGAAAAAAGGGATACTCAAGGAAACGATAGCTGTGTTTCCTACTTTCAATTTTACCAATTCGATAGTCACATATAATGCCGTACCCGTAATAACACCTAATGTTCCCTGAGGATGGTGTCCCCCAAATTTCACCAAGCTGTAATACTCCAACATACCCAAAACGCCGACAACATAAAACAATGACGCAAGCGTGTAAGGATTTAGCCAAATGGCTCCGATAACGATGATCAGGAATATCAGTCCTGTGGAAATACGCAGAAGAAGTTCTTTCACAACTTGGACTCGCTGATTATTTTTTTGGAGCGAATTACATGGTTTCTTTCTACCATGAGGTCTATTTCTCCGATTGTTACATATATGGAGTCTTGCTTGTTCATCACAATTGCTTCGATATCGTGTTCTTTGAGAATATGTCTCAGCAATTCGATGTGTTGCAGGTTGTTTGAGCTGTATACCTTAACCCAGTTCACAGCCTGAAATCTACTCCTTTTTTGTGATATCTCCGCCCGAGACTTCTTCAGAATTTTCTGAGTCTATTTGCGAACTTCCGTTTTCGCCTGAAGCAGGAGTAGGTACTACATCCCTCGGCTTGGCTTCAGATTCAACGTCAGTAGGTTTTGCTTTTTTCTCACTTCCTTCGGGTATCAAAAGTTCCTCTTTTTCGAATGGACGCTTTCCGAATATTTTCTCCAAATCTTCTTTAAAAATCACCTCTTTCTCCAGAAGTTGATTGGCCAATTGGGTCAGCTTGTCTTTATTCTTCGAAAGAAGATCCTTTGCTCGAGCGTATTGTACCTCAACGATTTTTTTTACCTCGGTATCCATCAGCTCCGCCGTCTTGTCGCTGTATGGTTTCTGAAAATTGTAATCAGAGTTTCCGCGCGAATCGTAAAAGCTGATGTTACCGATAGCTTCGTTCAACCCGTAAATGGAAACCATCGAGTAGGCTTGTTTCGTTACTTTTTCCAAGTCACTCAATGCGCCCGTGGTGATTTCATCAAAAATGATCTTTTCTGCGGCACGACCACCTAATGCAGCACACATTTCGTCCAAAATCTGATCGGTAGAATTCAACGATCGCTCCTCAGGTAGATACCACGCTGCTCCCAGAGATTGCCCTCTGGGGACGATCGTTACCTTCACCAGCGGATGAGCATGCTCCAGCAACCATGATACCGTCGCGTGACCTGCTTCGTGAAAAGCAATTACCTTTTTCTCCTTCTTGGTAATGATCTTGTTCTTCTTCTCAAGCCCGCCGATTATTCGATCTACGGCATCAAGAAAATCCTGCTTGTGAACTTGTTCTTGCTTTTTCCTGGCAGCAATCAGTGCAGCTTCATTACAAATATTTGCAATATCGGCTCCGCTGAAACCGGGAGTCTGTTTAGCCAGAAAATCAATGTCTATTTCCTTGTCTACCTTAATAGGCTTCAAGTGAACTTTGAAAATTTCCTTTCGCTCATTTAAATCAGGCATATCGACATAAATCTGTCGATCAAAACGCCCTGCGCGCATTAAAGCACGGTCAAGAACATCAGCACGGTTGGTCGCCGCCAAAATGATGACTCCGCTATTCGTACCAAAACCGTCCATTTCAGTTAAGAGCTGATTCAGGGTGTTCTCCCTTTCATCATTTGCCCCCATGCTGGCACTTCTACCGCGCGCCCTACCTATGGCATCAATCTCATCGATGAAGATAATCGCGGGTGCTTTCTCCTTAGCTTGTTTGAAAAGATCGCGAACCCGGCTGGCCCCCACACCTACAAACATCTCCACGAAATCAGAACCGGAAAGGCTGAAAAACGGAACTTGTGCTTCACCTGCTACGGCTTTCGCTAAAAGGGTTTTACCCGTACCGGGAGGGCCTACCAGCAACGCACCTTTCGGAATTTTGGCTCCCAGTTGAGTATAGCGCTTCGGATTTTTCAAGAAATCAACGATCTCTTGAATCTCTTCTTTGGCACCTTCCAATCCGGCCACATCGTTAAAGGTTACGTTTGTCCCTTTTGTTTTATCAAACAATTGGGCTTTTGATTTTCCAATGTTGAATATTTGACCGCCGGCGCCTCCGCCTCCGCTTATTCTTCTCATCACAAACATCCACACGGCGATCATGATACCGATGAACAAAATCCAGGTGAAGAGTTCTTTTCCCCATTCGGAGCGCGTCTTGTAATCGTAAGCAAATGAGTATTCATTGCTCCACTTGTCCAGCTTCTCTTGAAAACTATCGGCAGGCCCTATATCAAATTTATAATGAGGCCCGGAATTTTCAGCTCCTGATATCAGGGGTTGCTTGATTTTTTTTGAGTGCTCCTCTTTCTTCAATGCTTCTTCGGTGAGGTACACCTCGGCGAGTTGTTTGTTGTAAATCACAACTCGTTTTACTTCGCCATCCTTAATCATCTCTTCAAATTCGGGAAGGCTTATGCCCGTCATGTTTCCGTTGAAATTGAAAAGATTCAATGAAATGAGCACCACGCCGATGATGGCGTATATCCAATAAAAATTAAAAGGCTTCTTCGGACTGTTTCCTCCCGAAGCAGGCTTTTTCTTCTTGATATTCTTGTATTGTTTACTGCTGTTTGAGTCAGACATTTTATTTCTCCTAAATGCTAGAATGTATGTTCGATTTGTTTAACATCTGCGTCGGCCCATAGTTTTTCTAAATTGTAAAATCTACGAGCTTCCTCTTTAAAAATGTGAACTACGACGTTAAAGTAGTCCAATAGTATCCAGTCTGCGTTATCTGTTCCTTCTTTGCTTACGGGGTTTTCGCCTAACTCCGTATACAGATGCCTCTGTACCGAACGGGCAATTGCTTCCACATGAGTGTCTGATGAACCATGACATACAATGAAAAAATCGCTGACGGAATTGGGAATATTTCGGAGATCGATGGAAAGTACTTCTTTACCTTTTACTTCATCAATTGCCTCCAGAGCCATTTCGGCTAAGCCGGGTGAAGTGTGAACGGGTTTTTTTATCATTCAAAGTTTTTACTCAAACCACAAAATTAAGCATTTTAGCGGTCTGAAGAGTTCTATCCAATGATCGGTAAAACTATCACGGAATTGGATTTCGTGGACAGTACGAACAACTATATTGCCAAAGCCTTGGATACGGGAAATTACGAGTGGGGGACTGCTATTTTGGCGCATTTTCAAACCCATGGCAGAGGACAAAGGGAGGCGAGATGGCAGAGTGCTGAACGGCAAAACCTGACGTTTTCATTTGCATTGCCATTATCCGGATTTGATAGCCGTGCATATTTCAGCGTGTGCCGAATAATTAGCTTGGGTATTGTCAGAACACTCAAGGACTTAACTCTGGAAAATGTTCGAATAAAATGGCCGAACGATATCTTGGTCGATCGAAAAAAAATTGCGGGCATTCTGATAGAAAATAAATTGGGTAAAAATCCTGCTGCTATTTGCGGAA
This sequence comes from uncultured Cryomorphaceae bacterium, assembly GCA_964651785.1. Taxonomy (GTDB): domain Bacteria; phylum Bacteroidota; class Bacteroidia; order Flavobacteriales_D; family Cryomorphaceae; genus JAKVAV01. The sequence goes on from CAZYWJ010000031.1 coordinate 9,658, forward strand.
TCGGACTAAATGTCAATCAAACCCTTTTTTCGGAATTACCATCAGCGACATCACTCCATCTTCAAAAAGATAAAAAATTCGATATCAAAGCTGTTTTTAATTCCTTACTGAAAAACCTCAATGAAGAATGGATTAATCTATCAACGGGAGATTTCAGGGATTTGAAATCACGCTATGAAAGCCAATTATTTGGTCTGCAAGAGACCATAGATTTTGAAGAAAGCGGATCGCTTCAAAGTGGAAGAATAATTGGAACTACTGAAGACGGTCGATTGAAAATAAAAACGGCGAATCAAGAAAAAGCCTTTTTGCCGAAAGGCATAAAACTGCTTTACTGAAATTTTTCCTGAAGCCTGTCGGCAATGAAGTCGAACAGATTGGTCAAGGGCTTTTGCACCATCATTTTCAAAAACGGATTCACCTCGGCGTGTACTTTCTGGTAGACTTCCGTCAAACTATCTGCCTCATCGAAAAATATATCGAGCGAGATGGGAAAAGGTGCTTTGTCGCCCCCCACCAATAATAGGCGTGCCGGCGCTTCATCCTTTTCCTTTTTCAGATCAATGGTTGCGGTGCCCTGAATTTTAAAGCTGCAGTAGTCCTGAGTACTTTCCCATTCGGATATTTTATCCATCGGAAGCAGGTCTTTAAAATTATTCAAGTCAGAAATGTATTGATAGACCTCTTCGCGAGAGGCGTTGACTTTAACTTTTTTGCTTTCAATTTTCATAGTCAGATATTCCAGTTTTTGGGATCATTTCTCCACGCTTTGAGTGATCGGAGACTTTTTTCATCGACGTAATTCAACTCAATGGCTTCTTCGATCAGTGCGGTATAATTGCTTAATGTCACCAATTCGCAATCGGCCTTCTCAAAATTTTCTTTGGCAACTTCGAAGCCGTAGGTAAAGATGGCAGCCATTCCCACAATTTCTGCTTCGGCAGCCCGAAGTGCCTCTACTGCATCCAAGCTGCTTTTTCCTGTAGAAACCAAATCTTCGATTACCATCACCCTCTGACCTTTTTCCAAATAGCCCTCAACCTTGTTTTGCAGGCCGTGTCCTTTCGAACTAGAACGAACGTAGATGAACGGAAGATCCAAAGCTTCGGCTACCAGAGCACCGTGAGCAATACCACCGGTGGCTACTCCTGCAATTACCTCAATGTTCCCGAAATTTTCACGAATATTGCGAACGAATTCATCTCTGATCAAACGTCTTACGTCAGGAAATGAAAGGGTTTGGCGGTTGTCGCAATAAATGGGCGATTTCCAGCCGCTTGCCCAAGTGAAGGGAGCTTGTGGACTGAGTTTTACCGCTTTGATTTTGAGAAGGGATTCGGCAATTTTTTGCTCTGCCGTACGCGTTTTTTGCATGACCTCAAATGTATAAAGTTTTCGTCAACAATAAGTCAATAGTCCTTACGGATAGAAGGATTCCCGATGTCGTCGGTGACAATCGGATTTATCTCACCTACGATGATTTTGAAGAGCTTTCTTACACTCTTCAGCTATTGGAAAACTCGAATCATCTCAACGGATTAATATTTAGTTTTCACGATTTGGAATTGCTCTGGGCAGACTTTCGCGCGCATTTCAAAGAAATTGAAGCAGGTGGCGGGTTAGTCAGAAATGAGAACGACGAATATCTTCTGATTTACCGCAGAGGTAAGTGGGATTTGCCGAAAGGTAAACTGGACGAAGGCGAAACGGCTGCGGAAGGAGCGCTGAGAGAAGTAGAAGAGGAATGCGGTGCGAAAGACTTAAAATTGGGCGCGGAACTTTCACCGACTTACCACACCTACGAGCAGGACGGTATGCGCATTTTGAAAAAAACGTATTGGTTTGAGATGACCAGCAATCAGGAGAAATTTACGCCCGAAGCGGATGAAGGCATCGAAAAAGCCGAGTGGATGAACCTGAATGAGCAGGTGGTTAAAAACTTGGATACCTACCCGAATATTCGACAAATTTTATCAAAAGTCATTGACCCACTTTGATCTTCTGCTCTTGTAGCGCTTTCGCGCGAATGGAGTATAAGCGCTCCTCCAATCCTTCGCTTGGCTTATTGATATTCCTTGTCAGTTCTCCCGATTTTGACAACCAACCATACCAAGGCAATTGGTAAATATCCAATTGACTCATTAATTGTCGGGGTGATTTTATCCTGAGCGATATACGGCCATCTTCAATTTGTCGCTCCTCGTCCGGGAAAAGTTCCAAGATTTGAAAGTAATCTCCGTATTCCTGTTGCAAGGAACCCAAAAAGCTCGATTCGCGCTTCCACTCAGTAGTCTCGTTGAGGGTAACGACGATAAATGTAGGTAAGGAATCAGAAAGCAATTCGGCTGCCTCGGTTACAATTTCAAAGAAATCATTCGATGTGGCATTAAGGTAATCGGTCCTGATATTTTGCGCAGCTTGTTTAATGCTTTCCGAATGAGCATTCATTTCGATTTCATTCAAAATGGCAGCGAGTTTATCTCCGGAGTAATTCTTAAGATAGATGCTTTCTTTGATTGATTTCAACATCACCCATTGGCGTATGTCATCTCTTTGCAAAAAGTCATCTCTCAAAAAAAGGCTGTCCAATTCCTCGTATCCAAGTTTATTGGCCAGTCGATTGGATATAGATGCACCACCGAAAGTCACGTCGTAGCGATCGAAATAATTGGCATAAAATGCATTGAAGAAGGAATAATAAGATGGATTGCTGAATTTCAGCTCCTCATTTTCTATGTAGAGTTGAAAAAGTTCGTTTTTAGCAAATCCCGCCATCAACTTCATTTCCGCGATAGAATAACGGATGTAATCCGCAAGAAATCCCTCCTCTATCAAGTCGTTCTCACTTTCAAATTCTTTTACCTTTTTGCGTAAAGCAGGGGTACCCAGCAGTTGAGCATTTTGGTTGAAAAATGAGTAGTAGCTTTGATCAAAGTCGATGATCTCAGCATTGATATCAGAGGTATCGGGATCGGTAAAGAAGTACTCAAAACTGCCAGGACGCCACGCGGGAATCAGAACGAACTCTCTTGAGGGTGATATTTTAATGGAGTAATCCCGGTCGGGCATTACAAAAATCGGTGCGGAAAAGCGGTTGACCATCAGCCATATTTTGTCGATTTCTTTCGTGTCAAAGCTGAGTTGAAACTGACCTTCCGCGTTCACCGTGTCTTCATCCAATTCAATAAATTTTCCCGAAATCGGATTTTCGTAACGCCCTGCAACAATCGAGAATCCTGCCAGCTCGGGAGAATCTCCCGAAATGTTTACGTTTTGCCCGAAGGCAGAAAAAGGTAAGAGAAGAAGAAAGAAACGGAATTTAAAACTCGTCATTCAGTTGTATCGAATTCGGAATAAACTTGGTCACATCACCGCCATTTCTCAGGATGTCGCGCACAATGGTTGAGCTGTAAGCCGAAAGTTCAGGACTGGTTACGAAGAAGACAGTGTCCACCTCGGGAGCCAGCTCCTTATTCATTTGCGAAATGGACGATTCAAACTGGAAATCTTCCGCATTTCTCACGCCTCTGATGATATGAGACGCTCCGACTTTCCTGCAGTAGTTCACCGTCAATCCTTCATAGTGATCCACCTCAATACGGTCCTCAAAATTGAACGTTTGCCTGATCCATTGCATTCGTTCATCTAACGAAAACATGTACTTCTTATTGGAGTTGACCCCAATCGCAACGATTACTTTATCAAAAAGCGGCAGTGCTCGCTTGATGATATCTTCGTGTCCTTTGGTTATCGGATCAAACGACCCGGGGAAGATGGCAATCTTTTCCATGACCTATGATTTAAGTGCTTTTCTGATCCTCATGCATTTTTCCAAAATCGGCCTTAGCTTATCGAGTTGTAGCATGGTAAACGGATCACTTTGGGCCGTATGTGGCTCGGGGTGAACTTCCATAAAAAATCCGTCCGCTCCCGTAGCTATTGCAGAAAGTGCGATGGCCTCGATGAGTTCAGGGTCTCCACCCGTCACTCCGGAGGTTTGATTGGGTTTTTGCACACTATGCGTACAGTCCATCACCACCGGTTGGCCGATTTTTTTCATCCGACTTATCGAAGTAGCATCTACGATCAAATCGTGGTAGCCAAAGGTGGTTCCGCGTTCGCAAACCCATACTTTCTCGTTTCCCGTAGCCTTCACTTTTTCCACGGCAAATTGCATGGCTTCGGGGCTCAAAAACTGCCCTTTCTTAATATTCACCGTGCAGCCCGATTCCCCGGCAGCTTGGAGAAGCTTGGTTTGTCGACAAAGGAAAGCGGGTATTTGCAGATGACTCACGTAAGGAGCCACTTTAGCAGGTTCATTGCTTTCGTGCACATCGGTGATGTTTTCGATTCCGAATTTATCGCTGATGGCTTTGTGAATGCGCAAAGCTTCACTCTTGTCTATTCCCGTGAAGCTGTCGAGCTTACTGCGATTAGCCTTTTCGTAGCTCCCTTTGAAGATGTAGTGAATGTCAAGATCATCACAAATTTTCTTCACTTCTTCGGCGATGTGAAAAGATGTGGCTTCATCTTCTATGGCGCAAGGCCCGGCGATAAGGAAAAAACGACTCATTCTTCTTTGGCTTTTTGTCCGAGGTATCCGCTGTGGTGCCTCTTCGCATATTCTTGTTTAGTAAATCCGATTTTCTCCATCAGGAGCACAACCAGAATATCACCCGCCACGGTCATTACCGTAGTTGAGGTGGTAGGAGTGAGGCCCAACGGACAGATCTCATCAGGACCGCCGGTCCATAATACTACATCGGCCATTTCGGCAAGCTCACTGTCTTTCTTTCCCGTCAGCACGATGAATTTTATGTCGGGATGCAATCGATGGGCCAAATAATCCAGCTCTAATAGTTCTCTCGTCTTCCCGCTGTTTGAAATGGCAATTACAATGTCATTTTTTTGGATGATACCCAAATCGCCGTGCTGCGCTTCTGCGGGATGGAGAAAAAAGGCGGGTGTCCCGGTAGAGCTAAGCGTAGTGGCAATGTTTACACCGATCTGTCCTGCTTTTCCCATTCCGCTCACGATTACTTTCCCGTCTTTTTCGTGCACCTGTTGGTAAATGAGCTCCACGGCCTTTTCCACGGCCCCTTCGATGGGAATATTTCGGATGGCCTCGATTTCTTTTTCAATCAATGCCGAAATTTTTTCTTGCATGGTTCTATACTTCTGAGGTCAAAAGTAATTCTTATAAGCCTCTATCTGAAAAAACTGAAATGCACATTGCCGAGTTTGTGGTGCTCCGAAAATCGCGGGTGTTCGCTCAAGTCCGTTTCGCGTCCGTGTTCGAGAATGAACAAGCCACCTTCCGAAAGCCAGCCCGTATTCCAAACCAGGTCGGGCAGTTCGGGAATTCTCTTCTCGGCGTAAGGCGGATCGGCAAAAACGATGTCGAATTTTCCCTTCGGACTTTTAAATAAGTTGAACACATCCGCCTGCACCACTTTCAGGTTTTTGATTTCCCAATCTTTGGCTATAGCCAAAAGGTGCTTTCGCGAAAGCGGGCTCACGTCAACTGCCGTTACGTGCTCAGCCCCGCGACTGATAAATTCCAAACTCATACCGCCGATGCCGAAAAATAAATCGAGCACGGAGACATTGGTCAACAAATCCTGGTGAGTCAGGATATTGAACAGCGCTTCCTTAGCCATATCGGTAGTCGGGCGGGCTTTGATTTGCTTCGGTGCTTCAAACCTTCTGGCTTTAAACTTACCCCCGACTACGCGCATTGTGAGATGATTTCTGCCAAACGCCGCTCTCCGGAGTCGGGTTCGATGTTTTTCAGGTTTTTCAAAAACTTCAGGGCTTGTTTTCGCACGGACGTGAGATACTGACCATATCCCAGAATATCGGTTTCGATATCAGTAGACACCCCCAGCTTTTTAAGAGAATAAAAAATGTAGTAAAGCAAATCTTCAGACTTGTCTACTTCTATGCTGTTCGCCAAGAGCAATTTTCCATTTTTGAAAATAATGATCACCGCAATTCCATCCAAAATAGCCACCTGCATATAATTATTCGCGTTTCGTCCGGACTTTCTTCTGACGTGTTCCAGCAATGGAGTGGCTACATGACCACCCTCCATGGCAGGCTGTATGCGTTCCATGAGTTTTTCTGCCTCTACATCCTTTCGGTAAATGAGAACCGCTTCCAATCCTTCCAATCGACGAAATGAAAACTCATCTCCCGGTGAAAACTCGGTATTCAGTTTAAGGTATTCAGCGGCATCTTCTTCCCGAAATATGGCAGAAGGAATCAGCGTCCAACTCGGAAGGGTGCTGGTAGAATAGAGGTGGTTTTTAGACCTGAGGTCGACGAAATCGTATTGTTCACTCTTTTTATACCTGAGGCTCTTCGCAAAATGCTCACCGTTCTCGTCCGAATAGCAATTAATACGAAAAAAATCGGGCTCAAAAACGAGCCCGATTGATTCAATATTTTCGTCACCCAAGGTGATTTTTTCCATGGTATGGAATGTTTTACTCCGTCCAGTTACCGCTGGTGCTGGCTTCCGTCAATGAACCTATCATGTACTGCTTGTCAAACGGATCGGGGTCTTTCACTTGGAAAACCGGGGTAGGAGCCCCGCTTATTTCCACGACGTCCGCTTCCATTTGAAATTTGTGATCGGAATAGGGTACATACGGAAGTGAATCAACGTAAAACTTCGTTTTGCGCTTTTCGCGGTCTTCATCATTGAACACGTATCCCAAAACATCCACTTCTATCGTATCTCTTACGATCAACCCTTGAGCAATTACTTCTTCATCGCTCATTCCTTCCGGCATGGGTTGGATGATTCCCGCTTCCATTGCCATTTCTTCCGTAGGAAGAGAATCCGGGAGAGACCCGAAACGTTTAATGATCGAAATTTGATCGTATTTCAAGAAGTACATCAGCGAGTCAAAAGAATTGGCGTATTTACCGTATTCTTTATTATAAGCTACCTGAGCTTTTCGTATGTCTTTCAAGCGTTGAACGACTGCCGTTTTCACTTTCTCTCTTTTCTTGTGGTAAGCCAATTCATCTTGAATTACATCGTAGTCCATGTAAGCAAAATAAACCGCACCTACAGCTACGATGATCGTTACGATGATCTGGATTTTTCGACTGATGATGCCTTTAACGTAAAGTGCACCTAAAATACCCACGATAAGTATTCCTGCTCCGGCTAATTTAAACAGCATCGTCTGCCCTGCTGAAATAATCAATAACAAGAGCCCCATTAAAATGAGTAAAACAGGAAACAAATAAGCTCCTAGTAAACGTCCTATATTTTGCATGTAATTTTCTTTTGTAACGGCAACAAAACTACAATTTTTTTGAAACGAGCGAGTTTCGATTCGTTGAATTCACCAACGGTAATAATTGGCTTATTTTCGGCCTGTGAATGGTCCATCTGACAGTCGTGAATCGAAATCAAAGCGGATAGAAAAAGCTTTGATCGAGCGATTTCAATTTACTGCTACCCCTTCGCAGGAAAAATTGCTGTATGCCCTCGGGCGCTTTGTAGCGAGCGATAAGGAGAATTGCCTGCTCGTGGTGAAAGGCTATGCCGGTACGGGAAAAACGACGACCGTAAATGCCTTGATTAAAACCTTGCCGTATTTTGACTTTAAGTATGTAATGCTAGCTCCGACGGGGCGAGCGGCAAAAGTAATGTCGGCATATACGCGAAAACCTGCGCTGACCATTCACAAAAAAATATACTTCAAACAAAAGACGTCCGCGGGTGGAGTATTCTTTGTGCCGGGAGCCAATCTACACACCAACACCGTATTTATAGTAGATGAAGCCTCTATGATTGGCAGCGAAAACTACTCGGTTTCGGGTGGCGGTGATTTGCTGACTGACCTTTTCGAATACGTTTACAACGGAAAAAACTGCAGGTTGATCTTAATTGGCGACGGAGCGCAGCTTCCCCCGGTGGGCAGCGATTACAGTCCGGCCCTCGACTTGAAGTATTTAAAATCCTCTTTTCACCTCACCGCGGCTTTGGCCGAATTGACTGATGTAACGAGGCAGAAAGAGGATTCGGGAATTTTGGATTTGGCAACCCGAATCAGAACTGCTTTAGAAAGTAATGATCTCTCTGTTTTCCCTATGGCTTTACCGAAAACGGAAGATGTTGTAAGCCTTACGGGTTACGAATTGCAGGAGATGCTTGAAGATGAATTTTCGCAAAGAGGACCCGAAGGAGCCATTTTGGTCACGCGATCAAATAAGCGCGCCAATCAATATAACAAAGAAATACGCGCCCGCGTGTTTTTTCGCGAAGAGGAAATCTCGGGTGGTGACTTTGTGATGGCTGTACGCAACAATTACCACTGGGCCGATGAGAAATCGGGGGCGGGCTTTATAGCCAATGGAGACGTGATGGAAATAACGCGACTGGGAAAATTACACGAGCGGTATGGATTCAAATTTCAGGAGGCAAGCGTGCGCCTGATAGATTATTCCGGGGAACCGGAAACCGAAGTGGTTTTATGGCTCGATGCCTTAGATATTGACTCGGCTTCGATGCCAAAAGCGGCAACCGACGAACTATACCGACGAACTCTGATGGAGTACGAGCACCTTTCCACAAAAAAAGAGCGCATGGAAGCGCTCAAGAAAGATCCCTTCTATAATGCTTTGCAAGTCAAGTTTGCCTATGCAGTTACTTGCCACAAGTCGCAGGGAGGGCAGTGGCCGACCGTTTTTGTTGATCAGGGTTACCTCACCGATGAGATGCTCGATACCGAATATCTGCGGTGGCTCTATACGGCAGTGACAAGAGCTTCAGAGAAACTCTACTTGCTGAACTTCAGCGAAGCTCTGTTTCTAACGGATTAGCGCGTTCGTTTGAAAATATACCGCGTAATGAAAATGCCCTGACCGTCGTCTTTACCCGAATCAGATTCTACTCCGCTGACTACAAAAGCCAGTTCCCAACCGTTCGCAGTCATGGAGTTGATTTTATCAGAGATCAGAGCATCATTCGAAGCAATGTTCTGAAAATTGATCCCCGTCACGCTAAAGAAGTTCAGAAGCTTGGTCTCTTCAAAATTGTCGATTTTGGCATCTTTTCGCTTAATTTTTCCTTGATCGGACTTCTTGCCATCCGTTCTTTCCGTGGTAAAGTCTTCGTAACTCAATGAGTCGTTTTCGCTGATAATTCTGGATCGACCGATACCTGCCGGAATGATTGATTCAATACTGGTAATGACTTTGTATTCCACTTGCTGGGCTTCAGCTGAAATGGCTAAAACGGCAAATGCAAAAATCAAAAAATGTTTCATTGGATAAATAGTTTTGTTTTAGCAAAGTAAGTTGAGCGAATAAAAAAAGCGAAGAATTTTCTTCGCTTTTTTCTAATTGACTTTCAGATGGTTCTAAATTTTAAATGAAAGACCCAAAGCAAAAACCTCTCGAAATTGAGTTCTCGGGCCACCTTCTACTGCCGGTGTAAGTTCTTCGCCATTTTCATCCGTGACTGCATCTTCTCCACCGATGAGTATGTCATCGTCGTAAATAAGTTGAGTGGTCAGCGTCGCAGACAGCCAGCTATTCACTTTCATGGTTATCAGTGTTTCCCAGTTTACATCGACGTTTTCAGGGTTTTCAGCATAATTGGAGAATAGGTCTATTCTCGTATCGAGGTTTACATTTTCAAAGATGTCATCCTTGTAGCTCAACTTCACGAAAGCACCGATTTCAAATCGTACATTCTCACCCTCGTCCACTCCGTATTCGGTGGCGAGACGATCAATCGTCACGATGGTAACCTTCGTAGTAACGGGGGAGAGAAAGGCCGAAAACTTGTCATTTGGCTTATAGTCGGCACCGACGGCAAGAATGGAATAAGCAGGCGCTAAAAGGTCAGAAATAGGTTGGCCGATTTCTATTCCGTCTTCAATTTCAAAACCTTCGTCAAATTGTGTTCTGAAATTGAATAAAGCGCTGTAGTACCAATCTTCACTACCGGATTGGTAACCGTATTTTGACGTAAAATCAAATCGGTCATCGGTTTTAATCGGGTCTTGAGCATTTTGTGCAATAAGCCCGTAGGCCATGTCCAAAGTATTTACCCAGCTGTTTCTGCCCCTTTTATAATTGGCGTAAAAGCTGGTCAAAGCGGTAGCAGAGATGCTGTTTTGACCCCCTGCTGCCCAATTACTGAAATAAGATTGATTAAAATTCAATCCCAGAGTACCTCCGATGTCCCAAACGGAATCTTGATCCAACTCGAGAGCCTCGGCCAAAGCATCCCTATCGTCAGTTGTGAGATCGCCATCGTCTTGCGCGTTTACTGCTCCACACAACAGAAACATTCCAAACGCAATAAAGTAATTAAATTTCATGTGAAAAATATTGGTTGGTTTTAATTGATGAATCTAATCATCAGGATTTTGAGGCAGCAAAGAAAACAAAAACTCCCGTTTACAAATCAGCGTATCGATGCTTTCTTTTAAGTTTTTTCCTGTAAAGGAGATAACCGAAGGCTATGAAAGCCAGAAAGGCTCCGGAGCTGAAGGCAATTGGGAAGCCTGTGGGGTTGTTGCCGTATAGTTCTGCGGACAGCAGAGCACCCGTCAGGATGCCTGTTTCTAAAGCGATGAACATAGTGGCAATTGCTTTTCCTCTTTTTTCAGGATTAGCCAAATCCACCGTCCAGGCAAAGAGGGTAGGAGAATTGATTCCCGTAGCGATTCCGAAGAAAACGGCGCCGATGAAAAAGACCAAATGACTGTAGGTCAAAGCCAGAATGATCATGGTAACGGTCAGCGTAGCTGTACCCATCAAAAGGAGTTTGACTCTGCCGTATCTGTCTGAGGCCTTGCCGGCAAAGAGCCTGGTGGTAATGGAAGCGATCAACATCACGGTAAAAAACAATCCGCGATTCTTCACCTCTAAATAGTCGCTGAAGTCGGGAATAATCGTAAGTGCCATTCCGAATGAATAGGTCGTCAGAAGCATGACCAGCGATGAAGGGAATACATCTTTATCGATTACTTCATCCTTTCGGATAATGAGCATTTTCGCATTAAATCGGGTAGTAGAGGATACGGATTCTTTCATAACGATTACGCAAGCCGCACTCAAAAAACCGACGATAGATGAAACGGCAAACATGATATCCAATCCGAAATTTAATGCGATGGCGCTACCAATGGCAGGCCCGGCGGCCATACCCATACTTCCGGCCATTCCTAGCATTCCCAATGCTTCACCTCGGTTTTTGTCTCCTACGATATCTGCCAGATAAGCCGTCGTTCCCGTTGGCTTAAAGCCCGTACTTAACCCGTGAATCAAGCGAAGGAGAAAAAATGCGAACAAACCTGAGATGAGTGGATATATCGCAGAGCTGATAGCTGCTGCCAATGCGCCGAAAACCATGACCGGTCGTCGACCTACCAAGTCTGCCAATTTACCGCTAAAGGGTCTGCTTACGGCAGCCGTAAAGGCAAACAGGGAAATAATGAGGCCTTTATACTCAGCACCTCCCATTTTTGTAATATAGTTTGGCAGCTCGGGTATGATCATATTGAAACTACCCATGAAGAGTACGGAACTCAAGCAAAGAAGCCCGAATTCTACAGTCCGTAAATCACGCGATATGATGCTGTCCAAATTCAAGCCGCAAAGGTCTGTTTAAATATTGAATTTGGAAGATTTAAGGATATATCGGAGGTGAGTATTGATGAATATTACTTTATTTACAGGCGGTAGAATATTAAGACAGGCGGTAGCAGTCTCCTTCAATCATATTCTATCTTTACCGATCGGTCATTTTAACTAAATCAAGAAATGAAAATTCCAAACAACATCATGTTTACGGCTCTTGTTTTTGGCGCAAGTTTGCTTTCCTTATCGAAAGCTTCTGCTCAAAATGAGATGCCTGAAAACTTTTATTACGACACACTCGATAACGGATTAGAGTTATTGGTTATTGAAGATCCGAGTGTTCCGTTAGCAACGATAGAAATTGCCGTTCACAACGGCGCCTATACCGAAAGTCCTGAATTCGACGGATTATCTCACCTCTACGAGCACATGTTCTTCAAAGCGAACAAGAATATTCCTTCTCAGGAAAAATTCATGGAGCGAGTAAATGAACTCGGGATTTCATTTAATGGCACCACCAGCGACGAGCGCGTGAACTACTTCGTGACATTGAGCAATACAAAACTTGAAGAAGGATTGGAGTTCATGAACAATGCCATCCGCTATCCGCTGTTTCTGGAAGAAGAGATGAAAAAGGAAAACCCTGTAGTTGATGGTGAGTTTCAGCGAGCCGAATCAAATCCCGTATTCTTCTTAATGAATGACATAAACAGAGAAATGTGGGGGGAAAATTACAGTCGTAAAAATACCATTGGAGATCACGATATCATTTTAACGGCTACTCCCGAGAAAATGCGCACGATTCAGCAGAAATATTACTATCCTAACAATACGATACTGGTGGTTGCGGGAGCAGTTGACAGAAACAATGTTAAAGAGATGGTAGAGAAAACATTCGGAGATTGGGAGCCAAGTGATTTCGAGATTTTCGAAAAGTATCCGATTCCTGAATTTGAACCTCTAAAGGAATCGAAAAAAGTAGTGACGGTCAATGAAAACGCGCAAGTGCCGATCATGATGATACAACAATTCGGTCCGAAATCTATGGAAGATATTGAAGCGACCTACGCGGCTGATGTTTTTCATACCATTTTATCACTTCCTTCAAGCCGATTTCAGAAAAATATGGTAGAGTCAGGCTTGGCTTATCAAGTAGGAAGCTCCTATCAAACACTGAAACACGTAGGACCGATTACGACATTTTTGGTTCCTAACCCTCAAAAAATCAACGAAGCCATTTCAACCTTGGAAGAGGAAATAGCGATGTGGGATCAGGATGATTATATAACTGACGAGCAGATCGAAGCAGCTAAAAATCAGTTGATGATTCAGGATATCTACAGTCGCGAAAGCACCTCAAACTTCGTGCATTCCATTACATTTTGGTGGGCATCGGCTACTATAGATTATTACTTGGGATATATACAGAACCTACAGGATGTAACCAGAGAAGATATGAAGGAATATGTGAACAAATACATTCACGGACAACCTAACGTAACGGGAATTTTGGTGTCTCCGGCCATGAAAGAATCGATGGATATTGAAAGCATCAAACCCATATCAATGTAATAACCATGAAAAAGACACACATTATGTTTAAGAATGTTTTAATCTTCTCGATGGCCGTGTTGACTTCCTGGTCAGTTTTTGGTCAGACAACTCCTACGACGACTCAGGAAGATGCTTCAGGAATTAAATTAATTCACCGAGAATCAGTAAAAGGAACGGTTAGCGTCAGAACTTTTATAAAGGGTGGGGTCAATAATTATTCCATGGAAAACCAAGGGGTAGAAGAGTTAATGCTTCAACTCATTGCTGAAGGTGGACCGGAGAGTATGACCAAAGAGGAATATCAAAGTCAAATGGAAGCTATAGGAGCTAGTATATCCTCCGGCACCGGCTATGATTACGCAAATATTTCGTTGAGTTGCATCAAACAATACATTGAGCCTGCTTGGGAAATTTATGCAAATGCCATTGTTAATCCCGCTTTTAGGCAGGAGGATTTTGAAATTGTAAAAAATCAATTGATCACCGCTGCCAAACAGCAGAAAACAAATCCCGATGCTCACCTTATGGATTTGGCCATGCAAAGCACATGGGAGGGCACTGACTACGAGAAAAAACCTTCTGGAACAGTAGAATCATTGGAAAGTCTCACATTGGATTTGGTAAAGAAATACCATAAGAGTGTCATTCAAAAGAATCGCATATTTATTGTTTTCGTGGGCGATGTGCCGGTGGGGAAAGTGAAGTCATTCATTTCGAAAAATATGAGTCAGCTTCCGGATGGCGGAGATGCCAATTGGTTCGTTGCTGAGGATGGCGTTAAAAAAGGACTGGCCGTAGAAGATCGAAATATCGAGACCAACTATATTTTGGGAATGTTTAGTGCTCCTAAAAAAGGAACCGAAGAATCCATTCATAACTCTTTGGCGATGAGTATTCTTTACGATCGATTTTTTGAAGAATTGCGCACAAATCGAAGTCTTTCTTACGCTCCCGCTGCAGGGGCCACAGGCTACATAGCACGACCGATGAATCGTGTTTACATCTCAACTACTGATCCTGAGCAAAGCTTGGAGGTTATGATGGATTTGGTTAACTCCGTGAGAACGGAAGGATTTGAGGAGAAAGAGCTCGAAGGCACTAAGCAATCCTTTCTCACACGCTATTTTATGGGACAGGAGACCAACGCATCCATCAGTATGTCTCTGGGAGTGAATGAAATTCAAGGGTCTTGGAAAAATATGGATCGATTTACCGATCGAGTATTAAATACTTCCTTGAGTGATATCAATTCAGTGATGGTAAATTATGGTGACGAAATCCACTGGACTTACCTTGGAAAAGAAGAAGCAATCAAACCGAAATTTTTTACTCAGCCTGTAAAGGCCAAGAAGGTGAAAAATTAGAAGTTGGATTTTTCGAACTAAAAGGCGCCCTCTTTCTCGAGGGCGTTTTTTTTATTCTTGCAGTATTATTGACGTATAGGGAAAAGCAGTTTTAGAATAATTTGGAAGCAATTTGAGTTGACGAGCTATTTCTATTGCTTCCGCCGTATCACCACTTTTATAAAGTAGGTAAGCTTTTAAATCTGCCCGTATTTGGTTTTCTTCCGATAAGTCAGATTTAAACCATGCTGCAGTTTTGGCAATCAGATCTTTACTTTCTGAATTTTTAAGTATAACGAGCGCTATCTGGTAGCGGATTTCCGTTTTTTCCTGCAAACTTCCTCGTAGTTGATAACCCGATTCTACTAAAGCCTGCCAATTCTCGGTCAGTTGAAAATAGTAAGTTTTGTACTTATCGGTATATCTGAAGTGAGCATCTTCGAAGGCAATCTCAGCTTTGGTCAGAATTTCCGCAAAAGATTTTTCATTTCTTTCTCTTGCGGCTTTCTTGATTTGATAAAAAAAATGGTCATCCAATTTCTCGTAGACTTCATTTTTGCCAAAGCATTTAATGAGTGAATCCTTTTCAGTAATGATTCGGTTGATCAGATTTTCGCTCAAGTTAAATCGCATTACCACTGCCCAAACCTTCTCATCGTAAAAATTTGAATGAACATTGAAATATAAATCTGCAGTTTCACTCTCGGAAAGGGTCGAATGTGACTTTTCGAATGATCGCAGGAAAAACTCCGGATAGTCCGTATCGAATTGGAGTGTGTTTCGAACTCTCGGCAGAGTGTCAAACGGCAAGTTCAATGATTTAAAGGCGTCGTATGTTTTGGGAATGGTATAGATACGTCTGAGCAATTGCCCTGAATTATTAAATTCCAAACCCGCCGGTAGTCGATTGATGCGATACTTGATTAAAACCATCCGACCAAAAGAGGTATCGATGTGTATCGTACCGAAAGGTTTGTTTAATAGAGAATCGGCCAAATTGTGATAGGCCTGATCGAAAACCAGCAGGCAGTCTCCGCACTTGCCGTCGCTAATCCACACTATGCCCGACTCATTCGGCTTTATTCCCGACACCCATTCTTCAAAGTCAGTTTGGGCTTTAATCTCGTTTTGACCAATAGCGGAAATAGGTGAAATAAACAAAAGCATTAAAATCAAATGCTTAAGGAAAAATAGAATAAAAGCCTGACGAATGTGGGAACAAGAAGGAGGATTCAAAGCGTATATTTGTATAGTATTTTCAGTATTATTATCGTTGTACAAAACGATCAAAAGGTAGCGAGAAATAAATTTTATGGCTCATCAGGACTTTTCAGGTAATTCACTGGCTTGTAAACTTTGTCAATCACAACGGAGATCTATGTTTTCATCACTTACGGATAGTGAGATGACGAATTTAGAGATCAGCAAGACCTGCACAAAGTATAAAAAGGGTCAAGTCTTATTTCACGAAGGTACTCGTCCACTTGGTGTGTTCTGTGTAAATCGCGGTCGAATTAAGGTTTACAGACTGGGAATTGATGGTAAAGAGCAAATCATCAAAGTTTCTGCTTCCGGAGATTTATTGGGTTACAAAGCACTTTTATCCGATGAGCATTATAGTCTGACTGCCGAGGCTTTAGATGATTGTGTAGTCTGTTTTACGCCGAAAGATGATTTCCTCAGCCTGCTGAAGCCCGGCGGGTCTTTCTATATCGATATTCTTAAGGCCGTTTGCAAGGAGAATGGCTTGATGGCTTCAAAAATGACCGAAATGGCACAGCGAAGCGTCAGACAACGTGCTGCTCTGAGTCTGCTCATGCTCAAAGACACCTATGGATTGGAGCACGAGCAAGAGGGTGAGATTGAGATAAATCTAACACGCGAAGATTTGGCTAATATCGTTGGTACTGCCACCGAATCGCTCATAAGGTTACTTAACGATTTTAAGAAAGAAAATTTCATTTCTACTCAAGGGCGTAAAATCCGAATACTCGATTCGGAGGGTTTACTCCGCGCATCGAGGCAGTAAAATTCCTGATATATATCATGTTTTATCCTGACTGAGGTCATACTTAGGGTTGATTCCTATGCCGAATTTCGTGATTGGAAAATAATAGCCTCGACCTATGACCAACAAAAAAATATTAGTAGCCGTCTCATCAAGGTCTACCGGGAAGGGGATCATCCGATTCGTCAGTAGCTTCGTGGAAGGCGAAAATGTCAGCATCAGGATCTGTGTGCTCAATGATGTGAATGAAGTTTCAGAGTATGATGACATTCTTGATGAAATTTGCCTGATCTGCTTTTCCAAGTCCATTCCGTTACAAATTGAGCATTTGACTGCCGATGAACGAGATCAACTTTTTAGCAGGGCTGCCTTTTCGGATTTGTTGGTGATTGAAAAACAGGTCTTGCAATTTTTAGCTTTGGGACACGATTTTCCTGCCAATTCCTGCGCCTCGATTGCCATTCCCGAAAACTTTAATAGCATTTCCAATATTCTGCTTATAACCGATGGGTCACCTCGCTCCATTCAAGGGGTCAAACAGTTCTTTCAAACTTTTCCCAAGTTGACGGGAAATCCTGATGTCAATTGGCTTTCCGTAAGAAGCAACGAGCATACGCTAAGTTCTGATGAAGAACGTCTGCTCTTGGAGTACCTCAAACAGTATAGCAAGAATGTAGGTATTCTGAAGGTGGAGGAACCCATTACGGAAAAGCTCCTCAAGCCTATACGGTATGATAACCATACCATTGTGGTGAGCAACATGAACTACCTGCTTTCCAAATATGGTGAGGATGTGGTTTTTAAACCCTTCTTTGACAATCGAACCGCCCTGTTTTTTCCCTCACTGACAGCTTGATGCGCCTGAACAATCTGAGCGAGAAAGTATTGTGCTATCACTGTGGAGATCAGTGTGAAGCCGAGCATATACAATTTGAAGACCACGATTTCTGCTGCCATGGTTGTAAGAGTGTATACGAGCTACTGCGTTCTTGCGATTTGGATGGGTATTACACATATGCCGATAATCCGGGTATCAAAACATTAAAAGCCCCGTCTTCAGAAAAGTTTTCCTTTTTGGAGGATGAAAGCATTCAAATAAAATTGCTCTCATTCAAAAGTGATAAGCTTGCTAAAGTATCTCTGCGCCTTCCGGCCATGCATTGCGCAAGCTGCATATGGCTCATCGAAAACTTCAGGAAACTGGTCCCGGGAGTTATCGAATCGCGCGTAAACTTCATGAAGCGAGAAGCTACATTTTCTTACGAGCCGGATATTGTAACGCTGCGTCGATTGGTTGAGCAACTCGCCGCCATTGGCTATGAGCCCGAGCTTAATTTGGACAGTACCTCAAAGAAAAAATCCGGTAAGCACAACCTTAAATTGATCACGCAGCTTGGTGTAGCCGGCTTTTGCTTCGGAAACATCATGTTGCTTAGTTTTCCCGAATATCTTTCCGTAGCCGAAGAATTGACCAACCAATACCGCTCGTTTTTCGGATATCTCAATTTTGTGTTGGCGCTCCCCGTACTGCTTTATTCAGCCGGCGATTACCTGAGGTCAGCAAAGCGGGCCGTTCTTGATCGAGCCATCAATATGGATGTGCCTATTTCCATGGGTATACTTGCCATATTTTTCCGTAGCACCTACGAAATTTTTCTCGAGGGAGGCGGTGGCTATATGGATAGTCTGGCAGCCCTGGTGTTTTTTCTCCTTATCGGGAAATGGTTTCAGCAAAAAACGTACGATAGCCTCTCCTTTGAACGTGATTTTAAATCCTACTTCCCTATTTCCGTTCAATTGGTAGATGGCGAAAAGGAGAGGGCCATCGGAATCGAAAGTCTCAATCGAGGAGATCGTTTCAGAATCAGAAGCGGTGAGCTTATTCCGGTCGACTCAATCCTGATCGACGGAGAGTCAAAAATCGATTACAGCTTTGTAAGTGGCGAGAGTGAGCCGGTACATGTAGAGCACGGTGCCGGGCTTTTCGCGGGAGGTCGTCAGATGGGAGCATCAATCGTGTTGGAAGCGACCAAAACGGTAGATCAAAGCTACCTCACGGGATTATGGAATTCTGACGAAAACAAAGAAGAAAATAAACTGGAAAGCTTTGCCGACAGAGTCGGTAGAGTTTTCACATACGTCATCCTATTCATAGCGCTGAGTGCAGGAATTTTTTGGATGATTTTCGATCCGAGTTTGGTCTTGAATGCAGTTAGCGCCGTGTTGATTATAGCCTGTCCATGTGCTTTGGCTTTGAGTTTTCCCTTTGCTTACGGCAATGCCATTCGCCTGACAGGAAGAAAAGGTCTCTATTTGAAAAATGCCACCGCATTGAGTCGAATGGCCGAGGTGACCCACATCATCTTCGACAAGACGGGTACATTGACCAGAAGTTCGGAATCCAAAGTGGAGATGAAGATTTTCTCTCTTACTCCTTCCGATAAATCGGTAGCCTTAACCATGGCTTCTCAATCGGGACACCCGCTCAGCAGGATGATTGTAAAATCTTTAAAGGAAGATACCGGTAGTTTAGAGATAACGGGATTCACGGAAGTGAAAGGCAAAGGGCTTTGCGCCGTGTATCAAGGCATTGAGTTCCGTCTGGGATCGGCTGAGTTTGT
Organism: uncultured Cryomorphaceae bacterium; assembly: GCA_964651785.1. GTDB lineage: Bacteria > Bacteroidota > Bacteroidia > Flavobacteriales_D > Cryomorphaceae > JAKVAV01. Next base: position 28,800 of record CAZYWJ010000031.1, read on the forward strand.
TGGCGATACGAAAATGAACCGAAATGGTAAGAATGCAAGTCAGGTATTCTTGAGTAGGAATGGCGAGGTAGTAGCGGTTTTTTCCATTTATAAGGAATACCGATCGGGGCTGAGGACTTTGATCAGTAAGTTGAAAAAGCTCTACTCACTCTACATGCTAAGCGGAGATAATGATGCCGAAAAGGAGCGAATGAGTGATTTTTTCGGGCAGCGAGATGGCTTGCTGTTCAATCAACTGCCTCATCAAAAAAGAGAGTTCATTGCAAAGTTGCGCAAACAGGGTGCCGTTACGGCCATGGTAGGCGACGGTTTGAATGATGCCGCTGCCTTGAAGGAAAGTGATCTTGGAATCTCTGTTGCTGATGATGTGTTTCGCTTTGCACCCGCCTCTGATGCCATTCTTTCGAGTGATGGATTTCACCGATTGCCCGATTTCTTTCGTTTTTCCAAGGATGTATTGAAAACGGTGAGATGGAGTTTCATCCTCTCATTTATATACAATGGTATCGGATTGTTCTTTGCCGTTCAGGGAGTGCTTACTCCCGTCATAGCTGCGATTCTTATGCCCGTTAGCTCCATTTCCGTGGTGGCTTTTGTAACACTTCGCACTACTTATTTCTACCGAAAAAGATTGGTGAAATGATAAGGGGAGAAAAACTGATAAAAGTCAGTTTCGCATATGACGAGCATCATAAAAACGACACGAACTATGTCATTCATTTGTATCGACCCAAAATAGTCTGAATGGAAGCACTCTTCATACTCATCGGAATCAGCCTCGCAGTGGCAATTATATTTCTCATTTCTTTTCTCTGGGCCGTCAAGTCAAAACAATATGACGATGATTTTACACCATCGGTCAGAATGCTTTTTGATTCTGAAACCCAAACCAATTCAAACGATAATACTTCAAACAAATAGCAGACATGAAGCTTGAAAAGTTTTATTACGATAACCAAATCGTAAAGCTCTTTGCCTACGCCACCATTCTTTGGGCCGTTGTGGGTATGTTAGTCGGTCTTTACGCCGCTTTCTCATTGGTTTACCCAGGTCTCTCCATGGGTATTGAGTACACGACATTCGGTAGGATCAGACCGCTTCATACCAATGCGATCATCTTCGCATTCGTAGGAAACGGAATCTTTACCGGGGTTTACTATTCGCTACAGCGATTACTCAAAACCAGAATGTGGAGTGATGCACTTTCTAAAATTAATTTCTGGGGATGGCAGCTTATTATCGTATCGGCTGCGCTGACACTGCCGTTTGGTATTACCACCTCTAAAGAATACGCTGAACTGGAATGGCCGATCGATATTGCCATTGCACTTATTTGGGTAGTCTTCGGTGTAAACATGATGATGACCATCATCAAGCGTCGCGAAAGACACCTTTATGTGGCGATCTGGTTTTACATCGCCACCTTCGTAACCGTTGCGGTTCTGCATATTGTGAATTCGTTTGAACTTCCCATTTCGTTTCTGAAGTCTTATTCATGGTATGCCGGTGTGCAGGATGCTTTGGTGCAATGGTGGTACGGCCACAATGCGGTGGCATTCTTCCTTACCACACCCTATTTGGGGTTGATGTATTACTTCATTCCAAAAGCGGCCAATCGTCCCGTTTACTCTTACCGATTGTCCATCATTCACTTTTGGGCCTTGATTTTCCTTTACATCTGGGCCGGTCCTCACCACTTACTCTACACCTCTCTTCCCGATTGGGCGCAGAGTTTAGGAACGGTATTCAGCATTATGCTCATCGCTCCGAGCTGGGGTGGTATGCTCAACGGACTCCTTACACTCAGAGGCGCTTGGGATAAAGTGCGAGAAAGTCCGGTATTGAAGTTTATGGTGGTGGCCGTTACCGCTTACGGTATGTCAACCTTCGAAGGGCCGATGCTTTCGATTAAAAGTATCAACGCCATCAGCCACTTTACGGACTGGACCATTGCCCACGTTCACGTAGGTGGCCTCGGCTGGAACGGATTTCTCACCTTCGGTATGCTATACTGGCTGGTGCCAAAGCTGTGGCAAACCAAGCTTCACTCGATCAAATTGGCAAACGTTCACTTCTGGTTGGGAACCTTGGGAATCGTCTTCTATGCGCTACCACTTTACTGGGCAGGCTTTACGCAATGGGCTATGTGGCAAGAGTTCAGCAGAGACGGATTCTTAGTGTACGACAACTTCTTGGAAACGGTAACCCAAATCCTTCCCATGTACCTCATGAGAGCGATCGGTGGAACGCTTTACCTGGCAGGTACGATCGTAATGATCTACAACCTGAGAGTGACGATAAAACAAGGAAGCTTTCAGAAAGAAGAAGCTGCTGAAGCCGCTGCTCTCGAAAAAGAATACACGGAACATGGAAAAGAGCACTGGCACCGTCCTATTGAGCGCAAGCCGGTACAGCTCTTGGTACTTTCTCTGATCGTAATTCTGATAGGTGGAGCTATCGAAATGGTTCCGACCTTCTTGGTTAAATCCAACGTGCCTACCATTTCATCGGTGAAACCTTACACGCCTCTGGAACTACACGGTCGAGATGTATACATCCAAGAAGGATGCAACAACTGTCACTCACAGATGGTGCGTCCTTTCCGTCACGAAACCGAGCGATACGGCGAGTACTCCAAAGCAGGTGAGTTTGTTTACGATCACCC
>CAZYWJ010000031.1:31564-33381 GCA_964651785.1 uncultured Cryomorphaceae bacterium
ATAAAACATACCATGGAAACGATTGTGGGAGTTGAAATCTTCCCGATTATTTCCTTTTTAATTTTCTTCTCATTCTTCATCGGTCTGTTAATTTACGTGAAGCGATTAAGCAAAGCACACGTAGATACGATGGGTTCGCTTCCTTTTGAAACTGATGAAGATGCATCAACCTCCAAACTGAATTCCAATGACTAAGAAAAAGAGTGTTTTGATTACGGGCTTTATTTTTCTGAGCGCTGTTCCGATGCTCGCTGCTGAAGCAGAATCAGGATTTTCATCGATGATGAGCGGGCCCAACTTGGCATTGGCAGTTATAGCTTTAATTCAACTCATAGCCATCATCAGTGTAGGCGGAATAATTAAGCGGCTGACGCGAAATACAGACTATTTCGTTAAACTAAAGAAATTGAGAGAAAGCCTGCCAAATAAGACGCTGACGCTTATTTTGGGTTTAGTCGGTTTGGCATCCGCAGCTCATGCGCAAGATGAAGCCGTAGCCCGAACGGCTGCACCCGCTTTTCCTGATTTCTTTCAAGATCAAAATACCCTTTTGCTTCTGGTATTGAATATCGTGTTGCTTCTGGCATTTCTTTACATGACTCAGTTGCTGAAGAGCACCGTGGCAATGCTGATGCCCGAGATCGAAAAAGAACCGGAAGTACGCGAGGTTGTGGAAACCAATAAAGTGATGAACGTTCTTACCGATGCGGTGCCATTGGAGCGAGAGCACGAAGTAATGCTCGATCATGAATACGATGGCATCCGCGAATTGGACAATAACCTTCCGCCATGGTGGGTATGGATGTTTTATGCCACCATCGCTTTCGGTTTCGTTTATATTATTTACTACCACATTTTACCTTACGGTCTTTCTCAAGAAGAAGAATATGTAGCTGAGGTTCAGCAGGCAGAAGAGGCTCGTGCGGCTTATTTGGCTGCAGCCAAAAATCTGGTGGATGAAAACAACGTGGAAATGTTGACTGCTGCGGCTGATTTGAAAGCCGGAGAGTCCATTTTCATGGAAAAATGTATGCAATGCCATGCTGCCGATGGTGGAGGAGGTGTAGGTCCGAATTTGACAGACCCATACTGGATACACGGTGGCTCGATAAGAGACGTTTTTATGACGGTGAAATATGGAGTGCCTGCAAAAGGTATGATCTCGTGGGAATCTCAACTTAGACCCGCCGAGATGGCTCAAGTAGCCAGTTATGTAAAAACTTTGGAAGGTACTACACCTGCCGCCCCGAAAGATCCTCAAGGCGAACTCTGGGTGGCCCCTGACGATAACGAAAGTAGAAGGGACTCAACTTTTCAGGTTGTGCCTGATGATGATAATGAAAGTGATGAAGAAGAAGCCCGAACTGCGGCACTCTGATGAAAGTAGAAAAAGCATATAAAGAAAAAAGTTTTAGAGATAGCATCTCTACCATCGATGAATCGGGAAAGAGAAAATGGCTCTTTCCCAAAAAACCATCGGGATACTATACCAAATTGAGAACATGGGTCAGCTATTTCCTGCTGGCCTTTTTGTTCCTCGCACCCTTCGTGCGAATCGACGGGCAGCCCCTTTTGCAGTTCAATATCATTGAGCGAAAGTTCATCATCTTCGGTCAGATATTCTGGCCGCAAGATTTTCACCTTTTCGTTTTGGCCATGATTACGCTGGTCATATTTGTTACGCTGTTTACGGTGGTTTACGGTCGTCTTTTCTGCGGATGGGTTTGCCCGCAAACCATCTTTATGGAACACGTATTCCGAAAAATTGAATATGCGATAGACGGCGATTGGAAAGCCCAGATGCGATTGAAAAAATC
>CAZYWJ010000032.1:0-11032 GCA_964651785.1 uncultured Cryomorphaceae bacterium
GTATTGAATACCGACTTTGAATTGAAGCCGCTTTCGTAGGCCAATCCGAGAATGGAAATATGGCTGTTATTGGTATCGGTTGCCAATGATTTAAAACGCTCCAAGCGGTAGCCGTTTACAAAAGAGTTGAAATTTTGTCCGAAGCGATCATTCAACAGCCACGAGAGCTTATTCGGATGGGTATCCACTTGCTCGGCCAGGGAACGCAAGCTGAGGGAAGGATTCAGGTACGGTTCCTCCTCTTCCATAAAACTTTCTAGTCGGGCGGATAAAGCCTGAGCTTCTTCCTCATCGATTAAAGACTTTTCCTTTTCCGAGCGCTTTGTTTCTTCTTTCCTGTTGTAAAGCCTTTCCACAAAAGCCGCATAACGCGGATCTGATTTGATGGGATCGACCAATGGATCGGAAAAACCCAGCATCAACACGGATGATTTTAATTCCATCGACTTTTCCAGCCAGGCAAATGCTTCGTCGGCCATTTGCCGCACGGCATAGCCCATGTACACATAAGAATGTGCTTGAAAAGCAGTGGGGCTCTCCGCTTCCGACTTTAATTCATCAAAGATTTTCTCTCCTTTCTTCGATTCTCCGCTCATGAGGTAGGACAGGCAAACCACGGCCTTTTGATCCGTCGGCAGCCTCATCTCGGCAGGAATGGATTCGACGGATTCGCGCACCTCTTCGAAGCGTCCCATTTTTAAAAGGATATACCACTTCGTGACGTAAGCGGGTATGTTAAAGGAATTTCTTTCTAATAAATAATCGACCTGCGACAGGGCCATCGAATAATTACCCGATCGGTATTCGAAGTAAGCCTTGTAAAAAAGCGTTTCCTCCGAGAGTGGATCGATCATCAAAGCTTTGCCCAAGTGCTCGCTCGCTTTCTCCATCGACCCTTCGAGCAGGTAGAGAAAGGCCATGAATTGTTGCGCTTCGGGATAATCGGGCTTTAGCGTAATGGCCTCTTCGGTGTATCGATAAGCTTCACGAAAATCGCAATCCGCAAAAAAGGCAAGATTGGCCAATTGGTAGTAAGCACCGACATTCTTGTCATTGATATGCAGTGCGTTTTCCGTGTATTTCCTTACCAGATCCCAGGCCTCTTTTCCGTCCATAAATTCCGTAACACCCAAAAATCCGTAGGCATCAGCCAGCCCCACCATTGACTCGTCGTGTTGCGGATCCAAAGCCAGCGCTTTTTCGTAAAGACCGATTGCTTCCTTTACGGAAACGGGATTCCACTGATTAAAAAGTTGCTTGGCCCGAAGCGAGTACGCGTATGCGTCCAGGCTTTCCGTTTGTGGTTTTACCAAATGATCTTCGATCTCAAAATGTCCGAATTGCTCTCTCACCCTTTCGGCAATAGCCACGCTGATCTCGTCCTGCACCGCAAAGATGTTTTCCAAGCTACGGTCCCAGGTTTGCGACCAAAAATGAAAATCATCCTTCGCTTCGATGAGCTGCGCGGTGATGCGCACCTGCTCCTTCGCCAAGCGAATGCTCCCTTCGAGGACCACCTCCACTCCAAGCTTATCGCTGACTTCACTGACGGAAGCTGACTTTCCTTTGAAGAAAAAGGAAGAAGTACGCGAAGTGACTTTGAGTCCATCGACGGAAGAAAGCGCATTGATAATCTCCTCGGTGATGCCATCGGCAAAGTAATCCTGCTCTTTGTCAGGACTATTGTTCACGAAGGGAAGTACGGCGATCGAAGTTGGCATAACCACCGCAAGATACATGCAATCACCGAATTGAGTTCAACCGGATCAATCTCTCCGATTCGCCGAAAGGCTTAACCCCAATTAACACGCAGTCCTAATCCGTTGCGGATGCTTGGATTGGCAAAAGTTTTTAGCTCGGGGATAGTGGTAAAATTGATTCCGGGAGATATTTCATAATACAGATGTGTGCGCTTCCAAAACTCTTTGTTCTTTCCTAATCTGAAGTCGACCCCAAGCGGAATATAGGTCATTAACCCGAAGTTCATTTCGTTGTTAAATCGCTCCGATTGATAGGTACCGTACCTTGAATTTTCCCTCCCATGGTAATCGTCATCAAACAAAAAATTATTGTAATAAATTTCGGTGCGGGCATTAAGCGAAACACCAAAGGCGATACCCACACCGCCGTACAAGGACCAGCGTGCCTCGGGATTGGTTCTAAATATTAAAGCTGCATCCAGTCTGATTTGATCGCTGATGTATTCCATGAAATAGCTTTCGTCTGAAACGGAATCGACGACATAAATTTGACCGGTTTGGGTAGAAACCAGAGTATCAATCGGAAATCTTTCGTTTTTGTAAATATTTGAGCTGATCGCTGATCCCCCGAGGTAGGTTAAGCCCAGTCGAAGTAAAGGATTGCCTTTTCTCTTGTTTTTTTCTTCGTCTTGAAATTGAAGTCCGAGCGATATGGAAAACAACGTGTTGCCATTGTAAGTAGTACCTCCTGAGCCGGAAAAATCCGATAAATCCTCGCTGAGCATTTGGGATTGCGGCGCCAATTTTCGAAAATTCTCTAAGCTACCACCCGCAGTGCGCTCGGTGAAAGAACCGAGTTGTAAGAAAACATCAGTGATGGCAATAGACGATTGTTCGTCAGATGCATTCTCCTGAGAAGAAGCAGAGAGGTAAAAACAAATCAGAATTAGGGTTGAAATCAGGCGTAGGTTTTTCATGATGAACGGTTAATGTGTGGCTAAGTTAAACTCCGATGTAACTGAACTCCTCGGGAAGGGAAGTGTCCGCTCCGATATCTTTCAGTTAAACGCCGATTCATCAAAAATAGCGCCCTACACTACTCTCTTTCAGCCTCTTTTAGCATTAAAATTTAATGTTCCATTGTAAACCCAAATCCATTGATTACTTCACAATGTCCTGCTCTACTTTGGCTTGACAATTTCTTCATCCACCAAGACTTGAAAAGAGTCTTCCATCGTTTCTTTCATCGGTCGAAAGGTCATGCCCAACTCTTTTTTGATTTTTGAGTTATCCGCTCTCCAAGGAATGTTGACATTGTTTCGGATATACTTCCAAGTGAATAGCTTATTGGTCAAAGGACCTACGATCATCAGCAACCATTTGGGCAGCGCCTTTTTCGGAAGAGGAAAGCGATCTCCGTATTTGGGCAGCAGAACGGTTCCCATTTCCAAAAAGTTGGTTTCGTGGGCTGAAGTAATGTAACGGCCTTTCGCCTCGGGGGTAAAGCCCGCACGGAAATGTGCTTCAGCTACGTCGCGAATATCAACCAAACCGATTCCGATTTTGGGTGCACCCATTTTCATCTCTCCTCCGCCCAGCATTTTCAAAATGTTCATACTTTCTGAGGTAGTATTTCCGGGATTCAAAGCCGGGCCCAGTACCAAGGACATATTAATGGTCACCAGATCCCATCTGTCTTGGTTCTCGTTTATTTCCCAAGCTTTCTTTTCAGCCAAGGTTTTGGAGTAAGAATAAGGTTGGTAGTCGAGAGATGCCGTGGTATTCCATACATCTTCGGTAAGTTTTCCTTCGGGAGCGTTTATCGTATCAATCGCGTCGGTGTAAATAGCCGCGCAACTACTGGTTACCACTACCCGCTTTACTGATTCAACTTCATTGGCTGTATTGAGAACATTGGCCGTACCCTTCACCGCAGGCTCAATAAGCTCTTTTTGCGGGTCTTTCACATCGGTAGAAAAAGGAGAAGCCGTATGGAAAACCAATTCGCAACCTTCCATAGCCGATTGGTATGAGCCCTCTTTCAATAAATCGGCTGCGAAAAAACGGATGGTGCCTTTTGATTTGGCGGCAGCATCCTTGAGGTGACTTATTTTCTTCTCGTTATCCGGATTTCTTACCGCAGCGTGGACGGTGAGTCCGTCATCCAAAAGTCTTTTGACCAGCCAACTGGCTACGTAACCATTTGCGCCGGTTACCATTACAGGTTTTGATTTGTCTATTGTTGTCATGGCTTTTATTTATCGAAATTCTGTGTTTGCAAAGATGATCGGATTCAGTTCAGCGCCTTAACACGAAATGCAGACAAGCTTACACAAAATACCGAACTAATTCAGGTTGCGGTATTCAACGGGAGTAAGGCCGGTTTTCGATTTGAACAAGCGCGTGAAGTAATGCGGGTAATTAAATCCCAAATCGAAAGCGATTTCGCTGATATTCTTTTCTGTTCCCAGAATGAGGTTCTTTGCCTTCTCTACTATAAAATCATTGATGTGATCTTTCGGCTTTCGACCGGTTGCTTTCTTTATCAAATCACTGAAATAATGGCTGGAAAGATGTGCCTTCCCGGCAAAATAGTGAATGGTCGGAAGACCTGATTCCAAGTGCTTTTTCGATTGAAAATATGCCGACAAAGACGCTTCAAACTGAGCTACAACATCGTTGCTTTGGTGATTTCGCGTATTGAATTGCCTCTCGTAAAAACGCAGGCTATAATTCAACAGCAGTTGGATATTGGAGACAATCACCCGCTGACTGTGATTATCAATTCGCTGATGGTATTCCTTTTCGATGAGTCGGACGATCTCATTCATCGTTTGCTCTTCCTCTTCCGATAAGTGCAGCGCTTCTGCGACTTCATATTTGAAAAATGAGTAATCATCCATTTGACCTGCCAAAGCAGAACCTCTGAGCAAATCAGGGTGGAAGTACAAGAGCCAACCTTGAATTTCGCCATAGCCGTAGGCACGCGTTGCCGTATAAACTTGCCCCGGCGATGAAAACGCCATAACACCTTCTTCAAAGTCATATGGCTTTCGGCCATACTCCATCCCGCAACTTTTGTCTTTCATAGAAGTCATGTAAAAGTCACAAACGATTTTCGTGTTAACCTGATCTTCATCAATCTTGGTCTTGGAAGCGTCAATCAACGAAATCAATGGATGTTTGGGTTTGGGCATTCCCATAATAGAGTGAAGTTGACCGATAGACTCTATGCGAATAATCTTTTCAGACATTGTAATCTTGAGTGTTTTAGTTGATGACAAAGATTGTCTTTCGCCATGTATCAATGTAACACAAAACGCAGAAAGGCTAACACTCGGTCGCCAAAAGTTATTTGAATTCGAATTCGTGCTGCAATTAGCCTTTCACTTCTTTCACTCTATCGGCGTTCTTGGCAAAGCGACCCGCATCTCCGTAGAGCATATCACCTTTAGGAGTATCCTTATAAGTCTTGACCATGGACCGTGCCTGCGGAAATTAGTCAGAGCCGGGAATGCCGACTTAAACCAGATAATTAACCCTTCTAAGAAATAACTTCCACCTTATTTGGAATTATCGTTCCATTATTCATAGGTTTGCAAACGGAACGATCATTCCATTATTAATTAAATCACACAACTATGAAAAAATTAGAAAGTAAAGTAGCCGTAATTACGGGGGGAAATAGTGGAATCGGCTATGCCTCCGCTGAAAAGCTTAAAGAGGCAGGAGCCACGGTAATTATCACAGGGCGGTCGGCAGAAAAGGTTGAAGCCGCAGCTAAGGAACTTGGAGTTAAGGGGATGGTGGCTGACGTAAATGATGTCAGCGCCATTTCATCCTTAGTTAAACAAATTAGTTCTGATTACGGAAAAGTGGACATACTTTTTGTCAATGCCGGAATATTCCAACCTGCCCCCGTAGGTCAAATCACGGAAGAGATGTTTGACCATCAAATGGGAATTAATTTTAAGGGAGCATTGTTTACAGTTGAAAAGTTCATTCCCATACTAAACGATGGCGCCAGCGTTATCAATCTCTCCTCCATTAACGCATATACAGGCATGCCAAATACAGCTGTATACGCAGCCTCTAAAGCGGCCATGAACTCTTACACCCGCACGGCGGCTACGGAATTGGCACCGCGAAAAATTCGTGTAAACTCCATTAATCCCGGTCCGGTCTCGACCCCCATTTTCGGAAAGACAGGCATGCCTGAAGAACAATTGCACGGATTTGCCCAAGCGATGCAAAACAGAATTCCCTTAAAGCGTTTCGGACTTCCCGAAGACATAGCGAACCTCGTGATATTTTTGGCTTCAGATGATTCCTCATTTATGACAGGTGGAGAATATAACATTGATGGTGGTATGAATATAAATCCCATACTGAGCTAATAGAGCCATATTCACTTGGAACGATAATTCCAATTCTCTAATTTAGCGGGAGCAATATCAAAAAGGCTCCCGCTTTTATTATGCCACGTGTAAAGACATTTGATCAAGAAAAAACCTTAGAGAAGGCCATGGTACTCTTTTGGGAAAAAGGTTATTTCGCCACCTCAATGCAAGATTTGGTTGATCATCTGAAAATCAATCGAGCCAGCCTCTATGCAACCTATGGTGGTAAAAAAGAGCTTTTCACCAAATCATTTCAACTTTACCGCACTAAAAATATAGCAGGTGTCAGGTCATTTCTCGATAGTCAGGACAATGTTCGACAAGGGATTAAAGCGCTTCTCAATATGGCCATTGAAAATGATGAACGAGATTTCAAACGAAAGGGCTGTTTCGTTGTGAATACGGCGACCGAGCTTATTCCGGGTGACGACTTCATTGTGGCGGTTCTAAACGAGAACAAAGAAGTTTTTGAAGAGATTTTCTACAAATACCTTAAACAGAGCGAAGAAAAGGGTCAGATTGAAAAAGGAAAAGATTTGAGAGCAATAGCCTCACTGTTATTTGTAACCTACAATGGATTAAAGGTTGTTTCAAAATTTGACCATGACAGAAAACACTATTCAAAAATGGTTTCTACCGTTCTATCCTTATTGGATTAAATTCGAACAAAGGACACAGCCAAAATATTTCTTATTCATCCTTTCTCCTTCTAAAGCCGATCTACCCTTTCACTTCTTTCACTCCATCGGCGTGTTTGGCAAATCGGCCAATCGATGATTCATGAACCATATCGCGTCGCGGCCAAGGCCAGCCGCCAAATTGGGTTTTGTGGTAGTCTTCAAAAGCCTGCTTGATTTCCTCCTTGGTATTCATCACAAAGGGACCGTATTGCGAAACGGGCTCATTTATCGGTTTGCCTTGAAGGACTAGAATCTTACCCCGGTCGTTTCCATTATTCAATTGTATAATGCGATCGGGATGAACGCGCACCATGTGGTAATTGGGAATTCGCCTCCCAGCAATTTCCAAGCTATCACCTTCGTAGTAATAGAGCGTTCGGTTTACACCTTTTGAAGCTCGTGGTAAGCTAATGGAAGCATTTGGTTCTAAGTTGATATTCCAGATGCCCACCTCATTGACGGGATCGGCTGCCCAGGAATCGGGCGGCGGAGCAGGTGCCTTATGATTTCCCAGACTTCCCGCGATTACTTCAACATCGGTTTTATCTCCTTCGGCATCCGTGTCGGTATAGCGAGGAATGTCTTCTGCCCAAAGCATCTTGAAGTAGGGATTTACCATCTTGCTCTTGCGCGGCAGGTTGAGCCAAATTTGAAAAAGCTCCAGCGGATTTCCTTTGTTTTGGTGGATAAGCGGAAACATTTCGGAGTGTTGCACTCCCCCACCCGCAGTCATCCATTGGGTGTCGCCGTATCCATATCGGCCGGCAGCCCCGAGCGAATCTGCGTGATCAACCACACCTTTTCGTACGATAGTTACCGTTTCGAAACCCCGATGCGGATGACCCGGAAAACCGGGAACCTTTTTACCGTGGTACATGCGGAAGCCGTCTTTGATAATAAAATCATCGCCCAAGTCTCTACCCTGAAGTGACGCAGCAGGCCCCATCTCTCCGTTTCCTTTGGGATAATCATCTTCGTGATGCGCACAAAAAAGAAAGGGATCAAAAGTTCCCCATTGAAAACCCAAAGGCTTCATTTGGATAATGGGGTCGAGATTAAATCGGTAAGCAATACCGTTTCTCACGGATTGCGCCGAACTGACAACAGGCGCAGCGATCAAGGTTCCCAAGCCCAAACTCAAATCGCGCAGGAAATTTCTTCTTTCAGAATTCATAAGCTAAAAATAGGAAAGTAAGTTGGAAACAACGAAGTGTATTGATTGGTTCAGAAAGGCTCAAAGTGAAGGAAGCAGCCTCTTCTCACCAAACAAAAAAATAGGGCATTCTCCCTATTCCCTGAATAGGGCACGCGAAATAATTTAGCCTCAAACTCAACAAAACTATTTTATGAAGACTAAAATCAATTTCTTGGCCATGTTATTCTTGGCCATGTCACTCGCATTTACAGGATGTAACGATGACGATGATGATGAAGATGAGCCCGATCCGCAACCAACTGAAAATACGGATTCCGATCCGACTCCCGATTTTCCCATGGCCGACGCTACCCTGGTAGCCGTTGACACCAAAACGACTCAAGATACTCCCTTGGGCACTTTCGATATCTTCATCGGTACGGCCGTAGGGTTATTTTTTGATGCCAACGATGGCTTGGTAGATGCGGGGACGGTTAGCCTTAACGGGAGTAACTTGTCCAAAAATTCGAATAATAGCTATACATACTTGCCATCCCTCACCGAGCCCGAAGGATTATCCTTCACCACAGGCACTGATTGGGAAGTATCGGGTAGTTCCGAGATCCCTGCATTTTCAGCCTCGCCCGGATTTACATTTCCTTCCGTGGGAGATATTTCGGGTAACGATGTGGTGGATAAATCTGCCGATTACACCATCAGCATCTCTTCCGTAAGCAACGCCGATAGCATCATTTACGTGGTAAGCGGAGTGACTAAAACGACTGCAGGTAATGTGACTTCTTGTACTTTCAGTGCGGAAGAACTGGCAGGTGCTCCTAGCGGTGCAGGCATCATTCAGGCCGCGCCGTATGCTTACAGCGATCAGGAATTTTCGGGAAAGACGGTTTACTTCGTGAAGGAAAAAGTAGTGAGCAAGTCAGTGACGATCGAGTAAAAGTTTAATTTAATATCTGAATATTAAAGCCCGCTATTTAGCGGGTTTATTTATTTGAATACTGAGACATCCGTTTAGATACGCTTTGCATATCAACAATACCTCAATGTTGCCGGTGTACCTGCCAAACGCGACATCGCAAATTTCCCCACAAATCAAATGGATAATCGCTAATCAGAGGGATGAGTAATTCATGAAATCTTTGAAGCATCACCACGCACCAATCCATCGCTGATTCTGCGTTGAGCGAGTGAGGTTCAAGCGGTTTATGTGAGTGCAGTCACATAAGGGCTTTGGCAATTCTGTTGTTTGAAGGGCTTTTATTAAGTTTAGAGAAAACCGAAAATAATGCAAATCCGACAATTTGAATACAAACCTCTCTCCCACTATTCGTATGCTTTGGTAAGTGAGAAGCAGATGGCAGTGATTGATCCAGATCGTGATGCCTCCCTGTACTATGATTACTCCGCCGAGTGCGGGGCCAAAATTGTGGCCGTGATACTCACCCATCCCCACGCTGACTTTGTAAGCTCTCACCTCCAATTGCACGAAGAGACGGGTGCACCCGTTTACCACAGCTCTGAAATGGGAGCCGAATATCCTCATCGGTCTTTTGATGAGGGTGATCGTTTGAGCATCGGTGAGGTAGAGCTTACTGCCATCCATACTCCCGGCCACTCACCTGACAGCATTACCATAGTGGCACGGCAGGATGACGAGGTGGCCTTGTTCACGGGCGATACCCTCTTTGTAGGAGATGTAGGCAGACCCGACTTGAGAGAAAAATCGGGTAATACGCAAGCCAAGCGAGAAGAGCTTGCCGAGATGATGTACCATACCATGCAAAATAAGTTTAGCGAAATACCCGATGAGGCAAAGATATATCCCACCCATGGGGCAGGGTCGCTTTGTGGCAAGAATATGTCTGATGCGAGCAGCAGCACTTTGGGCGAGCAGCGCAAAACCAATTGGGCATTTCAAAAGCAGGATAAAGAAGATTTCGTCCGAGAACTATTGGACAGTCAGCCTTTTATTCCATCCTATTTCGGATATAATGTGGATTTAAATAAAGCAGGAGCGCCGAATGTTCGCGCTGCCATGGGCAAGGTAGCTTTGAGAATGGAGGCTTCGGCGGAGGGGTTGATCATTGATACCCGAGATGAAGAAAGATTCAAGGCAGGCCACCTGCCGGGCAGCATCAATATACAGGCTGCCAATGAGGGGCATAAGTTTGAAACCTGGCTGGGATCCATCGTTAGGCCCGGAGAGCCTTTTTCTCTGGTCATCGCTTCGCCACGCGAATTTGATACAATCTTGAAGCGGGTAACGAAAATAGGGTATGAAGAACAGCTGGAAAAGATTATAACGCCCGATGCTAAAGAGTTTACAAGCAGTGCGGATTTTGATATTGAAGACTTTCGCCAAAATCCTTCGAAGTATACCATTGTGGACATTCGTAACCAAAGTGAAATAAACGAAGGGAAGTTTTTTAACGATGCTAAGGAGCATCCTTTGAACAATCTGCGCGAAACCTATAAGGACATACCAACTGATAAACCGGTGGTGGTGCACTGCGCAGGTGGTTACCGCAGTGCGGCGGGAAGCAGTATTCTCGAAAGAGAACTTAAGGGTGTGGCGGTGTTCGATCTAAGCGATAAGATAGAGGAGTTTAAGTAGACTTAAATCTACTTTTGGGGCAGTGGGGTTTCTCACGGATCACATGAATGATCACAGATCAAAGCCACAAAGAATCTGTGTCAGTCTGTGAAATCCGTGAGAGCTAAAATGCTAACCGTCCATGATCTCCTTCGAGCTTTAGCGAGCTCTCTTTGACCGCCGAAGCTTCGTGCAGGAGGTGTGTCCTCTCCTTATAAGTTTTGGGCATCAACCATTCTCGGTGTCCTCGGTGTAATCAAATAGCAGACATCAAACGCTGAGCCGCAGAGAACCCGCAGAGAACGGAGAGAACCCGCCAACCGTCCCTGCTCTCATCCGAGCTTTAGCGAGCTCTCTTTGACCGCCGAAGCTTCCCGCAGGAGGTGTGTCCTCGCCTTTTAAGCTTTGGGCATCAGCAAATCTCGTTGCCCTCTATGTAATCAAATAGCATACATCAAACGCTGAGCCGCAGAGAACCCGCAGAGAACGGAGAGAACCCGCCAACC
>CAZYWJ010000032.1:11132-15502 GCA_964651785.1 uncultured Cryomorphaceae bacterium
ACATCAAACGCTGAGCCGCAGAGAACCCGCAGAGAACGGAGAGAACCCGCCAACCGTCCCTGCTCTCATCCGAGCTTTAGCGAGCACTGTGTCCTCGCCTTATAAGCTATGGGCATCAACAATTCTCTGTGCCCTCGGTGTAATCAAACACTACCCCTCAAACGGTGAGCCGCAGAGAGAACCACCTAACCGTCTATGGTTTCATCCGAGCTTTAGCGCTCTCAACTCGACCTGCCGCCCCCGCCTTTACGAAGCAATAAACTCTTCAAAAGTCATCACCTGAATGGGAGATTTCACCTTCTTCATCAACTTATCAAAATCCCTCTTGGCAGCTTCAAATCGTTTCTCGATGGCCGTCAGGTTATCCAGCTCGGCTTGTGAGGGTACGTCATAGCTGATGGCCACCTTTGAGTAGAGGTCGGCCATCTTCTCGCGCAGTTGCGGTTCGGCTGCCCCTACGTAGTTGTCGCCCGTGGTCACTACCAAGGTTTCTTTCAGCGCATTCAAGTCTTCCGCCAGCTTCTTGTTGCTTACCTTCAAGCTGTCGTGGTAGGCGTCAAGCTGATATACCATGTAGGCCAGCTCCTCGGTCATGTTGTAAATCTTAGTTGTGGTGCTGTGCTTCAAGGCATACTGCTCTTTGGTCAAGCCGATTTTCGGATCGTCTTCGATGACAAATTCGTGTTCAAACACATCCTTGCCCTTGGTTATTACGGCCTTGTATCGACCTGCAGGCGCGCGGGGCGCGGTAAATGCGCTGAAGCTGAAGGTTTTTCCCTTCGCTACTTTGGGCGCTTTCATGCTGTAGTCCCAAGTTACGATGTTGATACCCTTGTTCTTTCCCGGTTCAATGGTGGCCACCTTGTTCCCGTCCATATCCTGTATTTCCATGGTCATCTTTCCGAAAGTATGACGCTTTGGCAAGATGTACTTAATCTCTGCACTCATGCTCGGATTGCTCCCATACCACTCGGTTTGGTAGCCCGAGCTCGAGCCAAAGCCCCCGCTGCTCTCTTCCATTACGAACGGCTCGCTTTCAAAAAAGTGCAGACTCTTATTCAGCACCTCTTGGTTTATTTCTCGCAGCGGCGATATATCGTCTATGATGATGACTCCACGGCCGTGCGTACCCATTACCAGATCGTTGGTCTTCGGGTGCATCTCCATATGGTGAATGGCCACGGCAGGAACATTCTTGTCAAAACGGCTCCAGCTCTTGCCGCCGTCCAAGGTTACGTACAGGCCAAATTCAGTACCGAGGAAGAGGAGGTCTTCATTTTCAAAATCCTCCTGAATGCTGCGCGCGAATGTGGGTATGTCATCGGTAATGATGTTGGTCCATGATTCGCCGTAGTCGGTGGTTTTGTAGGCGTATGGTTTCATATCGCCGCGGGTGTATGCGTTGAATACGGCATAGGCCGTCCCCTCGCCGTGTACGCTTGCTTCAATGTGGTACACCCACATATTCGCGGGTAATCCTTCGATGTTAGGGGTTTTGTTTTTCCATGACTTGCCCCCGTCTCGGCTTAGCTGAACGTTTCCGTCATCGGTACCCACCCAGATGATGTTTTCATCCAGCGGCGATTCGGTAATGGTAAAGATCGTGGTGTGATTTTCGGCGCCCGAATTGTCTTTTGACAAACCACCCGAGTTTGCTTGGTTTTGCTTGGACTTATCATTGGTCGTCAGGTCAGGTGATATGATTTCCCATGTATCGCCCATATCTTCCGAGCGGTGCAGGAATTGGCTACCCATATAGAAGCGGTCGGGCTTATGAGGGCTTATGGCCATGGGCGCATTCCAATTAAAACGCAATTTAGGGTCGTCTTCTTTGGCCAGCGGCTGAACGGTTTTTACTACTTTTTTATCGCCGTCATAACGCCAAACGTTTTCTGCTCCCTGCATTTCCGAATAGGTAATGTTTTTGGTGGGATGTTTCAGCACTCTGAATCCGTCTCCGTAACCCAGCGAAGTCCAGTCGGCTGCTTTTATGCCACCACCCGAGCGCGAGGGGCCGCTCCAAGAGCCATTGTCTTGCAAGCCGCCGTAAATATTGTAAGGCTCTTCATTGTCTATACTGATGTGGTAAAATTGCGACAGAGGCAGGTCTTTTACCATTTCAAAGGTGGTGCCGCCATCGTAGCTTCGATACACTCCGCCGTCGGTACCGACGTAGAGGCGATCGGAATCCTTCACGTCAAAAATCACATCGTGAATGTCGGCGTGCATATATCCGAGGTCTTTAAAGGTTTTTCCGCCATCTCGTGAAATGGAGCCCGAGAGACCGCCCTTTACTACCACGTCCTCGTTGCGAGGATCTACGGTAATTCTCGAAAAGTAGAAGGGACGCACCGTAATGCCAAAGTCGTTGTTGAGTTGTTTCCAATTCGCTCCGCCATCATCACTTCGGTAGAGTCCTTTCTTTTCGTCGGCCTCGGCTTCAATTACCGTATACAAAACCTGTGGATTAGAAGGAGCCACTGCTATGGCCAGTCTTCCCAGCTTACCTTCAGGGAATCCATTGTGAATTTTATTCCAGGTTTTTCCACCGTCGGTAGATTTGTAAAGAGCACTTTTTTCGCCTCCCGAATTAAACGACCATGCCGTACGTCTGAATTCCCACATCGAGGCGTAAAGCACATCGGGATTGCTCGGATCCATGGCCATATCGGCACAGCCCGTGGAAGCGTCCACGTAGAGAATCTTGTTCCAAGTGCTGCCGCCATCAGTCGATTTGTAGACCCCGCGATCTTCGGAATCGCTCCACAAAGCTCCGAGCACACCTACGTAAATCTCCTGAGAGTTTTCGGGATTTACAATGATGCTCGCGATGCGTTCTGAATTGTCAAATCCGATTTTGTTCCAGTTGCTGCCACCGTCTGTAGACTTGTAGAGTCCATCTCCTACGGTTACGCTGTTTCGGGTCCAAATCTCACCCGTACCTACATAAATGGTATTGTCGGGATCGCCCGGGTCTACTTCAATGGCCCCTATGCTTTGACAGTAATCATCGAAAATAGGGTTGAAAGAGATGCCTCCGTCTTGAGTTTTCCATACTCCTCCACCGGCGCTTCCTACATAAAAAATACGCGAATTGGTGGGGTGAGCTTCCAAATCTATCACCCTGCCGCTCATCAAGGCAGGACCAATCTGGCGAGCTGACAAGTCGCCCAAATAGGGAGCTGCCTTGATGGGTTCATCCTGAGCAAAAAGGGCCGTGCAAAAACTGAAAATGAAAACAAGAGACGCGAAAATCCTCTTCATGGTTTTAATTTATAGATGTTGATAATAATAGAAGCCTGAAACGATAGTAACGGCAGAACTCTCGGTAAAAGGGTTTTACAAAAAATTGATGGAGACTATTTACTTGTCTTCGCCTTCCGTCGCCGAATCTTCAGGATAGTCGAAAGCACCATCCTCTACGGTTGGATTCAATTCAATCGTATCCAAAGCAATGGGCTGGCCGCCTTGTCCTTTTATACCCTGAGTCATTGCGAAGGGCAAGTACAATCCATCTACTTCCTGATAATCGCTGAAAGTGACCTCGCTGATCATTCCCTTGCCCTGGCCTTGTTTTATCTCTGAATGCACTGCAATAGGTACGTAGTTTTCCGTTTCGAAAAAGTAGTAATCCACGTTTTCCACCTCTTCACCGTCTACGGTAATGGGTTTTTTGGTAAGCTTGATTTTAAAGGCTTCCGTTCCGTTCAGGTCTTCTTTTCCCATATATTCTACGGTGTATCCTTTTTCTTTATAATCTAAGAACGGATCGGGAAAATCAGCAGCCTCCTGCTTCATGATCTCCGTGGTTTCGGCATCACTTCTTTCCGCTTTTTGGGTCATCATGTTGGTATTCCACAGTACTTCACCGTCGTAAACATTTTGTTTAATTTCTTGTCCCTGAAAGCTGATGACGGTCATTTGTCTGCCATCCTTCAATTGGATGATTTCCAAAGGAATTTCTACGCCGCCTTGGTTTACTTTGGCGGTCATTCGCATACCTTCTACTTCACGCCAAGCATCTTTGCCACCCGTATTTTCGAAATAAGTGTCCAGGATCTCATCGGCCGTTTGAGCCTGTACAGTTGCAAATCCTGCTATAAACAGGATGGCTAAAAATGTTGTTACTCTTTTCATTTTCTGTGGTTTTTTTGGTGTTATGTATTTCAAATTTACATTTTAGGAATCTGTCAGCCTACTAACTTGTATGACTAAACGCGAATTACTGCGTGACGCGAAGACTATAACCTTTCAGAAAATCGTGCAGCGTTTTTGTTTACAAGGTATTGCGAAAAGATCAGGCGGTTTCTTTTCAGTATTGAATTAATAAATTTTAAGATAATGGCAGTGGGTTGCTCAATTGATTAGTT
>CAZYWJ010000032.1:15602-32970 GCA_964651785.1 uncultured Cryomorphaceae bacterium
GTATTGAATTAATAAATTTTAAGATAATGGCAGTGGGTTGCTCAATTGATTAGTTTCTAACAGATCATATTGATCATCACAGATCAAAGCCACCAAAAATCTGCGTCAATCTGTGGAATCCGTGAGAGCTTAACAGCAACCGTCTATGTGCTCTTTCGAGCTATAGCGAGCTCTGAATCCTCATAATTTAAACTTTGGGCATCAATAATTCTCGGTGTTCTCTGCGTAATCAAATAGCACACGTCAAACGCTGAGCCGCAGAGAAGCCGCAGAGAACGGAGAGAAACCGCTAACCGTCCCTGTTCTCATTCGAGCTTTAGCGAGCTCTTAGAACTCACCCTGTAAGCTTTGGAAATCAACAATTCTCTGTGCACTCTGTGTATTCAAACACTACCCGTCCAACGCTGAGCCGCCGAGAACCCGCCGAGAACGGAGAGAAACCGCTAACCGTCTCTGTTCTCATTCGAACTTTAGCGAGCTCTGAGTTCTCATGTTTTAAGCTTTAGGCATTAATAATACCTCTGTGTTCTCTGCGTAATCAAACATTACCCGACAAAAGAAGAGCCGCAAAAAACATAGATGATCGCAGAGCAAAAGTCCGTATCCATTTATAAAATCCGTGAGTGCTAAAACCACACCTCTCAACAATCCACATCACAAAACCTGTCGCATCCTATCTTTACCCCATTTTAAAATCTCTATGCGACTCAAAAAACTGCGAATCAGACAGCGCTTCCTCTTCATCTTAGAGCGGCAATTTGTAAAAGGCGCCTACTACCAATTGCTCTTCGTGGCGGCGGCCATCGGGCTCATCTCCATCATAGGCGGTATACTGGTAATGCCCGTAGGCGAACCCACTGAGAGCTTTAGCGAAGCCGTGTGGTGGGCCTTCCTGCGCCTCTCAGACCCAGGCTATCTGGGCGATGATGACGGCACTTGGCGCCGATTCGTGTCCACCATCATTACCGTATTGGGCTACGTAGTGTTCTTGGGTTCGTTGGTGGCCATCATTACCACTTGGCTCAACCGCAAGATTCGCAACCTCGAACAGGGCCTCACACCCGTAGCCGCAAACAATCACGTAATCATATTGGGATGGACCAACCGCACCATCCACATCGCCGCCGAGATTTTCCTTTCCGTAGGACGACTGCGGCGCTTTTTGAAATTGCATGGCACGCGTTCGCTGCGTCTCATCATCCTCTCCGATGATGTGACACCCGATCATGTGCAGGAGCTAAAAGACAATCCTAACATAGGCAGTCGCGCTCATGAGATCATTCTACGCTCGGGTGTGGCCATCGATCGTGAACACCTCAAGCGGGTCGATAGCCTCAATGCCGCGGCCATCATCATACCCAGCCAAGCTACGGGACAAAATGAGTTTGTAACCCCCGATGTGGAAACCATTAAAACCTTGCTTTCGCTCAATGCGGAATCAGAGAATGCCATGGGCCGTAAACGCCCTTTTGTGGTGGCGGAGATTCAAGATGAAAATAAGGTTTCTGCAGCCTACCGATCTTACAGCGGGCCCATAGAAGTGATAGGCAGTAATACCATCATCAGTCGTTTGATGGCGCAGAATATTCGTCACCATGGCCTTTCGGAAGTGTATAATGAATTGCTTTCGAGAAGTTATAAAAACAATCTTTTTGCCAAGGAATACCCCGAATTATCGGGCAGGACTATGGCTCAAGCCAAAGGGTATTTTCCCAAGGCCATTGTCATCGGGGTTATTCGAGTAGACACCGGTGGCTTCAAGCCAATGTTGAATCTCCGCGGTGACTTCAAGCTGGAGTCGGATGACAGACTCGTTCTCATTGCCAAAAAGCAAGAGGCCCTGGAACTTGCCAAGAAATCGCTGCCGGTAAGGGAAGTAACGCTGAATGATCCCCTTCCGGTTGAAGATCAAAACGAGGTAACAAGGGTATTGATTTTGGGATGGAATCACCATGTGCCTGCCCTCATCAAGGAGTTCAGCACTTACGAAGATGAACAATACGAGATTACCTTCGCCTCGTTGCGCTCCATCGATCAGCGCGAGAAAGATCTGGAGCTCATCATGGAATCGGCCGATCGCATTACGGTCAATCACCTTTTGGTGGATTACGTGAAAGAGAACGAATTGCGCAAGGCCAATCCGGGTAGTTATGACAATGTGGTGCTGATCAGCTCCGACCTGATCGAGGATGAGGAGGAAGCCGATGCGCGTACCATCGTGGGCTATGTCTTGCTGGAAGAGATTTTGGATCAGGTGGAGAAGAAGCCGCAGGTACTCCTCGAGCTGGCCGACCCGAATAACCAATCTTTAATCAAGCGCTTCAACAGTGAAGTACTGATCGGTCCTTTGATATTGAGCCACCTCTTGGCCGCCATAGCGCTGCGGCGAGAGCTCCACAGCCTCTACAACGAACTCCTGACCGTTGGTGGCGCCGAGATCATTTTCCGCAAACCATCGGAATACGGTTTGGAGAACGGTGAGATCACCTTCCGCGATTTGGAAGCCCTCGCCGAGAAATATCAGGAGACTGCACTTGGCATACGTCGCATGGCCGGCAAAGACGAAACCCTCGTAGACCTCGTGATGAATCCGGACCGCGACGCCCTTCTCAAAATCAACGAAAAGGTGAGCTTGGTGGTGGTTACGACGGTTTATTAATTTCCGACATTCAGTAACTAGTATTTGGTATTCAGTATTTGGCATTCTTTAACCTATGTGATTAGCTCATGCCTACTGCCTACTGAATACTGCCTACTAAATACTAACCTGAACAACAACCTTCCCCTGATGCCGTGCCTCGCCGAATCGCTTTACGGCTTGGGGGATTTGCTCGAAAGGGTAAGGCCCGTCTATCTCGGTTTTGAGCTTGCCTTCGGCATAAAGCCGCTCGATGAGGTCTAAATCCTTGTTGGCTTTAACGGAAAGCATGCGCAATCGCTTCTTCGTTACCATTTTGATCAGGCCGCCGAGGAATACCATCCTGAGAAGTTTACCTGACTGCCCGCCGATGGAGACATAGCGCCCGTTTGGTTTGAGTGCCCTCAAATGAGCCAAGGGTCCGCGAGTGGTGCGGCAGTCTACGATGAGGTCATAGCGCTGCCCCGTTTTGGTGAAATTCTCTTTGCGGTAATCAATCACGTGGTCGAAGCCAATCGTTTTCATCCGCTCCAGCTTCTCGCCCGAGTCTACTCCCGTTACCTCCGCATCGTGGGTTTTGGCAAGGTACATGGCCAGTGTACCCACACCACCGCCGCCACCGTTTATCAGCACCTTCTCACCCGATTGGATATTGCCCTCATCGCGCAGAGCCTGCAGCGCCAGCGCCGATGCGTGTGGCAATGCCACCGCTTCGGTAAAGGATAATGAATCGGGCATGAGACGCAGACCGGCTTCATTGACTGTCATGTATTCGGCAAAGCTGCCAAAGCCAAAATCGGAGGTATCGCCGTATACCCGATCGCCGACTTTGAGCGACTTAACCCCTGTACCTGCCGCTTCGACGGTTCCCGCGACTTCCATCCCCGGGCAGCGATGCTTCCGGCGCGGTTTGAATAGCCCGAAAAAGAGGCGGTATTCTTTCGGCTGTCCGGAGCAGAGGCACCAATCGTAATCATTCACCGAGGCAGCTCCGACTTTGATTAAAACCTCACCCTGTCGGGGAGTAGGCTTTTCAACGGTTTTCAATTGCAGAACCTCTTCGGGATCTCCGTAGCGCGCAGTGTGGAAGGCTCTCATGGTAGTCATACAACAAAATTGTGACCCTGCGATGAAAACGGAAAGGCGAAAATGTTGAAAGGCTTGATCGGTAGTTAGATGGTAAGCTGATTGTCAACAAAAAAACCCGACCTCTCGGTCAGGGCTTTACTTTTCGTGATGGACAGTCTCTTAGCGAGCAATCATCATCTTCTTGGTATCAATGAATTTTCCATCCACGAAAAGTGAATAGAGGTAGGTGCCTGCCGCCAATCCTTGTGTTTGAAATTCGATTTGACTCGCACCACTCTGCGCGCCCAATTGCAGATCTTGGACGGGGCTTCCCTCCATATCGGTTATTCGGATGATGGCATTGGTTGTGCCTTCAGGTAAATAGTAGCGAATCACCGTGTTTTCGCTGAAAGGGTTAGGAATGTTTTGACCCAGCTCGGCATCGCCGGATGAAGTTATATCGCCATTGCTTTGACCGCCTTGCGAGTCGAAGCAGCAGGTTTGAAGGTCTTGCTCGATGCGCTGCATGAATTCTTTGAGCTCTTCTACATCAGAAGTGAGTTTCTCGTTGGCTTGTTTCAATTCCGAGTTTTCATCCTTGAGATAGGAGTTTACATCGGCAATTTCTTCGATAATGGTATTCTGTTCTTGGATAGCGCGCACCGCGAGAACGGCTATTTGATTGTAATCTACCAAGAGTTTACTCTCTTCATCTTCGTTTCGCCCATCAATCTTGGTCACGGTTTCAGGAAAGTATTCGTTGAGTTCTTGTGCCAGGAATCCGTTAAAGTATCCGGTATCACTTTCTTCCTTATAGCGGTAACGGTAAGTAGGCAGATCTTTGATTTTATCTAAAACCGACTCTAAGGGTTCGATGTCGGTTTTGGCATTTTCATCGCTCAGCGGACTGTAGTTTCCTGAAGCGGAATTGAAGCTTCCGCGCAATGAGGTGCCATAATACAAGTTGAGATTTCCTCCCACACCCAGCAAAGCAGTAGATACATACAATTCCCAATTGGCAGCGGAAGTACTGCCGTTTACGAGGTTAATTCCGTGTGCACCACCGGTAGTTCCTGTGTTTTGGACCACTCTCAAGGGATACGTGTTGAGGGTATTCACTCCCGGATTGGTTCCGATGCTCAGCTGCCGTGTCAACATTTCGATGGTGCCCTGCCCGAATCCATTGGCATCGGTGGAGGCCAATCGGGTACGGCCCAACGTGGAAAATACGTAGGCTGCAAACTTTACATCCGGCGTTCCCACTTCCAGTCCGCCACCGCCAAGGCTGCCAACGGTGGCTGCAGGAACATTCCACACGGTCTCCAGATTTCTGCCAACAACCAATTCTTCAGCGGGGTTGGCGTTTCCGATTCCCACCTTACCATTGCCCAAGATGGTAAGTAAGTCGCCACCTTCGCTACCGTTAGCGTAGAAGAAGTTGAGTTTGGAATCTACTGCAGCATCCTCCCCCAATCCGGCTATTTGCCATTTGCCATCTGTATTTTGATTGGCAAATTCCAATCTTGCGTAATCACTCACATCGGTTTCTTCCATTCGGATATGCGGAAAGCCGGTACCTGAATTATGCGCTACTTGTAGCCACGCCTTAGGAGGCACATCTCCGATGATGAACTGACCATCTCGTTGAAATTTGAATCTTGTAGTAAATTCGGAAGATCCGGCAATTTTTGAATCCAGCCACATATCAGCCCCGTTTGCCACTGTCTTCACTTTCCATCCGTTTCCATTATCGGGATAACCGAAGAAGAGCGAGCCATTATCAGACTGCATCAGTACGTCTCCGCTAATCTGAAAATCATAATCCGCATCTATCTGGTTGGTACCAATGGCAACCTTGTTGGTCGTGAAAATCAGGTTACCGCTTTGACTCCAAATCGATCCACCACCTGAGCCATTGGTCAACGAAGTCCAGTTTGAGCCGGTGTACCCCTGAAAGTCTGATCCCGTCCAGCGAATGTTTCCGGCTTGAGCAGAAGATGAATTCCCCAATTGCAGTCCACCGTTAAGCCGGGCATTTCCGTTATTGGCGTTTACCGCAAAAACTGGTGAAGCCGCATTGTTCAGGAATTGGTACTCGGTAGAAGTACTGCTAAAGAACAAGCCGTAATTGGGATTACTCGAAGCTCGGAATGCATAGCGATTGTTTCCGATTAATAGGTCAGAGCCAGAGCTAAAAGAGAGATCGGTAGTAAACAAACCGCTGGTAGCACTGAATCCCAAGACAGGTGTTGCAGAACCGTTTCGAAACTCGTACCGCCCGTCGGTAGCGTTGAAATACAAACCGAAGTCCGGATCATTAGTGAACTGAAAGGCATATTGGTCGGGGCCAATATCGATGGTTTGTGCAACGCTTATACCTGAGAAGGAAAGCATCGCCATAAAAATGAGAAGCAATTTTCTGTAAGTATTCATAATGGCTAAAAGATGACTGGTTAAATGAATACTGTGAAAATAGGAATTATCGACTTACAGGTCAATTAATAAAGACTTACGAGTGAGGGCTTTATTAATAAAAAAAACCCTGCCATTTTCGGCAGGGGTCGGTTGTTTTAAATGGATCACTCTGATTTATTTGGATATCATCATCTTCTTCGTATCAATGAGTTTACCATCCACGAAAAGAGAATAGAGGTAAGTTCCGGCGGCCAATCCTTGTGTCTGAAACTCTACTTGGTTGGCACCTCGCTGCGCCCCTAATTGCAGATCCTGCACAGGACTTCCTTCCATATCGGTTATCCGGATGATGGCATTGGTTATTTCTTCCGGCAAATAGTAGCGAATCACGGTGCTTTCGCTAAATGGGTTTGGGATATTTTGACCCAATTCGGCACTGTCAGATGATGTAGTACCACCATCGACTTGACCGCTTTGCGAGTCGAAGCAGCAGCTTACCAAGTCTTGTTCAAATCGGTTCATTCGGTCTTTGATTTCATCAAGTTCCGATCGCAGACTTTCGTTTTCTTTGGTCAAATCTTCGTTCTGATCTTTTACTTCTTCGATGATCACATTCTGCTCCTGTATGGCTTTTGCCAAAACGGGAATCAAATCATCGTAGAAAACTCCCATGCGCTCAGCTTCTTCATAAGTTACGACACCAGTTTCACGGTCTTCTACGCGTTCATGTGTTACTACCACTTCCGGTACTATTTCCAATAGATCTTGAGCGATAAAACCTACTTTGGTTCCGTGTTCATCATCATCTTTCCACTCATAGGTCACCGGGCGCATGGCCATTACTTCTTTCAATCCGTATGCTGCGTCTTTAATGTTTTTCTTCTCGCGAGCATCAGAGGTATTAATGGTTCCGTTTTGAGCATACAGTTGATTCCAGCGATAGGAAGATCTACCTAAATTAGTAGAAGCATCGAAGTTAGGGGCAAAATAAGAGGTCCACATGATAAATTCGGTAAATCCCGAATTTGTGAAGATAAAGTCACCCGCAAAAACTCCGCCTCCCACATTATTATCAGCTTGACCAAACTGCCAACCGCCGTTTCCGTAATAATTTGCTGAGCCCGAAAGCTGAAGTCCGACAGAACCTGCGTCTATGTCGTCAATTTCCAAGCGGTATTCAGGTTCGGACGTACCCAAGCCGACATTTCCGTTTTTCAAAACCACCATGGCATCGCTGCGCTCGCTACTTCCCGACCCGTTTCCGATAGTAAGCACTCTATCATTTTCATCATAAGATGTAGAAGAGATTGGAGTGTAGTCGGTGTTCCATGAGCCAATGGTTGTTTCATTAGCCGATCTTGCTAAGGTTCCCGTACCTACGGCTACAGAACCTGTGCCCGAAGCGGTAGTATTTATGCCGGATGTCAATGAGCCGAAACCTTCTGAATTGGTTCCGAATCCAAAGGCTGCCGAGACATTTCCCGAGGCTTCTGCCGAGGAGCCCATTGCTACTGCTGAACTACCCGAAGCATCACTGCCATTTCCGCTTACAAACGAAAATAAACCCGATGCCGTGCTGGATCTTCCGAATGCGGCCGATCCTTGTGCGGTGGCCTCATTATCTTGGCAAGCTGCAAAGGATGCCGCTCCCGAAGCCAGACTGCCATCGCCAAAGACTGCCGAATAATCACCCGACGCTTCGGACTCAAATCCACCCGTAAAAGCGCTTTGGCCCGAAGCTATCGTCAGCTCCCCGAAAGCGGCAGAGCTTACTCCCGAAGCATCGTTCTGCTTACCTGCGGCAAAACTAAAATTACCCGACGCGATGGTGCTAAGCCCGAATCCTGCCGATGCTTCTCCCCTGTTTGATGCATTCCAAGCAGTGACATCTGTCGTACCGCACCGAAAAGAGACATCGGATGGATCGAAAAACATTTTTACTCCGATTCCCTCGGTTGAAGCATTTGTTCCTTCAGTCACAATTAATCCCTCAGGGCCCTCTATTTCCAGGGGTTCATCGGCGGTATTGATCGTGTTACCTATTAAGAAGGCATCCTGCAAACTCCCGCTTTCCGAAAAAGTGAGAGATTTCCATTGACCATCTATTCTACCTTCAAGATCCGATCCTGTATACCGAATGGCTCCCTCGGTAGTCAGAGTAGTATTCCCGGGAAGGATTGAGCCCGAAGTTGCGAGATTTCCGGTAGTCGCTCCTATGCTGAAGATGGAATTGGCTGAACCGTCTCTGAATTCATAGAGTAAATTGACGCCATTAAAAAACAATCCGTAGTCGGGATCCGATTTGGCGCGAAAAGCGTATCGATTGTTAGGAACAATATAATCTGCACCTGAATCCATCTCCAGATTTGTAACAAGTCTGCCATTGGTCGCTCTGATGCCGAAAATCGGATTGGCTGAACTGTTGCGAAACTCGTATTGCGTTTCTGTAGAATTGAAGAAAAGCCCGAAATTCGGATTGTTGGTAAACTGAAAAGCATACTGGTCAGGACCTATATCAATGGTTTGCCCAAATAGGTTTGTCATTGCCATAACGGCAAAAAGTGAAATAATTTTTTTCATCTCGATTGGTTTTTGAATGGTCTTCAAATATCAATCAAGACATTCGTTTCATCTTCACCCATATGGGTGATTTATAAATTAAAAAACCCCTGCCATTTTCGGCAGGGGTTGGTTGTTTCAGACGGATTGATCCATCTTATTTGGCAATCATCATTTTCTTAGTATCTACAAATTTTCCATCTACAAATAAAGAGTAGAGGTAGGTTCCTGAGGCCAACCCTTGAGTTTGGAACTCTACTTGATTTGCACCACGCTGTGCACCTACTTGAAGGTCTTGCACGGGGCTTCCCTCCATATCGGTTATGCGAATGATAGCATTAGTTGTTCCATCAGGCAAGTAGTAGCGAATGATGGTACTTTCGCTAAAGGGGTTTGGAATGTTTTGACCCAATTCAGCATTCTCAGTTGCATTGTTGTTTGTGCCTACTTCATTACCAGTTTGAGAGCTGAAGCAGCATGTCTGCAAGTCTTGCTCAAACATCTCCATTCGGTCAAGCACGTTTTCCAATTGATCTTGAAGCTTTTCATTCGCTTCAGTCAGTTCTTCAATGGTACCTTGTTGCTCTTGGATAGCTTTGGTAAGAACGGGGATGAGGTCATCGTAGAATACACCCATTCTCTCTGCTTCTTCATAGGTTATTTCACCCGTTTCACGATTTTCAACCGGAGTTTCGGTAACTACCACCTCAGGTACAAGCTCTAATAAGTCTTGAGCTACAAAACCCAGTTTAGTACCCATATTTGCATTGTCTTCTTTCCACTCAAAGCTTACGGGCTTCATTTGCATCAATGTTTCCAGTCCGTAGTCTAGCTCTTTGACGTTTTTCTTTTCGCGTGCGTCAGAAGTATTGATGGTTCCATTACTTGCCCATACGTTAGTCCAACGACCACTGGATGTTCCCAAGCTGTGCTGATTATCCTGTACGGGTTTGAAGTAACTTGTCCAAAAGACGTACTCTTTTTGACCGAATCTTCCCAAAATATAATCGCCTGAAATAGCGCCTCCGCCTGAATTCGTTTCACCAAAATACCAGTCATCAGATTGGTACCACAAACCTTGCTCGTCAAGATTAATGCCGATTGAATCGGATGACAAATCTTTTACGACATCTACTTGACCTTGAAAATATCCCGCTCTGAGACCGTCAGCAGTTCTGTAGGCTAGTGCTCCGACTTTACCGCCACCTGTACCTACAACACCTGCAGAATTTTCGTAGTCTAAGACAGAGGATCCCAAGACCCCTGCAGAGTAAGAATTACCCCAATCAACTGCTCCTCGAACGGCAACATCGGCACTACTCCAGTTCGTAAGCGTCCCCGGATCTCCAATAAGCCCGGTCCGATCCGCTCTGATGACGCTCCTTCCGTTTATTGCGTCGGCACTGAGGTCTTCAACTGAAAGCCGTGCGATGCCGTTCGGTACGGTACCTATACCAACGGAAGTACCATTATTGGTTATTCCCGTGTTGGTGACATCCCACGTAGTACCGGTGTAACGAGGTACGGCATTCGTCGTACCTGCCGGGAGCAAACCGGTCGGTCCTTGTGGTCCAACCGGTCCTTGAGGTCCCGCCGGTCCTTGCGGTCCTTGCGGACCCGGAGTGCCCGTAGTCAATGATGTCCAAGATGACCCGTTGTAACCTTGAAAATCGGTACCTGTCCAGCGGATGTTTCCTGCTTGAGCTGAAGTGGAATTACCAACGCGCAAGCCTCCTGCCACACGGGTATTTCCATTGTTAATGTTGATATTCATTACCGGTGATCCCGATAAGTCGCGAAACTGATATTCCGGTCCTCCGAAATAAAGTCCTGCATCGGGGTCTACGGCCGATCGCAAACCAAAAGTGTTGGGCTTAACCAATACCGCTGCTCCACCTGAAAATTCGATATCAGTTGAAAGTTCTCCGGTATTTGCGTTTACCGCAAAAATCGGAGAGGCAGAGTTGTCTAAGAACTGATACTCTGTAGTCGTTCCGTTAAAGAACAGCCCGTAGTTAGGATTACTCGACGCACGAAATGCGTATCGATTGTTGCCAATCAAAAGATCAGAACCCGAACTAAAAGATAAATTGGTAGTTAATGCTCCGTTGTTGGCACTGAAACCCAAAACAGGCAGGGCATTGCTATTTCTAAATTCATATCGCACATCAGTAGCATTAAAATATAGCCCGAAATCAGGGTCCAGGGTGTACTGAAAAGCGTATTGATTGGGCCCGATATTAATGGTTTGGGCTTGGGTTGTGGTGCACCATATCAATGCACCAATGACGGCAAGAGCCGCTTTGGCAAAATACTTCATAATTGGTTAATTATTAATGGTTGTTTGTTCAAAATAGAACAGGATGAATGTAGAAAAAAAATGAATAAATCAACCCTCTTCTGCCTAAAAAAATTTTGATCACAAAATTTAATTGTTCCGACCTATATACCTATACGAATCTGATTAGTTGAGTCTTTTCAGTGCCTCACGGCGACTCAAGTTGCTTAAGTTATTTTGATTTGTGAAGTCCGACACCCATTCAGGATTGACCTTTCCATACTCACGCAAGGCCCAGCCGATGGCCTTGTTTATGAAAAATTCATTCGTTCCGTTTAGCCTTCTGATGTTGTCAACCAAAAGCTGCTCGTCTACTTTTTCTTTGTATTTGAGTTGAAAGATCAACGTAGTGCGCTGCAGCCAGATATCTCCTGAATGAAGCCAATCCTCATTTTTCTCAGGTAATTGATCAGGAAAGTGTTTGAAGTAATTTCCCACTATTGTCGAAGCGATAAAGTCTACCGTATCCCACCAAGACTTTGTGGTAATCATCCATTCAAAAAGATCGATATCTCTTTTATCTGAATGTCTCAGGTATTTTGCCGCAAGTTCCTGTGCCGCGTATTGGTATTCTCTTTCGGGCTTCTGCCAAAGCGTTTTTACCACCATTGGCAAGTCTGTTTTTAGTGGGCGATTTTCTTTATTCAGAAAAGACTTCAGAATTTCTTTTCTCTCAGTCGACATAATCCCGAAAAACGGGAACTGATTTCGCATGTAAGCAGCCTGCTTTTCGGCTCTTTTCGGATTCGCGGCACTTCGAAACTCCTCTTCTAATGCAGCGATGTATTCAGAAATATCGGTCATTTTCAAAACTAATGAATGTTTCCCAACGGTTTTATGGAAGTGGTTTTTCAAAACTTAACGACTTCTTTCAAAACTATTCCCATCGTATTCTGTTCTTTTGCCGATCGTTGATATAGTCAACTATTGTAACACTAAATTATCACGATGAAAACGAATTGTGAATTGCCTTTGGGAAAGCTCTTTGGCAATTTAGCCAAAGCTTACGCCAACGCCTATACCGAAAAGTTGAAAGGTCTGCCCATAGACCGATACTTTTATGCTTTGGTGGTGATAGACGAGTATAAAGGGGACTTAAGTCAATCGGCTTTGGCTGAAGAACTAATGGTTGATAAAGCGATGGTGGTGAGGATGCTCGACTATTTGGAGACAAATGATTGCATCATTCGTAAACAACATCCTGCCGACAGGCGAGCCCATCTTTTGGAACTCACTCCCGCGGCCTACGATCTGCTCCCTAAAATAAAGCAAGGTATAATCGAAACCAATGAGCTGTGCCATAGTTTAGCGAAGGAGAGAGGGGTGGTGAATTTTCATGATTTAATGGATGAAATGGGTGCTGCACTTTCAGCTCAAGGCAAAGGGGCTTTTAAATTTCACTTTATAAGAAAGGATGAAAATGATAAATAAGTGGATGATACTTTTCGGCGCTCTGACATTGATGTCTTGCGGTGATGAGGGCGGTGAAGCTTCGGGTGAGGGCAATGCTCCCCGTGCTATGGAAGT
This sequence comes from uncultured Cryomorphaceae bacterium, assembly GCA_964651785.1. Taxonomy (GTDB): domain Bacteria; phylum Bacteroidota; class Bacteroidia; order Flavobacteriales_D; family Cryomorphaceae; genus JAKVAV01. The sequence continues at coordinate 28,148 of CAZYWJ010000032.1, forward strand.
GGATTATGTGGTGGTGCGAGGTCGCGAAATAGCGAATGTGCTAAACGCCACGGGAACGCTTATCCCATCGGAATCTGCCATGCTCAGCGCCCAAACTGCGGGATTGATTCGCGAAATCAATTTCACCGAAGGCCAAAAAGTAAGCAAAGGGGAAGTGCTGGTAAGGCTCGATGACCGTCAATGGATCGCTCAGCGAAATAAGTTGGAGACCGAATTGGCAAATGCCGAAAAAGACCGTGACCGAAAACAACAACTTTCTGAAATCGAAGGGGTGAGTGACGCCGAGCTCGATGATGCCGTTTTGCAGGTGGAAACCATCAAGGCCGATTTGAAAGAATTGGAAGTAATGATTGATTACGCCACTATTCGCGCACCGTTCAGCGGCACCATCGGTCTGCGCTCGGTAAGTCCGGGCTCATACCTCTCGGCGGGAGATCCCGTAGCGCGATTGGTGCAAAACGATCCGCTCAAGCTTGAGTTCAACGTTCCCGAAAGATATGCCGGACAAATAAGAGAAGGTCAATCAGTGCGATTTAATACGGCCCGAGGCGACAGCACGTTTAGCGGAAAAGTGTACGCCACCGAACCTGCCATTTCCGAGTCGAGTCGAGCACTGCGCATCAGGGCAAAAGTTCCGAATAAAGACGGAGCGCTTATGGCCGGGGCTTTCGCCGAAATCAGCCTTACGCTCGACAGTATGCCCGAAGCGCTTTTGGTACCTACCGAAGCCGTGGTTCCCAAACTCAACGAGCAATACGTTTATCGAATCAATGGTGGCACCATCCAAGAAGTACCCGTGAAATTGGGTATTCGCTTACCGAAATTGATCCAAATCAGCGAAGGCTTGGCTCAAGGCGATACCGTGATGGTCAAAGGGCTATTGCAAGCTGAAGCAGGAAAAGCCGTCAGGGCAGGCGAAGAAATTTCCGTTGACAAACTCAGAGATAATCAATGAATCTATCCTCTCTAAGTATACAGCGCCCGGTGCTGGCTTTGGTGTTTTCCATTGTTATCATCATTTTCGGAGTTATAGGCTTCAGCTACCTCGGCGTACGCGATTATCCCAGTGTCGATCCGCCCATCGTTACCGTCACAACCAACTACGTAGGAGCTAGTGCCGATATAATCGAATCGCAAATAACCGAGCCTCTTGAAGAAGAGATCAACAGCGTAAACGGAATCAAAACGCTCTCATCCATCAGCGCCGACGGACGAAGCACCATCAAAGCTGAATTTGATCTGGGAACCAACATGGACAATGCCGCCAACGACATTCGCGATAAGGTATCGCAGGCCGTGCGCAGCATTCCTCCCGATGCCGATCCGCCGATTGTGCAAAAGAGTGATGCCGACGCGCAGACCATCTACGCGCTTACCGTGCAAAGTGAGAAGCGTACACTTTTGGAACTTTCGGATATCGGTCTGAACATTTTCAAAGAGCGCCTCCAAACGATCAAAGGCATCAGCGAAATCACCATTTGGGGAGACAAGCGCTACGCCATGCGGTTGCGACTCGATCCCGATTTGCTCTCAGCTTACAAGCTTACCCCTCTCGATGTGCGCGATGCTTTGCTGAGCCAGAACGTCGAGCTACCCACGGGCCGTATCGAAGGCTACCGCACGGAGTTGGTCATTCGAACTTTCGGCCGACTTTCCACCGAAGAAGAGTTTAACAATCTGCTGATCGCCGAGCGCGACGGAGCATTGATACAGCTCAAAGATATCGGTAAGGCCGAACTGGCTCCACAAAATCAGCGAACGCTTTTGCGCGGAAACGGTGGGATACCGATGATAGGTGTGGCCGTGAAACCACAGCCGGGTGCCAACTACATCGAAATTGTGGATGAGTTGAAAGAGCGGGTGGAAATGCTGAAGAAAGACTTGCCGGAGGATATCAAGCTCGGAGTGGTGCTCGATAATACCACCAGCATTCGAAGTGCCATCGATGAGGTGCAGCAAACGGTCTTCATCGCCTTCGGTTTGGTCGTTCTGGTCATCTTTTTCTTCCTGCGAAATTGGCGCACGACGCTTATTCCCGTAGCGACGATTCCCATCTCTTTGATCGGTTCATTCTTCGTAATGTACGCCGCCGATTTCTCCATCAATATTCTCACCCTTTTGGGAATCGTGCTGGCCACGGGGCTCGTGGTTGATGATGCCATCGTGGTGATGGAAAACATCTATGCTCGTGTAGAAAAAGGACAAGACCGCATTCAGGCGGCATTCGCCGGAGCGAGAGAAATCTTCTTTGCCGTTATCTCCACCACCATCACGCTGGTGGCGGTCTTTCTTCCCATCATCTTTTTAGAAGGACTCACGGGTAGGCTCTTCCGAGAATTCGGAGTTGTCGTCGTCAGCGCGGTGATCATCTCCTCATTCGTGAGTCTGAGTCTTACGCCAATGCTGAGTTCGCGCATGCTGAAGAAATCAGAACCCAAAAGCAACTTGGGTCATCGAATAGGCAATTGGCTGAAAGATCTGGGAAAACGCTACGAAAATTCACTGCACACGATGGTAGATAAGAAGTGGATAGCCTTCGTGATTTTGGCGGTTTCACTGGCCATGGTTTTTGGCTTGGGAAGCCAATTGCCTTCAGAACTGGCTCCATTGGAAGACAAAAGTCGGCTGCGAATTTTTATGACGGCGCCCGAAGGAACCTCCTACGAAATGATGGACGACTATGTGGCTAAAATGGTGTCCATCGCCGATACCCTTCCGGAAAAAAGATCGCTGCTTTCGGTGACTTCACCCGGATTCGGCTCTTCTAATAGCATCAACAGTGGTTTTTTGCGCATCAGCCTCAAGCCCGTTGGAGAAAGGGAAAAAAGCCAAATGCAAATTGCTTCGGAGCTGAATGCGCTGATGAGTCAATACAATTTTGCCCGAGCATTCGTCTCTCAAGAACAAACCATTCAAGTGGGCGGAGGAGGCCTGCGAGGGCTGCCCATTCAATTCGTTGTTCAGGCAACGGGAATTGACAAACTCAAAGAGATCATACCCAAGTTCATGTCTCAATTGGAGGGTAATGACACCTTTGATGCAATTGATCTTGACTTGAAATTCAACAAGCCTGAGCTTAAAGTAGAGATCGATCGAAACAAGGCTCGGGAAATGGGAGTCCAAGTCAACGATATCGCCCAAACGCTTCAGCTTCTCTACAGCGGTCAGCGATTCGGATACTTTATAAAGGACGGAAAGCAATACTACGTGATCGGCGAAGCAGACAGAACATCGCGAGATGAACCGGCAGATTTGACCGATATCACCGTGAGAAATATGGATGGCGAGCCCGTTCAATTGGGCAATTTGGTGAAAACCAGTTTTGACAGCAGCCCGCCACAGCTCTATCGCTACAATAGATATGTCTCGGCTACCTTTTCGGCTTCCCCGAGGCAAGAGCTTACGATCGGGGAAGGAATTGACGAGATGGAAAGAATTGCCGACGAGGTGCTGGATGAGTCATTTTCCACCAGCCTCGCCGGGACGGCCAAGGAATTCAGCGAAAGCTCAAACAGCCTCTTATTCGCGTTTCTCTTCGCATTGATTTTGGTCTATTTGGTATTATCAGCTCAGTTTGAAAGTTTCCGAGATCCGTTTACCATTATGCTCACCGTACCACTGGCATTGGGAGGAGCCATTTTAGCGCTTTGGCTGGGTGGCCACACCTTGAATATTTTCAGTCAAATCGGGATGATCGTTCTCGTGGGTATCGTGACCAAAAACGGAATCTTGATCGTGGAGTTCGCCAATCAGCGAAGGAAACAAGGTTTGAGCATAAAGGAAGCCTCCATTGATGCAGCGGCTAAGCGTTTTCGCCCGATTTTGATGACGAGTATGGCTACCGTTTTAGGAGCACTGCCTATAGCTCTTGCTTTAGGAAGTGGTTCTACCAGCCGTATCCCGATGGGGATCGCTATCATCGGCGGACTGCTGTTCTCGCTGATTTTGACACTCTACGTCATTCCTGTGATCTACATCATGGTGACGAGCAAAAAAGAAAAGACACTGGTAGAAGAAAAAGAAGATCAATATGCAGAAGCTTAAATCAGGTCTTGTTCTCATTTTAATTGTAATAACGTCGCTAAACCAAGCTGTCGGGCAAGAGGCAATGGATTTGCAGTCTTTAGTGAATCTTGCATTGGAGGAGAACTACGGCATCCGCATAGCTGCAAACGATGTTGAGACCGCTCGGAATGCCAATACCATTGGAAATGCAGGAATGCTGCCCAATGTCAATATCAACGCGGAGAGGCGATTGGCTATAAACAATTCGAGACAGGAGTTTTTTACCGGCGATAGCCAGGAAGCCGACAATGCAAAACGAAATGCCACCAATGCAGAAATCGGAGCTACATGGGTAGTTTTTGACGGCTTGGCCATGTTCGGTCGCAAGGACAGACTCGAACAGTTGGAAGCCCTTTCCGAGGCAGACCGACGTTTTTTTATAGAGCAAACCGTGGCAGATCTGGCCCGTAATTACTTCATGCTAAAGCAGGAAACGCAATTGCTGGCTGCTTTTCGCAAATCGCTGGAAGTTTCTCAGGCGCGGTTGTTATTGGAAGAGAAGTCTTTTGAAATCGGCTCTTCAAACAAGCTCGATTACCAATTGGCTTTGTCTAACCGAAATACGGACAGCGCCGCCGTGGTTAACCAAAAAGCGCGCATTTTGGAGCTCACCATTGCCATGAATCAAATCGTGAATCGGGAGCTCACCGCACCGATTATGCCGGTAGACTCCATCCGACTGGAAGAGTCTTTTGCTTTAGCCGATTTGCGCCAAGCTGCCGAGCAAAACAATGCCGCACTCGATCAGCAACAATTGC
>CAZYWJ010000033.1:0-29525 GCA_964651785.1 uncultured Cryomorphaceae bacterium
AAAAAAGGCCACTTACCTTTCGGTAAATGGCCTTAACCAATTTTAAGACTGATGATCTTACATCATGCCGGGCATACCTCCGCCTCCGGGCATTGAAGGCATACCACCATCTTCTTCTTCAATATCGCTGATTACACATTCCGTGGTCAACAACATTCCTGCGATGGATCCTGCATTCTCTAACGCGATGCGGGTAACTTTCGTCGGGTCGATTACACCGGCTTCGAAAAGATTCTCGAATGTCTCGGTGCGTGCATTGTACCCGTAGTCATCTTTTCCTTCGCGTACTTTCTGAACGATGATGGAACCTTCTCCACCTGCATTCTGCACAATTTGACGAAGAGGCTCTTCCAATGCTCTCTTTACGATGGCTATACCAGTAGTTTCGTCAGCATTTACACCTTCCAAAGCTCCGATTGCAGTCAATGCACGTAGGTATGCTACGCCACCACCGGCTACGATTCCTTCTTCTACCGCTGCGCGAGTAGCATGAAGTGCATCATCTACGCGGTCTTTCTTCTCTTTCATCTCTACCTCAGTAGCAGCGCCTACGTAAAGAACGGCAACTCCTCCGGCCAATTTAGCCAAACGCTCTTGCAGTTTTTCCTTATCGTAATCGCTGGTAGTGGTTTCGATTTGAGCTTTGATTTGGTTTACGCGTGCTTCGATGGCGCTTTTTTCACCGGCACCATTTACGATAGTCGTATTATCCTTATCAATGCTGATTTTCTCGCAAGTACCGAGGTCTTCCAAAGTGGCATCTTCCAGCTTGCGTCCTTGCTCTTCCGAAATTACCGTTCCTCCCGTTAGAATAGCGATGTCTTCCAACATGGCTTTACGACGGTCTCCGAAACCCGGAGCTTTCACAGCGGCAATTTTCAATGAGCCGCGAATCTTGTTTACTACCAAAGTAGCCAATGCTTCACCTTCTACATCTTCTGAGATGATCAAAAGCGGTTTGCCGGTCTGAGCGGCTTTTTCCAAGACGGGAAGAAGATCTTTCATACTTGAAATCTTCTTATCGTAAATCAGGATATAAGGATTCTCCAGCTCAGCTACCATCTTTTCAGAATTGGTAACGAAGTAAGGAGAGAGGTATCCACGGTCGAACTGCATACCTTCCACTACATCTACGTAAGTGTCGGTACCTTTTGCTTCTTCTACGGTTATTACACCTTCTTTTTTCACTTTGGCCATGGCCTGAGCGATAAGCTTACCGATGTTTCCGTCGTTGTTGGCAGAAATGGTAGCTACCTGCTCGATTTTAGAATTGTCGTCTCCTACTTCTCGCGAGATTTTTTTCAATTCGCCGATTACGGCCTCAACGGCTTTGTCGATTCCTCGCTTCAAATCCATAGGGTTGGCACCGGCAGCTACGTTTTTCAAACCTGCAGTTACCATGGCTTGCGCCAATACGGTAGCAGTCGTAGTTCCGTCTCCTGCCATGTCAGCAGTTTTAGAAGCTACTTCTTTTACCATTTGAGCACCCATGTTTTCGATCGGGTCTTTAAGCTCAATTTCTTTAGCTACACTTACTCCGTCTTTTGTAACGGATGGTGCGCCGAATTTTTTGTCGATGATAACGTTTCGACCTTTTGGTCCGAGGGTTACTTTTACTGCATCGGCCAATGCGTCAACACCGCGTTTTAACTTATCGCGTGCTTCTACATCAAATGTGATATCTTTTGCCATTATTCTTGTTTTTTCAGATTAGTGATTGATTAGTTGCTGCCAACAACGCCGAAAATGTCGGACTCTCTCATGATGAGGTAGTCTTTTCCTTCGATTTTGATTTCGGTTCCGGCGTATTGTCCGTAAATAACATGGTCGCCAACCTTAACGGTAACGGGTTCATCTTTTTTCCCTCCACCTACAGCTACGACGGTTCCTCTTTGTGGTTTTTCTTTTGCCGTATCAGGGATAATAATTCCGCTAGCGGTTTTTTCTTCAGCAGGAGCTGCTTCAACGAGCACTCGATCTGCTAATGGTTTAAGATTTACTGACATTGATTTCTTATTTAAGATTAATGATTGCTGGTAGTCACAAAATGTGCCGGACGCCGGAAGCTGAAAAGATTTCCGATTAAGGCAAAAAAAATGTCAGTGCATCCATGACACACTGACATTATTACAGTTTTATATGTATGGCTTATTCGCCTCCTTCAGCAGGAATTTCTTCTTCAGATCCGGCAGGGGCTTCTTCAGCCGGAGCCGGTTGCTGTAGTTGAGGCTCTACTTCTTCATACTGTCCGGGCTGAGCTATGGCCGCATTGTCCTGAAGACCCGCCGAAACCAAGCACAACACGAAAAGCACAACTGCTAAGCTCCAAGTGCCTTTTTCAAGGAAGTCTGCGGTGCGTTGCACTCCACCGATTTGATTAGCAGAAGAGAAACTTGAATCAAGTCCTCCGCCTTTCGGGTTTTGAATTAAAACGATAAGCGCCAAGAAAACGCAAACTAGAATGATAAGTACGAAAATGAAAACCTGCATGTCTTCGTGATTTTTTAAGATTGTTCTTCAGCCAGTTTTTGAAGAGCGGCAAAATAACGTCTTTTTTCCGGATATTTCAAACTGAGATTTTTATAGGCGCGAGCGGCTTTTTTATAGTCTCCCTGACGCTCATAAATCTTTGCCAAAGTCTCGGTTACAAAAGACTCGTCCTCCATCAAGCTCATCTTTCCCATTTGAGTAGGAGAGAAAAAAGCCTTCTTTGCAGGAGTGATTTTTCGGTCTTCCGAAATAAATTTTTCGATGATTTTTCTCTCCGGCTTTGATTGGAATGAGTCACCATCAAGATTAGTCAAAAAGCGACTGAATGCCGAACCCGCAGTTTTGGCGGATGGTATCTCTTCTTCCGCTTCAAGCTTTTCCGGCTCTTCTCCATCCTGATCGTCAAGATCGGTTTCCATTTCCAATTCTCCCAACTGCATCACGGCAGCCGCCATAATTTGTTCTTCGAGCGGGTCCTCATTGATCTCTGCACCTTTGATCACTTTAGGTACGACCTCAATTTTTTCAGCAGAAGGGGTGGCTTCCGGCTTGTTTTCACTCTGTCTTTCTTCCTCGCTCGTAAGCTGCTCTTCCTCAACATCCGTATCTCCTGCTTCAATCTTTTGCAGCAGACTGTTTCTGACTACTACATTGTACAGATTAGAGCGATCTTGAATATAGATGGAAGCGGTATTGATATAGTCTTTTAGTTCTAAGTCATCCTTTTCTCCGGCTCCCATGGCAAGGAGAACCTTGAACGTGGAGCAATACGGATACTTTTCCGACAGATTTTTGATTTCGGCAAAACCTGACCCTTCCGGAATTTTTCCCGACCCGATCATTTCTATGATTTTGTGCCTTTCCATTTTTCTACCAAGCACCTAAAGATGCATCAAATATATCTTGGATAAGCTGAGCGTTGACATCTGCAATCAATTCAGTCTCAATTTCCGAAAAGTTTTGGCCTGAGTCGTAATCGACAAATCGAGAAAAGGATCTTTCAAAACTCTTTTCTTTTTCTATAGTGTTGGTGTATATCACCTTAACGGTAATGGTTAGCCTGTTCAAAGAAGTGAATTCATCACTGGAAATGGCGGCATTTCCGATTTGGTAGCCGGTAACCACTCCTTCAAATTGAAGGTCGCCACGCTTATCGGCCAAGTCAAGCCGCGTTTGTGCCAGCATCAAATCCTTCATTGCTTCCGATAGTACCAAGCCATAATCGGGAGTAGCCAGCGGGGTGGCGATTTGAAATTGTTGAACGGAGAAAGTTTCCGCTTCAGCCGGAATATCCGCACCGCTAAATGAGTAGTTGACCGTGCAAGCCGAGACAACGATCAGCACTGATACAATCAAGGTATAAAGAAGTGCTTTCAAATTTTATTTCAGGTTATATTCCTTGATCTTGCGATACAATGTTCGTTCCGAAATACCCAGTTCTTTCGCTGCCCACTTGCGGCGATTGTTATGCTTTTTCAATGCGCGCTCGATCAGGTCTCGTTCGGTTTGCTCCAGCGATAGTGTTTCTTCTACTTCTTCATGATCGTCAATATATTGATCATCCGAAGGTTTTGAAATATTGTACTCAGGTGGAGAGTAGTCGTGGCTAACTACTGAAGGTTCTTTTCTTTCAAAATCTTGCCCATCGTCAAAAAGACGCTTCAAGGCAGATGGATTTTTGCTTCGCAAGTCATCATCTCCCGATCTGTTCTGCATCAGCTCCAAAACGATGGATTTGAGATCGCTCACATCCTGACGCATTTCGAAAAGAATTTTGTAGAGAATTTCTCGCTCACTGAAATCATTCGTCGCGCCGACTCCATTCTTCTTATCGACGATGGCCGGCAAGTTTGAATTTCCAATGTCGGGAAGGTACTGGCGCATGATTTCGGCCGTGATGTTACGCTCTTCTTCGATTACGGACAGTTGCTCGGTAATATTTTTGAGCTGCCTGATATTTCCGGGCCAATTGTAATTCTCCAAAAGCATCACGGCATCATCGCTTAATCGAATAGCAGGCATTTTGTATTTTTCGGCAAAGTCGACGGCGAATTTTCTGAAAAGCAAATGAATATCTTCTTTTCTCTCTCGAAGTGGCGGCAAGTAGATGGGTACCGAGTTAAGGCGATAAAACAAATCTTCACGGAAGGTGCCTTTAGCGATGGCCTTTTCCATATTTACATTGGTAGCCGCAATAATTCGAACGTCAGTCTTGATGTTTTTAGAGGAACCTACTCGCAGAAATTCACCGGTTTCCAATACCCTCAGGAGTCTCACTTGGGTTTGAAGGGGTAGTTCGGCTACTTCATCCAAAAAGATGGTACCGCCGTTGGCAACTTCAAAATATCCCTTTCGAGAATCGTGGGCTCCGGTAAACGCACCTTTTTCGTGACCGAAAAGTTCTGAGTCAATCGTACCTTCGGGAATGGCTCCGCAATTAACCGCGATGTACTGACCGTGCTTTCTGGCGCTGAGAGCGTGAATAATTTGCGGCATGGTTTCTTTACCCGTTCCGCTTTCTCCCGTTATCAATACCGAAATATCAGTAGGGGCAACCTGAACGGCTATATCCAATGCACGATTGAGTAACCGAGAATTGCCGATTATTCCAAATCGTTGTTTTACTTGCTGTATATCCATTTACTGATTTACTACTTCGCCGATCAAGGTAGCAGATGTGCAATCCGTCACTCTTACATCAACATAAGTTTTAGGTTGAATGTCGCCACGATCAAAAACGATCACCGCGTTTTGGCTGTTTCGGCCGTAGAGCATTTTGTCAGATTTTTTTGAAATCCCCTCGACCAATACTTTGAAAGTTTTTCCCACGGATGCTCTGTTTCGTTTGTGACTGCTTTCGTGTTGGATGGCGATGACTTCTTCCAATCGTTTTTGTTTTACCTCTTCAGGAACGTCATCCTCATATTTTCGCTCAGCCAACGTCTTGGGTCTTTCGGAATATTTGAACATGTAGGCAAATTCGTATTCCACTTCTTTCATAAGCGATACGGTATCCGCATGCTGCTCGTCCGTTTCTCCGCAAAATCCGGTAATGATGTCAGTGCTGATTGCTGCATTGGGCATTATGCGTCTGATCGCATCAATTCTGTTCATGTACCACTCACGCGAATAGCCGCGGTTCATTTTCTTCAAAACTTCCGTGTTTCCGCTTTGGACGGGCAGGTGAATGTATTCGCAGATGTTTTCGTATTTCGCCATGGTGTGCAGTACGTCATCCGTCATATCCTTAGGATGAGAGGTAGAAAACCGAATGCGCAGATCAGGATTCACCAATGCCACCTTTTCTAAAAGCTGAGCGAAGTTTACCGTTTCTTTCTGCGGATCGATGATATCACCCTTCTTGGAAACATTCCAACGATAGGAGTCGACATTCTGACCGAGTAAGGTCACCTCGCGATAGCCTTCCTGAAAAAGATATTTGGCTTCGTGAACAATGCTTTCGGGGTCTCGACTTCGTTCGCGGCCACGCGTAAAAGGAACCACGCAAAAGGAGCACATATTATCGCACCCTCGCATAATGGATATGAACGCGGTTACCCCGTTGCTGTCCAATCTTACCGGATTGATTTCAGCATAAGTTTCTTCGCGCGAAAGCAAAACATTGACGGCTTTTCTTCCGTCGGTCACTTCTTCTACCAAACCCGGTAATTCGCGATAAGCATCAGGGCCAACGACTAAATCAACCAATTTTTCTTCTTCAAGAAGTTGTGATTTCAAACGCTCAGCCATGCATCCAAGTACACCGATCATCAGGTCTGATTTCTTTTTTTTCTGCTTGTTGAATTGCATCAATCGCTTTCTCACACGTTGCTCGGCATTGTCTCTGATGGAACACGTATTGATGAGTATCAAGTCAGCTTCTTCGCTATCTCGCGTAGTTTGGAAACCATTTTTTTGCATGATGGATGCTACGATCTCGCTGTCTGAAAAATTCATTTGACAGCCATAACTTTCCAAATAGAGTTTTTTGCTCTCTTTTGTATTTTCGCTTTTCAGCAAAGTTGCTTCACCCTGACGTTCTTCCTCAAGCATACTCTGTGATTCGGTTTTCATTGATCGCAGTTTTAAAAATGGGTGCAAAGTTATCGAAAAATAAGTGTTTCTGCCATTCTGACATGTATCGAAAAGCGTGGTTTCAGACTGAAAAAGTGCCTTGCTGAAATCAATTCGGAATTCATTGCTTTACTTTGCATCTGAAGGCCACGTGTCGAAAATCAGAAGGAATGTCAAAGAATCTAGTAATCGTCGAGTCACCTGCTAAAGCCAAAACCATTGAAGGTTTTTTGGGAAAAGACTTTGTGGTAAAGTCAAGTTACGGCCATGTCAGAGACCTTAAGAAGAAGGGGTTATCTGTTGATGTGGAGAATAGTTTTGAACCGGAATACGAAATCTCTCCCGATAAGAAAAAGGTCATTGAGGAGCTTAAAAAATTGGTTGCTAAATCGGATAAGGTTTGGCTAGCAACGGACGAGGACCGCGAAGGAGAGGCTATCAGTTGGCACTTGGAGCAAGTGCTCAATTTGGATAAAAAAGACGTTAGCCGAATCGTTTTTCACGAAATCACCAAAGGTGCAATCACCAAAGCAATAGAAAACCCGCGAAAGTTAGATTATCGCTTAGTCGACGCGCAGCAGGCCAGAAGAGTGTTGGATCGGTTGGTAGGCTTTGAATTGTCTCCGGTACTTTGGCGAAAGGTGAAGCCCTCGCTCAGTGCAGGAAGAGTTCAGTCGGTTACGGTTCGTTTGATTGTTGAGAGAGAAAGAGAGATCAATAATTTCGAAGAAAAATTCTCTTACCGCGTAACGGCGGTTTTCGTCTCAGACGGAAAAGTCTTCAAGGCAGAGTTGAATAAGCGGTTTGATACGATTGAAGAAGCGCGCAAATTTGTGAATGCTTGCAATGGTTCCGAATTTAAAGTGGACGATTTGCAGGTGAAACCTTCTAAGAAAAGTCCTGCGGCGCCTTTTACCACTTCTACCCTTCAGCAAGAAGCAAGTAGAAAATTGAGCTTTAGCGTAGCCAGAACGATGTCGGTTGCGCAGAAGCTATACGAAGAAGGTAAGATCACTTATATGAGAACGGACAGCTTGAACTTGTCCGACTCTGCCAGAGATGGAGCTAAGAAACACATCACGTCAAATTACGGATCGGAATTTTCAAAGCCGAGAACGTATTCTACCAAGTCGAAAGGTGCACAGGAAGCTCACGAAGCTATTCGCCCGGCTGATATGTCGGTAACTTCGGTTGGCGGTGATGCGGCAGGTCAGAGATTGTATGACCTTATATATAAGCGTACGTTGGCCTCTCAAATGGCTGACGCCGAATTGGAAAAAACTACGGTTAAAATCAAGCCGACCGGTTCTGACAATGCATTGGACAATTTGCACTTTATAGCCAGAGGTGAGGTAATCAAGTTCGAAGGGTTTTTGAAAGTATACCTCGAAGGAACCGATGATGAGGATAGCGATAAGGAAGAAGAGGGACTTCTTCCGACAATGAAAGTGGGAGATTCACTCGAAAGGAAAATTATAACCGCCACACAGCGATTTGCCAACCATCCCCCGCGCTACACCGAAGCAAGTCTCGTGAAAAAATTGGAAGAGCTTGGAATCGGACGTCCGAGTACTTACGCGCCGACAATTTCGACCGTTCAAAAACGAGGCTATGTTGTTAAAGAAGATCGCGAAGGTCATCCTCGTGAATATTCCGTGATAGAACTCGAGGGAAATAAGGTGGAAGAAAAAACGCTGACCGAAACGACAGGGGCGGAGAAGCAGAAGCTATTTCCGACGGATATCGGTATAGTGGTAAATGACTTTTTGGTTGAACACTTTGGGAAAATTCTGAGCTACGATTTTACCGCTACGGTAGAGAAGCAGTTTGATGACATAGCGGAAGGCATGTTGAAATGGACGGATATGATCAAGTCCTTCTACAAGCCGTTTCATGAAAATGTGGAAGAAACTCTTGAGCACAGCGATCGACCGACGGGAAGAGAATTGGGAAAAGATCCTAAATCAGGAAAGCCTGTCTATGCGAAGATCGGAAGGTATGGTCCGATGGTTCAGATCGGCGATGCTGAGGATGAGGAAAAGCCGAAGTTTGCGTCACTTCGTCACGATCAAAGCATGACTACCATTAATTTGGAAGATGCTTTGGAGTTGTTCAAGCTTCCGCGAGAAGTCGGAGAATACGAAGGTGAAAAGGTGACCGCAGCTATAGGTCGATTTGGTCCTTACCTCAGACACAAAGGAAGCTTCGTGTCATTGAAGGAAGCTGACGGAGACGACCCTCTCAGCGTGGAGATTGATCGAGCCATCGAGCTGATCGAAGCCAAGCGAAAGGCCGATCGAGAAAAATTGATCAAAACTTTTGAGGAGGATGAAACGGTTCAGGTGTTAAAAGGTCGATGGGGACCTTATTTAAAAGCGGGAAAGAAGAATATTAAAATCCCGAAGGATGTCGACCCTGAATCATTGACATTTGCTGATTGTCAAAAGCTGATTGAAGAAGCTCCCGAAAAGAAGGGAAGAAGAGGAGCGAAGGCTTCGACTGCGAAAACGAAAAAGTCTTCTACCAAAGCGAAAAAGACTACCACAAAGGCAAAAAAGAAGTCGAAGTAATTTTTCGTTAGATGTCTTGGGTAGATGATATCTCATATTTTTTCAAGCCTCTGGGCGATTCTTTTTCAGAGTATTTCAACTCCGAGGGAAACAGGATAGGTAATCTGATTAGAATTCATGATCCATCTTCATTTCCGGATTTGGAGGGAGTGAAATATGTAGTAGTAGGTGTGAAGGATTCGCGAAGGGCCGCTTACGATAACGCGGAAGCGCCTGATGCGATAAGACAGAAATTCTATCAACTATTTTCTCCTTCACCTACACTGAAAGGCGCTGACTTGGGTAACATCGAAGCGGGCGAAATACCCGAAGACACTGACGCAGCCCTTAAGCAAGTCATCGCACATTTAACTACACGAAAGATTCCGGTAATTGTGTTGGGTGGTACTCAAGAACTCACTTTTGCCATCCATCAGGGATACGAGGCTTTGGAGGTTCCTGTGAATCATACCATTGTAGACAGCAGCATCGACTTTGGTGAGTTTCGAGATCATTTATCTCTTGAAAATTATTTGAGTAAAATAGTCTTGCATGATCCGTCCTATCTTTTTAATCTGACCATCTTGGGCTACCAGACTTACTATACCGATCCGGCCGTCATGGAATTGATGGACAAGATGTATTTCGAGTACGTCAGATTGGGAGAGTTGAAATCCAATTTGGCGTCAACAGAGCCTGTTATTAGAAATTCAGACCTGATCTCAATTGATATGATGAGTGTAAAAAATGATTCGGCTCCCGGTACTTTTGAGCCCAATGGTTTTGACGGTGAGTCTATCTGCCGAATTTCAAGGTATTCAGGAATGAGCGATAAGGTTTCGACTTTCGGAATTTTCAACTACAACGTCAAAGCAGATGAAAATCGACAGCAGGCCTCATTAATCGCCCAGATGATCTGGTATTTTATAGAAGGCTTGCTCGGGCGAGTGAAAGAATTTCCTTTAGTGAAAAAACAGAATTTTTTAGAGTACAAAGTTCAACTTCCGGAATACAAGGAGGATTTGGTTTTTTTTAAAAGTAAAAGAACCGATAAGTGGTGGATGAAGATTCCATATGTTGTCCGGGGCTCTCAGTTTGCAGACAGACACCATTTGATACCGTGCAGTTATGAAGATTATCAGCGTGCGGGTAAAGGCGAAATGCCTGATCTTTGGTGGAAAACTTATCAAAAATTAGGTTGATTATTAAATTCTAGGATTCCTCTATACGTTGATATATCAATAGCAGGTGACGTTAAAAATTTTTGTCAGTAAGCTTATTTAGTTATTTTAGCCACGTTCTTAGCGGCAAATGACCCCTCCAAAAGGGGTTGTTTTCGTTAGAAAAACAATTAAACCTGAATGAAAAAACTTAGCCTATCAATTGCCACTATCTTAATCGGTAGCACTTTGGTTTGGGGGCAGCAAGACCCTCAGTTTTCACAATTTATGTACGACAGATTATCTGTCAATCCCGGGTTTGCGGGAAGTAAAGATGCAATATGTGCTACCCTTATCGGGCGTCAACAATGGTCCGGTCTTTCAGGACAGCCTTCTACCGGCCTTTTGAATGTTTCGGCACCCATAAATTCAATAAAAAGTGGTCTTGGGGCTACTGTTTATTTAGATGAGATAGGACCGCAATCTACTACTGCATTCAGATTGTCTTATGCCTATCACCTTAAGATTTCAGGTTCTACGAAGCTGGGTCTTGGAGTAGGCTTGGGTTTACTCAATAGTTCGTTAAGCAATGATTGGCGAGCCTATGATTACGACAGTGATGGAAATTTAGTAGGTGGAGGATTGGGAATTGGTGCCGGCGATCAATCTATTCCTCAGCAGAGCCAGCAAGCATCTACATTTGACGCATCTTTTGGAGCATACTTATACAATCCGAAATACTACGTCGGTATTTCAGCAGTTCATTTAAATCAAGGAGATCTATCTGATCTGAATATTGAGGTTGCCAGACATCTGTACTTCATGGCAGGTTATGATTTTGAGCTCACTCCAATGCTCACCCTTACCCCGCAAACACTGGTAAAAACGGATTTGGCATCTACACAGGTAGATGTTAATGCCACGGCTACTTACAATAATACTTTTTGGTTGGGCGTTAGTTACCGACTCGAAGACGCGATTGCGCCGATGGCCGGCTACAATTATCAGTTTTCTGACGGTAAGAGTAATTTGAGAATTGGGTATTCTTATGACTTGACTACTTCCGAGTTGAATAATTATAGCAGCGGAAGTCACGAAATTATGTTGGGGTATTGCTATAAATTGCAAAAACCACTACCTAAACGAGTTTATAAAAATCCTCGCTTCTTATAACGAAATGTTTGAAACCATTGAGAACTTACCATCGTAAAGAAGGAGCTGTAAATCGTTTTTTTGAGGATTAATAACCTGCAAGGCATGAAAAGAATCATATTATTTCTGTTAGTTGCCGCAACCTTGGCCAGCTGTGTCGGTGGAAACCGAGGCGAATTGGTTGGAGTAGCACCACGAGAGGATTGGATTCAGTACAATCCTTATGGAATGAATTATATTCATTTCGGTAGTTACGTTATGGGTGCCGATGATCAAGATGTGCCATACGCTCAAGTCAATAACACGAAGCGTGTGACCGTATCAGCCTTTTATATGGACGATACGGAAATCTCCAATAACGAATATCGCCAGTTTGTCTATTGGGTGCGAGACTCTATCGCACACCGCTACCTGGGCGAAGCCGGAATCGGTGAGCATATCATCGAAGAAGATGAATATGGCGAGATCATCGATCCTCCTATTATTAATTGGGAGGAAGAAATCGAATGGAATGGTGAAGATGAGCGCGAAGAACTCGTAGATCTTTTCTTGCCGGAGTACGAAAGATTTTACCGAAGAAAAGAAATCGATACCAGAAAACTCAAGTTTGAATATTTCTGGGTTGACCTTAAAGCTGCTGCCAGTAAAGCGGGCAGAGATTTGGACTTGTCTTACACGAACATTAAAGGTCAAAATAACGCTATAAGAGGGCATACGGATCGGAGCAAGTTTATTATCCGAGAAATTATCAACGTATATCCTGATACATTGGCGTGGGTGCATGATTTCACCTATGGATTCAATGAGCCCATGACTGAGACATACTTTTGGCACCCTGCATATGATAATTATCCTGTAGTTGGAGTAACGTGGCAACAGGCGAAGGCTTTCAATGTGTGGAGATCTCAATTGCTTAGTACATGGCAGCAGAAAAATGGTGAAACCTATGTCCAGCGTTTCCGTTTACCAACTGAAGCCGAATGGGAGTATGCATCGCGTGGCGGATTGGACAAAAACCCTTATCCGTGGGGAGGACCTTACATAAGAAATATTTTAGGTTGTCCTTTAGCCAACTTCAAACCGCAACGGGGAGACTATGTTGATGATGATGGTTGCACTACAGTGGATGTTCGCTCTTATGAGCCAAATGGATACGGGTTGTACTGTATGTCAGGGAATGTAGCAGAATGGACAAGTACGGCGTACGACGAATCAGTTTATGAATTTTCACACGATCTCAATCCTGAATATCAATACGATGCTTTGGCTGATGATCCGCCTGCATTAAAGCGTAAAGTGATACGCGGAGGCTCTTGGAAGGATGTAATGTACTACCTGCAAAATGGTACCAGGACTTACGAATATCAAGATACCGCCAAATGCTATATCGGATTCCGCTCAGTTATGAGTTATCTCGGAAGAGGTAAAACAGGAAATCCTGAGGATTGGAATTAATCGACTTTCTTTAAATCACCCCTTATCTTCTTTTTGAAACCAACCAGCAAGAATTATTAACTATTTGTAAAAGCAAGGAAAATGAAACCAGGAAGTAAATCATGGAAAAAGTTTATGGCGAAGCTCTACGGAATCGGAGCAGCTGTAGTAATTATCGGAGCACTTTTTAAAATTCAACATTGGCCGTTTGCCGGCGCTCTTTTGGTTGTTGGTTTGACCACAGAAGCAATCATCTTCTTCTTCTCCGCATTTGAACCCGTTCACGAAGAGCTGGATTGGTCATTAGTTTACCCTGAGCTTCGCACGGGAGAACCCGCCAGAGAAGCGATAGCTCACAAGGATGATGAATCTATTACGGAGCAGCTCGATCATATGCTTGAAGAGGCGAAGATAGAACCGGAATTGATTGCTAGTCTGGGTAATGGCTTGCGAAGCCTAAGTAGTCAGGCGGAAAAGTTGAATGAAATTTCCGACGCATCAGTCGCTACGAATGAATACGCAGCTTCATTGAAAGGCGCAACTGTAAAAGTAGGAGAGCTTTCTGAGACATATGCAAGAGCCTCTGAGGCACTGACGGGTTTGACGGAAGGACAAGCCGAAGGAGCATCCACGGGAGAACATTTGAAGAAAATGAGTTCGAACCTTGCGGAGCTGAATAACATGTACGAAACTCAGCTTCAGGAATTGCAAACTTCATCTCAATTGTACAGTGGCATCACTGAATTGATGAGAAACTTGAACGAATCAGTAGAAGATACCAAAAAATACAAAGAGAACATCTCTGAATTGGCATCGAACCTGTCTCGACTGAATACGGTTTACGGCAACATGCTCTCAGCTATGAGTGCTCCCGCTACTGCCAACGTCTAATTAATAGTTAAAAAAAGTAGTAAGACATGGCAGGAGGAAAAGAAACCCCGCGGCAGAAGATGATTGGTATGATGTATCTCGTACTGACCGCTCTTCTGGCCCTCAACGTTTCAAAAGAAATCTTGGATGCGTTCATTACCATCAACAATGGTCTTGAAACAACTATGGTAACTTTTGACGGTAAGCTTGCCGGGCAGTACGGAGCCTTTGCAGCTTCATACAACGAGAACAAAGAAAAATATGGTGAAGCATGGGGGAAAGCTCAGGAGCTGAGAACCCAAGCCAATGAGATGATCAGCCATATCGATTTGATTAAGGCTAAAACCATTGCCGATACCGAGGGTCTTCCCATGGAAGAGGTGATTGGAAAAAATGCCATCGGTCAGGACACTGTTCTGGGATTGCAATATGTAAGTAGTAAAGACAACTACGATGTGAATACCAACCTTATGATTGGCGCGGAGCCCGATGCTCCTCGAGATAATGCACATGAAGATGGAAACAATTATCGCGCAGTTGTACTAAAGCAGAAGCTTGAACAGTATGGTGAAAATTTGAAGGCGATGGTAGCCGGTAATCCGACTCTTGTTGCTTCTTTGGATAGCCTTTTTAATTATCCTGAAAAGGTCAAGGATGCTTCGGGTACCGTTACCAATTGGGAGTCATTGAATTTCTTTCACGTGCCTCTGGCCGCAACTACCACTCTTTTGAGTAAACTGCAGGCCGATGTGAGAAATGCAGAATCTGATGTACTCGGACACTTATTTGCAGATGTAGAAGCAGCATCTTATAAATTCACGCAGTTGGCTCCCGTCGTTATACCTGAGAAAACTTACATTTTGGAAGGTGATTCTTTCAGAGCGAAAGTATTCTTGGCTGCTTATGACAATACCAATTTACCGGCCATCGATTTAGGTCCTGAAGGGCTTAAGCTAGATAGTGGTGAGTTTGCATTACCGGAAGGTCAGGCATCTGCCGTTGAAGTTGGTGCCGATGGTTTCGGTCGGTTGGCTATCCCGGCACGAGGAATCGGCGACAAGCATTGGGAAGGGATTATTAAATTCCGAAACCCTGCTACAAAAGCCGAAGAGCCCTACAAATTTGTCGTAGATTACGAAGTAGCTAAACCCAGTTTGGTAGTTTCGCCTACTAAGATGAACGTACTCTACAGAGGTATCGATAACCCTGTTGAGATTTCAGTTCCCGGTATTCCGCAGGACGCTTTGACTGCCAATATTAGCAACGGTACTTTGTCGAAGCAACCCGATGGCTCGTACATCGCACGAGTAAAGACAGGCGCAGAAGCTATTGTTAGCGTATCAGCAGAGGTTCAAGGAGAGAGAAAGAGTATGGGACAATTCAAATTCCGTTTGAAATCCGTTCCTGATCCTGTTGCAAATTTTGCGGGAAAGACTTCGGTTGATAATACCATTGCAAAGTCTGAACTTACTGCCGCCCTTGGGGTATTCGCAGAACTAAAAGATTTTGTATTCGACTTGAACTACCCGATTCGCTCTTTTGATGTTACCGTAGTGATGGGGGGTGATGTGAAAACCTTATCTTCAACGAGCAATAGATTGACTGCGGATCAAAAAGAATTGTTACGCGAAACCAGAAGGAATCAAGTTGTGATAATTGAAAATATCAAGGCAACCGCTCCCGATGGTACGATCAGAAAGCTTGGTAGCATCAACCTGCGTGTAATCTAATTTAATTCATCATGAAGAGAAATATTCATCTTGTACTCGCACTTCTTTTAGGGTCATTTATCATGATGACTCCTTCTGAAACAAATGCTCAGACCGTATTGGACGGAGCATGGATCAAAGAGCACAACAAAACGAAGAAGGTTATTCAATATCCTTTCATTCGTGAAGCAGACGTAATGTTTGCCAAGCGAATATGGCAGGATATCGATCTTCGCGAAAAGATGAATATGCCTCTTTATTACCCGTTGGAAGAAGCCAGTGGAATGAAAAGTCTCTTTGACGTAATTAAAGATGCTTTATTGGTCGAAGGTTCTATAACGGCGTACAGTACCGGAGTGACGGGGCGTGAAGATGACTTCAGAACACCATTGCTCAGAAGTGATGTACAAACGATGCTGGAGAGACCTGACACTACATTTACACCTGATCCTGATACGGGAGAGTTGGTGCCCGTTTATCAGGTTGTTAAAACGACTTCGCAGGATATTAAAAGATATCGCATAAAAGAAGATTGGTTTTTTGACAAGCAACGTTCGGAGCGTTACATCAGAATCATTGGAATAGCTCCGCTTAAAGAGCGTAGAGATGAAAATGGTGAAGCTACCGGAGCGTATGAGACTTTGTTTTGGTTGTACTTTCCCGAATGCAGATACGTATTTGCAAATTGGGACTCCTTCAACCGATTCAATGATGCAGAAAGGAGATCTTTTGATGATCTGTTTCAAAAGCGTATGTTCAATTCAACGATTGTAAAAGAATCTAACGTGTACGATCGTAAATTGGATGACGTCTATTCAGGAATTGACAGGCTGCTTAAAGCTGAAGAAGTAAAAGAGAAGCTTTTCAATATGGAACACGATCTTTGGAGCTATTAATTGCTATTACAAATTGAAATCAAAAGCATCATGCAATTGCATGATGCTTTTTTGCTTTTATGTTCAGATTAGAAAATATACAACTGAATTTTGCCCAACGTCCCATATTTGATGGGATTGATCTTTTTATCGGCGAGTCCGACAAGATTGGTTTGGTGGGAAAAAACGGAGCCGGTAAAACCACCTTATTCAAAGTAATCATTGGCGATCAAGGAATAGATGAAGGGCGTGTATCAAAACCAAAAGAATACGGCATAGGATACCTTCCGCAAGAATTGGCTTTCAATTCTCAGCTTACCGTGAAGGAAGAGGTTTCCAAGGCTTTTTCAATAACTCAACAATTGGAGAAAAGGATTGAATCAATCTCCAATGAATTGGCTGAACGTGAGGATTACGAAAGCGAAGACTATCTGGGGCTGGCTGAAGACCTGAATCGAATTTCAACGCAATTGGGTGTTTTTGATGTCGATTCTCAAGATCAGCAGATAGAGCTAGTATTACTCGGACTCGGATTCGTTTCTGAAGATTTTTCAAAGCCACTGTCGGCCTTCAGCGGCGGATGGCAGATGAGGGTTGCACTTGCGAAAATACTTCTTCAAAAGCCTGATTTGCTACTTTTAGATGAACCTACCAACCACTTGGATATTGAGTCCATTCAATGGCTCGAGGATTACCTTAAAAATTACGCGGGTGCGGTAGTACTCATTTCCCACGACCGACTCTTTTTGGATAACGTGACCAATCGAACGGTGGAGTTAATTAATGGCTCCTTATTCGATTATAATGCGCCATATTCAAAATTCGTCGAACTTCGAAAGGATGTGATCGAAAAACAGATCGAAGCCAAAAAGAATCAGGATCGTGAGATCAAGCAGACAGAAGACTTGATAAACAAATTTCGGGCTAAGGCCAACAAAGCAGCCTTTGCCCAAAGCTTAATTAAGAAGCTCGACAAGATGGAGCGAATTGAAGTCGATGAGGAGGACGAATCTTCCATGGACTTTCGTTTTCAACCTGCACCTCGAGCGGGAAAAGTGGTGGTGAAAGGAACCGGGCTGTCAAAATCTTATGGAAATAAAAAGGTTTTCGAAGGCTTGGATTTCGAAATCCTGCGAGGACAGAAGGTGGCCCTGATCGGGAAGAACGGTGTGGGAAAAACCACCATGACTAAAGTAATTGCAGGCGAAACATCTTATGAAGGAGATTGCGAGCTAGGTTATAATGTTGATGTCGGATACTACACCCAAAATCAGAGTGACGAACTACCTCCCGATTTGACAGCATTGGAGGTAATAGAAAATGAAGCAACGGGTGAGTATCGAAAAAAAGTTCGTTCCCTCTTAGGGGCGTTTATGTTTAGCGGTGATGATGTCTTCAAGAAAGTAAAGGTTCTTTCGGGAGGCGAGAAGGCAAGGTTAGCACTTTGTAAATTGATGCTTCACCAATACAATTTTCTCATATTGGATGAGCCGACCAATCACTTGGATATGCGCAGTAAGGAAGTACTGAAGCAAGCTATCATGGCTTATGACGGCACCTTGTTGGTTGTTTCTCACGATCGTGATTTCTTGCAAGGATTGGTGAACCCGGTCATCGAAATGCACGGATCATCGATTACCTCCTTTCCGGGAACGATTTCTGAGTTTTTAGAGCGAAAGAAGTCTCAGAGTATTAAAGAGTACGAGTATGTAAAGAATGCTCCGAAAAAGCAGTCGGTAAAGTCAGAAGCAGGTGTTTCCGAAAAAGAGAAGTGGAAATTAAACAAACGACTGGGAGGCCTTGAAAAGGAAATTGAAAAGGTTGAGAAACATATAGCCGAATTGGAAGCAACAGAGGTCGATCATACTGATTCTGAAAAAATACAGGCACATCTATTCGCCTTGAGCCAAGCCCGCAATAAGCTCGATAAAAAGATGAAAGAATGGGAAGAGGTCACGATGAAATTGGAAGAATAATCTGTTCGCCTAAGTATGAAAGATAAAAAAGCCGTTCAAAAATGAACGGCTTCTCTTAGTAGCGGGCGCCTCCCGATAGCTATCGGGACGAACTGACGACCAACCCGTTCACCTTTTCGGTGATCCGTATGTGACGGGCGAGCTACCAACTGCTTAAACCATACGGATTAATTTAAATTACCGTCAAAATTGAGAATGCCTTTTTCGATCAATTTTTCTTTCAACTGAGAGCCACCTTCGAGGGATTTGTAAAACCTTTCAGCATCGAGTGCCTCCTTTTTTGAATCGAATTTTTCGAGATAAATCAAGGCGAAAGGTTTTCTATGCGCTGTGCTTTTATTGCCTCCGGAGTTGTGCCTGATGAATCGCTTTGCTATGTCAGAGGAAGTTCCCTTGTAGAGTTTGTGATCCTTGAGAGAATAGAGGATGTAGAAGAAATGCATCCTTCTAAAATAGAAAAAGCCGTTCAAAAATGAACGGCTTCTCTTAGTAGCGGGGGCCAGACTCGAACTGACGACCTTCGGGTTATGAGCCCGACGAGCTACCAACTGCTCCACCCCGCAATGTTTTTGTTTTACGACTTATAGTCGGTTGGTAAATGAGGGAGACTCGAACTGACGACCTCCCGTACGGGCGGGCTACCAACTGCTCCACCCCGCAATATCTTGAGTAATTTCTGTCTTTTTCGTCCGTCTGAACCAATTCGCTAATTGATTCCTTTCTTTAACGGGGGTGCAAATATATATTTTGTTTCTTTGTTGGCAAAATTTATTTTCAATGAATCACAAGGCGGGATTTGTCAACATTATCGGTAGACCCAATGCAGGCAAGTCAACGCTCATGAATCGGCTGGTCGGCGAGCATCTTTCTATTATCAATCGCAAAGTCCAAACTACCAGACACCGAATAGTAGGAATCGTCAATACCAACGATTACCAAATTGTCTACAGCGATACACCGGGCATTTTGGAGCCGAAATATGCGCTGCAAAACAGCATGATGTCATTCGTTAAAGAAGCTATTTCCGATGCGGATGTTCTGTTGTTGCTAATTGATATATACGATAAGAATGCGGATTTCTATGGTTTGGAAAAGCCTCTGAAAGAATTGGAAATTCCGATCATTGGTGTTTTGAATAAAATTGATCTTTCAGATCAAAAAAAAGTGGAAGAGATGACCGAATCTCTTCGAGAGAAGTTCGGATTGAAAGAGATCATTCCCATCTCGGCTCTGCATGATTTCGGGATAGACGTCTTGGAAAGAAGAGTGAAAGAATTACTACCGGATTCACCACCTTATTATGACAAAGATGTATTAACAGACCGCCCGATGCGTTTCTTCGTTGAAGAAAGAATTCGAGAGAAAATCTTAACACATTACAAGAAGGAAATTCCTTACTCTGTGGAGGTGCAGGTGGAAGAGTATAAGGATGAGCCGGACATCATTCGAATATCTGCCATCATCTATGTAATGAGAAAAAGCCAAAAAGGGATTCTAATCGGACATCAAGGGGCAGGGCTAAAACGAGTAGGAACAGAGGCCCGAAAGGATTTAGAGAAGTTTCTCGATAAAAAGGTGTTCCTCAAACTCTTTGTAAAAGTCGATGAAGACTGGAGAAACAAAGAGAATAAACTGAAAAATTACGGATACAAAGGATAATCATGCCCAATATTGTAGCAATAGTAGGAAGACCTAACGTAGGGAAATCTACACTTTTTAACCGACTCACTGAGTCGAGAGATGCCGTAGTAGACCCCACCAGCGGAGTAACGAGAGATCGGCATTATGGCAAAGCGCAATGGACAGGCTACGAATTCTCTGTGATCGATACCGGCGGTTATACGATCAATAGTGAAGATGTTTTTGAGGAAGAAATCAAAAAACAGGTAGAGCTGGCTATTGAAGAAGCCGGTGCTATCATTTTCTTAAATGACGTCACCACGGGAATCACGGATCACGACGAAGCGATAGCCACGCTATTGCGAAGAACAGACAAACCTGTCTTGACCGTCGCAAACAAAGTAGATACCAATGACCGCATTGTTCAGGCATCAGAGTTTTACGCCTATGGATTAGGCGAGGTGTATTGTATTTCAGCTTCTAATGGTGGCGGTACCGGAGATCTTCTGGATGCAGTAGTCGAAACATTTCCTGAAAAAACTCCTGAAAGAGAGGACGAGATTCCTCGCATAGCGGTGGTAGGAAAACCGAATGTCGGGAAATCCTCCTTCATCAATGCCCTGCTGGGTACGGAAAGAAATATCGTGACCGATCAGGCCGGTACTACACGCGATTCAGTTTTTACCCGCTACAATGCCTATGGTTTTGACTTTAATCTGGTGGACACCGCAGGAATCCGTAAGCGAAGCAAAGTACACGAAGACATCGAGTTTTATTCCGTGCTTCGTTCGGTTAGAAGTATTGAGAACAGCGATGTGTGCATACTGATTTTAGACGCTACCGAAGGCATCCAAAAGCAAGATCTCAACATATTCAGCATGATTGAGAAGAACGGGAAAGGAGTTGTCATCTTAGTGAATAAGTGGGATTTGGTAGAGAAAGACACCAACACTACGAAGGTTTATGAGGACAAGATCAGAGAACGAATAGCGCCTTTCAACGACGTTCCGATCATCTTCACCTCCGCTTTAACTAAGCAGCGTATTCATAAAGCTATAGAAGAAGCTGTGAGTGTTTACGATCGATTGAAAACCAGAATTCCGACGTCCAAGTTGAATGAAGTTTTTCAACCCATATTCGACCACCAACAACCTCCCACCTACAAAGGGAAGTTCATTCGAATAAAATATGTGATGCAGTTGCCGACCAATAAAGTCGCTTTCGCATTTTATTGCAACTTACCGCAATACATTAAAGAACCGTATCGTCGATTTTTAGAAAATCAATTTCGGGAAAACTTCAATCTTGAAGGAATCCCGATTTTGATCTTTTTCCGAAAGAAATAATTATAGCCCGAAAGCCTTTTTGATATCCTCCACGCGGTCGAGTTTCTCCCAAGTGAAGAGCTCTACCTCCAGTTCTTTTGATACGGTTCCCGATCCGCTGGAACGTGTAAAAGTCTTTTTCACGATCTCAGGCTTTCGGCCCATGTGGCCATAAGCGGCCGACTCGCCATAGATAGGAAAGCGCAATTTCAGATCTCGCTCGATCATCCCCGGTCTCAGGTCAAAAAGCTCACTGATTTTTTTTGCGATTTCGCCGTCAGTCATGTTAACCTTCGATGAGCCATACGTATCGATAAAAACACCTGTCGGTTCTACTACACCGATTGCATAAGATACCTGAACCAAAGCTTGATCTGCCACGCCTGCAGCAACCAGATTCTTCGCAATGTGACGAGATGCATAAGCCGCAGATCGGTCTACCTTACTCGGATCCTTACCACTAAAAGCTCCACCTCCGTGCGCGCCTTTTCCACCATAAGTGTCTACAATGATTTTTCTTCCGGTAAGACCGGCATCTCCGTGAGGACCACCTATGACAAACTTACCCGTCGGGTTGATGTGGTATACGATTTCATCGGTAAATAAATCTTGGATGTGTTGAGGCAATTGAGCTTTAACACGAGGAATCAAAATGTTGATGAGATCTTTGCGTATGCGATCGCACATTTCTTTTTCAGCTTGCTTTTTTGCTGCGTGCTCATCCGACTTTGATTTGACGAACTCATCGTGTTGTGTGGAAACAACGATCGAAAGAATTTTTTGAGGCTGATGGTCATCATTGTATTCAATGGTAACCTGCGATTTCGCATCAGGACGCAAATAAGGAATTTCTTTCCCTTCCCTTCTGAGTTCTGCCAAAACCCGGAGTATGCGGTGAGATAAATCCAATGCCAATGGCATATAATTTTCTGTCTCGTTCGTAGCATAGCCGAACATCATACCTTGATCCCCGGCACCCTGATCTTCAGGGTTTCCACGATCTACACCTTGGTAAATATCCGGTGATTGCTCGTGAAGAGCACTCAACACTCCGCAACTGTTTGCTTCAAACATGTACTCACTTTTCGTGTAACCGATTTTGGTAATCACATTTCGAGCAATGTTTTGTATGTCTAAATACGTGTCTGATCGAACCTCACCGGCAATGACTACTTGTCCTGTTGTAACCAATGTTTCACAAGCTACTTTCGAGGTGGGGTCGAAAGCCAAAAAATTGTCAAGTATTGAATCAGATATCTGATCGGCAATCTTATCCGGGTGTCCTTCTGACACAGACTCGGAAGTAAAAGAGTATGGCATGAAATAAGTTTAGATTTTAAATAGCCTCGAGCGAAAAGACCTATAGAAAACGCATTTTTAGCATTTTTTTCAGTGGTTGCAATAGGCCAAATCCTTCCACAAGAGAGGCACAAAAATAGAAAAAAAGCTATGTCAACAAGGGCTATTTTGTCAATGTCTTGAAAACGTCTTCCAAACGCCTTTCTTCTTTCCTCAGCTCCTCAATTTCCAGGCCTTGACGGTTGGCCAATTTTGACAATTCTCCCGCGAGACCGCTACCCTTGAGTGCTGAAATGAGATATTTTCCGGTATCTACTCCTTTTACTTTTTGCACTCCGTTTATAGCTTGAATCAGTTCCGTATTCAGTTTGCCCGCCACATGAAAAAATATCACCTCTTCCTGAGCTTCTTCCTTAAGATGAGACATCCTGTCGTCAGCCACGATTTCTCCTTTCTTTATGATGATCACACGGTCGCAGATAGCCTCAACCTCTTGCATGATGTGTGTACTGAGAAGAACTGACTTTTCTTTTCCGATTTGTTTGATTAAAGCTCTGATATCTTCCAGTTGATTCGGGTCCAAGCCCGATGTAGGCTCATCGAGAATGAGCACCTCAGGATCGTGTAGCATGGCTTGCGCCAAACCTACCCTCTGCTTGTATCCCTTGGAGAGCTCACCGATCTTTTTGTGACTTTCGGGAGTTAAGCCAACCGCTTCGATCATTTCTTCCACGCGTCGCTTTTTGCCCTTGAGGCCATACATCCCGCCTACAAATGAGAGGTATTCGCGAATGTACATTTCGTGGTAAAGCGGATTGCTCTCAGGTAAATAGCCTACCCTTTTCCTTACGTCTATAGGCTTTTCGAGTACGTCAAATCCGGATACATCTACTTTACCTTCGTCGGGCGGTACGTAAGTCGTTATGATTTTCATCATCGTTGACTTTCCCGCTCCGTTTGGGCCCAAAAAACCAACTACTTCACCTTTTCGAACTTCAAACGAAACCCCTTTCAGCGCCGCTTGGCTTCCGTAATATTTAGATACATTTTCGACTTTGATCGACATAAGCTGACGAAATTATACAACTTTCTTTGATCTGTGCTACTTTAGCTTGCGCAATGCAGGAAGGGCGAGTTATAAAAAGCACCGGCAGTTGGTACACCGTTGAAACAACGGATGGCGAGACGATAGATTGTCGCGTTCGCGGAAAGTTGCGGATTAAAGGAATACGCTCTACCAACCCCGTGGCCGTTGGCGATGTGGTCGATGTGGAAGGCGATAAAGACAGTTATGTCATTGTCAATATCCACGAACGAAAGAATTACATCGTCAGGCGCTCGGTCAATCTTTCCAAGCAAAGCCATATCATCGCTGCCAATCTGGATTTGGCGGTCATGGTAATAACGCTCAAAAACCCGACTACCTTTCCTACGTTTATAGATCGCTTTTGCGTGGCGGCAGAAGCATATCACATTCCCGTTGCCGTCATAGTGAACAAAGCCGACTTACTGGATGAAGAAGAGATCGAAGTCGCCAATCACTTCTTATCGGTCTATTCCAATTTAGGCTATCAAACATTGATCACTTCGGCTGAGAAAGGTCAGGGTTTGGAAGACTTCAGAGAATTATTGCGCGATAAAACGGTACTGCTTTCAGGGCATTCGGGTGTCGGAAAATCAAAGTTGGTTAATGCCATCGATCCGCAACTTCATGTGAAAGTCGGCGAGATTTCCGATTTCCATCAAATGGGAAAACACACCACCACTTTTGCCCAAATGTACCGACTCGGTTTCGGTGGCTATATTGTGGATACACCGGGGATCAGAGGATTCGGCTTGGTGCATTTTGAAAAGGAGGAATTGGCCGGGTATTTTCCCGAAATGAGAGAGCTCCTACCCGAATGTAAGTTTTACAATTGCATTCATGTGAATGAGCCGGGATGCGCGGTAAAAGCCGCTTTAGAAACCGGTAAGATGGCTCAGACCCGTTATAACAGTTACTTAAATATGCTGGAAGAAAGCGAAGAACAAACATACCGATCATGAGAGCAGTAATTCAGCGCGTGCGAAAATCGAGCGTAGAAATTGACGGAAAGATAGAAGGTCAAATAGGGCAGGGGCTCAATGTTCTGGTAGGAGTCGGTCAGGACGATACCGAAGAAGATGCCAATTGGCTGGCAGCGAAGATCGGAGCTCTGAGAATTTTCAATGACAGTGACGGGCTAATGAACCTTTCAATTAATGAGGTTGGCGGCGACATTTTGGCCATCAGCCAATTTACGCTTCACGCGAAAACGAAAAAAGGCACCCGACCTTCATTCATTCGCGCAGCCAAACCCGATTTGGCCGTGCCGCTTTACGAGCATTTTTTGAAGGTGTTAAGGATGGAAGTGCAAGGTCGAGTGGAGACAGGCGTTTTCGGCGCCGATATGAAGGTATCCATTGAAAATGATGGTCCGGTGACGATACTTATTGACACCAAGAACAAAGATTGATGGAGATAAAAGATTTGCAGGAGAGGGTGGACGACTGGATTAAAGAATACGGCGTGCGCTATTTCAATGAACTTACCAATATGGCCATCTTAACCGAAGAAGTAGGAGAGTTGGCGCGAATAATGGCGCGGCGTTACGGCGAGCAATCTGAAAAAGAAAGTGACAAAGAAAAAGACTTGGGAGATGAGATGGCTGATGTATTATGGGTGTTGACCTGTTTGGCCAATCAGACGGGCATTGATCTCGAAGAAGCCATTGAGCGAAATTTTAAAAAAAAGACCGAAAGAGACCACACGCGACATACTGAAAACGATAAACTCAAATAAAATTGATTCTGACGAAACTTGATGGTTTACGGTTGCGTAAGAAAAAGCAGAATCTTGTGGTTCTAATCCCTTAGCTACAAGTTTAATCCTCAGCAGCAGTGCCGGCTTCAATTAGTGGAGTCGGCATTTTTTATTTTCAATTATGCTAAGCTATCAATTGGATGTTTTGAGTTGATAATTGGTGCCTCTTCCGCCCGCAGCTTCTTTTTGCAATATTCCCTTTTTTATCAAGTCGTTTATATCTCTGATGGCCGAATCCTTTGAGCACTTGTTGATTTTTGCCCATTTTGATGATGTGAGTTTACCGTCAAAACCATCGAGCAGTTTGTTTAACATTGCTATTTGTCGCTCATTCAGAGTCGTTTTCGCATAGCGGTTCCAAAAATCAGCTTTGAAGAGTACCTTTTTCAATAATTCTTCACTCGCAATCAGACTGCCTTTCAAACAATTTAAAAACCAATGCATCCATGGAGTGATGTCCATATTACCTTGTTGGGTTTTCTCTAGGATCTGATAATATTGCTTTCGCTGCAACCGTATTTGTGCTGACATGCTGTAGTAGCGCTGATTGATCTTATCTGCTCTGGCCAGCAACATATCGGTAAGGGCGCGGGCTATTCTTCCGTTTCCATCATCAAAGGGGTGTATGGTGAGAAACCAAAGGTGAGCTACCGCAGCTTTTAAGACGGGTTCAAGATCTTTCTCGGAATTAAACCACTTTAAAAAAGTTTGCATTTCCTCGGGAACGTTCTTTGAATGCGGTGCTTCAAAGTGAACCTTTTCTTTTCCCATTGCACCCGACACTACTTGCATCGGGCCTTTGTCATCTTTTCGCCAATTAGCTACCGTAATCTTGTGCATACCGCTTCTGCCTGAAGGGAAAAGCGCTCCATGCCAGTCGAAAAGTCGAGCCGTAGTAAGCGGCGCAAAACAATTTTGTGTGGCATCAAGCATCATTTCTACCATGCCATCTACAAAACGATCTGATTCCACCGAACCCGCTATCTCCATTCCCAGATGACGAGCTACAGATGAACGCACTTGTTGCATATCGTAAAACTCGCTTTCAATTTCAGCCGATTTTAAAACATCTGTGGTAACCGTATCTAATAAGGCCTCATCTCGCAGAGAAAACCCTAAACCTTCCATTTTTCCGAGAAGTCTCCCTTGCATATTTCGAGCTTCAGCGAGCGATTTCAACAGATCAGTATCCCGCCATGTGAAGTGCGGCCAAGCAGATTTTTGATAGATATATGGTTTTAAACGTGGCATAATATGCAACGAATGTAGTAGGTAATCGTTGCATGAGCAAATTAATTAGGGCATAAAGTGCATTGTTTAGAAGATTAAACGATGCATAATGCGCAACGAATGATTGATTTTCCGTTGTATTGATTCTAAGAAATGCAATATATTGCGCATCAAAAAAGCCGCTCCAAACTTGAAGCGGCTTTGCATTTTGCTAATGATTTCTCGGCTATTCTGCCAATATAATCACCTTATTATTTTTCACTTCGGCTACGCCTCCGTCAATTTCGAAGGTCGTCTCCTTTCCCGAATCGTCGGTTACCTTCACCTGTCCTTTTTTCAAAGCAGAGATCAAAGGCGCGTGACGCTCCAGAATTCCCAAACTTCCGTCAATACCTGGAACGGTCACTGCCGTGGCAGCGCCTGAGTAAAGACTTTCATCGGGTGTTATGATGTCAACCGTCATGTCTTATTTGTTTTCAGCAAGCATTTTTTCACCTGCCTCGATTACCTCGTCGATGTTTCCTTTCAAGTTGAAAGCTGCTTCAGGATACTGATCCAACTCTCCGTCCAAAATCATGTTGAATCCTTTGATGCATTCTTCGATCGGAACCAAAACTCCTGCAAGTCCTGTAAACTGCTCAGCCACGTGGAATGGTTGAGAAAGGAATCGCTGAACCCGACGCGCTCTGTGTACGGTTTGCTTATCCTCTTCACTCAATTCATCCATACCCAAAATGGCGATGATGTCTTGAAGTTCCTTATAACGCTGAAGTGTTTCCTTCACACGCTGTGCACAATCGTAATGCTCGTTTCCAACTACTTCTCTACTCAGAATACGTGAAGTAGAATCCAACGGATCCACCGCAGGGTAAATACCCAGCTCGGCAATCTTACGTGAAAGTACCGTAGTTGCATCCAAGTGAGAGAAGGTAGTAGCCGGTGCAGGGTCGGTCAAGTCATCCGCAGGTACGTATACCGCTTGTACGGATGTGATCGATCCACGCTTTGTTGAAGTAATTCGCTCTTGCATCGCACCCATCTCCGTAGCAAGTGTAGGCTGGTATCCTACCGCTGAGGGCATACGTCCCAAAAGGGCTGATACCTCAGAACCTGCTTGCGTAAATCGGAAAATATTGTCGATAAAGAAAAGGATGTCTTTTCCTTGTCCGTCTTCATCTCCGTCACGGAAGTATTCCGCCATGGTAAGTCCTGACAAGGCCACACGCGCACGTGCACCGGGAGGCTCATTCATCTGACCGAAAACGAAAGTGGCTTGAGATGTTTTCATCTTTTCCTTGTCCACTTTAGACAAGTCCCATCCGCCGTTTTCCATGCTCTCCATGAATTCATCTCCATAAGAGATGATTCCCGATTCGAGCATCTCGCGAAGAAGGTCGTTTCCTTCACGGGTTCTTTCACCTACTCCTGCGAATACTGAAAGACCTGAATATCCTTTTGCAATGTTGTTGATCAACTCTTGAATCAATACGGTTTTACCAACTCCCGCTCCTCCGAAGAGACCAATCTTTCCCCCTTTAGAGTAAGGCTCGATAAGGTCGATAACTTTAATTCCGGTGTAAAGAATCTCGTTACCCGTAGAAAGGTTTTCAAATTTTGGTGCCGGGCGGTGAATCGGGTATCCGCCTACTTTTGATACGTCACCGATACCATCAATGGCATCACCGGTTACGTTAAAAAGGCGTCCTTTTACTTGTTCGCCGGTTGGCATTACGATAGGATTACCCGTATTTACCACGGTAGTTCCTCTTGCTATTCCGTCGGTGGCTTCCATTGCGATGGTACGCACGGTGTCTTCACCAACGTGTTGTTGACACTCAAGAACCAATTTAGAGCCGTCAGCTCTCGTGATTTCCAAAGAGTCATAAATGTTCGGCAAATTTTGCTCGTCGGCAAAACTTACGTCGATTACCGGGCCAATGACCTGAACTACTTTACCGGTATTATTCGCCATTTTTGTTATGTTAAGATTTGACTTTTAGGGTCGCTAAATTGCGGTGCAAAGCTAAAATTTAACTTGATTATAACCAACCCGCCTGACGCATTTAATTTTTCATAATTTTGAAGCCGCTGCGAAGCTTTAATCCTGCTAAACAAAGGAGACTCACTTGAAAGTATACCGCGACGTTGCTGATTTTAATCCTACCTCCGGAACCATTGTCACGGTGGGTACATTTGACGGAGTGCACATCGGCCACCGAACCATTTTGAGAAGATTGAGCGAATTGGCAAAAAGCCATGATGCCGAATCTGTCTTGTTGACCTTCTGGCCTCATCCTCGTTTGGTGCTTTTTCCCGATGATAATGAGCTTAAACTCTTGTCTACCCTCAATGAAAGAATCGAATTACTCGAGCAATCGGGAATAGATCATCTCATCATTCATCCGTTTTCCGTCGACTTCAGTCGAATTACGGCCGTGGAATATGTGAGGGATATTTTGGTAAAGGAACTGAATGTATCAAAGTTGGTTATAGGCTATGATCATCATTTCGGTCGAAACCGTGAAGGGAATTTGGAAGAGCTAAAGGCCATGGCGCCGGAATATAATTTTGAGGTTGAGGAGATCTCGGCTCAGGAAATAGACGATGTAAATGTAAGCTCAACCAAAATCAGGAATGCTTTGCAGGAAGGAGATTTGGCCAAAGCCAATGAGTTTTTAGGCTACCGTTATTCCGTTTCCGGAAAAGTGATAGCGGGACAGCGAATCGGTCGATCCATTGGTTTTCCTACGGCCAACGTTGAGCCCGAAGAATCTTACAAACTCATTCCCGGTGAAGGGGTTTATTCCGTAACCGTTCATTTTGAAAACAGGCTATACCGGGGTATGGCCAATTTGGGCAATCGACCTACCGTGAGCAACTCTGATGAGCACATTCTCGAGGTTAATCTCTTCGATTTTGA
>CAZYWJ010000033.1:29625-32817 GCA_964651785.1 uncultured Cryomorphaceae bacterium
GAAAAGGAAATCAATAGCTTGGTATTGGAAAACATTCAACCCACAACTTTTCCGAAAGGAATTTTCGAGCTAAGGAGCTGTACAGTGCTGAGCTTTAAAAATACTGAACTGGCTTTTTTGCCAAATGAGATAGCTGAGATAACGTCACTGCGAGAGCTCGATCTGCGCGGTACGCGTATCAGTCATTTGCCGGAAGGCTTAGACCATTTGAAAAAAATAGACCTCAGATTGACTGAGCTGAATAAAGCGGAGCAAGAAGCTATCCGCAGCCAATATCCGAATACCAAAATTTACTTTTCATCTCCCTGTAATTGTCATTAATATGAAAGCCACCATAGAAATCTCCATGTATCCGCTCAGAGAAGACTACGAAAAGCAGGTTCTCGCCTTTCTCGATTTACTCCATAAAGAATCCGATTTGGAAATTCGGGTCAATGCAATGAGTACTCAAGTAAAGGGCGATTACGACTTGGCTTTTCAAACCATTCAGAAAAGTATCAAGCTAGTTTATCAAAACGGCATTAAAGCCAGCTTCGTCATCAAAGTTTTACACGGCGACTTGGACCTGAGCTATTCGTATGACAATTGAGTGGCTCGAATACGCGGCCGTAGGTTTTAATATTGCCTACGTCATACTGGCCGCCAAGGAGAATATTTGGTGTTGGCCCATGGGTATCATCGGCTCAGCGCTCAGCATCTGGCTCTTTGTCGATTCAAAAATTTATGCCGAGTCGGTCCTTTTCACTTATTATGTTGTAATGGGTTTTTACGGATGGTACGTGTGGAGCGGTGGTGGAAGTCATTCCGAAAAGTTTACCATTCGCAAGCTGAACCTAAAAACGCATTTTCTCATCTTGATTTCAGGATATGCCCTTACAGCGCTTCTTTTCCTCATTCTTCAAACTTACACGGATGCAGAGATGCCGCTTCTCGATTCCTTTACCACCATTTTCAGCTTTATCGCCACCTGGATGGTGGCAAAACGAATCATCGAAAACTGGATCTATTGGATTTGCATCAATGCGCTCACCGTTTACCTCTATTTTTCGCGCGACTTGAATGTGTATGCCATACTGTCGTTCGTTTATACGATCCTTGCCGTTTATGGCTATTTCGAATGGAAGAAGGATTTCCAAAAACAACTCAAAGCCACATGATACGCATAGCCATCACGGGGCCCGAAAGCAGTGGGAAGTCCGATTTGGCGGAAGCCCTGTCAAAGTATTACGGTACCTCTTACGCCCCTGAATATGCTCGAGCGTATTTAAAAAAACACGGTCCTGAATACACCATGGAAGATTTGGATGAAATCTGTCGAGGACAAATTGAGGAAGAAGAAAAGGCTCTGGCTCGTGCCAATAGAATCTGCTTTTTCGATACTGACATGTTGGTATTGAAAATCTGGTCTCAGTTCCGCTTCGGGCGCGTTTCCGATTTTATTGAAAAGGCTAAAACCGAACGCCACTATGATCTTCATTTGCTTTGCAAGCCCGATCTGCCTTGGACACCTGATCCGCTTCGCGAGAGTCCTGAGCCCAAAGAGCGAGAAATTCTATTCGACCTGTACAAAAATGAATTGGATAGTGATGGCTGCACATATTCCATTGTTGAAGGTCAAGGTGATGCGCGACTTAAATCAGCGATCAGCGCACTAAAGCATTTTCTCTATTCACCAAACATTTAGGCTCGGACTAACGCAGAGACAGGGAGATGGTGCAGGTAGCGCAGAGATCTGTTCTGAACTCTACTTCTCTCTGCGAACTTCGCGTCTCCTCTTGTCCCTCTGCGTTTATACTCGCCTTCCTGATTTTTCACCAAATTTCCATTGCCCAAAAACCGCAACCGATTACCTTTGCCGCATCTCACAGGGGTGCCTTACACAAAACGGTCAAACGAGACGGTTTCAAAAGGCTGAGATCATACCCTATATCCTCGAATCTTAGAGGATATATACCTGATCCGGGTAATGCCGGCGTAGGGAGCAACTTGTTTTGGTTATCGGCTTTCCCCGAGCACGAGGCCCGGACTAAAAAAATCTAAAATGTTTAAAAAGTTAAGTTCAGCCCTTGCGGCTGTCGCACTCTGCATTGCAGCAGTGAATGCACAATCATCTTTAACGGGAAATGTTACGGATGAAAACGGAGATCCTTTGGCCGGAGCTCACGTTATTATTGAAGAAACCTTACGAGCCGTGTACACGGACGAGGGTGGAAATTTTGCCTTTCGGCAAATAAAATCCAATCCCGTAAACTTGAAAGTGACCTATTTGGGTTACGAGAATTTCACCGATGAGGTGGTTTTGAAGGACGGAGAAAACGAGAAGACGATCTCGCTCAAGCCACTGCCGTATGTAACGGATGAGGTCGTGGTAACGGCTACCCGGCTTTCGCCGAAAGCTCCTGCCACTTTCAAGAACATCGAAAGAAAGGAGATTGAGAAATTAAACTTTGGTCAAGACCTTCCCTTCCTGCTCAATTGGACACCCTCTCTGGTCGCTACTAGTGATGCGGGAGCAGGTGTGGGCTACACGGGCATGCGCATTCGCGGAAGCGATCAAACCCGTATAAACGTCACGGTAAACGGTATCCCGATCAACGACTCGGAGTCGCAAGGCGTTTTTTGGGTCAATATGCCCGACCTGTCTTCGAGCCTTTCCAGCCTTCAGATTCAGCGCGGTTTGGGTTCTTCGACCAATGGCTCGGGTGCTTTTGGCGCCTCGGTGAATATGGAAACCAATAACGCCCAAGCAGAAGCAGGTGGAGCGATCGATAATTCATACGGCTCTTTTAATACACGAAAGCACACGGTAGAGTTCAATTCAGGAATTTTGAAAAACGGCTTTGCCATCGAGGGCCGTTTGAGCAATATTCAATCCGACGGGTACATCGATCGTGCAACGAGCGATCTGCGCAGCTACTACTTAGCGGGTGGCTACTACGGAAAGAAAACCATGGTGAAGGCCATCACTTTTGCAGGAGCTGAGCGTACCTATCAATCGTGGTACGGAACGCCGGAATCTCGTTTGGAAAATGATGTGGACGGCATGCTGCAACACGCAGCAAACGAAGGCTACACCGATCGCCAATTGGAAAATCTACTTACATCGGGGCGCACCTACAATTTTTACCTCTATGAAAATGAGGTAGACGATTATCAGCAAGACCATTATCAATTGCATGTGGTGCATGAGTT
>CAZYWJ010000034.1:0-20669 GCA_964651785.1 uncultured Cryomorphaceae bacterium
ATACAAGCTACTAGTTACTAGCTACTAGCTACTAGATACCAGCTACCAGTTTCCAGCTACCCGCTACG
Source organism: uncultured Cryomorphaceae bacterium (assembly GCA_964651785.1). Taxonomy (GTDB): domain Bacteria; phylum Bacteroidota; class Bacteroidia; order Flavobacteriales_D; family Cryomorphaceae; genus JAKVAV01. Next base: position 69 of record CAZYWJ010000034.1, read on the forward strand.
CGCTACAACTCAAACCTCCGCTCATCTCCGACTTTCATTTCATACACGTCACCGGCAAAGCTAAGCTGAACCGGTTTTCCCCAACCTTCGATCACTTTCACTCTCATCTCGTGATGATCAATACTTATTTCCAACCATTTCGACCGGTACCTGATTTTGAAATCCAGCCGATTCAGGTTATCGGGCAGTCGCGGATTGAGGTGTAGCTTGTCATTTGATAAGCTCAAGCCCGAATAGCAGCGCTGCATCAAATCTACCGTACCCGCCATGGCGCCCAAGTGAATACCCTCCGAAGTGGTGCCGCCTTGCACATCCTCGAAGTCGCTGACCAAGGCTTTCTCAAAACTCTCCCAAGAGACTTTTCGGTCCGACCGTGCGGTAACCCACGAATGAACCAACTTGCTCAAAGTAGAGCCATGGCTCGTGCGCTTGTTGTAATAGTCGATGTTTTCGGCCAGCATCTCGGGATCGAATTGATAGCCCATATGTTCAAACAAATCCCTCAAATCTTCATCGCTAAAGAGGTAGAACAGCATCAGTACGTCTGATTGCTTGCTCGTCTTGTACCGATTCGGATCATCGCCTTCAGCTTGCAGGATGCGGTCCATCCGCAAAAACTCGCCGTGCTCTTTACGGTAGGCATCGAGATCCAGCTCTTCCAAATCTTCGTAACCTTCAAATTGGGCAATGATCCGATCATTTACGAAGGGAATGAATAACTTGCGGCTCACCTGATCCCAACGGATGAAATCTTCCTCGCCGATATCGAGGCTGCTGCGAATCTCTGCCTTTCGGGTGGGCACGAGCATACGGAAAACCTCGCAGGCCTTCTTCAAGACCCAAGCCGCCATTACGTTGGTGTAAGCGTTGTTGTTTATCCCCGGCTCATCCGACTGCGGATAGCGCGTGTGGTATTCGTCGGGTCCCACAATGTTGTTAATCACATAGCGCTCTTTGCCATCATCCCATTCTGCCTTAGTGGCAAAAAAGTTAGCTACTTCAATGATGATCTCCGCTCCGTAAATATTCATAAACTCCTTATCGTGGGTAGCCTCGTAGTGCTGAACGATGTTGTAGACGATATCGGCGCTGATGTGGCGCTGCAAAAAGGTATTATCCGGTATCCACTGTCCCGATTCGGGATTGAGGTGTAGTTCCTGACTCTCTTCCCGTCCGTTGCTACCGCTTTGCCAGGGAAACATGGCACCGCGGTAGCCGCTTTCGCGAGCATTGTGGCGCGCCTCGTTGAGTCTGCGGTAGCGATACATCAAAAGTGTGCGCGTGATTTCAGGCACACGCAAGTTCAGGAAAGGGAAGATGTAAATTTCATCCCAAAAAATGTGTCCGCGGTAAGCCTCACCGTGCCAGCCTCGCGCGGGTACGCCCGTATCGAGCTTGATGGAATTGAGCGAGACGGTTTGCAACAAATGAAAGATATGGAGTCGCAAGAGCATCTGACTGCGCGTATCTCCTTCGATACATATGTCAAAGCGCTCCCATAATTCCTTCCAACTATTGCCGTGAGCCAAAAGCAATTCTTCAAAATTGCCTGCTCGGTAGATGCCTTTTTGCGCTTCAATCAGTGGTTCGGTATTCCCGACATCTTTGGACGTGTTGAATGAAAGAATCTTTTCCACCCGAATCGGTTCAAGGCTCTTGGCTTCCAGTTCTATAATTTGTTCTATTCGGTCGTCGTCTTCGTGAGTGGTTCTGGTCAGGGCAGGGGGGAAGTCCTTTTGATAAACGTCAGTCCTGATTGCCTGAGCCACGTAAATTCTCGACTGATGCGTTCGGGCCAAGAGGTAGATGCTTTCATCACCTGATTTTCCTTTTTCGATCACGTCGAAGTGCTTTCCGTTGAGTTCGCGATACCGCGCCACACCGTTGTTGGTTACCGAACCGTCAATTCCCGATTTGAACTCCACCTTTCCCGACCAGTTTTGCGGAGTGAAAGTCCATTCCATTCCCGCGTAGTTGGCTTGAGCCTGAGAAACAAAGCGTCGGCTGATCATCTCTGTTTCACGGTTTTCCTCATCGCAAAAGCGCATGCGCCGCTCTAAAACACCCGCTTTGAGGTCTACTATTTGTTGGAAGCTGAGCAGTTCCGTTTGGTCAATGTCAAACCACTCGCCGCCTTCTATGCGAAAGCTCAGCGGCAACCAGTTGGGCCAGTTTACCAAGTCTTCGTTTTCAATGATGCGACCTGATATCTCCGTTTTAGCTCGATTATAGCCCATCGCCAGGTAGGTGCCCGGGTAGTGGGTACCGTCATCTGCTGAAGTCTCGCAGGCTCCGCGCGTGGCGAAGTATCCGTTTCCCAAAGTGCACAAGGCTTCTCTGGTCGGCTCTTCCTCCTTGATGTAATCGTTGTACACCACTTTCCAGTCGTGTGCGGCGTCTCGTGTCAGCATGTCAGATATCTGAAAGAGGAATTTCCGAACTTCTTCCGTGTCTTTGAGCATGTATCGCGCATGTGAGGGCTTTCCGTGGTCGCCCGTCACAATTCCGATTCCCCGATCGATGAGAAACTCAAAGCCGTCTTCATCAGTTACGTCATCGCCGATGAATATCGGCAAGACTTCTTCGCGATTTTCCGCAAGCTCGTCCAAAAGGTAATCTATCGCTTTGCCTTTGTTCCAAGGTATGTCAGGACGAAGCTCCACGACCTTCTTGTTCTCCACTACTTTGATCTCTTCATTAGTCTCGGCAGCTTTGCGGGCATATTCCAAAACTTCGTTGGCGGTAGCTTCATCGGCCTTTCGGTAATGGATAGCCACCACAAATTCCTTTCGTTCGATGTTCGTCCCTTCCCATTCTTCGGATTTTTTGCGGGCTTCTTTTTCGATTTCTTCCAAGACGGGAAGGGCTTCCGTGCCGACCTGCTTTTTATGGTCGGGCCCGGAAATGTCCAATCCGTGCGATCCCGCGTAGTAAATGTCTTCGATGCCCACCATGTTCTTCACATCTTTCAAATCGCGTCCGCTAATGACGGCCACGGTACATTTCTCGCTCAGAGCTTTCACGATGTCATGCATCTCTTCAGAGAGGGTGGCATCTTCGGGATTATCTACGATGGGTGTCAAGGTTCCGTCGTAATCGAGAAAGACGGCGGGCTTCTTACTGCCCATGCTGTTCAGTATTTCTTCGTGGTGTTCCAATGCATTTGAAAGCTTGGTAATGGGACGCTTTTGAAAACTTTCATCGGCCTTACCGATTTCCAATTGATTAAAATCAGCCACCACATGGTCTGCTTCGCTCAGCGAGTCGGATTTCCCGTTTCGCTCTATACCGATTACGAATCGGAAGTTGCCCTTCTTTCCGGCTTGAACGCCGAGCTCGGCATCTTCAAAAACTGCCGCACGTTCGGGAGGTACACCGATCTTCTCAGCGGCTTTGAGGAAAATGTCCGGATCTGGTTTTCCCTTCAGCCCGAGTTCTTCACTTACGACTCCATCTACCCGCGCCTCGAATAGTTCTTCCAGTCCTGTGGCATCCAATATGCGCTTGCAGTTTTTGCTGGATGAGATGATGGCCGTAGACTTTCCTTCTTTGCGCCATTTTTTAATTTTTTTTACCGCATCGTCAAAGACTTTTATATCACCCTCATCCAGTTTCTTTTGGTATAGATCATTTTTGCGATTTCCCAATCCGCAGATGGTTTCCTTGTCGGGGTCATCGTCTTTATTGCCGAAAGGCAAATCGATGCCTCGCGACTCCAGGAATTGCTTTACACCATCGTAACGGGGAATGCCATCTACATAGGGAAAATAGTCGTCTTCGATGCTGAATTCGCTCTGAGCTTCTTTGTCTTTCAGAAATTCGTCAAACATTTCCTTCCACGCTTTCGCGTGAATGGAGGCGGTATCGGTTATGACTCCATCGAGATCGAAGATGAGTCCGTCGAGGTTCGTAAGGCGTATGATGTCTTTTGAATTCACGTATGGAATATCTTTAAATTAAAATTGGACGTGCTGAAATAACGTATGGATGCAAGCAAAAATGCTGCGAACTTTATTAGTCAGAATTCTTGTCAATTTTCACGGTTTTTGCTCAATCTCGAAAATATACATCTTTAACCAAACCGAATGAGCAAATCCCCTTCAGTAGAAAAACCGTGGTCAGAGAAAACGGACTCCTTGATTGATCAATTTAAGACTTCTTCAGACCAGGGTTTGAGTAGCGATGAGGCCAAGAAGCGGTTGGAAGAGTACGGTCCCAACAAGCTCTCGGAGCAGAAGCAGAAGTCAGTTTGGGAGATTCTCTGGGATCAGATGAAAACGCCCGTGGTTTATCTCTTGGCGGCCGCAGCGGTACTGTCATTCGCCATGGGCGATATTCACGAAGGCGTCGCTATCGTCATTGTGCTTTTGATCAATGCAGCCATCGGATTTTGGATGGAATGGCAGGCGCAGAAGAGCATGAATGCTTTGAAAGAGATGGATAAAATTACCGCCACGGTAATTCGCGACGGCGAAGAAAAAGAGATTGATGCGGAAGAGTTGGTTCCCGGAGATGTAGTGGTTTTGGGAGAAGGAAATATGGTGCCCGCCGACCTTCGGCTCACTGAGGTCAGCGATTTGCAAATTGACGAATCGCCATTGACCGGAGAGTCGGTTCCTGTAGAGAAAAAAACGGACACTGTGGATGCCGATACCCAAACGGCCGATCGGATTAACATGGCTTATAAAGGTACGGCCGTTTCCAGTGGGAAAGGACGTGGAGTAGTAACCGCCACGGCGATGGACACCGAGATTGGTAACGTCTCTGAAATGGTGAGCTCGGCAGAGGAAGAAAGCATTCCGCTGAACCGCCGCTTGGCGAGCCTGTCCAAGAAGCTGATATGGGTTATCATCGGGTTGGCCGTGATACTTTCCGTCTCGGGATGGATAGCCGGAAGGGATGTCTATAAGATATTGCAAACCTCCATCGCTTGGGTGATTGCCGCCATTCCCGAAGGGCTGCCCATTGTGGCGAGCATCGCTTTAGCCAAGGGGATGTTACGATTGGCCGATCACAACGTTATCGTAAAAAGGCTGGCGGCGGTAGAAACTTTGGGCGAGACCAACGTCATCCTCACCGATAAAACGGGAACCCTGACGGAGAACAGGCTAACCGTCCACACCCTGTATCTCGGCGATACGAAGGGTGAGGCTTCTTGGAATGATTCCGAAGTGAGCTTTGAGGATTTTGAGAAAGAAGACGAAATCTTTAAGCGGTTTTTCGAAATATCCGTACTCGGAAATGACGCGAGCTACAACCCCGATGATGAGGATGACCAATCGGGTGATCCCCTGGAGATCGGTCTTTTGCGATTTGCCCATGCCTACGATAATGACCGCACTACCGAACTGCAAGACTTGGAAAGGGTAGGGGAAGACCCCTTCGATACGGAAGACAAGCGAATGGGAACCGTCTACAAGTCGGGTGACGGATATTTCATGGCGGGAAAAGGGGCTGCCGAAGCCATGCTCGACATTTGTACGAAAGTGCTGACCGCCGACGGTGAAAAAGAACTGAAAGAGGAGGATAAAAAGAAATGGCTGGAGCGAAACGATGAGATGGCTAATGACGGTCTGCGCGCTTTGGCCTTCGCTTATCGCAAAACGGATGGCAAGCCCGAGGGGACGGAAGAAGGGGAGTTTATGAAAGACATGGTGCTGGTAGGTTTGGTCGGATTCTTAGACCCGCCGCGCAAAGATGTGATAGAGGCCATCGACATTTGCCACAAGGCGGGAATAGAGGTGGTGATGGTTACGGGCGACCATCCGGGTACGGCCAATAATGTGGCGCGTGCCGTACATCTGATTAAAAATGGTGAGGGCAAAACCACCAAGGGCAGTGAATTGGAAGATGATATCAAACCGGAGAAAGCGGCTGAGTCAAACGTCTTTGCCCGAGTAGATCCCGAGCAGAAGTTGAAGATCGTTCAATCTTATCAAGAGAAGGGATGGATAACCGGAATGACCGGCGATGGGGTGAATGATGCACCCGCTTTGAAGAAAGCCGATATCGGTATAGCCATGGGCGAGCGCGGAACTCAGGTAGCCAAGGAGGTGGCCGACATGGTGCTGAAGGATGATTCTTTTCCGGCCATTGTCGAGGCCATTCGCGAAGGACGCATCATTTTCGGAAATATCCGTCGCTTTGTGGTCTATCAGCTTTCTTATCATTTCAGTGAAATCGTGGTGATCGCAGCCGTGATGCTAGCGCTTTATGAATTGCCTTTACTGCCTTTACAGTTGCTCTTTCTCAATATTCTCTTGGATGTCTTTCCCGCGCTGGCTCTGGGTGTGGGAAGAGGAAGAGATGGTGTGATGACCGAACCTCCGAAAGATCCCGAAGAGCCGATTATCACCAAAAAGGGTTGGATGGTTATGGGGCTATACGGTCTCATTATTTCTGCTGCGGCTACGGGAGCTTATTTCTATGCCTATTACGTTTGGAATGAAGAAACGTCCGTCTGCAATAACGTGGCCTTCTTTGCCCTTTCCATCGCTCAGCTTTTCAATGTTTTTAATATGCGTGATCACGACGAGAACTTCTTCAAGAATCAGGTGACCGTCAATAAATACGTTTGGATGGCGCTGGCTTTTTGTGTCGGCTCCTTATTGGCGGCATACTTCATTCCCGGCTTGAGCGATATTTTGTCATTGAATGAAATGGAGTGGCGACTATGGGCGTTGGTTTCAATTGCGGCTTTAGCCTCTTTCGGATTGATTCAAATTTTGAAACAAATCATCAAATCTTAGGTGGCACTATTTTTTCTAGGTTGTGAATACCATGACTCAACCTATCATCCCCGTCTTTCGCAAACCCGATAAGGGAAATGCTTTCATGAAGAAAGTATTGACCGATTTGGACAGCATGGCTCGTCTCTTTGAAGAAAAGCAATTTGAAACAGGTGTCCATCGAATCGGAGCGGAACAAGAGCTGCATTTGATTGACGAAAATTACGCCCCTCTGTCAATAGGAGCAGACATAATGAACGATCTCCGAGACCCGCTTCTATGCTCGGAGTATGCTCAGTTCAATTTGGAAATTAATGCCGAACCACTGCGGCTTACTGCCGATGCATTCGGAATTCTCGAAAGGAATTTGAGAAAGCAAATTAAATCCGTTGACGACGCTGCGGCGAAAAGAAAGGGTCGCGTTTTGTTGACGGGTATACTTCCTACACTGACGAAAAAGGACCTGAGACGTGATAATCTGAGCCCGGGAATGCGTTATAAGGCGATGCTCGATCTGGTAAATGAAGCACGCGGTGAGGATTATGAGTTTCATATTGAAGGGGAAGATAAACTGATCAGCCGTGAGAACCCGGTTATTTTCGGCGGAGCATTTACCAGCTTTCAGGTTCACCTCCAAATTGATCCCTATCGCGCCGCAGAGTATTACAATTGGGCGCAAGCCATATCGGCACCCGTAATGGCCGCCTGCGTCAACTCACCCTTGTTTTTAAATAAAAAATTGTGGCAGGAAACCAGAATTTCTCTGTTTCCTCAAACTGCAGATACGCGCCGGCCCTATAGCAATCCTCAGGCGGAGAAACCAAGAGTGTTTTTCGGAAATGGATGGGTGGAGGAGCACATCTTGGAGGTCTTCCGCGAAGATGTTACCGATTTTGAACCCTTGGTAGCTACCGATCTAAGCGAAGACTCTCAACGCATGGCGGAGGAGGGCAAAATTCCTTGCTTAGAGGCGCTGAATTTTTTCAACGGTACCATTTACCGCTGGAACAGACCATGCTACGGCATCACGAAAGGAAAGCCACACATCAGGTTGGAAAACAGGTATATTCCTGCGGGACCCACCTTAAAAGATGAAGTGGCCAATTCCGTTTTTTGGATCGGCTTGATCTTGGGAATGAAGGATAAGTACTCAAATGTTAAAGACCATTTAAACTTCAATTCTGCGCGTTCAAATTTTTTCAAAACCGCCCGTTATGGTTTGGGGGTAAGTCTTGATTGGTTGGATGAAAGAAAGGTTAAGACGCAGGATTTACTTTTAGAGGAACTTCTGCCTTTGGCCAGAGGAGGTTTAGAAAGCATCGGTTCCGGTGAAGTCATGGACTATCTAAGTATAGTAGAAAGCAGAGTCAAATCGGAGCGAACGGGTGCCGCTTGGATGCTGAAGTCTTTTGAATCTCTAAGGAAATCCGGCTCTGACTTTGAAGCGTGCAGGCGTTTGGTTAAATACATGGCCGAAAACCAAATGGAGAATAAGCCGGTGCACGAATGGGAAGACTTAAATATGGATAAGGACGGGTTTGCCATAGATGGAGAAATTACCGTAGCTCGCGCTATGCATTGCGGTACGGAAACCGTAAACAGCGGTGATTTGGCTGAAATTGCTTTAAAAAAACTGGCTTGGAAAGAAATCTCTCATCTTCCCGTCATCAATGATGATGGAAGTCCGATCGGTCTGATTACCCGCTATGATGTTTTCGATTACATGGAAAAAGGTTTTGATTTTGAAAATAAAACGGTCGATGATATAATGGTGCGGTCAAGGCGTAATTTCGATCCCGGAGACTCGCTGCGAGAAGCTATTCAATATATGCGGCAGGAAGAGTGCGGTGCCGTTCTGGTCGTTGAAGATGCAAAGCTCAAAGGAATTTTAACCAAGTCTGACGTATTGCGAGTCAGTGAAGAGCTACTGAATAAAAATACCTCGGAAACATGATCAGTGTAGAATTTGAAACTCTCGGTACTTCGGTGTCTTGTGAGCGTGAAATATTCAGGTTAAGCCATCAGCATGAAGGTCCGCTATTGGTTATTTCTGCCGGGGTTCATGGCAACGAGCCAAGCGGCGTAATAGCTTTGGATCGAGTGCGGCGTTACCTCGAGGCAAAAAGGGTTCCCATCAAAGGTGATTTTATCGGAATGGCCGGCAATCTGAAAGCTTTGGATATAAGCGAGCGCTTCGTGGATCAAGACCTCAACCGAAGTTTCGGTAAGGAGGAAGTCAAAACCATCGAAAATGCCGATGGTCGAACATTAAATTCGGAACAGCGTGAGGCTTTGGAAATAATGAAATACATCAACAGTCTGAATCCGAAGAAATACATCAATAAGTGGTTTATTGATTGCCACACCACCTCATCGGAGAGTATACCTTACTTCAGCGTCGGAGATGCGGGAGGCAGTCTGACTTTCGCTCATCGTTTTCCCGTTCATTCCGTTCTGGGTTTTTCTGACTTAATACCCACTACCATGGATCACTGGTTGAGGAATCAAGGTTTCAACGGGTTTACGCTGGAGGCAGGTCAACACGATGAATTATCGTCTGTCGAAAACTGTGAAGCCGTAATTTTTATGGCTTTGGTAAACGCCGGCTGTGTGAGTCCCGATGACATAGACTGCTATGGTCATTGTCGGGATGTCTTGGCTAAGGTAATCTTTGAAGACAAGAAAATTTTTAACATCATTCATCGCCATGCCGTTGATTCTGATGATGGTTTTATCATGGAGCCCGGATTTGTCAATTTTCAGCGAGTAAATGAAGGAGAGCGCTTGGCTAGAGACCATAACGGAGAGATCAATGCCAAAAGAGATGCCCGCGTGCTTATGCCCCTTTATCAAAAGCAAGGTGACGATGGTTTCTTCCTGATCGAAGAGAAAAAACCCGAAGCGATCACTTCCTGATTTTCTAAGTCAAGCCGTTCATGGCTTGTGTACATTTTATGGTAAGCGTTGTGGAATAAGTCCACGACACTTGCAGCAATTATTTTGACAAGTCTCTATAAAACGGAGGGTTCTCCTCCGGAATATATTTTGACTCCCATCCGCCAAAGTGGTAAACCAATGCCGAGAATGCAAAAAAAATTAAAGACGCTAACTCATCATTTCGAAAAAAGAAAAACCTTAATTTTCTTTTCGTTCACCCTGGTGATTTCGTTTTTAATTCCTGAGGTTTTATTGGCTTTCGTTGCTGCCAATCTGGCTTTGTGCATCATCGTTCTAATCCTGCGATTTCAGGCGGTATTACTCCCTCGGAAGGTGATGGAAAAAAAGAATTTTACGGAATCGCCCAAAATATCGATTCACGTACCCACCTACAATGAGCCTCCCGAAGTGGTGATTTCCACCATTAAGGCCTTGCAAAATCTGCATTACGAAAATTACGAGGTCATCGTATTAGACAACAATACCTCTGAGCGAAAATTTTGGACACCCGTTCGGGATTTTGTCCACTCATTAGCCGATGAGCGCATTCGATTCTTCCATTATGAAAATGTGAAAGGTTATAAGGCCGGGGCCCTGAATATATGTTTGAAGCATACGCATCCCGATGCAGACTTTTTGTTGGTAATCGATGCAGACTATCAGGTAGATCCTGAATTGATTAATGAAGCAGTTACTCGATTTTCCACACCTGAGATAGGGTTGGTGCAGTTTCCCCAGGCATATTACAATACAGCAAATGAAAACCAGGGTATAACCGATGAATACGAACACTTCTTTTCGGTGTATATGAATATGGCCAATCACCGGGATTGTGTCCTTTCAACGGGCACGGTCAGTTTCATCCGACTTGAAGCTTTGCATAAAGCGGGAGGCTGGCAGGATAAAACCATCACTGAAGATGTGGAGTTGGGTCTTCGTCTTAAAAATGCAGGTTACCAAGGAAAATATATCGCCAATCCGTTGGGGCGGGGTTTAATGCCTACCGACGCGCGAGCGTTGCGAACTCAAAGAGAGCGATGGATCTACGGAAATATGCAAACCCTTTCCCTTTTTTTAAAATCAGGTTGGAAAAACTTTAAGGTAAAGCAAACTCTGGGAATCGTTACCATGCTCACCGCGTGGTTCAATTTTTTATTTTTTCCCATAATCGGTATTGTGGTAGCCGGCATATTGGGATTGAGTGGCACCCCTGATGTGGTTCATACCTTAATGCCCTTGTCCATAGGTTCCATCGGGGTTTACACCCTCGGCACCATGTTCTTTTTTCTTCTGGCCTTCAAAGGCAATGTGAAAAGATCGCTCGGAGCCTTTCTGGTTCACGTCGGCTTGGCCTATGAAGGTGCCGTGAGTTGGTTGACCGGTTTGTTGAAGACCAATTTAGGCTTTAAAAGAACCAATAAATTTCCGCAGCTCGGCAAGTGGTCTCACTTCATGCCGGGGCTCGTGCTCACTCTTTTCGTTCTCCTGGTTATCGTCTTTCAATTCTTATCAGCCGACTTATTGGCCGCCTGTATCTCACTTTCGATGATACCCTTGGTGTTTGCTACTTTTTATTTAAAAAAACAGGTAGAAGCCACTGCCCGAATCACTACTGAAAAAATGAAACCATGAATAACCCTAAAATCAACATTACCATTCCTACCTATAACAGAGCTTACTGCTTGGAAAAAGCCATAGATGCTGCCTTAAATCAAAGTTGCCCTAATTGTGTGGTAACCGTGATTGACGACGGCAGTACGGACGAGACCCCGCAGCTTATGGAAAAATATGCTCACAGATCGGATCTGAATTACATTCGTCTGGCGGAAAATGTAGGAACGGCCATGGCCAAAAACGTTTCCATCGTTATGTCGGATTACGATGCCATCACCTTTCACGATTCTGACGATATACCCGATGAAAATAAGGTCTTGATGCAGGTCAGAGCCATGTTTGGTACGGCACATAAAGCCGATCCCATTTTGAACTGGGAAAGTGTGGGTGCGAGTAGTGACGAGAAGCTCGAAGTAAGTGTCGTGGTGGGAGCACATAAATTCATCAAACTCGACGGTTCCGTACACGTCATCTCCAAGCGCATGTCGTTGGTAGATGATTTCTTTCCCAACCTTCAGTTTCCCTCACAAACGGAAGGAGATTGGATTTTGATCAATTCAGGACTCTTCAGAAGACGAGTTTTTGAGGAAATAGGTGGTTTCATGAATTCCGTGGAGGAAGATCGGGAATTGCGAAACCGCACCATTGGCTGCGGATACCTGTACTACTACCTTGAAGAACCGCTTCTGACCAAAATTGAGACGGGAGTATCTCTGACCGTTTCGGAAGATACGGGCTACAGCGCCCAACGCAGAAAAAAGGATCGACAAAAGGTTTGGGATCGCGTGAAGACCATAAGAGAGAACTGCAATATATGTTCTCTGAAGAATGAATTGATGATACCGGTAGACCTATCGGAAATAAAGATCGATTCGGTGAGCAACCCGCAGCTTCTCACGGTCAACCGCAATATACCGCATCGCCTTCCGGTAACCGATGAATACAAGAAAGCGATTGCCTAATGCGGATTCTCTTCGTCCATAGCGATTGTAGCGGAGAGTATGCCTTTTCCGATTTGGAAAGAATGGCAATGGGAGGGACGGAATCCACTATTTTGAGGATAACGGAGGAACTCGCAAAGAGAGGGCATCAAATCATATTGGCTCAGGGTGCAAGGAAAAACAGCGACCAAAGTGCAGCAGGGGTTCAATACGCACCGTTCCGTTTGAATAAACCATTCGCACTAAGTTTTGATGTTGTAGTGGTTATAGATGTGGACAAGATTCTCGGAAAGTTGAAACGACAGTATTCAAGAAGTCGCTTTTACGTTTGGATGCATTGTGTGCCCGGGCGTAGGAAAGCGAACCGCATCCTTCGCGAACAATCCCTGCACGGATTAAAGGTTTTGGCAGTTTCAGAGTATCACCGCGATCTTTTAGAAAAGAAACTTCGAACGGACCCTGAGGATACGAGTGTATGTTACAATCCCGTCTCTGACGAGTTAAGGGAGAATGATACGCTCGTGGATGAGTTTAAACTGCTTTTTCTAAGTTCTCCTCATAAGGGATTGAAACAGGTATTGGACACCTTTCGACACCTGAGGAAAGTAGAACCCCGCTACAGACTTTTCATTGCTGATCCCGGATACATCAGCGGCTTCACCCCTGATGATATGCCCGATGGAGTTGTAACCTTGGGAAGTATGCCTCATCCCGAGGTTATTGAGCACCTGCGCAGTTCGTTTTGCCTCTTTTATCCTCAAAGCCAATTTGAGGAAACCTTCGGAATCGTATTTGCGGAGGCTCACGCGGTGGGCACACCTGTTCTGGCTCATCCCCTCGGTGCAGCACCTGAGGTAGTGGGCTCTGAAGAAGAATTGGCAAATGCCGACAGGACGGAAGATATTATCAAAAGAATAATGTCCTGGCAAATAACCGGAAGGCCCAAACCTCGGCTCAATCCCGCCTTTCGCCTTACCTCAGTAATTAAAAATTGGGAAGCTACCTTAATGGCGAGCCAAGCCGAATTAAGCAAAGTTTGATAATCATGAACCACTCAGCTATTTCAAACCGGATTAAAAATCTAAGCCTGGAAGAAAAGATCGGGCAGATGACTCAGGTCAATCTCAACGTGATCTTGGAGAAAGGAGGAGAAAATCTTGACGGGCGGCTAAATCCCGAGGCTCTCAAAGAAGCGGCTCATCGCAATGTCGGTTCAATTCTCAATGCGATAAACCGACCGTATCCCGCCCGATTGTGGAGGGATATGATTGAAGAAATTCAGGAAGCTTTTCAGAAACATTCCTCTTCTAAAATTCCCGTTTTATATGGAATAGATTCAATTCACGGAGCTACATATGTTCAGGATTCCACCTTGTTTCCTCAAAATATAGCCTTAGCGGCTACTCGAAACCCCGATCTTGCAAGGAGAACGGCCGAAGTATGCGCGAGGCAAACCAGGGCGGCCGGAATTCGCTGGAATTTTGATCCTGTTTTTGACGTAGGTAGAAATCCGCTTTGGCCCAGATTTCCGGAAACGTTCGGAGAAGCACCTTTTTTGGCGGCCTGTTTGGGAATAGCGAAAATGAAGGGTTATACAAACGGGGATCTCAAGCGGGGTAGTGCGGTGGCCAACTGTGTCAAGCATTTTGTAGGATACGGAGACCCGAAGAGCGGCAAGGACCGTACGCCCGCAAGTTACAGTCCCGTTGAGCTGCGAGAAATACATCTGGAGCCCTTTCGCAAAGCCATAAAGGAAAATCCTTCTTCGGTAATGCTCAACTCTTCGGAGATAAACGGTGAGCCGGTGCACGCCAGCTATAATTTGCTGACTAAAGTTTTGCGCCACGAATGGGGATATCGCGGACCCGTAATTTCCGATTGGGAAGACATCTTGAGGCTGCACACACGTCATCGAATCGCCGAAACACCTAAAGAAGCGGTAAAACTTGCCGTAAACGCCGGTGTGGATATCAGCATGGTTCCGCACGATTACTCTTTTCACGATTCATTGAAAGAATTGGTAGAAGAGGGTGAGGTTGAAGAAAAGCGCATCGATGAGGCCGTCGAGCGAATTTTCAGACTAAAAGAAGAAGTAGGCTTGTTCGATCATCCCGAAACCGATCAGAAAATAGAGATGAACAAAGGCACCGAGAGAGCATTGGCGCTTGAATCGGCCCGAGCAGCCATTACCTTGCTAAAAAACAACAACGACACCCTGCCTTTGCGAGAAGAAGCTAAGGTGCTTATAGCCGGTCCCGCGGCCAATTCGGTTTCGGCACTACACGGAGGATGGTCTTATACTTGGCAAGGCGATAATCGGCGTTGGTACCCGAAGGAGGCTCAATCCATTCAAGAGGCATTGCTGAAAATGAAAGGCGAGGAAAGGATTCACGTTCTCCCCGAACATAAATTTCCCGAAGAGGAATACTACTACTTCAATATTAAAAAGGAAGAGCTGACCGACCGCCGACAAGACTTCGCCATGTCAGAGGATCTCAAAAACGAACTGACGACCAAGGCTGAAGAAGCCGATTGCATTGTGCTCTGTTTGGGCGAAAATGCCTACGCTGAATCGCCGGGAGTAATCGATGATTTGACTTTGCCCGAAGATCAGTTGGAATTGGCTGAAACCGCTTTGGCTACGGGCAAGCCTTGTATACTTGTATTGGTAGAAGGCAGGCCCAGAATCATTCGCCGCATAGCCGATCGAATGGATGCCATTATGATGGCTTACCAACCCGGAAGCGGCGGAGCTCAAGCTGTTGCAGAAACGCTTTTCGGAGCCAGCAACCCTTCGGGTATCCTTCCATACACCTATCCCGCCTCGCCCAATGACCGAGTACTCCACGATCATAAATTCAGCGAAGAACTTCAGGAATTGCGCCCCGGGTATTTTACCAATAACGGTTATCACCCCGAATTTCCTTTTGGTCACGGATTGAGTTATACGACATTTTCAGTAAGGGATTTAGAGATCAACAAGAAACTCATAAATGAGAATGAAGTGTTGAAGGGAAAATTTATCGTAGCCAATGAAGGTGACAGAACGGGCGTATACAGAGGCGATCTTTTCATTCGCGACCTATACGCTTCGGTTACTCCACCGGTTAAACGCTTAAAAAAAACTTTTTGTAAAAAACTGGATAGCGGCGAATCGGCAGTGATTGAATTTGACATCGGGCGAGAAGAACTGGAAATGGTTAATCATGAAGGTAATTGCGTGGTAGAACCGGGGAGTTTTGAAATTACGGTAGGAAGCTCGACTAAAAGATTTGCCTATGCCCCAAGCTAAGAAAGGCACGATGGCCGAAAATACGGTATCCCTTACGGATGACCTCACCCGTGTTTTAAATCACGCGGATACTTTCGCGGTATTCAATCGATGGGGTGATATCATTCCGGGCTCTGAGCAATTGCACGGTGTTTATTTTTTGGGAATGCGTCACTTATCAACCTACGGGATGACCATAAATGGCAAGCGGGGTATTTTGCTCAATTCCGCCTTGGAGTCCACCCACGAATCGATGGACGTACACCTGATAAACCACCGGGACGATGATTCGGGTTTGCCTCGGGGACAAATTCACGTACATCGAAGGCTGAAGTTAACCAATGGCTTGCTTGAGGAAGAAACCGTACTTCACAATTACGGCAGTTTTAGCGTTGATTTGAGAATCGCTTACGAGATGCAATCCGATTATAAAGACCTTTTTGAGATAAGAGGTTTTTCGCGCGATGGGCGAGGGAAGCGATTGGAGGGGCATTCTTCCTCTGATTTTTTTGAGTCGAAATATTTGGGTAGAGACGACATCATTCGGTGTAGCAATGTTAAGATCAAGCCTGACACCTCCTTTCAAAAAGAAAATGGTTTTGGTTTTGACTTTAGTCTGGAGCCGAATGAAAGCCATACACTCGAAATAAAAATGTTTTGTACCTGTGAGGAGGAAAGTTGGTCGGCGAGAAGCAAGCTGAAGCTGCGCGAATTTGATTTCATCGAGATCGACAGTGATAATGAAGTTTTCAATCGTTGGCTCACCCGCTCCAAGACCGATTTATATTCGCTGATAGCGCCTACGTGCCACGGCCACTACATATATGCCGGCATTCCTTGGTTTAATACTGCATTCGGTCGCGACGGGCTGATCTCCGCTTATTTTACCTTATGGATGATGCCCGATCTTACACGTGATGTCTTAAAATTGCTGGCGGCCACCCAAGCGCTCGAGGAAAATCCTGAAAACGATGCAGAGCCGGGTAAGATCCTGCATGAGATGCGAACGGGGGAGATGGCCAACACGGGTGAAGTTCCCTTTGGTAAATATTACGGGAGTGTAGACTCTACACCACTCTTTATATTTTTAGCAGGTCAGTATTATCGCAGAACACGTGACACAGAGACCCTGGAGAAAATATTTCCCGCCATTGAGAGGGCTTTGGATTGGATGCGAGACTACGGCGATCAGGATGGTGATGGTTTTTTGGAATACCATAAAAGCTCAGAAAGGGGCTTGTACAATCAAGGTTGGAAAGATGCCGACGATGCCGTAAGCCACGCTTCGGGCGAAATTGCCGAAAGTCCTTTGGCTCTTTGCGAAATCCAGGCGTACGCTTATGCTGCCTATTGCGAAGCGGCTTTCCTGTATCGGGTTCGAGGTGAAAATGACAGAAGCCGTTTCTATGAAAAAGAGGCAGATAAATTAAAAAATAATTTTAATGAACGATTTTGGGATGACGAGCTTCAATGCTTCGTGATAGCACTGGATAAAGACAAGAATCCTTGTCTGGTAAAGTCATCCAATTCAGGTCAATGCCTGGCTTTCGGTATCGCAGATGGGGATAAGAGGGATGCTCATATGAAAAGCTTATTTTCGGCCGATTTGCATACGGGATGGGGTATTCGTACGCTTGGAGAAAAGGCGGGAAGATATAACCCGATATCTTATCACAACGGTTCGGTTTGGCCGCACGACAATGCCATTATCGGCTACGGATTGGCCAAGAACGGTTTTAAGGAGGAAGCCAATTCACTTTTTCACTCGCTCTTTTCACTTTGCGAACATTATGAAGATCGCCGTCTGCCGGAGCTGTTTTGTGGTTTTTCGCGTCAGATAGAAGAGGGTCCCGTGCATTATCCGGTAGCTTGTTCTCCGCAGGCTTGGGCCGTAACCTCCATTTATCATTTTATACGAGGTTCCTTAGGACTTGAATTCGACGCTGCCGAAATGCAGCTCACTTTTCATCAACCTGAGTTGCCTTCCTTTCTCGACAGACTCTCCGTAAAAGAATTGTCTCTCGGCTCGGGTGAATTGGATTTCACCGTTTCCGTAGCAGGGGGAAAGTCGCAGATCGTAGTGGAGCGCAATACTTCTAATTGGAAAATTATAGTAGAAAAATAAACGCCTTTTCTTCTCTCATTTTGTCGACCTAAAACTTAGGTCTATATTTGAAGTTTTAAAAATTATACCAATCAGCCCTAAACCTAGCTTATGAAGTCCTTTCTCACAGCCTTCTCAATACTTTCGATAGTTTTTTCTCTTTCAGCTCAACCTACCATTGAAGCTGATGACATGACTCCCGTTCCGGGGCAAATAATTTCCTGGACTCAATCAGTGGAAATTGTTCCCGTTGGTGTAGCCGGTCAAGGGGTGATTTGGGATTATTCTGACCTAAGTAGTTTTTTTTCAAATGATTTTTCATTTGAGCTGATAGATGATCAAATTGGCGCCGATGAATTTCCCACCTCTACACATGTTTTATCGGATCCTTCAATGGAAACTTTTCAATATTTTACATTCGATTCCGATTCCATGTCGATTAACGGTATCGTGTTTGATGCTATTGAGGATACGGTTATAAACAGACTTCCCGACCCGTTGAAATTCTATGAATTCCCGATGCAATTCGGTGATTCATTTTCCGATACATATTCTTTTCAAGACATATCTTCGGAGAACATAGGACAGCGTGTGGAACTTGTGAGCTCAATTGATGGATTCGGTACTTTGGTTCTTCCTTCAGGCTCTGTTTCAAATGTGCTCAGAATCTACCGTACGGGTGAATCAGAGCTTTATATTTACAATCCGGAGGGAGAAATTTTAGATACGGTTTCGACGGTGCTTACTCAAATAGATTTTGTGGCCGCCGGCTACCAATATCCTTTAGTGAGTTACGCGATACAAGAGGGAGATACATCAATTTCTTATATTGCAAATGTGGTTACTGCAGTAGAGGAAATTAACACACCTTCATACTTCTCCCTTTTTCCCAACCCTGTGAGTGATAACTTTTTCACTTTGACTTCAGAGGAGAAAATTCATTCCATTGCTATTTTCGATTTGACCGGCAGGCTGATAAAATCAATTGACGACTCCTACTTCTCAAACTCACGCGAAGTGCGCGTCGATTGTTCGGGATTACCCAATGGCACTTACATGGTCCAAGTGAGTGACAAGAACGGGTATCATAGTTTGAGGTTCGTGGTGGGAAACTAAGCTTTTGATAAAAAAAACGCTACTTACCCAATTTGATGCGGGTAGTTCATATACACTTCTGAAACTTCGATCTCAGCTTGCTGAATGGCATTTGCTCCCTGCAGGCTCATGAAGTGGGAAATTCCCGTATAAATTTTTTCATAATAATCAGATCGATCACCGGCTTCGATTCGCATTAAAATCTTTGTGAATCGCTTCTGTATTTTTTCGGGTTCAATGATTCGACTTTAGATAAGCAGGAACTCAAAAATCTGATCGCCGATTCGATACGTAGGTAACCACAAACCCCTAAAAAAACCATTATGAAAAATAATTTGACTCTATTACTTACCCTTTTTGCTATGGGTATTTTCTCAACTCAGTTATCTGCACAACTCGTCACCAGCGAGGCAGATGATGGTTCAGACGGTACCCTGCGTCAAGAAATTATGGATACTCCCTCAGGCGGAGAGATTACTTTTAGTTCAGCCGTTGAGAGCATTATGCTCAACTCTGAAATTATGATCGACAAGGAATTGACTATTACGGGAAATTCTGAAAATGTGTTGATTGATGCCGACCAAAACGGGAGAATCTTTAACATTACGGCAGGGCCGGTTATTCTCACCAATCTCGACTTAATGAATGGATTGGCCGAAGACGGTGGTGCCATCTACATCGTCGATGCGAATTTGATGATGATGAATTCATCCATTATGAATTCCGTAGCTAACGGTGAGTCGGGTTCCGGCGGAGGAATATTCCTCGCTGAGGGATCAAGCCTCGATATGACCGACTGTCTCTTTGATTCTAATGTGGCCAACCGAGCAGGTGGTGCCATCGAAGACAACTCGGGTGAGGGAATGAATATCGTTCTCACCAATGTTGACTTTACGTCTAACAATGCGGGTGTAGCACCTGCTACGGCTGCACCCGGAAATGGTGGAGCCATTCACATTACGACCGCCGGTGATATTCAAATCAACGGAGGTACGGCCAATGGAAATATCGCTGCCTCAGAAGGTGGTGCCTTTTGGAATAATGCCGGACTTATGACGGTCGACGGAACTTCATTGGATGGAAATATCGCATCGGGAGATGCTGCCGACAACGGTGGAGGAGCACTCTTCAACAACGGCGGTACCATGATGGTGATGAACATCATGGCCATGAACAATGTAGCCGACGGAGCTTCAGGTTCGGGTGGAGCCATCTTAAATGCGATGGGATCACTTACCGTAGAAGATTCTGAATTTACAGGCAACAGCGCTCAACGTGCGGGTGGTGCCATCGAAGAAGCATCAGCCGAAGGCGGAATGCTGACCTTGACCAATAACGACTTTGTAGAAAACAGCGTGGCGATGAGCCCCGGAAACGGTGGAGCCGTTCATGTAGGTGGCCCCGGCGATTCGATGATCAGTGGTGGTATGGCCAACGGAAATACCGCTGGTGCCGAAGGTGGTGCCTTTTGGAATAACGTCGGAACGATGACCGTAGACGGAACATCATTCGACGGAAACGTAGCCTCAGGAGCCGAAGCCGACAATGGTGGTGGCGCCCTTTATAACAACGGCGGAACCATGATGGTGATGAACATCATGGCCATGAACAATGTAGCCGACGGAGCTTCAGGTTCGGGTGGAGCCATCTTAAATGCGATGGGATCACTTACCGTAGAAGATTCTGAATTTACAGGCAACAGCGCTCAACGTGCGGGTGGTGCCATCGAAGAAGCATCAGCCGAAGGCGGAATGCTGACTTTGACGAATAACGACTTTGTGGAAAACAGCGTGGCGATGAGCCCCGGAAACGGAGGAGCAGTGCACGTAGGTGGTCCCGGCGATTCGATGATCAGCGGTGGTATGGCCAACGGAAATACCGCAGGTGCCGAAGGTGGTGCCTTTTGGAATA
>CAZYWJ010000034.1:20769-32249 GCA_964651785.1 uncultured Cryomorphaceae bacterium
GGTGGTATGGCCAACGGAAATACCGCAGGTGCCGAAGGTGGTGCCTTTTGGAATAATGTGGGAACGATGACCGTAGACGGAACATCATTCGACGGAAACGTAGCCTCAGGAGCCGACGCCGATAACGGTGGTGGAGCAATATTCAACAACGGCGGAACCATGATGGTGATGAACATCTCAGCATCAAACAATGTAGCCAATGGAACATCCGGTTCAGGTGGAGCAATTCTGAACGATCTGGGTACGCTTACCGTTGAAGATTCTGAGTTTACCGGAAACACGGCTAACCGAGCAGGTGGAGCAATAGAAGACAATTCTGCTGAAAACGGTATGTTGACTCTAACTGACAATGACTTTTCTGAAAATACGACAGGTTCAATGCCCGGAAATGGTGGTGCTTTGCACATTACCGGTTCAGGTAATGCTATGATTTCGGGAGGTACCGTGAGTATGAATGAAGCTGCTGCTGAAGGCGGTGGATTTTGGAATGGTGCAGGAACCATGGAAGTGGACGGAGTCAATTTCGATGCGAATATTGCCTCGGGTACAGCCGCCGATAATGGTGGTGGAGCGTTGTTCAATAATGGGGGAACGCTTCTAGTGAGCAACTGCGGCATAACAAATAACAATGCCGACGGAGCTTCAGCTTCAGGCGGTGCACTTTTCAGTACTGATGGAATGGTTGAAGTTTCGTTTTCTACCTTAACGGGGAATGCTGCAAACCGCGCCGGTGGTGCAATAGAAATTGTAGACGGAGATTTATCGGTCGAAAATTCAGACTTCATCGATAACAATGTAGACGGAAGAGCCGGAATGGCTGCTCCCGGTAACGGTGGTGCAATTCACGTTACGGGAATGAGCGGTCAGATTTTCATAGTGAAATCATCTTTCTCGGCAAACAGTGCCGGAAATCAAGGTGGTGCGCTATGGAATCAGTCGGGTACTTTGATGGATGTAAGTCGTTGTACAATTGACGGCAATACAGTTTCAGGAGATTCTGAAGGCTCTGGTGGAGGAGGAATCTGGAATAACGGAGGACTCTTTAATCTCACCGCTTCTACCGTTTCTGGAAATGAAACCATGAGTTCAGGAGGTGGAGTTTATAACAGCGGTTCAGGATTGATTGACATCAACGCATGTACGATTGCCTTGAATACTGCCGAAATGAATGGAGGAGGATTAATCGATGCGGGACTAAATGTGACCTTGAAAAACACCATACTGGCATTGAATATGGCCGATTCGGGTGATGACCTATCAGGTACCGTGGCATCGCTTGGTTACAATATCGTAGCAACGGATGACGAGAATAGCTTCGTACCCGAAGCCACTGACATGGAAGGAATGACTCCCGATTTAGGTCCTTTGGCTGATAATGGTGGACCTACCTTTACTCACGCTTTATTAGAGGGTTCAGTAGGTATAAATGACGGAGCGCCGGGTGATCTTTTCAACGATCAACGCGATTACGGTTTGACCGGAATAAGAGATATCGGAGCATTTGAGTTTGAGGGAATACTTTCAATAGATAATGCTAGTGAAGAGCTCTTCACAATATATCCGAATCCTGCTACTGACTGGGTTTACTTTTCAGAAGATGTAGAATTGGAAAGAGTTGCTATTTACGACATAAATGGTCGCAGCGTTGAAGTGATTGTAAATCCTACGAAGCGAATCAACGTTTCACAATTGGAAACAGGTATGTACCTCATTTCAGTGCAAACAAAAGACGGAGCTATGGCCCAAAAAGTAATGGTCGAATAATTTGGGGATAATCATCTTTTTCGTGGTAATAATTATTCTTTCATTACGAATGACCGACCTGAGTTTCTCAGGTCGGTTTTTTTTGTGATATAGCTTTCGGTTTAGGCTATCATCTGAATTCAACTGAAAGATGAATTTGTTGGGATAAAATTAAAACTTAGCACAAGGCACCACTCTTCTCTTTTGCTTCTTCCGTTGAGGGATTTCCAGAATCATGGAGATCTCATGGGCACCACCTGAATGAGTAAAGAGTCGATTGATGGAAATATCGTAGCTATAGCCAAATGAGAACCACTTCGGCGCCTCGTAGCCGATTAGCAGAATGACCGACTCGTTGTTTAAGTAGCCGGGCTTATAGGGTTTTATCGGCAGCCCACGATACCACATCCCGAAGTTGACATGGCGGTAAGTGAAAAAACCTCCCACATCAAGCTGATCCCATTCTCCTTGACTCTTGTAATTGAACGCTACGCGAAGTTTCTTTTCTCCCAAAGATCTTTTAAAACTTTCAATTGGTACGATGGTTCCCCCGTGTACCGAAAGCTTTCGCGGAATGATGTCCGTGCCGCCAAGGAGTGATTGGTTGGGCTCATTAATTCGGTGCAAGGATACGCCAAACCATGACTTATCAGTATAATAAAGTATTCCCGCAGAAAAATCAGCGTAGAGTGTGGCAGGCGCCATTACCGGCTGAGACAGGCTGGTAGTCGATTCTCTGATAACCTGATCGGCAAAAAGCAGATTGCCGGGATCAAATGCTCTCTGCCCCATACTTCCCTTTATCCCCAGTGAAAGGTTGGATTTTCGCGAAAGACGAATGTGTTGAGCGTAATAAAGCGAAGCTATGGTGTTGCTGAGATTATGCTCTCCCGCCACATCTTTCATAACGGAAACCCCCAAACCACCTTTGGTAGGTTTCATGTAGAAATCGGTACTTGCCGCATAGGCTTTGAAATTGTGCTTAATGCCGGGCCATTGGTCGCGGTAGTTTAGCACGATACGTGTGTTTTCTTGATTTCCAGCAAAGGCCGGGTTGAGGTAAATCGGATTGCTGTACGATTGCGAAAACTGCATGTCTTGGCCGTTTGCAGCCAAAGCCAAAAACAGGCCTATCAAGGTGCGATATGTTTGCCTGAAAGCTTTCACTATCTGAACAGAGTTATATCGCCCACTTTGGTTGTTTCAAATCCATCGGTAAAAACCATATCTATCCGATACACATACACATCTTGCGGACACGGTTTTCCGCGATACGTTCCGTTCCACCCAAGTTGAGTCTCATCGCTTTCAAAAATCAATTCTCCCCATCGGTTAAAAATGCTCATGCGGTATTCATCCACGTATTCGGAGAAGGGATAAAAGACGGTATTGGAAGTGCTGGTGGGATCGTATAGCGGATTGTCGCCGTCGGAAGTCGGGGTAAAGGCATTGGGCACGGTTACGGTATGTACTACCGCGATGGTAACGAAACGAGTAATGCTATCGGCGCAACCAAATTCATTTTCGACGAAGAGCTGAATAGCGTACTGCCCCGTGTCGGGAAATGAATAGGAAACGGATGCCTCATCTGCGAAAGTGTTTCCATCTATTTGCCAGACGGAGGAGGTAAACCCATCGCTTGTATTGAAAAAGCTGATTTCGGGGCCATCCATGTCGGTGGTCCAAGTTGACGCCGAGAAGTTGGCATAAGGCCTTTCAAAAACCTCAACCGGAAGGGTTGATGCAGAGCTGTCGGAACATCCTGCGGGACTCGTTATAACCAATTGGATTTCGTAAAGTCCCGATTCGGTTAGCTCAAGTTCTACAGGATTTCCGAAGAGCGAAGTTCCGTTTGAAACTACCCATTCATGCGTGAAATCTGCAGAGGTATTTAGTGAATCATAGAGTTGCGCCGTCAGCGGACTGCATCCGTTTAAGAGTTCATCCGGCAAGTGAATTTCGGGAAGAGGGTTTACCTCAATGGTAATTTCCCGATCCAAGCTGTTGTCGCAAATATCCGTCAGAGTTAAGTTGTAGGTCGTCGTCTCCGTAGGTGAAACTACGTATGGACCCGTGCCGGTCAATTCTCCGGGCGACCAGGAAAAATCATATGGCGGATAGGCTCCGTCGTAGTTAGCGCTAAGCGTTGCACTTTCCCCTTCACAAATGGGCGCCGCACCAAAAATTTCCAGCAGTGCCGAGTCAAGCGAGATTACGGCCACGCTCAAACCGATGGTATCAGTGGTGCACCCGTTTTCATCGGTAGCGTAAACGCCGTAGTTCGAGTCGACTTCCGGCGATACGGTCTCAACTGCATTGGCGGAAGCCGTATGACTCCAATGATAAGTGAAAGCCCCCGTACCACCCGTAGCTTCTGCTGAAAGATCAGTACTCGTGCCGATACAAATCAGCGTATCGGCGGTAGCCGTTATTGAGACGGGCATCGGCTCACCAATGACAAAGCTTATTTCCGTTTCACATCCGTTGGCATCGGAGATATTCACGTCGTATTCACCACCCGCCAAATTAGTAGGATTCGCGCCGTGATCTCCTCCGTCACTCCAGTCAAAGGAGAAATCGGGACTGCCTTCCGAAACGGAAATAGAGGCGGTTCCGTCAATCGCCGCGAAGCAAGACAGGTCAGTCGTAATGACCTCTGCCACCGGAAGTGGCCAGATGGTGAGGGTGGCCTCCTGAGTCAATACGTTTCCGCATTGATCGCTTACCGAGACTTGATAGGTCGTTGTTTCGTCAAGAACAACCTCGTGCGGACCCGGTCCGTCCGGCAGCCCGCCATCCCACGTAAAAGTATATGGCGGATAAAGACCATCGTAACTTGCCTCAACAGTTGATTCACCTCCCGCGCATATGGGATTGCTCGTTACGATTTCGAGCAAAGCTGAATCGAGGCTGATGACGGCAACATTTAGAGTGATCGTGTCAGACAAACATCCATTTTCATCACTTGCGTAAACGGAGTACTGCGTATCCTCATCCGGTGAGACTGTCTCGACGCTATTGGCGGAAGCCGTATGACTCCAATGATAAGTGATCGCGCCCGTGCCTCCCGTCGCTTGCGCGGAAAGGTCCGTGCTCGTTCCGATGCAAATCAGCGTATCGGCGGAGGCAGAAATTGACAAAGGGTCAGGCTCTGAGATATCGAATGATACGGACGTTTCGCATCCATTCACATCCTCGACATTCAGGGTGTACGTTCCCTCGATGAGACCTGAAGGTTCCAAGCCGTGATTTTCTCCATCAGACCAATTGAAGCTGTAAGGCGCACTGCCATTGTTGATGGAAAGGATGGCCGATCCGTCGTTTTCACCGAAACAAGAAATATCATTCAATAGCCCTATTGTCGGGGTAAAAGTGTCATAATGTTCTAGTTCGACGGTATAGAGTGTGTCGCAGGCGTCTGATCCACCAGAGATGAGCACGGGATAGGTCCCTTGAGTAGATACCTCACTTCCGTCGGGAAGGGTGTAGCTATCTCCCGGGCATATTTCCGCGGAAAGCGAAATGTCGACGGGTGGGAGCACTTCCAATTCTACCGTGTAAAGACTGTCGCAACCTTGCATAGTTGTAAATGCCACGGGGTAAGTTCCCGCATCTTCTACCACAGAGCCATCGGGGAGCGTGTACGATTGATTGTCGCAAATGCTCGGGTTGAGTGAAAAGTTGTAGGTAGGATAGACTTCCAAATCTACCGTGATCAAACTGTCGCAACCGGCTCCCGTTTGGAAGGTTGTGGTGTATTGACCGGGCAGACCTACGGTTGAATTATCGGGTAGGGTATAGGAATCGCCGTTACAAAATCCATCGGAGGTATTTTCTTCAAAAACACCATCTACCACCGTGATGCATTCTTGAAAAGTATTGGATAGGGCATCGGTGATGGTCACACAGTAAGTTCCTGCGCAGAGTTGGTCGGCAGTTTGAGTGGTTTGTGAGCGAGGGTCGTCCCACAGGAAAGTATATGGCGGTATCCCGCCCGAAGGCATCGCGGTTGCCGAGCCATTGCAATTGACCAATTGAGGATTTACACAAGCAGCATTGCACGACCCGTAAGTTGGTGTACCGGGTGTGCTCCATGCTCCACCGTCGGGAATTCGGCGGAGACTCTGCCCTTGAAAGTTTGCGGCAGACTGATTGAGAATGTATTCTTTTCGGTCGTTCGGAAACTCATTGTAATTGGCCAAGGAGCCTGAAAAACTACAGCCGGAAGAAGTCGGTATGCAAGGGTATTCATCCAGATTGGATTGATTTGCCCATGAAACGGCATCTTGGGGTACTCCGTTATTGTCATAAAAGGCAAACCATCCTCCCGCATTAGGAAACCAAAGCCTGCTTCCACCACCGACGCAAACACCTGCTCCGCTTACTACGAGCTCTACTACATTTCCGCCGTTGGCCACCAGTCGGTCGGCAGGAACGGGATCCGCATTTACACCGCGAATCAGTGCAAAACCTGCTGCGGGAACTACCGTTCCGGCAGGTATTATGTATCCGCCTGGATAAACACCGCCGTCATTGGCATTATTGCCCAGGTAATAGCAGGAGATGTCGACCGGCTCACAAATATTGGGATTGTACAGTTCGATCCATTCTCCTCTCTGGGTGGCCGAACCACCCCACATCGAGCCGTCAAAACTTGACGGGGAGAGCATGAGTTCGTTGATAAGGATACTCGGTCCGTTGTAGCTGCACGGTGCACCGTTGCAATTGGTGTTATCGACCGAAGTCAGGTCGGCACCCAATTGGGCCGATAGCAAAAGGGGGAAGATGAGTGTTAAGGGGAGGCATAAAATTCTGCTTACGAAGCGAGTAGAAAGATAGACCATCCGGGGTGGGTTTGTACGTAATCAACGTGTACGAAAAAGAGGGCTCAAGGTTCTCGAAATGCAGCGGTGACGGGTCTTTTCCGTAGGCTTGATTTATTTAATCGGCTGTAGCAGAAACCTTCAGGAGAATCAGAAAAAAAGAAATTTTTCGTGATTCACTTGAAAGGAATGAAAGCTAAAAGAGATTGGAGTCTGATTCCCAGAGAAGAACCTGATTAGCGAGTTTTCTTTACTTGTTCAAACGTAATTCCCAGACTGCGTTCATAGTGCTTTAAAACCCTCAGCTCTTCATTCGTAACAAAACACATCGAAACCCCTTCTTTGCCGGCACGGGCCGTACGTCCGCTTCGGTGCAGATAGTACTCGTCGCTTTCGGGCAATTGGAAATGGGCCACAAAGCTCAGGTTGGAAATGTCGATTCCTCTGGCCGCCAAATCGGTCGCTACCAAAACCCGCAAGGATTCGTTTTTAAAGGCTCGCATCACTTTATCGCGTTCCTTTTGATAGAGATCGCCGTGGATGGCTTCCGTGGCCACGTTTTTGGCGATTAATTGTTGCGCCAGCTTTTTGGCGGCTGCTTTGGTTTTGCAAAAGATTACTCCGCGACTTTGGCCTTGAGATTTGAGAAAAAGCTGAAGGGCGTAGAGTTTTTGATCGTCGTCGCAGACTTCGTAAAGGTGGGTGATGTTCTCATTGACTACATCTTCTTGTTTTACTTCAATTCGCTCGGCATTTGGTGACAAATGCTTTGAAATGATGCGTTGGATTCCATCGGGAATGGTCGCGGAAAAGAGCCATTTGTTTTGCACGGCCGGCAAGAAGCTCAGAATTTCGTTCAGCTCGTCTTTGAAGCCCATGCTCAGCATTTCGTCGGCTTCGTCGAGAACGACGGTCTTTACTGAGTTTAGATCTACAGCTTGCTTTTTTACCAAATCAATCAAGCGGCCCGGAGTAGCGACAACAATTTGAGTGGGACGCTTGAGAGCCGCAATCTGTCGGTCGATGTGCTCACCGCCATACACTGCCTCCGCAAAGATCTTATCCGAATACTTCGTGAATTTGAAGAGCTGTTTGGCTACTTGCTTGGCCAGTTCGCGGGTCGGGCAGAGGATCAGGCCCTGCACATCTTCCCGACTAGCATCCATTTGTGCTAATAGCGGAAGTCCGTATGCCGCCGTTTTCCCCGTGCCCGTTTGTGCCTGGGCCACCATATCGGTGGGGCCGGCCATTAGTACGGGGATCACTTTCTGCTGGATGTAGGTGGGCTCTACAATGTGTAATTCGGCCAGTGCATTGATGTATTCAGGGCTGATGCCCAAGTCTTCAAATCTTTTCAAAACAGAACGTATTATTGCGGTGGTAAAGGTAGGCGAAACTTATGCGGAAGCAGAGCGGCTGTCAAATTCAATTACCTTCGCGCTAAGAAGAAAACCGCAAACTTATGTCGTTTAGAGAGCTGGGACTGGCGCCCTACTTGGTAAAGTCTATCGTAAAGCAGGAATATGCAAAGCCGACAACCATACAGTCGGAAGCCATTCCTGCCATCCTTCAGGGCAAAGACGTGCTGGGGCTTGCGCCAACCGGTTCGGGAAAGACGGCGGCCTACGTGCTACCCGTTTTGCAAAAGCTTAAAGGCAAGACCATGACTAAAAACCGACACATCAATGTGTTGGTTTTGGTGCCAACCAGAGAACTGGCCATTCAGGTAGAGTCCGTGTTTCGTTCCTTTTCAGAAGACTTGCCGTTTCAGTTTAAGTCGATGGCCGTGTACGGCGGAGCTTCCATCAACCCGCAAATGAAGGGGATGCAGCACGTCAACGTTTTGGTAGCCACTCCGGGGCGATTGCTGGAGCTGTCTGAGTCCAACGCCATGCATTTCGATGATTTAAGCACACTGGTTTTAGACGAAGCCGATAAGATGCTCAACCTTGGCTTCAAAGCCGAGATGGATCGCATCTTTGACCTTCTCCCCGAGCGGCGGCAGAACTTACTCTTCTCGGCAACTTTGAGTGCAGAGGTGCAATCGATAGAGCGGGTCTTGCTGAAGAATCCGGTACACATTAAAGTCGAAGCCGAAAAAGAAACGGTGGAGCTGATCAATCAGACGGGGTATTTCGTAAAACCCGAGAAGAAAGGACCGCTGCTGCGCCACTTGATTCAATCCAATGACTGGAAACAAGTTCTCGTTTTTACTTCCTCGGTTTATCAAGCCGACTTGGTAGCCGATAAGCTACAACGAAATGGCATCGATGCCAGAGCTACGCACAGCAAAAAGAGTCAGGGGAGCAGGAGAGAGGCTTTGGCCAATTTCGCTTCGGGTCAATTGCGCGTACTGGTCACCACCGACTTGCTTTCGCGCGGAATTGACATCAACTTCTTGCCCCATGTGGTAAACTACGAGTTGCCACGATCACCCAAAGATTTCATTCACCGCATCGGTAGAACGGGGCGCGCCGAAAACCCGGGCGAAGCCATCACCTTCGTAACCGAAGAGGACAAACACCACTTCAAAGTGATTCAAAAGAAAATGAAACGTCGCGTGGATATGATTGATGCAGAGAGTTTGGAGTTGAAGTAGATTTGTCACCAAGCAAAACTTACTCACGAATAAAAATAGAACCAATTTCACCCAAATGGGTGAATATCTTTCGCATGAATGTCTCGTCATTCGTATTTCCGACTTTAAAAAAACGCAAAAGGCGCAATCTTAATGACTCCTCCAAGTGACGAAAGCTTCTTCCAAGCCCTCAATGATCCCCGGACGGGGAAGGTGAAAAAACAACTCGGTCTGGCATTCTTTGGCATGGAGATGATGGAACTGGAGAAGAAATTGGGAAATGCATTGAGTGAAGGAGATTCTATCGGCGGCTATTCATTCGAGACTGAAATTAATGCAAAGCGAGCATGGTGGAAGTTTTGGTAGATAAAGGCCTTCAATTCTTAATTACGTGGTGTTTTATTTTCATTATCTGCGCTTCGCCCGCACCGGCGCAAGGCCGGGTTTCGAGTCAAGACAGCTCAGAAGAATTGTGGTTGCAGGCCGAGTCTGAAGAAGAGAGAATTGCGCTTATGCTGAAAGCCGCGGAGGAGGGGTACGCCAAGGATCGCCAACGCTGCGTTGACATTACCTCCTTGCTTTTAGAGAATCCAAAGGTAAAATCTGACAGCACCAAGTACATGGAAGCGCTGCGTCTTCAGGGCGGGGCCAATCGATGGCTGGGAAATTACGTGCAGAGTATTGAAGAACTGAAATCCTGTTATCACTATTACCGTCATCACCGAGACACTTCGAATTGGGTCTTTTCAGCCAATCACTTAGGTTCCATGCATGTATTCATGGGTTATAACGAAGCGGCTCAGGATTATATGAATGAGGTTTACCAATTGGAAAAAGCCCGTGGCGATACCTCGGCTATAGCAGGGGCCACCAATGGCTTGGCGATTTTCTATAGCAACATCAACCAAAATCAAAAAGCGCGCGATTGGTACGAAGAGGCCTTGACCCTTTATGAAGCGGTGGATGATACCTTTGGACGCGCCAACGTGCACGCCAATCTTGGCTTGCTCCTAATCGATTTGGAGGAGTATGATAAGGCCGAGCACCAACTGATGATGCAAGGCAAACTCGACAGCCTTTTAGGTACGCAGTGGGGTTTGGGATTTCACTTTGATTTCATGGGTTACCTGCGCCGCAAACAAGGTCGCTTGGATGAAGCTTATCAAAGTCACCTTACTGCACTCAGCATCAGGGAAGGGTTGGAGAGTCACTATAATATAAGTGAAACACGCACGCACCTTTGCGACATACTTTTGGAGATGGAGCTGTATCCGGAAGCAATTCGGCAGGCAGAGTTGATTTTGGCGGATAAAGACCTTCACAATTCATTGAGCCATCAGCAAAATGCTTACTCTACGCTGGCTCGTGCCCATGAGGCAATGGGAAATTATCGCGAAAGCTTGGAGAGGCAGAAGGACTACAAGCTCATCTCGGATTCCATTCTCAATCTGAATATCTTGGAAACCGTTGCCGAGAAAGATGCGAAGTTCAACCTGGCCGAACAGCGCAATAAGGTGGCACTCTTGAATGCGGAAAATGAAGCCTCGGCGGCGGTGATTGCTCAAAAGAATAAAACCATTTGGCTTGGTGCGGGAGCATTGATA
Source organism: uncultured Cryomorphaceae bacterium (assembly GCA_964651785.1). Classification (GTDB taxonomy): domain Bacteria; phylum Bacteroidota; class Bacteroidia; order Flavobacteriales_D; family Cryomorphaceae; genus JAKVAV01. The sequence goes on from CAZYWJ010000034.1 coordinate 31,518, forward strand.
ATCTTCGGTATCCTGATTCTGATTCTGTACATCTTGGTGCGAAAGTATTTGCGTCAAAAGCACGACTTGGCGAATGCATTGGGTGCAAAGGAAACCCTGCTCCGGGAAATTCATCATCGGGTAAAAAACAACCTTCAGATTGTGTCGAGTTTGCTCTCTTTGCAAAGCAGAAGTGTAAGAGATGAGGGAGTGCTGAAAGCCATAAACGAAGGGAAGAGCAGGGTGCGATCAATGGCTTTGATTCATCAGAATTTGTATCAGGGAGAAAATTTAACGGGAGTAGCAGTGAAACCCTATTTGGAAAAACTGTGTTCCGAGCTTTTCGATACGTATAAGATAGATTCCGATGAAATAGAGCTCGATCTCGATATCGCGCCGATCAGTTTGGATGTGGATACCTTGGTTCCGCTGGGGCTAATCATAAATGAGTTGATTACAAATAGCTTGAAGTACGCTTTTCCAAGAAATGAGAACATGGCGGTAAGCGTTGACCGAATTTTCATCATGCTGCGAGAAGAAGGGAATACATTGGTGTTGGAAGTCAGCGATACGGGAAGAGGTTACGTAACGGACGTAGATGCGGAAAGCGAGGGATTTGGTCAGAAGCTGTTGGAGAGTTTGAGCCGCCAATTGGGAGCGCAGCTTGAAGTTGATTCGGGGGCTGAGGGTACTCGTAACAGGTTGGTGGTTACGAAGTTTAAGAAGGTTTTGTGAAGCTATTGGCTTTTAGCC
>CAZYWJ010000035.1:0-6958 GCA_964651785.1 uncultured Cryomorphaceae bacterium
ACCCTGTTGCTCAAGCAAAACCCAACCTCCGCTTCGCTGAGGTTGACTTTTTTGTGCCCAATTTTTTGGCTCTGAGCAAGCTCAGCCAAAAAATTGGGCACAAAAAAACCCCGACTGTCGTCGGGGTGGTTTTGCTTGTGGGCGATGTAGGATTCGAACCTACGACCCCCTGCTTGTAAGGCAGGTGCTCTGAACCAACTGAGCTAATCGCCCTTTTTTGTTTTCGGGAGTGCAAATATAGACGATTTTTTTTCGCAGCAAGCGAGAGGTGTAAAATTTTTTCGCTGATCGTCTCAAAGAACTTCTGCCACAACAAAAACGCTCCCACCAACAAAAATTAAATCGTTCAATTGGGCTTCTTTTTTCGCCGTTTCCAAGGCAACTGAAACACTTGGATAGGTCTTTCCGATTAAGGCGTGTTTATTTGCTTCAAGGGCAAGCTCTTCTACTTCCTTTCCTCGGGGCACATCAGGCTTGCACCAATAATAAGTGGCTGATTTGGGAAGTAGCGCCAGGATGGCTCGTGCGTCTTTGTCGCCCACCATTCCCCAGACCATATGCAATCGCACATAGGTTTGGCGGCGCAGATGATCAACTACCTGCTGAACTCCTGCCTCGTTGTGCCCGACGTCGGTAATCACCTTGGGCATCTCGCCTATTTGCTCCCAGCGTCCGCGTAGTCCTGTTCTGAGAACTACGGATTTTGCGCCTTCTTGCACTTTATCCTGTGGCAGGCTCCAACCTCTTTCGCGCAGAGCGGTAACCGCCATTGCAACCGTTCGCATATTCTCTCTTTGGTAAGATCCTTTCAGATCCGTTTCCAAAATGGGTGAGCTCGCAAAGACGTGATACTGCGAAGCACCTTGCTGAGCGGCTATTTTTTCGAGTACTTCTCTTACCGAAAAAGTGTTCTCGGCAATGACCACAGGCTTGCCTTTTTTAATGATGCCGCCTTTCTCTGCGGCGATTAACTCAATGGTATTACCAAGAAACTGCTGATGATCTTTGCTGATGTGGGTTATGACCGAAAGCTCGGGATCAACCACATTGGTAGAATCCAAACGTCCGCCCATTCCTACTTCCAGTATGGCTATATCCACCTCTTCTTCGGCAAAGTAGGAGAAACCCATAGCGCAGGTCAATTCAAAAAAAGAAGGCTTCAAATCATGATTGCCATTTTTGAATTTCTCTACGAATTTCACCACGTGATCTTCAGAGATCATTTCCCCATTGATCTTGATCCTTTCCCTGTAATCCTTGAGATGGGGTGATGTAAAAAGTCCCGTTTTATAGCCGCAAGCTTGGAATATGGCTGCTAAGGTATGCGCTACGGAACCTTTGCCATTTGTGCCGGCTACGTGAATGGATTTGAATTTATTCTGGGGATTGTCGAAGAGTTCGCAAATGGCAATGGTGTTAGATAAGTCGGCTTTGTAGGCCGCCGCTCCCACCCGCTGAAACATGGGCAATTGCGAGAAAAGGTATTCAACCGTTTGGCGGTAGTCCATCACTTCAATTGGAAAACGTAACGCACTTTACCTCTCTGCGAAATAGCCGCATCGGGATCGCCATTGAACTTGAAATTGTTCAATACGTCATTCTTCGCCAAATTGATCAGGTATTGAGAAGTTGTATTAGATTCTCTCAAGTTTGGTTGAACCTTTGTCACCTTGCCGTTTTTATCGACCCAGATATTGAGCACAACAATTCCTTCCTCTTTCGTTGTAGAAATCTTCGTACCGTAGCCCGGAAGCATACTTCTTCCATCCAATTGCCAGCTCCCGCTGCCGCTCCCTATCATGCCTTCACCATCATTTCCGTCAGGGCTACCTTGGTCACCGTTTCCGGTGGTTTCTCCCTGTCCCGTACCCGGGTTGTTCGTTTCGTTCAGAGATTGAAGTGCATCATTAAGCTCATCGCTGATGGTTGGTTTCGGCTTGGGTTTTTCTACCGGTTTTTCAGGCTTTTTGTCTTCCACCGGTTTCGGTTTCTCCTCCTGCGGTTTCGGCACCGCTATTTCGCTTTGCGTTTCCTCCGCCACTTCATCTACGGGGTCTTCCGTTACTTCGGGTTCCGTATTTTGCACCGGTTCGGGTTGTTGCACTTGTTGAGTAGGGCTCACGATATCAGGCCCGCCTGCATCAGCATCCCAGCCAAATTCTACCGAGGCGCCGGCATCTTCAGGAAGTGGATTTGGTTGTTTCAATCCGAAAATGAGAAATAAGATCAGTGCCACCGCGTGAAAAACGATGGTCACAATCAGAGCTTTAACTCTTCTCTTTTTTTCTTCCTCTTCCGTTTTCATTTTACTCAGGCTTAGTAGCCAAAACGATTTTCCATTGGTTCCGCTTCGCGATATCCAAAACTTCTACAGTTCGGCCTGTCGGCACTTTCTGATCTACGTGAAGAATAATTCCGGGCTTTTCGGCTCCTTGCAATTCTGCCGCCAAAGTGGATTCCAACGCCAAGGGATCGATAATTTGATTATCTACCGAGTAGATCAGATCCTGATCGATTCGCAAGGCGATAGTTTGTTTTTCTTTTGCTCTGTTTTTGCTCACCGGCAAATCTACAGGGAGCGCATAGGGACTAACAAGCGTAGAAAGGATGATGAAGAAAATCAAAAGCAAGAAAACCAGATCCGTCATGGACGACATGGAAAAACTTGCATTGACTTTATTTCGCGATCTGAGATCCATAAGCCTTATTTACCGGGTTCTTCAAGTAGGTCGATGAACTCAATCGATCGAGCTTCCATGCGGTGTACGACTTTATCCACCTTCACCACTAAAGTATTGTAAGCGATGTAGGCTATAATACCAATGATCAAACCGGCAACCGTGGTGATCATGGCTTGCATAATTCCACCCGAAAGGGCTGTGATTTCTACTCCGGCATCGGATATTTTCATGGCGTGGAAAGTCGAAATCATTCCGATTACCGTTCCCAAAAACCCGATCATCGGGGCGGCACCGGCTACGGTAGCTAAGAGTGCCAAACCTTTTTCAAGTTTATAAACCTCCAGCTTACCCACGTTTTCGATTGCCGCACTTACGTCATCCATCGGTTTTCCTACACGGGCTATACCTTTATCAAGCATTCTACCTATCGGCGTGTTGCTCGATTGGCAAAAGCTTCGGGCCGCTTCGAGTTTTCCATCGCTCACATAGTCTTTGATGCGATTCATAAAGTCTTTGTCCTCTTTTTGTGCTTTGGATATTGCCATCCACCTTTCGGCGAAAATGTATATGGCCAAAACGGACAAAAGCGCCAGCGGTATCATGATGTACCAACCTCCGCCTTGGAGTAATTCCCAGATGGAAAGCGTTTCTTCCGTTACTTGGCCGGTGCCGAGGCTGTCAGTAGCTGCTCCGGGATTGATTTGCAAAATGAAGGGTGTATTCATGCAAACAAGGATAGATTAAGTTTGATGTATAAACGAAGTGGGTGCAAACAAATTATGCACTAAAGAGTATGAATACTCCGGCTCCTGCCAAATAACCGAGAACGGCCAGCAGCGAAAGATTCTTCATATACCATATAAAGTCGATGCGTTCAAGGCCCATCGCGGCTACTCCGGCAGCCGACCCGATGATAAGCGCGCTACCTCCCGTACCTGCACAATAGGCAAGGAAAAGCCAAAAATCTCCGTTGGCAGCAAACACACCCTCGGTGGCAATGGGATACATTCCTTGCGCAGCGGCTACCAGAGGCACATTATCAACAATTGCTGAAAGAAGCCCGATCGTTAAATCAATGGCATAAATATTTCCGACAGTCGTATCAAGCCAGCCTGCTACCTCACGCAAAAGTCCTGCTTCCTGAAGGGCAGCGACTCCCAAGAGAATACCCAAGAAGAACAAAACCGAGCCTGTGTCAATCTTCCGCAGCACCCAAAGTACATTAAGTTGTTTCCGGGCTTCAATGGTTTTTCGTTTGTGCATGATTTCAGTGACGATCCAAATGACACCCAAACTCAGCATCATTCCCATAAACGGTGGTAAGTGAGTCACCGTTTTGAAAACGGGAACGAAAAGCAGACCTGCCACTCCCAAAATGAAAATGGTCATTCTTTCTTTATCCGAAGCAGGATTTTCTTCTTCGTGGGCACCACGCGCGGCGGGGCGCGTTACATTTCCCTTCATTCTGAATGTTAGAAAAAGCAGCGGAACGAGAACCGTTGTTAAACTTGGTAGAATGAGGTGTTGAATGATGTATGGCGTAGAAGGCAGTTGCTTTTTAATCCAGAGCATGGTAGTGGTTACGTCTCCTATAGGCGACCAAGCTCCACCAGCATTGGCGGCAATTACCAAAAACCCTACGAAGAACCAACGCGTTTTTTTATCGTCTATCAATTTTCGCAGCAGCGAAACCATTACGATGGTGGTGGTAAGATTGTCTAAGACCGCACTGAAAAAGAAGGTGAGAATGCTAAGGATCCACAGCAATTTAACCTTGTTGGTGGTTTTGATTTTGTCGGTGATGACCCGAAACCCTTCATGAGCATCAACGGTTTCTACAATAGCCATGGCACCCATCAGGAAGAAAAGGATGCTCGCAATTTCGCTGAGGTGATGAAGTAGTCGATGTTCCAAAAACATCGGTTTAAACTCATTTGCGGCAAGCATGGAATTCTCTTCTTGAAAAAGAGAATACTCGTGATCCAGAAACGAAGGAATAGCATCAACTCCCAGAACGAAAAGAGCCCAACAAAGAACTCCCAAGATTAATGCCGATGCGGCTTTGTCAACGTGTAAAGGGTGCTCCAGCGCGATGGCCAGATAGCCCAAAACGAATACTACTACAATTGCTATTTCCATCTTAAACCAGTTGCGAGAGGGCTATCTCGAAGGCCGTTTCGGCTATGTTTGTTTTTTTGTGGTGTTTGTCGATCACCGCCTGAATGGCATTTCTGATAATGTCAGACGTGTCAGAGAAAATGGCATCATCACTCATCTCGACATCTTTTCCCATGCAATAAGCAAAAACGCGAGCCATTCCACAATTTGAAATGAAGTCGGGAATGATGCTCACCTTTTGATCGGTGTATTCCATAATCGGTCCGAAGAAGATTTCGGAATCGGCAAAAGGAACGTTGGCACCGCTCGCTATCACCTCAAGTCCCGCGTTGATCATGCGATCTACCTGATCTTTGGTGATCAGTCGAGATGCGGCGCATGGCAAGAATATTTCAGCCTCCGTATCCCATATTTTTTCATTCGTTTCTGAGAATGACAATAAGTTATCTCCTTTCAAAGCATTACCTTCTTTATCCAAGAAAAGCTGTCGAACTTGTTCAAACGTTAAGCCCTGCGGGTTGATCAGACCTCCGTTTCTGTCAATGATTCCTACCACGGAAATTCCCGCTTGAGCCAAGTAATAAGCTGCCGAAGCGCCTACATTTCCCCAGCCTTGAATTATGGCTTTTTTTCCTTTGAAATCTTCACCACGCAAAGAGTAGTGATGTATGACGCTCATGGCCACCCCGTATCCGGTGATCATATCGGCAATCACATATTTACGGGAAGGATCGGGAGAGAAATCAGGATCTTCAACAACTTTTGAAACACCAAACCTCAATTGACCGATTTGGTGAATTTTCTCATTTTCTCTGGGATTGAAATGACCGTTTACAACTCCTTCTTGCGGATGCCACAGGCCATAGTCTTCCGTAATGGGAATTACTTCGTGAATTTCATCGACGTTCAAATCACCACCCGTACCGTAGTAATTCTTTAAAAGTGGTGTTACGGCCTTGTACCAGCGCTGCAAAACTCCGTGTTTTCTCGGATCCTGCGGATCGAAGTTTATACCGCTTTTTGCTCCGCCTATCGGTGGGCCGGAAACGGTAAATTTTACTTCCATTGTTTTTGCCAATGATTCTACCTCTCGGCGGTCAAGTCCCGTTCTCATTCGGGTTCCACCGCCGGCAGCACCGCCTCTCAGGCTGTTTATTACCACCCAGCCTACGGCTTCGGTTTCGGAATCATTCCATTCAAATACTATCTCAGGAGCGCGTTCTTCAAACTTTTTAAGCAGGTCTCTCATTAAGTCGATTTTCAATCTCGCGCAAATATATCAAAAGCGATCTTGGTTCAAGGTCGTTCCACCTTATTGTTCTTTTAAATCATAATCTCAGACAGGAAAATAAATGGCACCCGAAGATGAATCTCTAATCGCACCGGTGGCTGATGCCAAAACGTTGATTTTTCCTTCTAATCTCAGTTTAGCCAAATAGGCAAAGATTAAGGCTTCTTTGCCTTCCAGCAATATTTTATCAGGTATGGATAGTTTTAGCTGTGGTTGAAAACGAGAGATCTCATTTAAAAGAAACTCGTTGTAAGCGCCGCCACCTGTTACTAAAACCCTCCCTTTGGATGGGAGATTCCGGGCAATTTGGTGTGCAGCATGTGTGGTGAATGTTCGAAGAGCTGATTTATTTTCAATCTCGCTCAATAAGGGAAAGATTTCTTTTTCCACCCACTCTCTGCCAAGTGATTTACCATATTTAATTTTGTAAAAATCGAGAGCATTTAGTTTTTCTAAAAGTGGAGTATTCAACTCTCCCGAAGCGGCCATTTCTCCTCTGTCATCGTAATCCAAACCTTCGTTTTTGGCGAGGTGATTTAAAACGAAATTGACCGGACAAATGTCATATGCTATCCTCTCATCCTGTCTGCTCATGCTGACATTGGCAAAACCACCTAAATTGAGACATGCCGCGTAATCGGCGAATAAGTCTCTGTCGCCTATCGGTACCAGGGGAGCCCCTTGACCCCCAAGGGCTATATCTGCGCGTCGAAAATCGCAGACGGTAGATAATCCGGTCAGAGCGGCTACCAATCCCCCATCCAGCATTTGAGTGGTTATTCCGATATCAGGCTGATGAAAAACCGTTTGACCATGAATTCCGAGGAACTGAGCTTTTCGTCCATTCGACTCGTAAAATTGCTTTATT
>CAZYWJ010000035.1:7058-21238 GCA_964651785.1 uncultured Cryomorphaceae bacterium
CTCAAGTCTGTTTTCAATTAAACCGTAAATTTGCGACGCTGAAAATTAAACCACGACAAATTATGAATTTTCAATTGACGGAAGAGCAAATTGCAGTAAGAGATGCGGCGAGAGATTTTGCTCAAAATGTTTTGAAACCGGGCGTTATAGAGCGCGATACTGAACAACGATTTCCCAAGGATGAGGTGAAGCAATTGGCTGAGCTCGGATTTATGGGAATGATGACTGACCCCAAATACGGCGGTAGCGGTATGGATACGGTTTCATACGTTTTGGCTATGGAAGAAATTTCCAAAATTGATTCCTCTACTTCCGTTTGCATGTCAGTAAATAACAGCTTAGTATGCTGGGGATTGGAAAAGTACGGTACTGAAGAGCAAAAGGAAAAGTACTTAGTGCCTTTAGCTAAGGGTGAGAAAATCGGGGCGTTTTGCCTAAGTGAGCCCGAGGCAGGATCGGATGCAACTTCTCAAAAGACGACAGCCATTGATAAGGGCGACCATTATCTTTTGAACGGAACGAAAAACTGGATTACCAACGGTGGAACGGCTTCAATCTATTTGGTGATCGCTCAAACCGATGTGGAGAAAGGCCACCGAGGAATCAATTGTCTGATCGTTGAGCGCGAGATGGAAGGTTTTCAGCTCGGAGCAAAAGAAGATAAGCTTGGAATTCGCGGAAGCGATACGCACACCTTGATGTTTCAAGATATCAAAGTGCCAAAAGAGAATAGGGTAGGAGAAGAAGGCTTCGGCTTTAAATTCGCCATGAAAACCTTATCGGGTGGAAGAATTGGAATCGCTGCTCAGGCTTTGGGAATAGCCAGCGGAGCTTATGAGTTGGCTCTCGCCTACAGTAAGGAACGCCAATCATTTGGCAAACCCATCAGCGACCACCAAGCCATTGCCTTTAAACTTGCCGATATGGCGACTGAGATTGAAGCAGCGCGACTACTTTGCCTCAAAGCCGCTCAGCAAAAAGATAACGGAGAAAATTTCGACTACGCCAGTTCTATGGCAAAGCTTTTTGCCTCAAAGGTGGCCATGGATGTTACCGTAGAAGCAGTTCAAGTGCACGGTGGTTACGGCTTTGTGAAGGAGTACCACGTAGAGCGATTGATGCGCGACGCTAAGATTACTCAGATTTACGAAGGAACTTCTGAAATTCAGAAGATTGTAATTTCCAGAACATTGTTAAAAGACTAGAGGTATTCTTTGGCTTTTTCCATGGCTACCAATCGACTTCCCTTTGCAATGATGAGGTGGTTTTCGACAGGATTGGTTTGAAGCCAAATCTTTAAGTCTTCAGGGGTTTCGCAGTAGTGAAACCCTTTTTTATTGCAACTTGAAAAATTTTTGCCGACCAAGATTGCTTTAAGATTTAGGTCTGAAAGGAGGTTAATAAGATTTTGATGCTCCAAATCAGAGTCAGCTCCTAATTCCAACATATGGCCGATCAACGCTAATTTTGGCTCATGTTCCATTTCAGCAAAGTTTTTCAGGGCTAACTCCATACTGCTTGGATTAGCATTGTATGCATCCAGGATGAGCTTGTTCTTTCCCGTATCGATCATTTCTGAACGATTGTTATTGGGCCGGTATTCAGAGAGCGCTATAGAAATTTCTCTGACAGGTATTTTGAAATAACAGCCGATACATGCTGCGGCCATTAAATTGGAGAAATTGTAAGAACCGACTAATCGGGTTTGAACTTCACCTGATTGTTCATTGTCGAATTCAAATTGGAATGAGATGTAAGGCTGCTTTTTAATTATCTCACCGCTGCAAAAAAAGTCCTCACCCGATCCGAAAAGTGTCCGTGACATGCCGGTGGATAACTCCATCAAGACGTCATCATCGCCATTTACAAACAGCTTTCCACCTTTATTTTTGATATGTGCGTAGAGTTCGGACTTTCCCTTTTTTACTCCCTCTATTCCGCCAAAACCTTCCAGGTGAGCTTTTCCGATATTGGTAATCATCCCGAAGTCAGGATTACAGATTTTGCTCAGATCTCGTATTTCGCCTTGAGCATTGGCCCCCATCTCGATTACAGCTATTTCCGCAGTGAGAGGTATAGATAGCAGAGTGAGCGGAACTCCGATGTGGTTGTTTAAGTTTCCTTTGGTGAAGCAGGTCTTATATTTTTTCGAAAGGACGGCTGCAATCAATTCTTTATTGGTTGTTTTTCCGTTGCTTCCCGTCAGCCCTATCACGGGAAAGTTGAATTGCTTTCTGTGATGACTTGCTAAGTTCTGTAATGTCGTCAGGACATCATCAACAACTGTGATGTTATCATCTCCTCGGAGCGCCTTGTCATCTGCAACAACATGAACTGCTCCTTTTTGTAGTGCATTCTTCGCAAAAGTATTCGCATCGAAATTCGGACCTTTCAAACAAAAGAAAATGCTACCCGACACGTCCGATCGTGTATCAGTAGTTACTCGAGGTGTATTGCGATAAATCTCGTAGAGGCTTTCTATTTCCATAGGTCCAAAAATAAAAACACCCGATCAATCTGATCGGGTGTCAAAATATTTTAGTCAAAAAGATTTTATCTCGTTTGATCCAATCCAACCGGGCTACCTACACGATCCATCGCACATCTGAAACCGATTGTTGCCGTAGCTTTTCTCTCGTCCATAAAACGTCGTGTACCGGGGCTTAAGTAGTATGCACGGTCTCTCCAGCTACCACCTTTATATACTCTTGCACGATTGCTTACTAAAGTAGTGTTACCATAATCGTACATGGATGCCTCGTCAGCATTCGGTGAGGTATAGTTGATACTTGAGTTAAAATCTCCGTCTTTGTAGTCAATGTTATCAGCCAAACGATAATTGTCTCGGTCGATGTTTTCTTCAGGTCGAACTTTTCTCATCCGAACATTACCGGGAGTGTCTTCCACAAAATTTCCAAAACCGCTCAGTAATTCGGGCGCAATCCTAACACCGCTGGTGCGAATAGCCTGAATAGCATCTCGTACCAAAGTGTAAGCCTCATCTGGTTTTCCTTCGTTCATTCTTTCGAGAGCTTGTTCGCTAAAAGAATTTAAGTTTTCCATCAATTGAGCCTCTTCAGGATTTAATTGGCCCTGAGTTTCCTCATCAAAATCTTTTACATATTGATTAACACCTTCTACATCGTAAGTTACTACAGTCAGCTTATCATCAATCGATCCTTCACTGTCCAATACTTTCGTGCGGTAAACATTACCTCTGAAAGGGCGAAATTCATCCACATCCTCGGGACTCAAAGGTCTATAAACATCCATCACCCATTCGCTGACATTACCGGCCATGTTGTAAAGGCCATAATCATTGGGCTGATAGGCATAAACAGGTGCCGTTACATCGGCATTGTCATTCAGACTTCCTGCGACACCCATATAGTCTCCTTTTCCACGCACGAAGTTAGCCACCAACTCACCATAAAAGCGGCTGTTGTTGTCACCTTCTCGCACGTAATGTCCATTCCAGGGATATACTTTTCTTTCGGTAATTAATTCCTGAAAAGAATTTCCGATCAATCCGTAAGCGGCAAATTCCCATTCTGCTTCAGTTGGCAGACGATATCTGGGTAAAAGAATACCATCTTCCATCCGCACATTTCTGAATTCTTTATCAGGATCAAGATCCGTCAACCCATCTACACGTTTTCCACTCTCGTACTGTCCTGCCAAATATGCGTCCGTATCAAAGTGGTCTTCATTAATTTGTTGAGGGAAATGCTCGAACAATCCTTCTCTGATTAAGATAGCCTCATTCACTCGGTCAGTTCTCCAGGCGCAGAAATCATTGGCTTGAAGCCAGTTTACACCTACTACGGGATAATCATTGTAAGCAGGGTGACGCAGATAGTATTCTACGTAAGGTTCATTGTACGCCAAACGGGATCTCCAAACCAACGTATCGGGCAATGCCTTTCTGTAGATTTCGGGATAGTCAGCGCCGTAAACTCTGCGCAACCAATAGAGATATTCCAACCAGTAGATATTAGTTACCTCGGTTTCATCCATATAAAACGAGGACACGGTAACTCTGCGCTGAATATTATTCCAGTCTTTCATTACCATCTGCTCGGTAGCACCCATTGTAAAAGTACCACCTTCAATGAGTACCAAACCCGGACCGGTTTCCTGTTCGGTATAAAGCACTTTTTCAAAACCGCCATTTGCCGGATCATTGTAATTCCAACCGGTAGCGTTTGAACTTTCATAGCTGCATGAACTGGTGGATACAATGACTCCACTCATCAAGGCTATTATTAAGAATTTTCCTGAAATAACTTTCATGGGAATTATGGTTTCTGATATGCAGGTATTCAAATTGAGATTGAAAAACTAAAAAGCGGGGCATTTTATTGCCCTGAATTTCTTTTTCTTCGGCCTGCAGTTGAAATTGAAGGCGAAAGAAATCTCGTGTGAGCCGGCCGTTTCCGTAGTAAGACGACTGGTAGTAAGGTCATAACTGTATCCCGTTTTGAATCGGTCTGTTTCCACTCCTAGTAAAACAATAAACGAATCTTCGAATCTATACCAAACTCCTCCGATCAACGGACCTTTTTGAATATATAGTCCAACGTTATATTGTCTGAAGTCATATTGCTGTTGAAATAAGATATTAGGAGAGATATAAGTATCCGTATTTCCTTTAATGTCTTTTCCCAGCGGCAATTTGGCTCCTGCGTGGACCGTATATTTCCTTTCTAGTGGTGCTTCTTGCACAATCAATGATTCATTGGGTTCAAATAGGTGGTGTACGGCTACACCCCCGAAGAAGGTTTCACTGAATATCACAAAACCACTACTGAAATCAACATTATCGACTTTGCCTCCACGCGGAGTATCTTGAGTTTCATAAATAAATCCTCGTCTTGGATCGATCTGATCGCCGAAAGTTAAGCTTCCCCAATCTAAGTTTCTTTGAAAGTAGCTGGCTTGGAATCCTGCAACCATAGAAACCTTATCGGAAATGGCTAATTGATAGGAATAGATACCGTTTATTGAAAATTGAGTCAACGTACCTCTTCCGGCATTGTCCGTAAGCACATACAGACCTAAACCTCCGCTAACGGCGTCAACATATTGATCATATGAAACGCTGTTGGTTACGAAATTTCCCGAAAGTGCGGGCCACTGATTTCTATGATTGAAAACCACTCGAGGACAGGTGGCTGTACCTGCCAGAGCCGGATTCAAATAGAGAGGATTCGCATAAAATTGCGTGAAAGTGGGGTCTTGAGCCTTTGCTTCCCGCGTTGTTAAAACGCCGAAGAACACAAGGGTTACAAGAGTTACAAAGGTCAGTCTACGCACCATAAATGGGGGTAAAAATGCAGTTTTTTTCAAAGCTCCAAGTATACGAATTTTTTTATTCGCGGTTTTTGCGTCAATCTCTAACATGTGCAATATTTCGGAACGTGCAGGCGTTTAAGGCCATGTTTACGGTTAAAGTTACAGCATTCTCGAATTATTGTTACGTCTTTGACGGTGTAATTTAAGGTTAAGATTGTATTGTAAAAAAGAATCTCGCCAAACTGATGAGTAAGAAATATTTTTTTTGGGCGCTATTTATGGTGTCATCACTTTGTCTTACAGCACAGAAAAATAAGGTTGTTAATTTAGATTGGCAGCCATCTCTCATTTCATTCGGAAACGGAGAAGATGAAGTGAAGGTTCCTACCTTTTCAAAGGCCATCCACGATATTACTTTTGATTTTGCGCCTCGCTCCTCAGTGAAGATTCCTTTGAGCAAGGGACAAACCATTAATTCCGTTTCCGTTAATATAGTCGGGTACAACGAAACGCTAAAGTTTGATAAGGCTTTGTTTTCATCTTTGAATCAAGAAGATCGCCTCAGCTGGAGAGTTAAAGATGAAAGAGGAGTACCACAATTGATGGTTGAATATTTTCCTTTTGACGAAAATACCGGCCGGCTTGTCAGAAAATTTGAGATAAGCTATACAACAAAAACCGCCTACGGTCGACCTAAAACTCATGACTTTGCTGATAACAGCGTTATGGCCACCGGTGAATGGTTTAAGATAGGAGTGGTGGAAGACGGAGTTTATAAAATCACCCGAGATGATTTGGAACAGTTGGGTATTGAAACGGATGTTTTGAACCCACAAGCACTTAATATTTTCGGAAACGGTTTTGGTCAGTTACCATATGATAATAGTGTAGACAGGCCCGATGATCTTTTACAAAATGCCATTTATATTGAAGGGGAAGGCGATGAGCAGTTCAATGAGGATGATTACATTCTCTTCTTTGCCAAAGGACCGCATAAATGGAAATACGATACGGAATCAGGCCTTTTTGATCATGAGAAACACGAATACACCGACACGTCCTATTATTTTATTGGTCTGAATACGGGACTACCTCCAAAGCGAATTCAAAATTTGGCAAGTTCGGGCAGTTCGCCAACCGTCGAAGTAAATGAATTTGATGACTATGTTTTTCACGAGGTTGATCGGGAAAATGTTTTACAAAGCGGCAGAACCTGGTATGGTGAAAAGTTTGATGTTCAGACGACGTACAGCTTCAGTGGAGAGCGTTTTACATTTCCAAATCTTTTGGAAGAATACCCTGTGACCTTGACAGCTAATCTCATGTCAAGAAATACTGCTATATCTTCCAGATTTATCGTTTTTCTAAACGGGGATTCCTTAGTTGAAGATTTTTCTTCCGTATCCGGGGGTAGTGAATCCCTTTTTGGAAGAGCTGAGAAGATTACATTAACAACAAACACTCCATCTTCATCCTTAAATATTAAGTTCAAATACGATAAGAGAGAAATTCCATCTGCAACAGGTTGGCTCGATTGGTTCAATATTAACGTTAAAAGAGAATTGCGGATGGCCCGTGCGCAGATGATGTTTAGGAATGCGTCCTCTTCAGGTCCGGGCCAGGTAGCAAAATACAATCTCTCAAATGCCAATGGAATTTCAGAAATATGGGAGGTAACAAGTCCTGCGGATGTGCGCAGAATTCTGTTTAATAGTGCCGATGGTGTGGCAAGCTTTACTCTGCCTGCTGATAATATCAGAGAGTTCATTTCCTTCACGGGAACATCATTCATGACACCTTCCTATTTAGGAAAAGTAGACAATCAAAACTTACACGCTTTAGATTCGGATGGAGAGATAGATATGGTGATTGTCAGCCCTTCATTTTTAATGAGTCAAGCTGAACAATTGGCAGAAATTCACCGAAACCATCCTGAAGAACCCTTAGGGGTCAAGGTAGTCGCACTTAATGATGTTTACAATGAATTTTCCTCAGGAATGCGAGATGTTACCGCTATCAAATGGCTGATGAAAATGCTGTATGATCGAGCGAGCAGCCCGGAAGACGCGCCGAAATATTTATTGCTTTTTGGTGATGGTTCTTATGACAATATCAATTTCTCATCATCTAATTCGAATGTCATACCTACTTATCAATCATTGAATTCTTTAAGTCCCGTCAGTTCTTTTGTCAGCGATGATTACTTCGGTTTACTTTCTGATGATGACGGGGAGGGAAATGCTGACCTTATGGATATCAGTGTGGGGCGCCTTACCGTAAAAAATGCGGCGGAGGCAGCGTCAGTTGTCGGAAAAATCAGACGATATATCGAAACCAACGTCTCATGTTTGACCTGCAACGAATCCAATAGTTCTTTCGGTTCCTGGAGGAATGTAATTGCACTTGTAGCCGATGATGGTGATGGAAATTTGTATATGGATCAGTCTGATTCAATAAGCTCTAAGATTGAATCCTATACAAATGTTTATAATCTTGAAAGGATTTTTACAGATGCATTTCAGCAAATAGCTACCCCCGGGGGCGATCGCTATCCTGCGGTGAATGAAGCGATAGAGCGAAGGGTACGGAATGGTGCTTTCATCATCAATTATATTGGTCACGGTGGAACGAATGGTTGGGCTCAAGAAAGAATTTTGGATGTACCGACTATTCTTGATTGGGACAATACCTACAACATGCCGATTTTTATGACGGCTACGTGCCAGTTTACCAGATTTGATGATCCTACCAGAACCTCGGCCGGAGAGTATGTTCTGTTAAACTCCGGAGGTGGCGGAGTAGCATTACTTACCACAACCAGGTTGGTCTACGCAGGTCCGAATTTCCGTCTTAATTTGGCTTTTTACGACGCCTTGTTTACCAGACCTGACAATGAATTGGTGACAAGGCTTGGTGATGTATACAGAGAATGCAAAAACAGCGAAGCGTCGGCATCACCCAATCATCGTAATTTCAGTTTGATCGGCGATCCTGCCTTACCCATGGCTATTCCGAAATATGATATTCAAGCTACATCTATAACGGATACTCTCGGAAATCCGATCGATACGTTAAAAGCTTTGGGAGTTGCTCGCGTTTCCGGGAATGTGCTCAATCTGAACGGACAAGTGAACAGCGAATTTAATGGGGTGATAGAAGCTACCGTTTTTGATCGGGTAAAGCAACGTACGACTTTGGCAAATGATGGTGGTTCAACGTTTACATACCCTACCCAAGAGGATGTAGTTTATAGAGGTTTGGCTCAAGTAAGTAATGGAGAATTTACATTCGATTTCGTTTTGCCTAAAGACATTTCTTTCGCCGTAGATAGCACGGCTCGAATTAGCTTCTATGCTTTTACTGAGACTACGGATGCTACCGGTTTTCAAGATCAATTAAAGATAGGAAGTAGAGATGAGGATGCCATAAATGATGAACAAGGTCCTGACATCGACTTATTCATGAACGATGAAAATTTCGTTTTTGGTGGATATACTGATAAAGAACCGATCCTACTGGCTAAAATTTTTGATCCTAACGGAATAAACACGGTGGGAACCGGAATCGGTCACGATATCACCGCCGTCTTAGACGGAAATGTGGCAAATACTTACGTTTTGAATGATTATTACAGTTCAGATTTAAATACTTTTCAAAGGGGATCGGTGAGATTTCCTTTTGATGAACTTACTCCGGGGAATCATTCAGTAGAACTCACCGTGTGGGATGTACACAATAATTCTAGCAAATCCAACATAGAGTTCATCGTAGCCGAATCTGAAGAAATGGCAATTGAAAGAGTATTGAATTATCCGAATCCTTTCACTACTCACACTGAATTCTACTTCGAGCATAATCAAAGCACTGAATTTCTGAACGTTTTGGTAGAAATATTCACAGTCACCGGAAAGTTGGTTAAATCAATCAATACTGTATCCAATACGGACGGATTTCGTAACGTACCCATACCATGGGATGGGAGAGATGACTTTGGTGACAGATTGGCTACGGGCACATATGTTTATAAAGTTTCAGTTAAAAACCAGCAGGGAGATAAGGATATGAAATTTGAAAAACTCGTAATTCTGAACTAGTTCATTTGAGTGACTCATTTAATTATATTTGCACCCGCAAGATTTTGCACATGAAAAACAAGTTTCTTTTAATAGTATTCTCCGGCCTCACCTTTTTGTCGGTGAAAGCACAAAACCCGGTAGACTGTGCCGGTGCCGTTAACGGTAGTGACTGTGATGAATTGAGAGCTATCACTACCGCAGTGCCATTTTTGCTTATCGGTCCTGATTCTCGAAGCGGAGCAATGGGAGAAGCGGGTGTCGCCTTATCTCCCGATGCGAATGCTCAGCACTGGAATGCTTCCAAATTGGCTTTCGCTGAGGAAGAAATGGAATTTTCCCTTTCATACAGTCCGTGGCTTAGACAGCTGGTTGATGATATGAACTTGGCCTATTTGTCAGGCTATAAAAAATTGAGTAAGACTTCAGCAGTGGGGGCCAGCCTGCGATACTTTACGTTGGGTGACATTATCTTTACGGATGCTAACGGAACGGAGATTCGCCCGTTCAGACCCGCAGAATTTGCTTTGGATGTAAGTTATTCTCTTCAGTTGTCAAGTAAATTTTCCGGAGGTATAACTGCCAGATGGATAAATTCCAACCTTACGGGTGGAGTCAATGTTGGTGGTGCAGATTCGAAAGCAGCCAACGCATTCGCAGTAGATTTATCGGGTTATTATAATGATGATGATATTTCTCTCGGAGATAAGGATGCTGCCTTGGCATTCGGAATTGCTATCTCTAACATTGGTAATAAAATTTCTTATACCAATACGGCTCAGCGTGATTTCCTTCCGATGAATTTACGCTTAGGAGGTGCATTTACGATAGACTTGGATCAATTCAATTCCATCACATTCGCCTATGATGCAAATAAACTCTTGGTACCTTCACCCGCAGTTTATGATCAAGACAACCCGACTCAGGTGATTGCCGGAAGAGATCCGGATGTGGGAGTTGCTGAGGGTTTATTTGGTTCATTCAGCGATGCTCCCGGAAGAATTGTAAGAGCAGAAGATGGTTCTCCTATCATTAATTCTGATGGAATGGCTGAAATTGAAAGCGGAAGTGTCTTTCAGGAAGAGTTGAGAGAGATAAATCACTCAGTTGGTTTTGAATATTGGTACGCAGATCAATTCGCGGTTCGTGGAGGATATTTTCACGAGCACCCTACTAAGGGAAACCGTCAGTACTTCACTATAGGTGCGGGATTCCGCTACAACGTTTTCGGATTAGACCTTTCTTATCTGATTCCTACGGAACAGCGAAACCCACTTGCCAACACCTTGCGCTTTACGCTTCGTGTTGCCTTCGATAGTTCAGGGCCTCCGCCACCTGATTCGACCAATTAATTGATGAAAATCAGAGTCGGATTCGGTTACGATGTACACCGTTTGGTTGATGGTCATCCCTTCGTTTTGGGCGGTGTCAAAATCAATCATGAAAAAGGTGCTTTCGGCCACTCTGATGCTGATGTATTGCTTCACGTTATTTGCGATGCGCTTTTAGGTGCTGCAAATCTACGCGACATCGGATTTAACTTTCCCGATACGGACGATAAGTACAAAGGAATTGATAGTAAAATCCTTTTAAAGGAAAGCTATCAGTTGGTCCGAGAAAAGGGGTATGCGTTGTCAAATTTGGATTGTACAATCTGTCTACAGCGCCCCAAAATCAATCCACTCATACCCGAAATGAAAGAAGGTATTGCTTCTCTGCTTTCCATTGATATTGATGATGTTTCCATCAAAGCCACCACAACTGAAAAGCTCGGTTTTGTTGGTAGGGAAGACGGGATCAGCGCTTATTGTACCTGCTTGATTCACTCGGTTTAAGCATTCTTTCTTACATTCGGATTTCATGGAGCAAAAAGAATTCCGCTTGACGTATAAGCGATACGCCTCACCGGCGGAGTTACCGGAGAAAGATCGCGAACTATTTGAGTCAGCCATTCAGGCAATGAAGAATGCCTATGCCCCCTACAGCAAATTTTCCGTAGGTGCGACGGTTTTACTGGAAAACGACGAAATTGTCCAAGGAAGCAATCAGGAGAATATTGCCTATCCGAGCGGTCTTTGTGCAGAGCGTGTGGCTCTTTTTGCCGCCGCATCGAGATTTCCGAAAATACCTTTTATCGCTTTGGCTATAGCTGCCAAGCCCATCTCTTTGGATGACGATTCTGAAGTTACGCCATGCGGATCCTGCCGTCAAGTAATGCTTGAGTACGAAAGGTTGCTTCAACACGATATGCGTGTAATTACGGGGTCCCCAAACGGCCCGATTTCAATTATCGAAAACGCAAGATCTCTTTTGCCGATGGCTTTTTTCGATGCGGGATTGGGAAAAGATATCGGATAAAGCTTAGCGCCTTCTTAAATCTGATGGCTGCGTTGTATATTTGGCCCCTTTAAGTCAAATAAGTATGGCAACAAATAAGAAGGATACATCGGAGAAAGCGCCTGCCAAAAGGAAATCAACTTCTAAGAAATCAGGCTTTTCGAAAGAAACCTATCTACATTGGTATGAGAGCATGTTGATGATGCGTCGCTTTGAAGAAAAGTGCGGACACCTCTACGTGCAGCAAAAATTCGGTGGATTTTGCCACTTATATATCGGTCAAGAGGCCGTTTTGGCTGGAATGGTTTCGGCTATGGACAAGGAAGACCGAGTCATTACTGCATATAGAGATCACGCTCACCCGATCGCTTTAGGCACCGACCCGAAATACGTCATGGCTGAACTTTATGGAAAGACTACAGGCTTGAGTAAGGGAAAAGGTGGCTCCATGCACATGTTTGATAAAGAGAGAAATCTTTTTGGTGGCCATGGTATCGTTGGTGCTCAAATCGCTTTGGGAGCGGGTATAGCTTTCGCAGATAAGTACTTGGATAAGAAGCAAGTGACATATTGCTATATGGGAGACGGAGCCGTGAGGCAAGGTATTCTTCACGAAACCTTCAATATGGCGATGACTTGGAAGTTGCCTGTTGTTTTCGTTATTGAGAATAACAATTATGCGATGGGAACCTCAGTGAAAAGAACTTCCAATGTGACCAATCTGAGTGAACTGGGCGAGTCTTATGATATGCCGGCGCTTTCGGTTGACGGTATGAGTTGTGAAGAGGTTCACGAAGCATTTGCCAAAGCTGCAGAACACTCCAGAAAAGGTGAAGGACCTTTCCTTTTGGAAATGAGAACTTATCGTTATAAAGGACATTCTATGTCTGATCCTGCAAAGTATCGTACAAAAGAAGAAGTGGAAGAGTACAAGGACAGAGATCCTTTGATCATTGTAAAGAAAGTGATACTGGAAAAGAAATGGATGACCGAAGAGGAGCTCGAAAACCTGGACAAGGAAACGAAGGAAAAAGTAGAGGAGTGTGTGAAGTTTGCTGAAGAATCTCCCGATCCTGATCCGAGTGAGCTTTATGAAGATGTATATATTCAGGACGATTACCCTTACGTAAAAGAATAATAGAAGATTATGGCCGAAATCGTACGCATGCCGAAGCTCAGCGACACCATGGAAGAAGGTGTAGTAGCTGAATGGCATAAAAAGGTAGGTGATGAAGTGAAGTCAGGCGATGTACTCGCAGAGATTGAGACGGATAAAGCCACCATGGAATTTGAATCGTTTCAAGACGGTGTGTTGCTACATATCGGAGTTGAAACGGGCGATGCTGCTCCCGTAGACTCTATCTTGGCAATACTCGGTGAGAAAGGCGAAGACATTCAAGACCTTCTGGATCAAGAATCAAAAGGTGGATCTGAGAAGTCTGAAGAGAAGAAAGACGATTCAGAAAATTCAGAAAAAGAAGAGAGTAATGATCCTGAAGAAAAAGAAAAGTCCGAATCAAAGGGCGAAGAGTCTTCTGATAAAGAAAAAGAGGAAGAGGAAAAAGAACTGGCCAAGTCTTCGTCTGACGCTGATGGCCGAATAAAAGCTTCTCCATTGGCCAAAAGTATGGCAGAGGAGAAGGGCATTGATTTGAGTGAGGTAAAAGGTTCAGGAGACGGAGGTAGAATCGTAAAGCGAGACATTGAAGATTATAAACCGGCAGAGAAAAAGTCTGCCACCTCAAAATCTCTTGCTGTTTCGGGTGAAGAAAACTACCGTGAGGAGAAGGTATCGCAAATGAGAAAAACCATAGCTCGCCGACTTTCGGAGAGCAAATTTGGTGCACCTCACTTCTACCTCACCATGGAGATCGACATGGAGAACGCCATGGCTTCTCGTAAGCAGATTAACGCAGCGATTGAGCCTGCCAAGATTTCATTTAACGATATGGTGGTTAAAGCGGCAGCCGCTGCTTTAAAAAAGCATCCGGCGGTGAATTCATCTTGGTTGGGAGATAAAATTCGATTCAATGACCACGTACACGTGGGTGTTGCCGTAGCAGTAGATGAAGGTCTATTGGTTCCCGTCATTCGATTTGCTGATTCTAAGCCAATGGCAGCGATAAACGAGGAGGTAAAAGAGCTGGCCAATAAGGCAAGAAACAAAAAACTTCAGCCAAACGAGATGGAAGGAAATACTTTCACCATTTCCAACTTGGGTATGTTCGGAATAGAAGAATTTACGGCAATCATCAATCCACCCGATGCCTGTATTATGGCGGTTGGAACAATTGTGGAAAAGCCCGTAGTGAAGAACGGTCAAATCGTAGTAGGTCATACCATGAAAGTCACGTTGTCATGCGATCACCGCGTGGTAGATGGTGCAGTAGGCTCGGCCTTCCTTCAAACATTTAAGAAATACATGGAAAATCCCGTGTTGATGTTGGCCGAATAAACTGTGAACATTAAGAAAAC
>CAZYWJ010000035.1:21338-31844 GCA_964651785.1 uncultured Cryomorphaceae bacterium
CTTTACAAAGGCAGGCCGAATATGGCTCACCCCGAGCTTGAGCGTGCCGAAGAACGAAAAGAGTCGCAGGGATATCTTCAACCGATTTATAGCACAACCGAGAAGTTGACCAAACGCGGAATGAGCTCCAAAGGATTTGAGAAAGCCATACGTGGGATTCTTGAACGACCTGATTTCGGTTGGCCCGAAACGCTCTCATCGGAAATTTGCGAAGAGCTCAAGCTCATCACAAAAAAGCAAGCTATTCAACTCATTCATCTGCCAAGAAATGCGAACGACACTACCCATGCCCGCAGGAGACTGAAGTTTGAAGAATTGTTTTTCATCCAACTCGAACTATTGCTCAAGAAAGACCTTCGCGCTAAACAAATCAAAGGTTTTGTTTTCGAAACGGTTGGAGAGTATTTCAATACATTTTATGAGCGCTATCTTCCGTTTGAACTTACGGGAGCACAAAAGAGGGTTTTAAAAGAAATTCGAAGAGACCTTGGCTCAGGGAGGCAAATGAACCGACTGCTGCAAGGTGATGTGGGAAGTGGTAAGACAATGGTTTCTGCGCTGGCTGCTTTGATGGCCATCGACAACGATTTTCAAGCTTCGGTTATGGCTCCTACCGAGATATTGGCCAACCAGCATTTCGAGACTTTCTCCGAATTGCTATCGCCCTTAGGTCTGCGTGTTGAAATCCTTACGGGCTCTACCAAAACTGCCAAGCGAAGGATTATTCACGAAGGGCTAATGTCAGGGGATGTTCACTTGCTGGTAGGTACGCACGCGTTGCTCGAAGATAAAGTCCGCTTCAAAAATCTCGGATTGGCGGTGATAGATGAACAACACCGCTTTGGGGTAGCTCAACGCGCCAAATTGTGGCGCAAAAATTCTCGGCCACCTCATGTTTTAGTTATGACCGCCACACCCATTCCGCGAACCCTCGCCATGACCCTTTATGGCGATTTAGAAGTCAGCATCATTGATGAATTGCCGCCGGGCCGAAAGCCTGTGGATACCAGTCACGTTTTTGATAATTCCCGAATCAAAATTTTCGGGTTTATGGAAGACCAAATCAAGCGAGGCAGGCAAATCTACGTGGTGTATCCTCTTATTGAAGAGTCATCCACGCTTGACCTGAAAGATTTGATGGACGGATACGAAAGTATCGAAAGGCGATTTCCGAAGCCCGATTACCAAATAAGTGTGGTTCACGGTAGAATGAAACCGCAGGACAAGGATTTTGAAATGAACCGCTTTGCCGAAGGTAAAACGCAGATTATGGTTGCTACCACGGTGATAGAGGTAGGAGTAAACGTTCCGAACGCTTCGGTTATGGTGATAGAAAGTGCACAACGGTTCGGGCTCTCACAGCTTCATCAGCTACGCGGGCGGGTGGGAAGGGGTGCTGAAAAATCCTACTGCATTTTAGTGACGGACAAAAAACTGAGTAACGAGGCGCGTAAGCGGATGCGTACCATGGTTGAAACCAATGATGGATTTCGCATTTCAGAAGTCGACCTGGAATTGAGAGGACCGGGAGATTTGATGGGAACCCGCCAAAGCGGAGACTTGGATTTAAACCTCGCCAATCTCGCCACCGACGGCAAGATTCTCGCCTACGCCAGAAATGTGGCTATTGACCTCTTGGATGAAGATCCTGAACTTCAAATGGAGAAAAACGCCAATATCCTTCGAAGAGCGAAGGAGGCAATCTTCAATAAGCCCAATTGGAGCAGGATATCATGAAGTGAATAAAAAAATTGAGAGTCTGAATCAGGATCATTGATTCATTACCTTTTCAAAACTTGAAGGTGTCACAATTTTGGCTGTCATGAACGATTTCAATTCAAGCAAATCTTTATCGCAGGTCACTAGATAATCAGCTTTTGAAGCGTCGATAAGATCAAGAAGAAAGTTGTCTTTCTCATCCCGGCAATCAAAATGTTTGGATTCGAAATCGAATTTTTCTGCAACACTTTATAAAAGTAAAATAAACTCATCTATAGTTTCAATAGGGAAATACTTTCGAAGCTTATTCCTGCGCGATACCAAAAGAATTTCGGAAATGAGTTGATCGCATATAATAATGGTGACTGCTTCTTCCAAGAGATGTCCTTGTAATTTTTTTAGTCGTTTTCCAATAAGAAAGCTTATCCAAACATTGGTGTCAATTATCACCCTTACGTTTGCCTTTTTCATATTGGTTCTTTCTTACATGCTCAACTTCTTCGGCTACTACATTTAAATCTAATTCTTCAGTTTTCAAATCACCCAATATCTTTGAAAGCTTTGAGCTTATTGCTTCTTTTTCTAACTCCTTCGATAGTTCAATTTTTTGCTTACGAGAAAGTTGCTTAACCAAAGACAGCAATTGTTCAAATGTCAGATCTAACTGTAAGGAAGTTTTCATCTATCTGAGTTTTATATCCAAATTTACTAAATCATAGACTTTGATGTAAACGGTTATTTCTTACTTCGTGCAAGTAGGAAATTAGAAGGCAATGTCGAGATTTAAATTTTTAGTTTTGTCGGCTAAACTTTTGCGTGAATGAAGGTCTCTTACAATTGGCTCAAGAACTACTTGGACTTTGATTTAAGTCCCGAAGAAGTATCTGAAATTCTTACCGATACGGGTTTGGAAGTCGAGAAGCTCGAATCGTTTGAGTCCGTGCCGGGAGGACTGAAAGGAGTAGTAGTGGGTTACATTACGGAAGCAACACCGCACCCCAATGCCGATAAATTGAAAGTGACAAAAGTAGATGTCGGAACGGGAGAGTTGCTCAACATTGTTTGCGGTGCGCCTAATGTAGCTCAAGGACAGAAAGTTTTCGTAGCGACCGTAGGAACTACCCTGATGCCCGAACCCGATAAGCCCTTCAAAATCAAAAAGGCTAAAATCAGAGGAGAAGAAAGCTTCGGGATGATTTGTGCCGAAGATGAATTAGGAATTGGCGAAAGCCATGACGGAATCATGGTTTTGCCCGAAGATACTCCCGTCGGAAAAGCTGCAGCAGATGTTTTGGAGGTTGAAAATGACCATATTTTTGAAATTGGCTTGACGCCAAACCGTACCGACGCTTTCGGCCATTTTGGTGTGGCTCGCGATCTAGCGGCTCGTTTAAGTTTGAAATCCAAAGTCAGAGCAAAGCTTCCGGAGGTTGACGTCAAGATTGGCGACGGAAACCCGATCAAAGTAAAAATCGAAGATGCAGATGGCTGCGGCCAATACGCGGGCATTTACATCGAAGGTGTGAAGGTAAAGCCTTCCCCCGGATGGCTGCAAAATCGGCTCAGATCAATTGGACTTCAACCCATCAATTCGGTGGTGGATGTTACCAATTACGTTCTACACGAGCTGGGACACCCCCTCCATGCTTTCGATGCGGACAAAATCTCAGGCGGAATAGTTCTCGTTAAGACATTGCCGGAAGGCACCCCATTCAAAACGCTTGACGAAGTGGAGCGAAAACTTTCATCAGAAGACCTGATGATCTGCGATGATAAGGGCGGACTTTGTATCGCTGGTGTTTTCGGAGGAGTAGAATCCGGCGTTACCTTAGAAACAAAGAATGTCTTTTTGGAAGCCGCTTGGTTTAACCCGTCGCGAGTGCGTAAAACCGCCAAGAGACATGCCTT
Organism: uncultured Cryomorphaceae bacterium; assembly: GCA_964651785.1. Classification (GTDB taxonomy): domain Bacteria; phylum Bacteroidota; class Bacteroidia; order Flavobacteriales_D; family Cryomorphaceae; genus JAKVAV01. The sequence continues at coordinate 24,966 of CAZYWJ010000035.1, forward strand.
GAATACCGACGCTTCCTTTCGCTACGAGCGCGGGGTAGATCACGAAATGACGCTTTTCGCTTTAAAAAGAGCAGCACAAATGATTGCCGAATTGACGGGAGGAAAACTGCTTGGACTAATCAATCACGAAGTGACTGAACTGCCCGAAACAAGCGAAATAAAAATTACGCTCAAGCGAATAAATGACCTCTGCGGTGCCAATATTTCTGAGGATCAGCTGGAGAATATCTTCGATTCGCTCGATTTTGAATTCAAAAAATCGGATGATACCTATGAACTGAAAGTGCCATCCTATCGCGTGGACGTGACTCGCGAAGCCGATGTGGTGGAAGAGGTGTTGAGAATCTACGGATACAATGCCATCGAATTGCCCGATCGGATGTCGATTTCCGTTAGTATTGCTCAAAAGCCTGAACCGAATGCGGTTATTCAATCCTTGGCCAACGCGCTTTCTGCCAGAGGCTTTTCCGAGATCATGTCGAATGGATTGACCGAATCAGCAAAGATTCAAAAGGTAACGGGAGAAGAAGCCTCAGAAAATCTGGTTGCCATGCTGAATCCGTTGAGCATGGAGCTCGATGTGCTCAGACCGAACTTGACCATTAGCCTGCTTGAGGCCATTTCTTATAACCTGAATCGTCAAGCTGAACGCTTGATGTTTTACGAAATCGGTACGGCATACGAAAAGGCTGAAAAAGGCTACCGCGAAACGCTTACGCTCGCCATGGCTCTGGTCGGAAATCGCTTTCGCGAAAGCTGGAACAATCCCGACATGCCATTCTCCTTTTCTGACCTTAAAGGAGAGGTGGATGGAGTATTTGAAATGATGGGACTTGATGGGCTGAGCGCTGATTCAGGAACCCACGGCTTTTTGAACGAGGTCACCTTATTGAATAAAGGCGAGAAAACGTTTGCAGCTATCGGTCAAGTGAATGCCAAGGCATTAAAAGCTTACGGCATCAAAAAGCCCGTTCTTTACGCCGAGATCAATTTGACGGCAGCTTTGCGGAAGATGAAGCACGCTTCGAAAACCGTTGAGGACCTACCCAAATTTCCAACCGTTCGGCGAGATTTATCGCTGCTCTTAGATCAGAATGTCGCTTTCGCGGAAATTGAAAAATTGGCCTACGCCAAAGCGGGAAACTTACTTAAAGAGGTTGGTCTCTTTGATGTGTATGAAGGGAAGAATTTGCCGGAAGGCAAAAAGAGTTATGCCGTGTCCTTCACCTTGAGGGATGAGAAGAAAACGTTGACCGACAAGAAAATCGAACAAACCATGGCGCAGATTCAAATCGAATTGGAATCGGCGCTGGGGGCGGAATTGCGATGATTCACAAGCTCTATTATTTTCATTTGCGCTTTTGGGTGCGCTTGGCTATCAGGCTTTTCTACCGCAAAGTGGAGATAAGAGGAGAGGAGAATCTTCCGAAAGAAGGTCCGGTGCTTTTGGCGCCAAATCATCAAAATGCCTTTATGGACGCGCTTTTGCCGGCTACACTCTGCCCGCGGGTGATCCACTTTTTGGTGCGTGCCGATGTTTTCAAGTCTGCTACTGCGCGTCGATTTTTTGAATCCATCCATATGATGCCGGTCTACAGGCAGCGAGATGGAATTCAGAATTTGGCCAAGAACGAAGAGACTTTTCAGCAGTGTTACGAAATTCTGAGAAGCGGTAAAGTTCTACTGCTTTTTCCCGAAGCTACACACGAAGGTGTACGGAAACTACGTCCGTTGAGCAAAGGATTCACGCGCATTCTTTTTGGCTCATTAGAAGGCCATGAAAACCTCGACATTAAAGTCGTTCCGCTGGGTTTAAATTACAGCAATTACAGCGACTCTCAATCTCGGGTTTTGATGAGTTATGGTAAGCCGATTTCCGTACAAGATTATCACGATCAAATCGTGGAGAACAAGGCCAAAGCAATGAATCGCCTTAAGGAGAAAGTATTCGAGGAGCTTTCTCAGGAAATCATTCACGTAGAAGGCAGAAAAGCTGCGCAGGCCTTTGATATTGAGCTGGAGCGAATTCTACCATTCTATCCTAAGTCAACAAACGGAAGGGAACTAAGCGAGTCTCCGTTTTACAAATCACGTGAAAAAGCCTTGCAAAAACAGGCTGACGACGGCAGCTATTTTCGACGACTTTTTATCTACGACGGTGAGATGGATAGAAGAAATTTGAGAGCTCCGTTCTTCTTCATTTTTCGTCACGGAAGTTTGTATCGCTTGGCGCAGTCGCTCTTGTTGCTGATACTTTTGCCCGTTTTCCTCTTGGCTTGGCTGGTGCACGCCCCGGCTTATTTTGCCATCAAGTCATTCTTAGATAGTAAAGTCCGAGATCGCCAATTTCATAGTTCATTGAAGTTGGTGGGTATGGTCGTTCTGTTTCCTTTAGTTGCGCTGATCGCATCTCTATTTTTGCTGGCTTTCTCCCCGACACCACTCAAAATAACCATTGGTCTTATTCTGTTTTTCCCATTGAGTATTTTTATCGTTCGCGAATTGCGTTTGCCCTACCGTTACTCGCTTACCTTTTGGCGAATGACCTTTATTCGTTGGAAGAATAAAAGTTTATTCCGCTACCTCAATCGCATAGAAGAAGAAATTCTCGAAAATATCGATTCGTATGAAAATCGTTTTCGCAACAAATAATCCCAATAAGTTGGCTGAGATTCAAAATGCCCTCGGCGATGATTTCGAACTGGTTTCGCTTAAAGACATCGGTTTTGAAGGTGAGATTCCTGAGACCGGCAGAACCTTGGAGGCAAATGCCTTGCAAAAGGCGAATTATATTTTTGATCGTTATCAGATTCCCGTTTTCGCAGATGATACTGGTCTTGAAGTGGACAGTCTGAATGGGCTTCCCGGTGTTGATACGGCACATTATTCGGGTAGCAGAGATGCTGATGCCAACATGCACCAACTACTCAGCGAGCTGCGATTTAAAAAGGATCGTTCGGCGAAGTTCAAAACCGTCATTGCTTTTATCACTGCAGATGATAAAAAGCTATTCTCAGGAGAAGTGCAAGGTCGGATAGCTGAAGCAAAAAGCGGCGAGGAAGGTTTCGGCTACGATCCGGTATTTTTGCCGGAAGGCGAAGCCAGAACATTTGCTGAAATGACGATGGATGAGAAAAAGCAAAAGAATCACCGTGTGAGAGCGCTGAAGAAATTTACCGAATACCTGAAGGCGAATTTTTAAACGGAGGCCGATTCGATCATCAAATCAATCAATTCTTTTTTGCCTATTCCAATGGCGGCAGCTTGTTGCGGTACCAGGCTGGTCTCTGTCATGCCCGGAACGGTATTGATTTCAATCACGTGAAAAACCTCGCCAACCAGCTTGTAGTCGATTCTAACGACTCCTTTGCACTGAAACGATTTGGCAATTTTTTCTGAAGTGCTGCGGCAAGTTTCGTAAAGGTCTTCAGGTAGTTGAGCGGGCGTTATTTCTTTGGTTTGGGCTAAGTTGTATTTTGCTTCGTAATCGAAAAACTCTCGCTCGGTGGCAATTTCGGTCACGGCCAAAGCCTGATACTTTTCCTTTCCGCAGATCACACCGCAAGTGAATTCGCGTCCGTTCAGAAATTCTTCGATCAGAATGTCGGAATTTTCGCGGTAAGCTTTCTCAACCGCCGCTTTCAGGTCTTCGGCTTTAGATACTTTTGAAATACCCAAGCTCGATCCGCCTTGATTTGGCTTTACGAAAACGGGCAATTTCAATTTATCCACGATTTCTTTTTCGTCAAAATCGGCAGGTGAAGATAAAAGCAGGCCACGCGCCGTGTTGAAGCCTCTTTCGCGAAGGACATCATTGGTGAAGCGCTTGTTGAAGGTCAATGCCAAGTTGAGCACACTACCCGTGGTGTATGGCATATCGATCATGTCGAAATAACCCTGAAGCAGACCGTCTTCACCCGGTGTTCCGTGAACGATGACCAGGCATACTTCAGGTCTGATGCGATCTCCTGCCAGCTCAAATGAGAAATCTTTGGTGCTTATCGGCAGCCTCATTCCATCGATCAGCGCATGCCAATTTCCTTTCTCTATAACCATTTGATATGGCTCATACTTTTCGCGATCGATATTGTTAAGCAGCATTTGAGCCGACTTCATGGAAACTACGGCTTCTCCTGAGTATCCGCCGCAAACCACGCCGATTCTTTTTTTCATCATAGAGGTGAAGTTATTATGAGAGCGCTTTGGGCTTCTGAGTATTTTTTGAAAGTTTGAACATGTATTTTCTCATAACCCGATCCGTCAAGTAATAGGTCGCCCATTACAACGTTTAAACGCTGCAGGTTCTTGCTATCTTTGCCGGCAATTGCATTCTGAATGAAAGGATTTTTTCGATTCATATTTAGCGGAAGGGTTTGGATGAACATCCTTCTGATTTTGGTTTTCATTGTATTGATTGTCTTTCTTACCGTGCAATGGCTCGGCATGTATACGAAGCACGGTGAGTCAATGGCCGTTCCCGATATTACGGGAAAGTCAGTGAAAGAAGTGGAGGTGCTGCTCTCCAACACGGATATGACCTATGAGGTGACTGATAGTATTTATACCGATGAGTTTCCTCGTGGAGTGGTAGTTTCACAAAATCCCAGGGCAAATAAACAGGTCAAAAGAGGCAGAACAATTTACCTGACCATCAATAGTGTTGTGCCTGAAATGGTAGAGGCGCCCGATTTAATCGGAAAATCGAAGCGAATCGCGATACCTATTCTGGAAATCTCAGGACTTCAGCTCGTTTCGCTGAAGTATCGACCTGATGAGTCGTGCACGGACTGTGTGGTAGGTTTGGAATACAAGGGAAAGAAATTACAGGCGGGCGAAAAGATTCGAAAAGGTGAAGGGGTAAATCTGATTTTGGGACAAACTTCCAATGTTCCGACTACAGCTCCCGACCTACTTGGACTTACGTACACCGAAGCTTACGAATTGATTATTTCGGCTTCGTTGAACGTGGGAAGCGTTCTGGCTTGCGAAGGCTGCCAAACCGCTGATGACACGGCTTCGGCTTTTGTTGTGAATCAAATACCTGCGAGAAATGACATGATCAACTTGGGAACTTTTGTTGATCTTTATCTGACCACCGACACCGCCTTGGTGAACAACCTTCAAACTCCTATCGACACTGCTGATTATGATTTTTAGAAAACTAATTTACCTTCTCGCATTATTTCTTCCGTTTCAATTGCTTGCTCAGGAAATGATCTTCCCCGCGACCATCAATACCGAACGAGAAACTTCCAAAAAGAAGCCGGTAAAATTTGATTCGAAAGACAACGATTTGTTGGAACTGCCTTTTATCGACGACTTCAGTACAGACAATTTTCCCGGCAATGATGAGGGTAATACCATATTATGGGAACAGGAAAAGGCGGTTCTTAACAGAAGCTTGGCGCTCAATCCGCCAACGGTCGGCGTAGTCAGTTTTGACGGAACGGATGAAGTGGGTTTTCCCTACTCATTCGATCCGGGTACGGGCCCTGCCGATACGCTCACTTCTTGTCCTATTAATTTGGATTACAATAGCGATGACGGAATCGGCTTGAGTTTCTACTACCAGCCTCAAGGGATTACCTTTTTTCCACCGAATGCATCAAATGATTCGCTGATTCTGGAATTTTATGCTCCCGAGTTGGATCAGTGGTTTTGGATTTGGTCTACGGTTGATGTTTCAAATAGCGACGGATTTAATTTTGTCTACCTGCCCATTACCGATACACGTTATCTGAAAGAGGGATTTAAATTTCGGTTTAGAAACATTGCATTTTTGCAAGGACTTTACAGCGTTTGGAACGTTGACTATGTTTGGCTTGACCAAAACAATCTGAATAATGATCCGATTGTAAATGACGTGGCGTTCGTTGACGGGCCGGTCTCTTTTCTGCAAGATTATTCCGCCATGCCTCTCTCGCATTATGCCGAAAATCAAGGAGAAACGATGCTCGACCAAATTCAGGTGCGATTTAGAAATTTGAATGATGGTCCGAGAACCCTTGAAGGAAATGAAATTGTTGTTTCGCATGAAGGTTCTGTTATTGACATCTTGCCAAATTTCAATGAGCCGCCCATCGCTGCACAGAGCACGGCTAACTACACTCACCAACTTCAGGAAGGTGGGAGCCAGTATACTTTCGATCCGACATTGGCTGAGGATGAATTGATCTATGACGTGAGTATCAATCTGGGAACATCTGACTTTGGTAATACTTCGAGCAACAATTCCTTCCGCTTTCAACAGTCCTTCTACACGAACTACGCCTACGATGATGGTTCTGCCGAAGCAGGTTATGGCGTGTCAGGAAATAGTTCAAGAATGGCATTGAAATACACCAATTTTAAATCTGACTCAGTTTGGGCGCTTCGCATTTACACCATGCCGATCGGGATAAACTACGAGAATACGCCTTTTACCATTAAGATTTGGGAAGATAATGGTGGTGTTCCCGGTACGGAGTTGGTTTCCGCTCAACACGAATTTCAGTATGGAGAAGAAGAGTATCAGCAAACCATAATCTACCAATTTGATGAGCCGGTATTTCGACCGTCAGGTACATTTTTCGTAGGCATTCAGCAATCGTCGCAATCCTCCGGCTTGCGAATAGGTCTGGATTTAAATACCACCGGAAATGAAGGAAACTTCTTTTTCGATGATGGAAACGGGTGGGAGGTCACATCGATAGCAGCACAGGCTTCTATAATGATCCAACCTATGTTTACTACGGAAGGTTATCAAGATATTACGGCTTCCACCAATGAGCGCATTGCGATTCCCGGATTGTATATTTATCCCAATCCCGCGAGGAGTCATGTTAATATTCTTTCCGAATCAAATGAGCCGCTACACATTTCAATCATTGATCTGAGCGG
>CAZYWJ010000036.1:0-31352 GCA_964651785.1 uncultured Cryomorphaceae bacterium
GCTCGTTCGATCCCGAGTTCTGGAATTACGCCAAGCTCATCAGCGGGGTACTGCGACACGGTATGCCCATCGCCGATGTGGTGCACATGGTTGAAAACCTTCACCTCAACGATGAGACCCTGAACACCTGGAAAAACGGTATCATCCGTGCCCTGAAGCAATACGTGCCCTCAGGCACCGTAGCCGAAGGCGTGGAGTGTTCGGAATGCGGACAGGAGTCGTTGGTTTACGAGGAGGGGTGTTTGAATTGTAAGAATTGTGGTCATAGTAAGTGTGGGTGATGAATAATCAATAAGATTAAGAATGAAAAAGGGGTATTGGATTCAATGCCCCTTTTTGTTTTTTTAATATTCAGAAACAGTGATCTAGCAATTTTTTTCTACATTGGTGGGCCAATCAATTCAACCAACCAATGATTAACCATACGCTCAATGAATCGGCTAAGAAGGTTATACGGCTTTCAGAAAAATTAGCTGAGGAATATGCTCAACCGGATTATTCGCCGGAGCATATGCTCTGGGCAGTGGTTGACGAAGATGTCGGGCTGAGAGAATTCCTCAAGAAAGTAAGTGTCGATCCGCTTGCCATGCGCAGCTGGGCCATGAATCTCATTGCGAAAATGCCCAAGCAGGCCAGGCACGTACCCATTCCCAAGCCAAATGCCGGAGCTAAGAAAGTGCTGGAAGAAGCGCAGAAGCTTTGCGAGCGCTACGGTCATAGTGAGGTAAAAGCTCTTGACCTGCTGGAAGCCTTGATCACTCCTGATGTGGGTTTTGAAGCATCAGAAATCAGACGATTACCGCTGGCGCTCTATGAAGTGGTCGAGTTTCGATCTGCTCATTCTGAAGCCGAACCCGACGCACTATCAAACGGACAGGTTAAGAAAAGCTCGGGCGAGAGTGTAGCTGATGCGGCCTCGCACAGAGCCATCTTAGACAAGTATTGTGAAAACTTAAATGAGTGGGCTGAAGCGGGCAGAATCGATCCCGTGTTGGGTCGCGATCGAGAGCTGAAGCAATTGGTGGAAATATTAGGAAAGCGCATTTCTCCTAATGTGATGGTAGTCGGAGAGCCCGGTGTCGGAAAAACGTCGGTCGTTACCGGTTTGGTCTTGAAAATTAAAGAGGGCGAAGTGCCGGAAAGTCTGAAATCGGCCGTTATTTATTCGCTTGACGTTAGTGGGCAATTAATAGCCGGTGCATTTAAAGGAGAGGTGGAGGAGAGAATGAAATCCATACTTAAAGCCGTAAAAGCTCAGGATGCCAAAGCCATTTTGTTTATTGATGAAATACACATACTGCTCGATCCCAAAGGGCCGGTAAGCTCGGGAGTTGTCAATCTCCTGAAACCCGAGTTGTCGCGGGGTGAAATAACGCTGATAGGCGCTACTACCTCAGACGAGTACCAAAAGTATATTGAAAAAGATTCAGCCTTCAACCGACGGTTCTCAAGACTTACCATAGAAGAGCCTGATGATATAATAGCTTCTCAAATGCTGATGGGTCTGGTGCCGAAATATGAAGATTTCCATCAGATTAAGATTTCCAAAGATGCCATACGTACAGCCGTGTCTATGGCCAAAAAGTATATAAAGGACAAACAACTCCCCGCTTCAGCCATTGAGCTCATGGACTTCTCCATGGCTTGCGCCAATCAGATGAATGCCACCTCGGCGGAGGTATTGGTTCGATTGGAAAAAGAATACGAAGAAGACTCAGCCCCGGATCCTGCGGCATATCGAACCAAGATCAGAAATAGGTTGAGTGAATTGCTAATCGGCAGAATAGAAGGAGAGAGCGATGATCAAGCCGATATTTCAGAAATGATCAACACCTTAAAAAATTGGACGGCCGAGAAGAAAACGGAAATTGATGATGTGGATATCACCTCCATAACTGCATACAAATCGGGTATTCCTGCGGGTAATTTGCGCTCAAAAGAGCAGGAGAAGCTTCAGAATGCAGAGGCTATACTCAAGGAGCGAGTGGTAGGTCAGGATCATGTGATTGAAGCAGTAGCACGTGGTATAAAAGCCTTTCGAACCAACCTGAAGGAGCCCAAAGATCCGGGAGCCATTTTCTTTTTTACGGGATCAACCGGAACGGGAAAGACGGAATTGGCCAAAGCTATAGCTCAACTGCTTTTTGACGACGAAGACGCATTGATGCGTTTTGATATGTCCGAGTTTCAAGAGTCTCACTCCGTTGCTACCCTTTTGGGAGCTCCGCCCGGCTATGCCGGCTACGATGAAGGCGGAATATTGGTAAACAACGTTCGAAAGAAACCTTATTCGGTCGTTCTTTTTGACGAAATAGAAAAGGCTCATCAGGACATTTACGGTATTTTCTTACAGATGCTTACGGACGGAAGACTCGCTGATAAAAAGGGGAAATTGGCCGATTTTTCAAATGCCATTATCATCTTTACTTCAAACGCGGGAGCCCACGAAATTGTCGATCGATTTGAGAAAGGAATGCATCCCACTCCTGAGGAGCTTAAGGTCATTCTTCGCGAAACGGGACATTTTAAAGACGAATTTTTGGGTAGAGTAGATTCACAGATTATACCGTTTAAACCCATCTCCGAAGAAGTTGCGAGTCTGATTTTTGACATTCATATGAACAAGTTTAAAAAGCTGATGAAGACTCAACACGATGTGGATCTCACCATTTCCGCAGAAGTGAAGGAACACATCTTGGGAATTGGTTTTTCACCTGTTTACGGAGCGCGGCCAATAAAGAATGCCATCAGGTCATTCCTCACACCTGCCATGGCTGACAAAATTATCATGGGAGAAGTAACCAAGGGAAGCAATGTTCACTTGGATTTGAACGATCAGGGTGAACTTAGTTGGGCCATTTCGGAAACACAAACCGTACTTGATGGAAATACTTAATAAAAATCATCGGAAGCGAGCAGTGCTGCGGTTGGGGGCTATGGCCGGTTTGGTTTTGGCCTTGACGCTTACGGCCATTTTTGCATTTCATCAGGCTTATGCCAATCAAGGCAAACCCGAGATTGAAAAGTTGGAGAAGGAGCTGGACGAAACCCGTGCTAAACATAGTGTAGAGGTAAATAATCTCAGAAATGAAATGAACAGGATGAGGCTGAAGCACGAGGAAGAGATGGCCAATAAGGTATCCTCCAAAGAGGTGGAAGAATTGGAAGATATGGTGGCTGATTTAAAAAAAGAGAATCGAGACTTACAAGATGAAGCCAGGCTATACAGAGATAAGCTTCTTAAGTGTGAACTTCAAAATTGATTAATCAAGTAAAAATAAAATGGGAGAAGTAAGATACAATATGATCGGGCCGGTAGATGTGCCCGAAGAGACAAATTCAGGATTGGTTCTTTTGCCGACCAACAATACGCTTTTGGCTTTGCCTTTAAAGGGAGAGAACGGACCTCGCAAACCGGAAGAAGTACCGCCGGAGTTTCTGGGCTCCACGGCGGATGTAATGGAATATGCCCAACCTGAAGTAAAGGTGAATATTAAAACGGGTAATCCCGATAATCCCGAAGCTTCGGAAGTAGTAAAATTTCGCGGTGGGGTCGAGTCTTTTTCACCTAAAGCGATTAAGCAAAACTCGCGTCAATTGCGCAAGCTACAGTCAGAATTTCAGGCCAGCGAGGCATTGATTGATCGGATAGATAAAAATGCTCAATTCAGAAAGGCCTTGGATGACGGGGAAGCGAGAAGCGCCATTATAGCATCTTTCGCTAAGATTTTAGATGAATTGGCAGAGAGTCTTCCGCCGACCGAAGAATAATTTTTGACAACCTATTTAACAGCAAATGATTATGAGTGATAATCCTGAAAACGATTTACAACAGGAATCTGCTTCTCAAGAACAAAGAAGCAGGGAACAAGGCACATCCCAACTCGATTATAACGAGATTGAACATATTTTAGAAAGGTACGATGGCTTTGAAGAACTGCTTGGACCGCTGGCAGACAATTTGGAAAAATTCAGTCCGGATGCGAAAAGTAAGAAGCGACGGTTTTTAGAAGATGAAGATCTGGTGGAAGAGCGCAAGGAACTTAAAGAGCGCATCGAAGCTTATTTGACCTTTTTGAAAGATCCGAAGGTGCAAAATCACAAAGATTTACGCACGAAGGCTCAAGGAAAACTCGATACGAATGAGGCCTTGATCAATGAAAATCTGGATGCCATCATGAGTGCCTCTCGTGAATTGGAGCAGACATATCGCGAATTGGAATTGTTTTATAGAAACGCTGCTCCGCAAAAAGCGAAGAATATCAAATTATTGAATGTAAATCCTGAAGCCTTGTTGGATGCAGATTCTAACTTGGTTTACAACGCCATAGAGAAGCACATCATGGATGAGGCGCGTTCTGTAGATCAGCGCAAAGCGTACTCCATGCTGGTCATTCCCGGCTTATGGAAAAGCAAGCGTCCCAAAGACATTATCGAACGCTACACGAAATTGTCAGGAGAGGCGAGGATGAGTTTTCTCACCGACTTTGCTGATTGCGACAGCGTGGCAGAAGCAATAGATGAGAGGGAATCGAAGCGATGGCAAGGGGTTACCGGATCGGAGGCTCATCACAGCAAGCTCATCATGTTTGCCAATCATTTGATGTTAAGGGGTAAGCACGACGGATTGGAGAAGGACGAGGAGCTACACGGATCGGTGGCCATGGCTGTAGCGGGAAAAATGTATGCCGAGAAGATTTCTCAGCCGATAATGGGCGAAATGCATGGCTCACTGGCAGGCGGTCAGGGTTTGGCCTTCAGAACGGTTCAGGATGAGGTTTCAGATTTGTCTGAAATGGGAATGAACGCCACCATGAATGCATACGATAAAGACATGGTTTACGATTCTTGTACGGCCTTCGATGGAGCTGAGTATCCGCTGAAGCGCTATCCCGTAGTGAGAACTTTCGATTATGTCAATCGTGTACTTCGTCATTACTTAGGCAAGGTAACGGGACAACAACTGGATCGTCCAAAGGCCAACTTCGTCAGAGAAACCATTCAGGATTTCTTAAATCAACTTGTGGAACAAAAGATTATCAGCGCGGGGAAAGTTTCCTCTTTTGACTGGAACAGCAAAATTCCCGACCGAATAGATGTACAAGTAGATATACAACCACTCTGGGCTGTCAGAACCTTTGTCTATGCGCTTAAAGCAAAAGACAGAGCGGCAGACTCGGAACTCAAAGAAGTAAAAGATTAAACCAATTAAATAAGTACAAATCAAGTTAACTAAAACTTAAAATTATGGCAGCAGCACACACGGCAGTCCTCGAATTGGAGGGAGCAAAAGCACAAGTAATCGATTTCAATTATTCATTTTCCCGATCTACGGATCCGGAGAAAGGTCAACCCGTAAAGGTCGTGCGAAACGGTTTTTTAGGAATTACCATCCGCTCTGATGAGAAAGAAATGAACGGAAAGATCATTGCCTGGATGGCGCAGCAAGATCAACCAAAATCAGGTTCCGTAACCATCTACAAAGATGCCGATCAATCCAAAGAGCTGAAAAAAATTGAGTTTGAGAATGCCTACGTGGTAGGTTACCGTGAGAACTTTAACTCTCAGGGAATGAGTTCCAATACCATCGAATCATTTGAAGTAACGGCTGAGAAAGTTAAGGTTTCCGGAGCTGAGTTTAAGATGCGGTGGCCGGATAGTGAGTGATAATTAGAGAGAGGAGCTCAAGATAACGCGTTCCTCTCATTTTAAATTTTAAGGATGGCACAATTTCACAATATGGTCTCTGATCTTTCAATAAGAAAGTACGATAAATTTGGTAGTGGAAATTTTGGTGCTTCGAGAGACGGAGGAACTCGTTCGCATAATGGTCTGGACATAGAAACTTCACATGGAGAGCCTGTCTACTCACCAATTTCGGGCAAAATAAAAAGAAAGAAGTATCCATATGGTGACGATTTGTCTTATGAAGGATGCATAATTTCCGGTGCTGATGAATGGGAAGATTATGAGGTCACGATTTTCTATGTTAAGATGGAATTGAATGCCAATGATATCGTTTTGCCTGGAAAAAGAATAGGCGTAGCCCAGGATTTAACTAAACGCTTCGAAGGAATTACCAACCATATTCATATTGAAGTAATTAGAAATGGTATATTAATTAATCCTACTTCATTATTTGGATCAATCTCTTAATGTTTGTTTATGATCCGCACATCAGTTTCCATAGGAGGTAGCCGTATTTCCGATCATGATTTTACGAGCATTAGCTTGGATCAGCGCATGGGTGCTCACCATTCTTTTGAAATAAGGCTAAGGCAGGATGCCAAAAAGGATATGCTGATGGAGAGGACCAAAGCATGGGTTGGTCAAACCGTTAGTTTGGGCTTTGATTTTCATAAAGATATTGAGATAGATGCCATTCCCGTTAAGGAGCAATTCCAAGGTATAGTCACATCCATATCACTAAGCCGAAGGCAAGGAATGGGTGAGCTCGTAGTAAAGGGATACAGTCCTACGATCGTTTTGGATGACGGAAACGTTTGTCGATCATTTACCGATACGGGATTGCAAGAAATTGTAGATAAGGTGATGAGCCCCTACGAGAAAGTTTTTTCAGAAAAGCCTGAGATTTCTCCTTCCGGTTTTACATCAACCATAGATTACACGGTTCAATATCGAGAGAACGCTTATTCTTTCATCAGACGATTGGCCAATCAATATGGAGAGTGGTTTTTTTACGATGGAATAAAACTCTACTTCGGAAAACCGAAAAAAGAAAATTCCATACTTATGGACTTTGATGACAAAGGGTTGAAGTATTTCGACTTGTCATTGGCAGCAAGACCAATGAAAATGGAGATTAAGGCTTACGATTATCGCAAAGATGAATTGGTAAGTTCGGATGTTTCGGAATATGCAAGTACCAACGACTACGGACTGGAGATTCACAAAAAGTCGCAAGATATTTTTAAGGAGAAAACAATCGAGAGATTGCATCGCGATACCGAGCAGAAGGAATTAAAGCACATCGCCAAAATCAAAGCAGGAGAGGCTTCTCAAGATGTGGTCGTTTTAAATGGTGTGAGCGGAAACTGCCAACTCGGTTTGGGAAAGATAGTTGAAATTCAAGATAAATCCTTAGGTGAGAAATACGGGAAGTATATGATAACTTCCGTGAGGCACAACATCGGACAGGGAGGGGATTATTCCAATTCTTTCCAAGCTGTTCCTACAGAAACTGAAGTTCCTCCCGTAACGAGTAGTTTTGATCCCCCTTTTTGTGAAACTCAAGTAGGAGTGGTGACGGACGTAGATGATCCCGATAGCCTGGGTCGCGTTCAGGTTCAGCTAAAATGGCAAGATGGAAATGAAAAAACTCCTTGGATAAGAGTTGCATCACCTTATGCAGGATCAGATAAAGGCTTGTATATCATACCCGATGTGAATGATCAGGTAATGGTGGCCTTTGAAGATGGAAATCCTTTAAAGCCTTATGTACTATCGGGTATGTATCACGCCAAAGCCAAACCCGAATTATTTAACCCCAAGAATGATCTGAAGGGATTTAAATCTCGCGAACAGAATACTTGGCTGTTCAATGATGCGGAAAAGAGCATATTGCTTTCTGCTCCCCAAAAACTTGACCTGCATGCAGGAAAAGAAATCAACCTGAAAACCGATGGGGCTGATTCGAGTTCGATAAATCTGGAGGTAGGTGATGGTACAATAACGATTAAGGCCAAGTCTATTTCGATTGATGCATCTGACGAAATCACCATTAATACCGGGAAGACGTTTGAGCTCAACAGTGGACAAAAACTCGCATTTTCAGCAGGTACGGACTTGATTCAGGAAGGAGCGAATATAAAGTCCAGCGCCACAGCCAATAATCAAGTAGAAGGAAAAGCGGTAGTAGTGGTAAAAGGTGGAGTGGTAAAAATAAACTGATCATGGCCTACTATCCCATACCTATTGATCTTGCCGAAGTAACTCGTGGCAAACGGGTAGCAGAAATTGAAGATGTGCGTAAGTCCATTCACCAAAACATCAACCTCATTTTAAAAACAATGAGCATGAGTTACCGCTTTGATCCCTCATTTGGTTCGATTTTGAATAAGTTTCAGGCGGCCACTCCGCCTCAGAAAATTCCGGAAAGAATTTGGAGAGAGCAGATGCGAGAATCCATACAAAAGAATTTGAAAGACATGCTCGGGCGCTACGAAACGCGTATCGAAGTAAAAGATGTGTTTATTGATTTAAAGAAGCCTGCGCGCGGCGATAAATCCGTGGTAAACGTCCAAGTAATTATTGACGGACAGTTACTGCTGGGTAGAAAAGAGAAGTTTCACTATCCAGATTCAGAAGTATCTGAAGAAGCGCAAGAGGTGTTTCCGTTAATGATACCGGTAGGTAAAATGAAATAATACCAAGAATGATAAAGGTTTATGTCTGGGATTATCTTGGAAAAAAAATTGCTTGGGGACACGCTTCAATGCATGTAAATGAACGATATATTTCATGGTGGCCTCAAAGTGAAAATAGAGTTCGATCCAAAATGAGTGAGAATATCTATTCAGTTCTGCCAGTAGCAAATCGCACGCTGGATGATGATAAGAGGGATGAAGCAGTTGAAGGACGGAGAAATAATTCTCAACAAGCAAATAGAGAACCAAACCATACAATACCCATAGAAGGTCTAGATGAGTCAGCTATAATTGAAAAGTGGAATCAATTGTCGGTCTGGTACGGGGGTTCAAATTATCATGGTCCACCATCTGTTCCATGGAGTAGTTTAGAATGGAATTGCGCAAAAATAGTGGCCACATGTTTAAAAGCAGGAGGTGCTGACGAGTATGTAAGTTCTGCTTCACGCTGGAATTTAGTTTGGACACCAAAAGACATTAAATATTTTGCAACTGAAATTCAGCTTGGTTTATTAAGATCTAAGGAGGGTTCATGATATGAGAAGTAAAAGAATAAATATGCATAGTCGATGAGTCAACCAGCTGCAAGAGTAGGAGATATGCATTCATGCCCGATGCAAACGCCGGGCACCCCGCCTATACCTCATGTGGGCGGTCCCGTAATGCCTCCGGGTGTGCCAACGGTATTTATCGGCGGTATGCCCGCTGCTACTTTGGGCACTACGTGTACATGTGCAGGTCCGCCTGATAGCATAGTGAAGGGATCAGCCACGGTTTTTATAGGTGGTAAGCCCGCAGCTCGGCAGGGTGATTCAACTGCGCACGGAGGAGCGATTTCTGTCGGTTGTCCCACAGTGTTAATAGGTGGGTAAATGTGATTGATGAACAAAATTCTTGACTTGGATTAATAGATGAAATTATGTCCTTTCTAGATCAATGTGACTTGTACAAGCTACAGGAAGATGGCGGAGGCATTTTTCTTACGAAGAATACGGTTGAAGACGCGTCCGAAAAGTCTTTTTTAATCGGTACCTATCGAGCTTTGAGTCAAATGAACCTGCGAGAGCCTTCAAAGAAAAATGAAGTGATCCGCCAATTAATAAAATCCGGAAGTATTCTTTTAGATCAAAGAGGCTCAATTCAAAAATTATCTGTTTCCTCCACTCAGGATTTGAAGGAGGTCGTGGGAGGTGGCTGGTTAGAAAATTCCGAAAGAACGCATACCAAAATGTATGATAAGCATGATGAGAGATTTAATTCAAGGTACTATTTTAAGAAGGAAAGAAACAAAATATATCAAAATGAAGAATTCAAGAATTCATTAAGGAAAGTGATAAGTGAAAGAGCTTCTTCTGCTAAAGAGTTGGACTACATGAGCGGATACCGCACTGAGGATGCCATACTATATTACACTACAGCTAAGAATAATGCAGGTTTAAGCTGGAACATTGAAGGTCTTCTGGCCAGAGAGAGATATTTAATGGATCAGTCTCTTGAAGCACTTCATATTCTGGCAACTTCGATTGGTATTTCAGCTTGGATATGCCTTGGAAATGATATAAACACTTTACCCGATATTTTAGTAAAAAACAATGCACCCTGTTTTTATGGACATATCGGAATGCATGACCGATTGAGTAATTACGAAAAACAGGCACAAAAATTAATTTGGTCGGGAAGCTATAGCAACCCTGTAGCAACAACTGAATTCAAGCAGAATCCCGGAGCAGTTATGAGAAAGGCAATGGAGATGGTCTACGGACAAGAATACTTTAAACCAATACTTAATCTCTCCTATAAAGTAATAGACGAAGTATTTTAAATGGCCATTTAGAAATTTTAATGAGTATCCAATCATGACCCCAACCTCAACCGACATATACAAATCCATCCTTTACCGTGCAGCGGATATTTACGATGTTGATTACACCGATGTGGAGAGAGATATCGGGCAGCGGTTTGATCCTATAGTTCGATTTATGTCGGGAGCCATGGCTTCTGAGTTGGAGAAGGTTTATCAGGATTTAAGTGCTACCGAATTACGCCTGCAAAACCGCTTGGCCAAAGTGCTACTACCTGAATATTATCATTTACCACAGCCATCTCATGCTTTAGCAACGGCCATTTCTCAAAATGGCTCATTTACGCTCAACGAAACAACTGAATTTCGAACCGTTAGCGTCGATAAAGAATTCAACGATATAGCTTTCTCGCCTGTCTTTCCCGCTCGGATTCTTCCCGCTAAGGTTTCAATCATAGCCACGGATGATAAAATAATTGTTTCCGATAAAAAGTCAGGAAGACGCCGACAAACCGGAAAGAATTTTTCAAAGGTCAGTAAAATAATTATCGGAGTAGAAGCTACAGAGCCCATCACCAATTGGCAAGGGGCATCGCTCTATTTTAATCTCACCGGCATGAGCGGAGAGAATAGAGATAAGGCGCTTTTTTTTGGAGCGATTGGCCGATGTCGCTGTGCTTATCACGGTCAGGAATTATTTGTGAAAGCAGGATTGCCTGAGCAGGAATTGCATTTGGAAGACCATTTAAACGGGACTGAAAGAAGGCAATCTCGAATCAGGGCAAGATACGAACGACACTTTCTGACCCTTACGGATTCTGATATTCCCGCTCCGGAAAAGGTAGCGGTTGGCGACAGACTAAAGTCATGGTTTAATCAAAACGGAATAGAAGCGGAGGAGACTGAAAAACTATTGAGCAAATTGGCAGAGAAGGCCGAATTGCCTATGTATTGGATAGAAGTATACCTGCCTCAACCGGTTGATATGGAAAATATAGTCGAACGGCTCCGCGTACGGCTCAACGTATTTCCCGTTTTGAACCGACGACTTAACGGAAACGAGAAAGGTGGCCACCATTACCTCAAAGACAATTCAATAAAATGGGTAGCACTTAAACCCGAAGAAGATTTTCTTTCAATAAGAAAAGTTTACGAAGAGAATCCTCCTGAATATTCAGAATTCAAATTCAAGCCCTTTGCTGAATTCAAAGAAGAGCGCACGCCGACCTACACGCTTCGTTTTGGTGGGATTGGGAGATGGGATGAGTTCAACGTTTGGGAGCGATTGGCTTACATTGTTCGTATTCTATCGGAGAATCATAAACAGGAAGAATTGGTTGAGGCTGCCGCGCGTTCTTTATCCTTAGAAGAAATTCATCAACTTCTCGGGAAGAAAATCTCCAAGAAAGCGGCTGACGAAAAACCTACGAAGGATATCTATGTCCTGCTTCACAGCGGTGTGAAAACGTCTTTGAGAGTTCGCGTGGAATATTGGAGTTCGATTGGTAGCAAAGCCAATGATGTTCCCGCGAAATCAAAACTTCAATGTTTCTCAAAAGAGAAGAGTTATTTCGCCGGAGGGTCGATTGAATTGATTTCAACGAGTGTCGACGGAAGAGAGCCACTCAATTCAATTGAGCAATTGGATGCATTGAAGAGTACCTTATTGAGTAGAGGCAGAATCGTAACCCGCGAGGATGTAAAGGGTTTTTGCCGCACTATGCTCCGCGAGAAGCTTCATTCAGTAGAAGTAAAAGACTCGGTCGGCATTGACCCCCGATTTGATTTCGGAATGACAAGAAACCTCAAAGTACTGCTTACCCCAAATAAACTATCGAAGAATGAAGACTGGGAAGGCATTTGTGTCCAACTTCAATCCTTATTAGAGGAGAATTCTACTGCCAGTATTCCCATTATCGTTGAATTAAATAAGGAGGTTTTTCAATAATGGTATTTGAACGCAGGTCCACTCCATGTTTTACTTTGTCTGTTAATGATAACGTGATAAAAACGATATGTCTGACCTGAATGATAACCGTAAGCTTTCAGCAAACTTTGATATCCGTGCTGAAGCATTGGCTGTAAATATTCTCAAAGAATCAGACGGCATTGAGGATGATCTGAGTTTGGATCAATTATTAATCTCTCCGGTTGGTGATCTGAAAAGGCAAACATCTCGAGATGTTCATTCGATAAAACGGCGGTATTTTGAACAGGATACTGTTCTTCAAATCGATGTAAATAGAAAAGGTTTTTTTGATTCTTTGCCGGAACAGTTGCTACTCAGAACGGATGTACACAGCGACGACCCCAAAAAACGCACGAGAGCAATCGAAGAGCAGATCAAAGAATCTCGAAAGTTTTTTCTTCCATTTGAACAGGCAGCATACCATGCGCGCGTTGAAATAGAGCGCGTTGAACAAAAACTGACTGAGCGGTTTCCCGAATTTTTCGAACGCATATGGGGATTGCAGAATTTCAAAGAACTTCTCGATTTAAGAAAGAAGACCTTGCTATGTCATCTCTTACCCGAAGCCTTCAGAGTAGTGGGAGACTGGAATTTAACCGGATTGATATTTGAAGCTGTTCTTCAAAAGCCCGTTGACCTTTCGTTTGCCAAACCCGAGGTACTTCCTATCCCAAAAACAAAGCCCGCAAGTAATCAAATGATTTTGGGTGACGATGCCATTTTAGGAGATTCATTCACTGATGAATTCCCTATTTTGCGTATTGTCATAAAAGGCGTAACAAGTAACGAGTTGCCTGATTTTTTACCGGAAGGTAAAAGTCGGAAATTGATCGATGAGTTGCTTTGTGGTTACTTTATACCAATTGATGTTCCCTACACTATCAAAATTGACGTGACCAATGACGGCACGGGAATGGAAGTGGGTGAAGTGACACTGGGTTTTAATACGGTTTTGACTTAGCGGACTATGAAAACAACCAGTGAAGTAATTACGTGATGGGATCTGCGGTAGTAATCATATGGTCCGTTCTCTTTTTGATTTCCTCAGGGGTTTTTGTGTTTTTACTGAAAAAGAAAAAGCGCAAATTGGCTAAGTTGGATTATGCCCTTCCCATCATCTACGGTATCGTCGGCTTGGGTACGGGATATCTCTTATTTATGAGTTGGATCACGGAAATTCATCAGATCTGGCTGACTCGATTCGTTTTTTTTCTTTTGGGTTTTATGCAAACCGCCATTTTGTTAAAAAGAAATTGGGTAGTGCGTGACAAATTCTACTTTGAAAAGGATTCTTTTTTTCCTGAATTTCTTTTTACGCTGTCTCTTGCGCTAATTACCGCGGTGATGTTCGTACTCGGCGGAGGTTATTCACTGTCCGGTCAATCAATTTACTTGGATCCTAGTCCTTTATTCGGCGATCTGCCATTGTATTTTGTTCTACCTTTTTTTTGGATTAAGCTTTTTGACATGGCGGGCCACATTCCTCCCGAAACGATTGCCGAGCAATGGTCCTTTCCGCTGGAACCTGTCAGTGCTCAAAATTGGCCTTGGCGAGAACTGATGATTGTCAATTTTGAAATGAAGAAAAGTCTTGTGGAGGAGTATAATATTTTCGCTGAGGAAGCACGGCCATGGATAGAAGCTCCTCGCGAAATTTCATTAGGCGCCATATTTCAATTGTGCATGCAAGAGAGGCGTCGCAATAAATCACTCACAACCATACAGGACTTAGGTGACGAATATGATGGGGAACCACGGTTTTATTGGCTGTTTTTGAAAAAATCAATTTGGTATAAGCCACGCTCTTGGAGAAGAGAAAACCGCTTACTCGATCCCGTGAAGTCGATTCGGTCAAATGGGGTTGAGTCAACTGATATAATCATCGCTCGAAGAATCCCCGGTCGCGGACAAATGGTGAATTTGTCTGAAGACGAATCGGATATGGGTGAGGATTCAAATAAAACCGTTATTATTAGAAGATGATTTTTAACCGCCTTCATTTATGATCTTTGAAAAGATTAAATACTTCCCGATCAATTGGGAGAATGGTATGAAACTGAGTGCCGACCATTTTCGTCATTTGGAAGATAGTATCGAAGATGGTCTGAGAGATAGCCGGGCAATGGCTGCTTACTCAGTCGGTAGCTATGGATTATTGCCCGATAGCCCGTTTGTATTGCAAAACTCTCCCGGAGAAAGGGCGCAAACGGTTCGAGTAACCCTCAATGCGTGCAGGGCGATTTTACCGGGAGGCTATCGAGTTGAAATTCTACCTGAAAAGCACCAAAGTGTTCAAATGCCTGCCCAAATGCCTTATGTGGAGTTTATTGCCACTCCTGATATGCGCTATCATATTTTTCTCACGATTGATCCGGAAAACAGGGTGCCGGCAGGTATTCCGGAAACAAGACCCATTCGACTTCCGCATTTATGCCATGATTATCAGTTAGAGTGTTTGCCTCATGACAAGGCCAAGATGGCTCTTCAGCCGGGAGCCAATCGAATGAAAGTCGCAGAGTACATGAACGGCAAAGTTGTAGAAGCTTATATACCAGCGTGCATTTCCATCAAAGGATATCCATTATTGGAAAAGTGGTATCAGTTTTTTCAGAGCCAATTGGAAAACATTACGAGGATTGCGACTCACATAATATCAAATCAAAAGGCGAAGTCCCCGGCAAAAGTGGATTTCTGCAAAGCGCTGGTCAGCCATATTAAATCTACCAGACAAACTTATAAATGGGTTTTGCCTCATCGGTCGCCCGTGGAGTTCGTAGCATATTTTGGCGACTTAGCATCTTTGACAGAGGGATTGATTGAAACATCCGATCGCGATTTTGTAAGAAATACTTTAAAGAACGGTGAAGTAAATGAGCTCGCCAAAAACATTAAGGCACTGGTTTCTCTGCAAAGTATTTCTCAATCGGACATGGCTATTTACATCATTCGAATGAAAAAGTTCAGTGACTCATTGATATCTACACTTCAATCTTTCGTAAAAACAGAACCCCCGAAACCAAAAGTTGGAGAGCGCAACATCTCCGGCGGATAAATTAACCAACCGTGGCAGCAATCTTTCAATGTACAAATCCCCTCTGTGGCAAACAAGTGTCGGTACCCGAGGGAGCGACGCAAGTTACCTGCAAACACTGTCAAACCTTGCATTTTACCGCAGATTTAAGACTTTCTGAATCTCCTTCTTCCGAAGTTTCTGAAGATTTTATATCTGATTACGCCCCCGATTCCTCAGAATTTGATTTAAGTCTTCTACCGGAAGCCGATGACATTGATTTATTGTATGAAGAGCAAATCTCTTCTGAAGATAATTTGATAATTCCGGGCGGCGAAGTACGTACATCTCCTAATAAAAATGTCATCGAACCTGATCTCGAAAATTTAGAGTCTCAAAAGGCGGTAGCATACCTCAGGAAGGAGAATGGCGATTATTTAGCCGTGAAGCAGGGAAAGAATGTTATTGGCAGATCAAACGCAGATTTGATCATTTCTGATAGTACCGTGAGTCGACGACATTGTGTGATAGAAGTAACGGGGGAAGGACAAGAAAGAGAATTCGTCATATACGATATCGGTCATGTAGAGGAAAAGCCGAGTACAAACGGGGTGTATTTGAGCGGAAGAACCTTACGGCTTCAAGACTACGAGCGGTTGCCGTTAAAGGACGGAACGACTCTGGAAATCGGGGCAGTTCAATTAGTTTTTTACATGGAAAACGACGGATAGAAATTTTCGCTTTTACGTATTGTCAACCAACCAAAGCCATAAATTATGCAAATCCGACTAGCTGAACCGATCTTTTTGACCAAACCCGGAAAGAGACCTTACAATGAAGATTTTGTTTATCCTGATAAATCCGTTTCCGAAAGTTCGGTCCGGTCTACCGTTTTTTTGGTATGTGATGGTGTGGGAGGGGCTGAGAAAGGAGAGGTGGCAAGTAGGTTGGTGGGTGAAGATATGTATGCATCCTTGAGTGGATTACCTTCTATTACAGATAGCGCAATTCAATCTGCCATTGAGAATGCACAAGATAGAATTGATGCCTACATAAGTAGTCATGGTGTTGAACAAACAATGGCCACCACCATGACCCTGGTTTGTTTTGACAATGAAGGAGCAGTAATGGCACACATCGGCGATAGCAGAATATACCATATTCGGGATCGCGAAATTTGTTATCGATCGGAAGATCACTCATTAGTGAACGAGCTAATTTCACAAAATCTGATTTCTCCTGATGAGGCGAAAAACCATCCTCAGAAAAACGTCATTACCAAAGCCATTTCGGGGAAAGACCATGCTGTGCGAGCTACTCTAAAACGCACTTCTGACATTTTACCCGGCGATATTTTCTTTTTGTGTACGGATGGAGTGTTGGAAAGCGTTGATGATTCCTTCTTGATTGATCTGCTTTGTGATAAGTCCAACTTGAATCATCGGAAAGTAGATATTATCGACTCCCGTTGTGCGATTGATTCGAAGGACAATTATTCTTTATACCTCATTCAAATAGAGGCCGTCGATTGATTTAGCTATTTTTCAGTTTTTGGAAACTGAGAAAGGAGAGACTCGAAAAACATGAACAAAAAGTACATCTATATTTCCGCATACCTTATTGCTGTATCCCTTTGTTCCATCGCGCTTTATTTGCTGATAACTCGTCCTGAGTCTCAGCCCGGGAAAACGGAAAAAATTGAAGTCATTCCGGTGGTTGAAAAAAAGGAGCCGCGGGTCATTGCTTGTTTCGAGGACAACAGAAGACACTTAGATGGCTTAATGCGCATTATTCCGGCGAAAGCTTTGACGGATTTTTTCGAGCAGCTTACAACGGAATGCTCTTCGGAAATATGTGAAGAGTTAAGAGATTTGAATGAATCTGCAAGAAGTTATGAGAACATGATTCAATCGCTTCCTGAAAACGAATGCTTGAGCCAATTGTATGAGCGATCGATCGAATACCATCATTCCGTGTTGAGTAAAGAAAGTGTGATTGGTATTTTTTTCGACGAAGGTTCGGCAGCCCTGTCTGAGAGTCACAAGTACAAACTAAAAGTGATATTAAATACGTACCGGGTTAAGGCTTCTGAGTATGGTTTGATGGTAATCGGCCGAGCCAGTCGGGGCGGCAACCTTGATTCCAATAGACGACTTTCTTTACAGCGCGTACGATCCATAACGGGTTATGTGGAAGGGCTGATGGACGGCAAATTGAAAACGGATTTCGTTTATTTCGGAGCAGAGCGGCCGCGATTGGATAAAGAATTAGCGGAGCTCTATCATATTCCTCAGGAGGACTACACGAAAGCCTTCACATCTCAGCCCGATGAAAATTATGAAATACGATTAAATCAAAGTGTACTCGTAGTAATTTACGAGAAGGAAGATGATCCCTTTCAAATGGATCTGAATTAGATCTATTCAAATAAAGCATCCAATTCATCCGGCTCTTCCGATGGTGGGTTTTCTAATTGATCGAATTCTTTCGGCATCAATTTTTTGCATCCTGCCAAAATAGGGTCCGTCATTCTGATTTCAACCATGTCAGACTGCTTTTGATCCAGCATGGATTTATACTTGTCGTAGACCGCATCACAGCAACAAGTTTCCAACTTGCGTGCTTCATCCTTACAGCAGCCTTCACTCAAAAATGGACTCACTGCAGTCTGCGCCTTCTCAACGCTATCACGCAGCAGATCGATTTTTTCTTCATCGAGTTCAGAAGTACTCTCGGGTATTTCAATTGGCATTTCCGAGCTGTTATGATCTTTAGTCGAAGAATTATCTTCATCCGAGCAAGCTATTATTATCGGAAATAAAATGAGAAATACAGGCAAGCGAAAATATTTCATCACTATCGGTTATAAATTAAGTTACCCGGAGTATCTCCAAGTATTTTCTTTGATGTTTTGAAAGAAATAAAAAGACTCACAATTACCAAAAGAATTATTGCCACTAAAACCCAAGGACTAAAAATGTTGAACTTGCTTTCTGTAGAAATCAGACTCTCAACCAAGTCTACAAGAGCGGTCAATAAAAAGGCAATGATAATGGCTATCAAAAGAAAGACGGAGATGATTTTCAGGTAAATGGTATTGAGAAAACTATTGCTCAGTCCGAATGCTTTAAAGGTCCCCAAATTGGTTCGAACCTTAAAAAGGTGCGTTCTCAAAAGGTTGTTCACAAAAAGTATGATACTCAGTACACCAAAGGCTAAAAGGATAATTGATATCGTCCAGGTGAGACTGCTTACCAAGGCAAAATTTTCTTTCTCTTCGATTTGGCCTTTATCAATTTCAATATCGCGCGCCAGCATATACTCCTCAAACCGTGGTATTTCATTTAAATCTTTAAAATTAAATGCTATCCTTCCGATCCTGGGAGGGCCGCTTAATTGAGGAGCGCTGCAATTGTATTCTGAAAGTAAACCCAATGGAAGCCCGTTTTTCCGAGCAGAAACTATAAATGAATCAATTTCTGCTGCTGATGGCGGATGTGCCGCGGAGAAATACATATTGATCTTACGAAATACCTTATTCCCTGATTTAATCTCACGATCAAATTCCGAATCAGGTTTCCTTTTAAAAAATGCTTGCGCCAAAGAATCAATTTCTTCTTCTCTGTTTTTTTCGTCAGCGAGAAACATGCAGGAATTATCACCCTCTTCAAATTGGATTACGTACTTCTCCGTTCTGTCAAAACCATTAATGTCCGCAAATTCAGGGGAACAAGCTACTTCATAAAAGTAGGGGAGTGACTTTACGACGGCCACTACCTCAATCGGAATTATTCTATTTTGATCTTTTAAGAAAACATTGGAAATATTTTCATCCTGCGGATCGTGATTCAGCAACGACATTCCTTTTTCCGTAAGGATAACTTTACAAGCGGATAAGCATTTTTCACAGTTGTAAGTTAGTCCGGGCTTTACCCAAATGGCATTTTCCTTTGAGATGATTTTTTTGAGAAGCAGATCATCCGTATTTACGGTAATGGCTTTTAGTGTAGTGTAAAGGTCATCATTGGTATGAATAATTGGTGAAAATTCAGAAGTATAAAAATCAGGTCTGAATCCAACCGAACCGCGGATATCATTAATGTGAAATTCCTCTTTTTTGTTTTCAGGAAAATTTGTGAGCAGGTCGTCAACTACCTCGGGAGTAATGCCCATCGATTCAGCCACCGTCAGATCAAGCCAATTGGTATAGGGGTCGCTCATTCTTTTTTCCAAGTATTGTATACTGCCTATGGAGTAGCCTAGTGCGAGAAAAGTGAGAAACAAAATGACTATCAGAAACCCGATGATTCGACTGTTTTGACCTAATAAGGTTTTGTATTCATTCAGGAAGAAGAGGCGCTCGTAGTCGGATTGGAGTCTGAGCAATTGGAGAAATCCCTTCATGCCGTAGACATCTTTCGTTTTAAAAACCGATTGATAAAACCTTTCGGATTAATACACACTTGCCGTGCTACCAGCCATTCAGATCCGTTTTTAGATAAGATATTTTTCTCATCGATCTCACCGATGGTTAAATCCTCACCCGATTGCACCTTTGGGGTAATCGGAATGATGACATCGGCATATTGAAGCGCCAAATCGATATCGTGAGAAACGATAATTCCCGTCTTATCCTCGGTTTCCAAAATTTGCTTGAGCACGATCATTAGATCCATTGCGGTTTTCTCATCCAGATTTCCGGTAGGCTCATCGCCGAAAAGAATTTTAAACTCAGAGGTAATAGCCCTCACAAAAGCCAATCGTTGACGCTGCCCGCCTGATAATTCCGTGATTTTTTTATCAAAAACTTCATCGGGGAGTGAGAGAAGTTTCATCACATCCAAAACTTTTTCTTTTGATTCTGCGACTGATTTTCCCTGTAACAAAAGGCTGAACATCATATTCTCACCTGCCGTGAAGTTGGGCATGAGGTTCGTGTTTTGGAAAATGAAGCTGAAGTTCTCTTTACGAAAATCCGCTAATTCATCGTTTGATCTTTGCCAGAGATCTCTAATTTCAGTTGGAGAAGATTGACCGGAAGCGCAATACTTTAGTGACAATCGGGGTGAGTCTGCAATGGTGCGATTCATGAATCCCAACGTTTCAATAAAAGTACTTTTGCCAATTCCTGAAGCTCCGATTACGAATATCAACTTCCCCCGTGGAATGGAAAGATTGCTGATATGAAGCACGGGCTTACGGGCGACATACTCGCATGTTAAATCAGTAATATGAAAGACGGCAGACACTCGTTGATTGTGACTTATCAATTGGTTGATTTAGTATCAACAACCGGGAAGAATTGATCCATTCGAATCCAGTAATATGTATTGTTTCTAGTGGTCTTTAACTGAAACGGATAGTGCTCATCGCGCTCTATGTCTCTGAGCTCCTTTCTGATTTTATCAAAACCATTTATCAATGCATCGACATCTTCAGTCTTTACACTTCCTTTGTTGTTTCTTATATCTTTCAGCCTGATTTTGTCTCCTGCCCTAGTTTCCAATTGAATGGAACTTCTGTCACCACCTTCATTGTAAACCCCTTGCTCCATACGGTTCAGATCGGCCATACTGATGTTATCGCGGTTTTTAGAGTTTGATTCTCCCGCCAATTTTTCTACTCGGCTTACCAGCATATTATAAAGTTCTTCCCTTCGCTCTTCTTCACTTGCCGCGTTCAGTGCTTTTTCAATCGACCCGTCTATGTCTAATCGGTAAGCTCTTAAATCTGCCAGCGGCATAAAGAGCACCTGCGAGAAGGTGCCGTGCTCCGCGCCTTCTGGTTTTACGGGAAGATATACTTCCGTGTACAGATTAAGTTTTTTACCCATCAGGTTTTGTAGATCTTTCTCTGATAACTCGGTCTCAGCGTGCATCTCAGCCATCTTCAGAGCAAAACCGGGCGTCACGGCACTAAATTCCAATCCGTTTTCCTCACTGAACCGTTCGATGTCCAATTCTTCCCCTTCTTTGGTAATGAGTTGGAAAAGATCCACCACTGCATTCTCATTGATCATGGTTTGATTCAGTAAAAGGTTTAACCCTTCGGAAATTTCATTTGCTTTCAAGCTTCCTACTCCTTCCGGTTTTAGAATTATTCCGGGTATGCTTCCCTCCATTGCCGAGTATTTGCCGGAGGGATTCCATTGAAAGATGGGTGACATCCAGCCCGATGACAGCTGATCGTTTTTTTCCATGTACCTCTTAAACCGATCATCTGAATTAGCTTTGTTGTATCGCTCCTTAGCTACCTTCAAAATCGTATTCTTAATGTCATTTGAAAAATCCTGATAAGTGGATAAGTCCTCACTATTTAATTGTATGCAGTGCATATTCATTTTGAGGTTTTGAAGTTCCTCAAACAGAGATTTCAATTCATCAACTTCTACATATTCTTTCCAGTCTTCCGCACCGGCTTTTTGTCTGGTTCCCGGATTGCGTGAAAAATCGCCACCACCACCAATGATCACCATAATGTTAAGCTCTTCTGAATTGAAATTAGCTTTGCGCACAGCTTGCTGCATTCCGTAAAAAACAGCCGTTTCGTTTGCTCGATTCTTTATATTCGTGAAGCTTTTGGATTCTATGAATTGAGTGACATCTCCAAGATTAGGTCCCAGCTCTTTCATCTCAACCACACGATCACCCTCCAGCGGTGCTCGGTATATTAATGCGCCATATTCTACATCCTTACCCGAATTCTCACCGAGTTGCGGGTTGGATTTCAGAGAGTTGATTGCTTCTATAATGCCAGATTTAAAGTTCTTGGTATTATCAGTTCCCTCGATGACAAAAAACACATTAACCTTTTCACTGCGTTGGATATATTTATCGGCAAATGAACTCATTTGCGCCATCGCATTTTCGGGAATTTCGCTCTCAAAACTCACTTTCCCATCCTCATCGGATACGACTTTTATATTTCCTATGGCTCCCGACTTGTAGTAATCCATCCCTTCAGAAGTTTGAGATGATCCGAATACCGGATAGCGCAATACCCCTCCTTTAAGCCTCAAGGGATCAGCTTCCGATACTTCAGACTCTTTTAGAAAAGCCGGGTCATCATCTTTAAACAGATACTTTAAGTCGCCATGAGAACTTGCCGAGACTCCTTTTAACCCTTTTAAATCGTAATATGACCTTGCCCGAAGTTTCGAATTAGCCTTCCGCTCATTATAGGCCTCTTCGGTAAAATTTGGTTCAAGACTAAGCCGGGTGTTCCACTCTTGCAAATCTCTTCTGTGTATCCAGCCGATCAAGGTATTTTTAGAGTCATCACTTGGTGTTAAATATTCCTCTTTTGACAGTAGATACATATCTCCCTCTTTTTTGAACACGAAGAAAAAACTGTAGATCTTGACATCATCGGCGGAAATCTTTCTGTCCGGGTCGAGAAATACTTGTTTATCGCCACCGCGGTTTAAGCTTTCGAGAATTTCGGTATCGTCTCCTCGATTCAATAAAAAGGCTTTTTTGTTAATCCCCGTGCGCTTACTGATCAACCCGTGAGACCAGAGTAGCATTCGGCTCTTTGGCACCCAACCAATGCTTTCCTCTTTTATGTCTGTTTTCAGTTTGTTAGGGAAACCAACAGACTTTCCGATTTGAATCCAATCCGTTTTTTCATCGAGCACATAAAAGAACTCACCCAAGCTCATATATGATTTCGGTCGAAGCGAATTATCAGGTTCCGGATAAACGGGGTTTTCATCTCGATCGGAAAAAACAACCCAACGTATTTCACGATCCTGATCTCGGGTATCATTGAGCATATTCGTTACCATTGCCGGATCGTCAAAAACATCTATCGGACGCTCAAAATTCTTTGGCACACCCAGAATCTTCATTTTCTTTTGAGCAGAAAGGGGAGAGGCACAAAACAGAAATGAACCGAGTATTAAGGAGAAAATCAGTTTCAGGTTTTTCATAAAATGAAATGGTTTAACGAGGTGAGGTCATGTTAAAGTGAGATAGTCCTACTCGGAGGCCGAACACCAGACTGTTGGAATCACTTGAAAAATAGTTGAGCAAACTACCATCAAAATCATCGCGAGTGCCTAATGGACTCTCTGCGCTCGTAGTGATGGGGTTGTGTTCAAAAAGAGAACTGAACTGGTAACCAACATCGACTCCGACTGATAAACCCCAAACGCTACTTCTGTTATCAAATTTGAAGTGTGCGGTAGGGCTAAACTGAAGCGTAAGAAAGGTGGAAGCCAAGTCAGGTTCGGATTCCAAATCTATATTCTGTTCACCCACATTGTACGGCCCGAAATTATTCGGATTAGTCTGGGTGGCTTGATTGGTAGCCATTTCATCTAAAATGCGAAAGTCAGAAAGTGTCGTTTCATCAGGCAGATAAAAAATTCCATCGTAAACTGAATTGCCGCTCACGTTGCCGCTTCCGCCGATTATAAATCCCGGAATGGCCTTAACGAAGGCTTGTATAAAAAAGTCACGGTTGTCCATAATTCGATAGCCTATTCCCAGAGGTATTTGTACCGTATTCAT
Source organism: uncultured Cryomorphaceae bacterium (assembly GCA_964651785.1). Classification (GTDB taxonomy): domain Bacteria; phylum Bacteroidota; class Bacteroidia; order Flavobacteriales_D; family Cryomorphaceae; genus JAKVAV01. The sequence goes on from CAZYWJ010000036.1 coordinate 23,681, forward strand.
TCTTATGTCTTCATTGACCGTTGGCAAATCTACCAGCCTCAGATAGAGTTGTGATCCTGTTTCGTTTGAAGCTCTTTCATCATAACTGCTGTTATAGGAGCCGAGCTCCGTATTGATGGCAAATGAAGAAAACATTACACCTGCTGATAGTGCAAGTTTTTTTTCTGAACTTCCTTTGGAATTGAGAATTCTGTTTGTTACGAATTCCGCGCCGAAAGAGAAGTTTAAACCTCCCGTTACTGATAGGGTGCTCGAGGAATGATTCGAATTCCAGTATTCGCTTTCGCTGATCGATGGTGAAGAAGTACCTACGGACCCGAACAATGAGATGATGTCGGTATAGTCTTCGGCAGGACCTTTAGTAGATGCATTGGTGATCTTCGTAATTTCGGCTTTATTCATCCGATTCTTATTGACTTGGAAGTAAATGTTTTGCTCTATAAGGCGACCATCCGGCTTTTGAGTAGGTTGCTGATCTTTAACTACAGAAAACATGTTTTTCGGGATTTTTAAGGAGATCAGATACCAATCTTCTCCGTCGTTTCTTATTTGGAAATTGCTCGGTTCGCCTACGGCAAAATTGAAACCTCCGGGAAAGTAGTAAGTGACTTTTCGAATGTATTCGTCTAAAGGGATCAGGTCGGGACCTGGGTACATTTCAAAATCTCTCATCACCACGGCTGTATTGGTGTTGAACACGGATTTGAACTCCTCGATCATTTCCTCTTCTGATCGAATGGTTTCATCCAACTTAAACTTTGCCACTCTCACATACTTGTTTAAGGTCTCTTCGGTGAACTTTATGATGCTGTCGATATCACTCTGTGGTATGTCCGAATCTACCGCACCCGTCATGGGTGCTTTAAGTTTTATTTCCGACTGTCCGAACAGAGTGCCGAGACAAGCCAATTGAACTCCCGCGATCAGTAAAAATAGTCTTGCTTTCATGTCTTCAGGGATTTTATTAATTCTGAATGCTAACTCGTGAAACATTCAATAATTCGCTCTCATTAAAAACGGAGAGCAAATAGATACCTCGGGCTGTATTTCGGATTGAGATGGATTCCGTGTGTTCGCGGTCGGAAGGAACAAAAATTCCCGTGTCTATAATCTGACCTAACGTATTTCTCAACTGCCACGAGTATTCTTTATTCAAGAGAAGGTCTCCTATGCTAAAGCTAAAATCGCCGGTATTAGGATTTGGAAATACACTAAAAACAACTTCTTCGTCTTGAGGTGGAAGTTGGAAACTTTGATTCTTTGGTCTATAGACTACCGTAGTTGCGCAAGCACTTTCTATGTCACCACAATCACCCGGAAGCCACGCTTGGCAGAAATAGGTTAGGGTAGTGTCGAGTTCGCCCACCACGAGAGATTGATAATTGTTTTCAGGAATATTGTAATTTATATAAGGTTCGTTGATGCTTTCATTAGGATTCGGGTTTAGTGTTCCCCAACGATAGCAGAGTCCTGCTTGATTGTAATAAAGAATTCCATTGAGCGGAGACAAATAAATATCTGCCGGATCAGGCCCTTGAGAGTCGTTAAAATTCACCTCAACCGTTACGGTTGTATCGCATGACCCCGGATAAGCTTCTTGCAGAATAATTGTTTCCGTTCCCGTTAAGTTTTCTGACCAATACACATAGAAGGCATTTCCACTTTCGGCGGTGCTATCTACAAATTGATCAATTTCACCCAATTCCCAAAAGAGCTCTGTGCCATCTTGCTTATCAGCAGCAAAAAAGACGGAGGCCGTGTTGGGACAAATCGAGTTTGATTCGGGAATGCTCAATATAGAAGGGTTCGGACTGGGTGATGCCACAACCAGAGTATCAAAGCTCGTAGATTGACAACCGGTCAGCGCATTATCGGGGTAAACGATTACAACCGATATTTCTCTTGAGCCGGTAATCGATCCGGTATTGTAAGTGCTTGGTTGATTTGTTCCGGCATCTGATTCCCAGAAATATTGAAAGTCACCCGTCCCCCCTTCTACATTTGCCATCATTATTAGAGAATCGGTATCGCAAAATCCGTCAGGTTCATGTGTGATATTTACTGAGGGCTGTGCTGCTACGGTTACGGTTTGACTTCCCGATGTTTCACAATTGTTTCCATCAGTCAGGGTTAATACGAACTCGTAAGTACCTTCGCTTACAGTTGGTTCCAGTTCGGGAGACTGAGTAAACGGATTGTCTATCTCAGCCGGGTTATTCCAAGTAAACATGTAACCTGAACCTGCTCCACCTATAGGATTGACGCCCAAAGACCTCTGAAAACCTTGACATATGGAAAATGAATCATCCATTTCGGCTACCAATTCCGGGTCAATTATCAATTGCTCACTCATACCGTTTACACAGCCATTCACAGCTTGAAATTGATATGTGAAATTTACTACTCCGGTAGGTAATTCAACGGGATCAAGAATTCCATCAACCGGAAAATCCTCTTCAGGTGATGAAAATATTCCTCCCGCAGGTGTCACAAATTCGGAGAGGTCAATAGAACTATTATTGGTACAAACAGTCGGAATTCCCGGCAGGATACTCACATCCGGTATGGGCAGTACTTCAATGGTAAATGTATCAGAAGCTGAACATCCGGGATTCGTGGCAGAATATTCGATTGTGAACGTCCCCGTCTGACCGACTTCGGGATCAAATTCAGGATTTCCAAGATCGATGTTCTCCCCATTGGCGGTAAGCTCTTCCGTTGACAGAGGTGCACCGGAGATAACATCAAGGAGCAGTTCAATATTTTCACCGTTTGAACAAACAACGTTTTCAGTCGCGGAAACGGATATTTCTAACTCGTAAACCTCTACGGTAAACGAGGCAGATTGCCCTACACAGCCACTGTTGTCTGTGAAAGTAACTAAGTAATCATTGGTATCGCCGGTTCCTGCCCCGGGAATAGAAACGGCACAATTGGTTTCAACGGCATTGGAACTTAATTCTCCCGATACTACATCCCAAAAACAACTCGCAATTTCATCTTCGCTGTCAAGTTCCAGCATAATCTCTTCGTCTACACAATAGTCAGAGTCTCCAACTATATCACCTATAGGTAGTGGGTTTATTGAGATATCATCATTCGTATCGGTCGCCGTGCAACCATCTGAGTCCGTTATATCAACCGTATAACCGGGTGATGTCTCACTGACATTTTGATCGACCACCGTAAGTTGTGACCCCGTAACATCGCCCGACCAGGATACATTAAATGGAGCCCCTCCGCCTCCGGTGACATCCGCTGTCAGAGATATATCATTTCCTAAACACTGAGGCTCTGATCCATCAGCTATATCGATGGAAACCAAAAATTCGGCTAAAATCATAACCACAAAATCATCTTCGCCGATTACGGTGTCGTTGGCCGTGTTCATGTCGTCTCCTACATCTTCCCAAATCACCAAGTTTATGTCGAGTTGAAGAGGAGATCCCGATCCATTTGATTGTGCAGGGATATTGACCTGAGGATTCCCGTCAATCGTTTGTCCTGAGCCCACGCCTGACCAAACAAAGTAGTAATCCTCCGGATTGGTACAACTCATATTGGTAACACGTAGCGCAAAAGGTTGACCCGCGCAGACCATATTGTTACCATCATCATCTCCCGATATAATCTCGATAATCGGATCTTCACACCCTTGTGCCATCACACTCGATGATGCCAAGAATAGGAAGGTAATTGAAATTAGAATTCTAAATACATTCATATCAATAAGAATAAGTGATGTCATGAATAATGGACTTTCCTTTGAAATTTGTCGTCAGATGAGATTTCTTTCTCAATTGAGGCGAACAAGCCTTGGTATCAACTAATTTGGGAGCATCGGTACTTCCACAATTCGAGTTGCCCGATATGGGTTTGAGTGAAATGGTATACTCTCTCCCTTTCTGCATAAGAACTTCGTTAAACAGGCCAAAGGATATCTGGCTTTTTCCCTCTGTCAAAGTTTCCACCGATGACAAGAGCTCACCGTCCTTTGAAGAAATTGTAATTTCAATATTCCCGCAAACCGTATTGAAAATAACGAAATCGTCTAAGCGGATCAATCTGGAAGGGGTGATTGTAAATGAGTATTTTTCAATCAATTCGTCTCGACATGTTTCATTTACTCCGTCAGATCGATAGCCCGCTTTGGCAAATTCATTGAGGTTCTTTTTGGTTTCCTCCGTATTCGGTTTCGGGTCCGTTTTCGGCTTTCCCGCAGGTGGAGGTATATTGTTTGACTTCGTCTCTACTACGGTGTTTTTTTTATTCTGAGCCGGAGGTACATAAGGAGTACTTTCGGAAGCAATAGATTCAATTTTATATTCAATCAGTACCATTTCAGCATACATCTCACCGTCATCCGTATATGCAGCTAATTCTATTTCATTAGAACCCTTAGTTAGTCGGAGATCTGAAGCCAAAACGCCCGTAATCTCATCGAAGGTAAAATCGGCTTTTTTACCGTTTAGCAGGAGTACAATAGAGTCGGAGCTATATATTTCATTAAGTGAAGCTTTCAGCCCGTAAGACATGTCTTCGGTTTCGCTTCTTTTATCCGCAGGTGTAATAAAGGTTATGGTCGGGTTAAAGTCATCTATGACCTTATATTCTCCTTTTACTTCAATCCACTTTTTTACGGGAATTTCAGCATCATTTACCCACAAGGCCGCCATGAAACGATCAGGCTTTGTATATACGGTTTTGAACCCGCTTCTGCCATCAAATTCTTCGTCTATCACTTCATCTCCATCAATATCCCATCTTTGAGACTTGATTTGATCTTCAGGCTCTGTTGTATTTCGAAATATGACCGTATCTCCCACAAAAACCCGTAACATTTCAGCGGTATCCGGATTTAAAATTTCTTCATCCGATTCCGCTCCGGTCAAGGCATAACTCCCGTTAATTTGAAAGTTTACATCGGGTTCAACACAACCGACAAGGAAAATGAGTATGACGGGGAAGAGCCTGAATTTTAGTCCGATATTTTTATCTGTTTGCTTCATTTTCATTCTCGGGTCGGCTTAACTATTTAAATTGTTCTAACTGTGCGGTAATGTTTTCCCATTTTCTGAGTTTGGAGAATCTTTCAAATGCCCCTTCTTTTTCCTGAGTTAAATCAGACAGCAATCTTTGCGAGACATCATTTACTAAAGCGATGGAAGCACTCTTGGCAATAGACTCAAACACGGCTCTCGGCGATTGATTTTGAAATGCCTGATTAAGAGCTAATAAAAAGTAGGGGCGATAGTTTTTGGCATTTGACGGTTCTACTGCCAAGGCTTTGAGTTCTTCTTCTATCCGCATTAGTTCGGTTATTTCAGCCGCGTTGGCCTTGATCACTTCTTCCAGATCCTCATAGCGATCATCCGAGAATTCAGGCATGGCTTCTCCTCCGTCTTGCGGAATAAAAGCTATTTCCCGTTCACTCATATCGCTCTGAGTAGACCCCGATCTATCGTTTAGAATCCACCATGCACCTATACCTCCTGCTAAGAGAAAAAGCGCCACCATGAAAATTAATGGAGTCGAAATGCTTGATTTAGGATCCCCGGTCTTTATTTTTTTCTCAATTACCTGTTCTTCCTCAGTATCCTTGGATTCATTTTCTCTTTTTGAATGAGGTATGAACTGCGTCTGATTCTGGTTAGGCACTTCATAATCGGCAGGTGGAAGGGTATTTTCATAATTTTTCCCTTCGTTGTCGTCTATCTCTGATTTTCTGGGATTAAAAACGGTAGCCTCTTCGTCGGGATTTTGTGTTGGGGATTCGGCATCTTCTTTAAAGGATTCTGATCCCAAAAAATCCTTCACTTCGACGCCACCTTTAAGTAATGTAATTAATTCACTCGGTTTTTGCGCACGTTCAAGAGGGTCTCGCACAAGACACCGTTTTATCATTGAGCGAAATGGTTCATCAAGCGAATCAAGTTTTTCAGGCAATTCGTTTGATGTTATTTTCTTGCTTATTTCAAGTTGGGTATTAACGCTTTTTTTGTCAGCATTTTCCTTATTCCCAAAAGGCAGTTCATTGGCGATGATACGGTAGATTATAACGCCCATCGCCCATATATCGACGTTTCGGTAAATCTTTTGATTCAGTATTTGTTCCGGTGCGGCATAGGCATAAGATATTCCAACGGCCGAATTTGTGATATTCGTAGAGTTGCTCACTTCCCGGCTAAGGCCAAAGTCCGTTATTTTCGGAGTCCACACACCGTCTTCCCGACTCATTAAAATGTTTTCGGCCTTGAGGTCTCGATGAATGATGTGATTGTCGTGAAGAAAGGAAAGTCCGTTTAATATACCTCCGATTATCAATCGTTTATCCTCATTCGACAGATCCGTTTTCTTCAGAAACTGCTCCAGATTTCCGTCTTCATAAAATTTTAAAAGAGCAAAGTCCATCTCACCCGTAATGCCTGTATTAAATCGATAGCAAGCATCATATCTGGCAATGTTTCGGTGATGGTTCAGCTTATTTACGAGTTCTACCTCGTTTTTAAGGGTAAACTTGCTGTACTCAGGTCTTACATCTGAAACTTTAAGCGCTACATAGTGGTTTTTTGCGTGGTCGAAAACCTTGTAAACTTTTCCAAATCCGCCCGCTCCGATGTATTGTTTGTCTCGGTATCGACTTTGAAACGCCGTATATTGAAGCTCATCGCTCATCTCATAAAAACTGAACCAATTTCTATAGTTGAACTAAAACTTCTCGATCTGCTGTAGTGACGGAGGTTTGCTCATAAGAGGTTTGGTTAAATGATGGTTGTTATTGATTGAAGTAAAAATGGCTTTTACCTCAAGGTGGGTAAATTTAGAAAAAATACTTTCAAACCAATGAATATCTGGTAATTCGAAAAGTTTATTTGGCCACAGTTCGTTTTCATGATTTCACCTATACACTTTTTTAGTTAAACCTTGGACGGCCCCTGCTGTTCATTTACAATGAAATCAACCACCATCACCTTTGTCTTTCTGCTTATTTCCTTTTTAGCTTTTGGCCAAACGCTTGAAGAGTCGTGGGAGGCTGAGCAAAACTACCGTCAAACGGGAATGATGGTGCTCGGGGGGTGGGCTGTAGCCAATATCGCTTCGGGCTTGGTGATGCGTTCCAACACCACGGGAGTCGACTCTCGCTTTTGGGAGATGAACGCCATTTGGAACGGTGTCAATTTGGCGATAGTGGGTTTTGGCTATTTCAGCGCGGCCAAGCTGGGCACCGATGGCACCGCCTTCGAGCTCTACCAAGAACAGATGGGAATGGACAAAACCTTACTCTTTAACGCAGGTCTTGACCTCGGCTACATCGCAGCCGGCGCTTGGATGATGGAGCGCTCGAAGAACGTCTCAAAGAATCCCGATCTCTGGAAAGGCTACGGAAAGTCTATTATCCTTCAAGGCGCTTTTCTCTTCGCCTTTGATGTGGCCATGATTTTGATTCATAAGAAGGTGACCATCGGGGAGGAGATGGTGCTGAGTTTTGATGCGGGCCCGGGGCAGATGGGGGTGGCGTTGCAGTTTTAGTTTTCAATCCAACCCCTTCAAAACCTCTCCTTCCAAAATTACCCCGTCGATAGCAGGCTCTCCGAAGCTATACGCCAAATAGCTTAAATGCTCGCAAGGCTCGGTGATTAAAACGTTGGCTGAGTTTCCGACGGTGATGCTA
>CAZYWJ010000037.1:0-8246 GCA_964651785.1 uncultured Cryomorphaceae bacterium
CTTTCAGGAGACTGCTTCGACCTGTCAAACTCGATTGAAGTGATTCGTTACGTGGCCGACGGTGGTGAAATCTCTACCGATGACCCTACCACCATTTGTGTGGATGATGAGCCCGATCCGATCGATGTAGCACTCGAAGGGGAGCAAGGAGAAAATATGGCGTGGGTTATTACCGATGCTGACCTCAACATCCTTGACCTCCCCGCAGGACCTCCGTTTGACTTGAACGGAGCCGGTGTTGGCGTTTGCCTCATCTGGCACTTGAGCTGGAGCGGCGACCTCGAAGGAGCCGAAATCGGTGCGAACGCCGGAGATCTTTCTGGAGACTGCTTTGACTTGTCTAACTCTATCGAAGTAATTCGCGAAGAATGCGACGACTGCACTGCCGATGGTGGTGAGCTAACTGTCGATGGTCCTACCGTTATCTGCAAAAGCGATGGAATTGATGATTCTTTCACTTTAAGTGTAGAAGGAGCCGAAGGTGAAAACATGACCTATGTGGTGACTTGGGAGGATGGAGAGATCATTTTGATTTCTGACAATCCTGAGTTCAACTTGGAAGGAATTCCCGGTAATGGTGTATGCTTGTTCTGGAACCTGAGCTGGGATGGAGAAATTGAAGGAGCTGAAGTCGGTGCAAATGCATTCGACATCACCGGAGATTGCTTCGATCTTTCAAATCCTGTTGAGGTAACGGAATACTTCACCAACGGTGGTGAAATCTCAACGGACGACCCCACAACGATCTGTGCATTGGATGGTGAAGGCGATCCGATTGATGTAGCGCTCAATGGTGAGCAAGGTGAAAACTTCGCTTGGGTCATTACCGATGCTGACCTCAACATCCTCGACCTTCCTGCAGGACCTCCGTTTGATTTGGAAGGAGCGGGAGAAGGAATCTGCCTGATCTGGCACTTAAGCTGGAGCGGCGACCTCGAAGGAGCTGAAGTCGGTGCAAATGCCGGACAGTTAGCGGGTGATTGCTTCGATCTGTCTAATTCCATTGAAGTTATCCGAAATGTTGCCAACGGAGGTGAAATCTCTACGGATGATGACACCACTATTTGTGTGGATGACGAAGACGGAGATTATTCGATCGATGTGGAAGTAAACGGTAGCACAGGTGAAAACATGGCTTGGGTTATTACCGATGCAGATCTGAATATCCTCGATCTTCCCGCAGGACCACCCTTTGATCTCACAGGTGCAGGCGAGGGCGTCTGCTTAATTTGGAATCTGAGCTGGACGGGAGATCTTTTCGGAGCCGAAGTTGGCGCTAATGCCGGCGATCTGGAAGGAGATTGTTTCGATCTGTCAAATTCCATTGAAGTAATCAGAGAAGAATGTGATGATGACAATGATGTGGTTCCCCTTAACGCAGAATGGAATGTTTACTTCTCCATCGCACCAAATCCATCTGAAGGGTTTGCACGCGTTGTTTACGAATCGAATCAAGATGTGAGAACAACTATTGATTTGTATAATCTCAACGGACAGAAGGTCGCATCTATTCTGAATCAATTTACCGAAGCAGGTGAAAGTTACACGGTAGATTTCCACGGCAGTGCTCTGGAGCCGGGTATGTACATTTGCCAAATAGGCAATGGAAAAACCGTTCAGATGGCGAAGTTTATGATAACCGATTAAGTCTGAACTTAAGTAAAATTACGGGCCTTGTCGAGAAATCGGCAAGGCCTTTTTTATATGGGTATTCGAATGATTATGGTAGTCCCGTCATCAGATGAAATAATCTCAAAGTTTCCGTTCAGCTCTTCACTTCTGCGAGTCATAGTCCGCATACCGTTTCCACCGGTTTGCGCAGTGGGATCGAACCCGATACCATTGTCCTTTAAGGAGAGTAGGAATTCTCTTTTGCCGACTTTTATGCTCAGATTTACGAGGGAGGCCTCCGAATATTTGGCTGAATTATTAATCGCTTCCTTTAGAATAAGAAGAATGTTCTTTCGCTCGGCTTGATTTAATTTTATCGAATAAAACTCTTCATCAATTTCCATCTTGAGCTTGCATTCTTTAGCGCTGAGTATTTCGAAACCGAAAGAGCGGATGCGTTCTATCAACTTTTCATTGGAATCATTACGCGGATTAGTGGCCCAGACCAAATCGCTCATTGCATTGAGGGTTTCTTCAGCACTGCGTTTTATATTTTCCAATAGCTCGGTGGCTTGCTTAGTATTTCCGGCTTGCAGATTTTCCCGTGCAGCGTAGCTGTAGATTCCGATACTGCTCAACGAGCTTCCGACATCATCATGCAAATCGCTGCTCATTTTGTCCCTCATTGAAGCATATTCGGATTGTAATGCTTGTCTGCTCTTCAACTCGTTGATATACGATTTCTGCACTTCAATACGTTCGCGGTCAGACTCTTTGGCTTTAAACAAAAGACCACTGTTAAAGATGATTACCTCTATGATTATGCCCACCATGGTAATCTGTAAAGGAGAAATTACTTCGTAATAATTCGGTTTAAAAAAAGGAAGCAGGTTGGCTATAAGATGTGATACGAAAGCTACGGCACTTCCGATTACTAAAAACCAAGCTACTCGCCTTTTCTGACGAGCAATTCGAATTAGCGCGAAAATTGTGAAAGGAACCTGAACACTGAGTACTATGAAGATCGGAATCATTTTATTCAAATCGTTCGGAATAATCCATATCAGTGCTTGAGCTAACACACAGATAACAAAGAGTATCTCGACGACCGTAAATAAATCGTATAATTTTTTATCCCTGCTTTTTAAATCGACGAAAGAGGAAGCAAAAAGCAAATAAAGAATGGAAGGAATGATGAGAAGCACATCATTCAAATTCATCAAATCAGAAGCATCAGTCAGAGCCCAAGCCGCGTTCTCGGAATAGAAAGCGCTAAACCTCAGGTAATAATATAGGAAAACGGAAAAAATGTATGAACCGTAATAAAAGTACTCTCGCTTTCTGACCAGATACCATTGCAAAAGCACGTACAGGCCTTGAAACATCATTATTCCACAAAAAAGCAGGAATAAATATCCGTCGCCTCCTTTACTTGGCCGCCTGCGCATTTTAGCAGAGTCAAAGTACTCCTTGGTGGCGAAGAATACGTAGAACGAATGGATACTTTGAAATCGCGAACGATGCTTTACCCGTATCAAAACCTCTTCTTGCCGGCCATCCTTCAAAAGTTCAGTCACTCTTTGGTCATTATCAGTGAAGTAGTAGTTACCCAAATCCTCCGTTCCTACATGATTTTCCCTCAGGGTTCCGTCTTCTGATCTAACAAAAACCGAGACAGTCGAGTAATACGGAACGGAAAGAGACACCGAACTTGTGATGGAATCAAATGCAGAAACGGTAAACTTGAACCAAACCGCTCTTTCTCTATTCAACATGGATAGAAAATGATTTGCATCTTCTAAAGAGTTGTAAAATTCAATGTTATCAAGTTCTGCTCGTTTCAAAGTATCTGCCTGATCGATAAAACACTTTATTTCCGAAATCACCAATGAATCTTTGATGCTTTCGTGCACGATAACCTGACCATGAATCGAAGCAATGCTAAAGGAATAACAGAGGATCAGTAAAACGGGTAATCTGAGTTTATTCACCCGTGAAAGATACAAGGCCTGAGATTATTTCAAACGATTCTTTCCTTGAGTGCTTTGGCTACCGCCTCACCCAAAGAGTGGACATGCAGCTTCTCGTAAACATGTCGGATGTGAGTATTCACGGTGTTGTAAGAAATATTCATTGATGCTGCAATCATCTTGTAGCTGTTTCCATTTACCAATTCCTTGAGAATTTCTTTTTGGCGAGAAGTAAGGCCGTAGTCATTGGTTTCACTCTTTTCCGGTTGATCATTCGACGTCATTTCTCTGAAAAAACTTAAAACCTTCGCTGCGATAACAGGGCTCATAGGTGCTCCGCCATTATAAGCTTCCCTAACCCCTTCTATTACTTTTTCGGGAGTACCTTTTTTCAGCAGATATCCGGACGCTCCCGCTTTGAGCGCGTCAAAAATCATAGACTCATCATCGAAAATGGTTTGCATCAAAATGGCTACCTGAGGAAATGCCTTTTTAATTTCCGAGACGGCTTCGATGCCATTGACTCCCGGCATTTCGATATCCATCAGAATTACATCGGGTTTTGTTTTTGCTACCTTATCTACGGCATCTCGTGCATTAGAAAATTCGCCGACACACTCCATATCCGGTAGCATTTCTACCAAATAGCGCAGGCTCAATCGACGATCCTCATTATCATCAAAAACGGCGACCTTAATTTTAGCTGTATTTGCCTCGGACATAGAAAGCGAAAGATATACTAAAGCTGATTAAAAACTATTCGCCAATTCTTATGATAGAACAAGGAATCTTCTTCAATTTAGAATAGGCCGACTACATTCAAATAACTAGAATTAGTGATGTCGGTCAATATCGCTAAACTCTATTTTTGTTTCGATGAATTACTATATTTATCAGACCAATCACTCGTAAAGCTGAAAGTCTCAAAACCTGTGTCCTTCAGCCGATCGATAACCAAATCATCATGAAAAACCTTTTAGCACTACTAACCTTTGCGTTAGCTTCAGTTTATGGCTATTCGCAGAATCTCGATCCCGTTTATCTCTCTACCAATGGCTCGGTAGAAGTAATCGAAAAATCAGGCGACACTTTATTCATAGGTGGTAGCTTCTCAGAAATCGGCTACGAAGCAAATTACAGCGCGCTGGTAAATTCAGTGACCAACCTGCCGAATTTCGCCCTGCCTTCAGCCAACTCATCTATCTACGCAAGTATCTCTGACGGAGCAGGTGGTTATTATATCGGAGGATTTTTTACCACCATTAATGGAGTCAGCACACAACGAGTGGCGCATATTCTGCCTGATCTGTCACTTGATGAGAACTTCAATTGTCAAGTAAACAACCTGGTCGAATCATTCTATTTGGATGGAAATGATCTCTATATCGGAGGATCATTTACAGAAGTAAATTCAGTTTCCGTCGATCGATTGATCAGAGTAAATGCTACTACAGGTCAATTAGACGTAAGTTGGTTTCCGGCCATATCCAACGGAAGTGTACGCTCCATAGAAAAAGATGAAGATTTCGTTTACGCCGGAGGTTCTTTCACTTTAGTTAACGACCGAAATGACCGTCGATATTTTTGCCGATTCTCAACGACTACCGCTGAACCCGATGATTTTATTTCAGCAAACAGCACTGTTGAGGATCTGCTTTTTGAAAATGGTGACTTATACGTTGGTGGAAGTTTTTCCAACTTTTCCTATTTCAGATCTTATTTGGCTTATTTCAACGAAGGTGAAAACATTCCCTTGTTTGATCGCGATGACATCAATTCTACCGTAGAAATAATCATTCCCGACGGTGAGGGTGGTTGGTACATAGGCGGTGCATTCAGCGCTTTCGGCAATGAGACCGTCACACGTCTGATTCGATTGAACGGCGATGGTACTTTGAACGAAAACTTTCAGCCTGCGACGATTAATTCCACCGTCACTGCGCTTCACCTCGATGGAAATGAGCTTTATTTATCCGGATTCTTCTCTTCCATCGGTGCAGAGCCCGTTCAAGGCTTGGCTCGACTGAATGCCATAACGGGAAGTTTGGATAATTCGTGGCTACCGGATGTCAACAACGGTGTGGTAAACTCAATCCGAACCACTCCTACAGAGGTAGTCCTCGGAGGATCGTTTACACTCATCAACAATTCAAACAATAGCCGATACTTTGCCAAAGTAGATCGCACTACGGCTGAGCTCATCCCCGCGCCCTCGCTCAATTCGACCGTTACCGATTTCGATGCTTCGGCTACCGGATTTTATGCTGCAGGATCCTTCAGCAGTTCAGGCTACTACCAGCCGAGCCTGGGACTAGTGGATGAAACTACGGGACTTCCCGATCAATCTTTTCCGGATGCAAATAGTAGCGTAGAGGTAATCATTGAAGATGGAAATGGCGGATATTATATTGGTGGATCATTTACAACATTGGGCGAAGAATCCGTTTCCCGACTCGCCCATTTGCTTTCCGACTATTCCATTGATCCCAATTTTAGTTGCACCTTCAACAGCACCGTTGAAACACTGCTTCTCGATGGAAATGACCTCTATGTGGCGGGAAGTTTTACTACGGTAAACGGGATTTCGCTCACTCGTGTAGGCAAGCTAAATGCTACCACCGGAGCGCCTGATGCATCATGGAATCCCGCACCAAACAGTACCGTTATAGATATTGCGGATGCCGGTAGCGAAATATTGATCGGTGGGTTCTTCACCGAAGTAGACGGGAGGACAACCGAGCAGTATATGGCTCGAATTTCAAAATCGACCGGCGAAACCGTACAAACCATTTCCGCCAATTCTCAAGTGAACGCATTTGAGCCTTCGGCAAATGGGGTTTTCATTGGCGGAAACTTTTCGCTATTGGGTTACCGCCATTCTAATTTGGCCCTTATTTCCGGAAGCACACTTATTCCGGAAAGAGATTTCCCCATTGCAAATTCAACCATTTTAGGAGCTGTCGAAGATGGCGCCGGAGGTTATTATGTTTACGGTAGTTTTTCCGAGATAGGAGGTCAACCTAGCCAACGTGTTGCTCATATTCTATCCGACGGAAGTGTTGATCCGTCCTTTCAAACGACCATTAATAGCACGGTCAACGGTTTGGTATTGGTGGGTAGCGACCTTTACATCGGTGGAAGTTTCACTACTGTAAATGGAGTTTCAGCCAATCGACTAGCCAGAATCGATGCAACCACGGGAGAATTGGATGGAGGATTCACTCCCGACGATCCGAATTCAACGGTTGAAACCTTGGCTTTTTTCAACGGCACCTTATACGCAGGAGGAAGCTTTACCTTGGTTGGTGGAACCACGAGAAATCGCTTAGCAGCCTTCGATACTGATGGAACACTTACAGCTTGGGATCCGAATGCAAACTCAACCATTCGAGTGATCGAGGAGAACGGAGGAGCCATCTTTGTTGGCGGGAGTTTCTCAACACTCGGGGGAGTTTCAAAAGAACGAATCGCTGCGCTTGACCCAACCACCGGAGCTATAACCTCTTTTGATGCCGGATCAGTAAATGGAACCATTGTCGATATGGAGTTTTCGGGCTCTTCCTTGTTCGTCGGAGGTTCTTTCACCTCAATCGGTGGAAGTAGCAGACAGCGCCTGGCAGAGCTCAATGCTTCCACCGGGGCATTGCTTTCTCTGGACATTCCTTTTAACAGCACCGTAGAAAGACTTGAAGTTTCAGGTAATTTGCTCGGTGTAGGTGGCCTGTTCACCCAAGTCGATGGAAACGATCAAAGCTATTTTGCAGAAATAGATCTACAGTCCAATTCCGTGACTGCACGCGATCCCCGAGTTAACAATGCAGTCTACACCATAATATATACGGGAAGTGACATTCTTTTGGGAGGAAATTTCAATTTCGTCAATATACAAGAGGCTAATCGTTTGGCCGAGTACGATCCGGCTAATGATGAAATCACGGATTTCAACATCGGAAATACAAACGGAACCGTACAAGACATACTGCTTTATGATGGCGCGCTCTACATCGCAGGAACGTTTACCAGTGTCAACTCAACTTCTCAAAACAGGCTTGCCTCACTAAATCCCGCCACGGGCGCCCTGAACCCTTTGAGCTTTGACTTCAATTCTACCATCAACACCTTATCCGCATCCGGAAACCGACTGTATGCCGGAGGTATCTTCACCATAGTAGATGGAAACAACCAACCATATACCCTTGCAATAAACCTGACTGATAACAGCATTGACGATTGGAACCCAAACCCATCGAGCATCGTGAATACCGTATATGCTGATGAAGACGGGGTCCTGCTGGGTGGTTCATTTCAATTTTTGAACACTCGCGACATTTCGAAAATTGCCGATTATAACCTTAACCAAAACACGTTTAACGAAGTAATCGGAGACGCGATAAACGGCACCGTCGAAGACATTCTTTTGAGCGATGACAACTTGTATTTCGGAGGTACATTTACTTCAATCGGAGGCGAAAGTACAGCCCGATTTGCCTCTTACAACCTCAATACCGAAACGCTGAATACAGACCTCATCTCACTTAATTCTACGGTAGAAACCATTCACTTAGACGGAGACCAATTGTATTTAGGCGGAAGCTTTACAATTGCAAATGAAACTGACCGAGGTCGCGCCCTGTCCTATGACCTGACCCAAAACCAGCTTACCGA
>CAZYWJ010000037.1:8346-12348 GCA_964651785.1 uncultured Cryomorphaceae bacterium
GGGCGATCTGAACCCATTATCACTGGAAATAAACAGCACGGTAGAAGATTTGGCTATATTTAATGACACGCTCTACTATGTTGGTTCTTTTACACTTATTGATGGGAATGAAGTTTTCAGAGCTGCTTCCTACTCACTTCAAAATAATACCACGGGAGGCTTCTCGCCCAAATTAAATTCGACAGCGAGAAATGTAATTCCCTCTGCTAATGGCATTTGGGTAGCAGGAGATTTCACGCGGTTGGGTTTTGAAAATCGAGACAGGATTGCTGCAGTTTTGGAACCCACCGGCGAAATTTTGGATTTCAATTCTTCGGAGTCAACAAATGGTGTAATACGGAGCATTGCAATAGATGGAGATGTCCTTTATATCGGCGGAACTTTCTCAACCGTGGCGGGTCAATCGAGAAACAAGCTGGCGGCTCTTTCCCGAACCACCGGTATGGCATTACCCTTTGATCCGAATGTGACGGGTTCTTCTATAGAAAAAATACTTGTGGAGGACGGAAGAATGTATGTGGGTGGTGGATTTACCGCCGTAAGCGGAATGCCACGAACAAACCTTGCTGAAATTAATCTATCCGGTGTTACGGTTACCGATCTCGATCTTCCGACAAACGGAGTAGTCTACGATTTGGAAAAATCAGGAGAGACATTGTATTTCAGCGGATCTTTTTCAACCGTAGACGGCGAATCAAGAGGTCGAGTAGCCGCAATAAATACAGCCAACAATTCACTTCTCGCGTTTAATCCGATGGCCAATTCCAATGTGTTTGAATTGGAGCTGGACGGAAATCTGCTATACGTCGGCGGAGACTTTAGTTCCATTGGTGGTCAGAGCAGAACCAACTTGGCTTCTCTGAATGCCACGGACGCTTCATTGTCGGCTTGGAATCCGCAACTTAATGGCCGCGTGAGAAACTTCGACATCGAAGAGAACTATCTCTTTGCCGGAGGTGATTTCACTTCCGTGAATACGGAATCCGCCGGAAGGTTGACCTTAATTGACAAAACCAATGGAGATATTTTACTGAACTTTCTCCCCCTATTAAACAGCTCTGTTATCGACCTGCTTTACGATGAGGGAAAACTATATGCAGGTGGATTCTTCACCCAAATAGGAGACAATTCGAATCACCCGAGATTTGCCAGATGGTCTGTACCGCCTCCCGGCACAGTATCGTTTGAAGTGGACATTGTGTCAACAACTGACTTTAACGGTTTCGATGTAGCTTGTAATGGCGACGCAACGGCCGAGGTTGAAATTTCTGTTTCAAGCGGAACTGCTCCTTACAATTACACGCTCACAAATTCAGGCGGCACCATTCAACGAACAGGCGTTATCAATTCCACATCCGAGACAGCGACGGAATCTGATCTGCCTGCCGGCAATTACACTATTACCGTAGAGGATAATACGGAAGGTTTAGCCTTGGGAAGCATCAATCTTACAGAGCCTGCACCACTGGATGCAGACCTGTCCGTGTCAGATGTGGTAACTACGGAAGGTGGCTCCGAAGCCTCTATCGAAATAGATATCACCGGAGGTCAGCTTCCCTATGACTACGTTTACACATTAAATGGTGCTTCGCCTTTCTCCGGAGTAATCAATTCGATAGACACTCCTACGTTGATTGAGGGCCTGTCAGCAGGAAACTATGTGTTCTCCTTCACTGACGAAAACGGTTGTACGACACAAGCTTCCATTACTGTAAATGACTACACACCCGTCAGTATCAACTTTACCATCTTCGATGAAATAACTTGCAATGGCGATGATGACGGACGCATCCGAATTCAGGTTTTCGACGGCTTACCCCCTTACTCATTTGACCTCGACAGCGATGACGATAACTTCGATCGCTCAGGAACCATTAACGGAAGTGGTCAAAGCGCTTTTGAAGATGATTTGGGACCCGGCACATTCGTAGTAACGGTTACTGACGCAACAGGTGCCCAAACCAATGCAGGACCGATAGAACTAATCGACCCTGCCGTATTTAGCGTTGAAGCAACCCTCATCTCCAACGAAAGTTTTGACGGAGCCAATGACGGAGAAATCCAATTAACCTTCACGGGTGGTGTTGCAAACTACTTTTACACGTTTACACGAAATGGCTCTTTCTATTCAAGCGGAGTGAGCTCAGAAACGACGGACGATGTTGAGAACCTTCCTTCAGGCATCTACGTTTTCACCATCACAGACGCCAATGGTTGTCAATTTATTACCGATCCGGTAGAGGTGCTGCAAGGCGTGGATCCTTGTGCAGGTCTTGGCGGAGATTCTGATGACGACGGAATTTGCGATGATCTCGATCCTTGTCCCTTCTTGGCAAATCTTGAAAACGGAGACAATTGTGGAAATAACGGAACGGTAATCGATTGTCAATGTGTGGAAGGATGCCAGATTTCATTAGGCACGCCGAGCGTGACCTGCCTGACAAACACCGGAGGAGCTGATAACTACCAAGTGAGCATCCCTTACTTTGGTATCGATCCTACCGCAACGATTATAGTTGGAAATGCCCCGGGCTGTTTCAATGAATTTATCGCTCTCTCGGGAGATGATCCTTCAGCGACTCAAAACGGAACAATCATTCTCACGACCAGTGAAGCAACCTCATGCTGGAGCATATCCATCAGCAGTGCGCTATGCGACTTGGAACTTAGCGGAAATTCACCGAGTTGCGACCCGCCTCCTTGCGGTTTAACACTTGGCACGCCTTCGGTAGAATGCCTTACTGAAACTGAAGAAGCGGATAATTACACCGTCACGATTCCTTACTTCGGAATTGCACCCGATGCAGTGGTGACGGTGGGGAATACTGCCGGCTGTTTCAACGAATTCATCACCCTTTCGGGAGATGATCCCACGCTGGTAAATTCGGGAACCATCGTCCTTACTTCTACCGAAGCCACTTCTTGCTGGAGCATTTCCATTCAGAGCGAAAGTTGCGACTTGACTTTAGAAGGAAGCTCTCCCTCTTGCGAACCCGGAGTCGACTGCCCCGGTCTCGGACTCAATAATGGTGATCCCTGCGGTACAACAGGAGACGGTACCGTTGTAAACTGCGAATGCCTCTTCCCGGATTGCAACGGCACCCTTGGCGGTAATGTGGGCGATGCGGATGAAGACGGTATTTGCGATGACGCAGACAATTGTGTTAATACACCAAACCCCGATCAAGCTGATTTGGATGGAGACGATATCGGAGATGTTTGCGACAACGACATAGACGGAGATGGCGTGAACAACACCGCCGATTGTGCCCCGCTGGATCCAGATTTTGCCACGGAGCAAATCTGGTATGCTGACAATGACGAAGACGGATTCGGTAACCCCGATGAGAGCCTGATAGCCTGCGAGCAGCCCGATGGATTTGTAAACAATGCCGTTGATTGCGATGACGAAAATGGTCAGGTAAATCCGAATGCGCAGACCTTGACTTTTACGGGAACCGGTAATTTCACTAATTCCATCATTGAACCGCAAACAGGAAGTCCGAGCACGGTCTACACCTTCTCAGTGGTTTACACTGATGCTACAGGCGCCCTTCCTCCCATCGGCTTCCCAAGAGCAATTTTGGATTTCGAAGGCAACGGAAATTTCACCAATCCAAATGATAGAACCATTCTACTTACTCCCGCTAACAGCAACGACCTGAACACAACGGACGGTAAGGTTTACACGGGAACAATCAGCAGCTTGGCAGCGGGTTCAAATTATACGACTCGAATCAGAGTGGCCGATGGTGATTGCCTGACGGAAATCGGGCCGTTTGATTATCCCGACGTCCTTACCGAGCCTGACTTGGAGATATTCGCGGATGATATCACCTTCAGTGAGATAAATCCGGATGTATCTTCTCCTCTTCAGGTAACTGCACTTATCCGAAATGCTTCTGATCTGCCTGCCTCCAACTTCTCGGTAGACTTGGTAAATCAATTTGACGAAAGCATTGACTACCCTGAAATCGTAGTGTCCTTCCTTCCTGCCAACGG
>CAZYWJ010000037.1:12448-21699 GCA_964651785.1 uncultured Cryomorphaceae bacterium
ATTGATACTGCCATTCTGCTCGATGATCCTAGTGTTGCCGGTGGTACGGTAACGCTCGAAACGGAACAGGGTGCGACCTACACGGGTCTCACAAACTCCTTGGGATATTTCAGCATTACGATACCGGCCCCTCTGGCTCCGGGTGTTTACACGATCGATGGTGAGGTCACTGACTTTACCTTGACCGGTGATTTCACGGTTGAGTTTGAAATTACGGAACCTGTTATCGTTTGTCTGCCCGATTTAAGAACGTTTGTAGATCTCGCAGAATCTCAAATTTTTGTAGGAGAATCAACCGAAGGATCGATAACCGTGACGAACAACGGATGCGCCGCCTCAGAGATATCGACTTTGCTGGATGTTACTCAAACAGGCGGAAACCCGATTTTATCGGATGAAACCGTTCCCCCTCTTCAACCGGGAGAAAGCATGACTTTCGAATTGGATGAATTGACATTCAATGCGACCGGAACCTACACCGTATGCGGAACGGCCGATGCCAACTTTGAGGTGGTCGAGTCAAACGAGTCCAACAATACGAATTGCGATGCGATACTCGTCGTTCCTGCTTTACCGGATATCTTTCCTATAGGCGGCCCGATCGGAAGCGCGTTCCTCTGCACAAATCCGGCTAATCCGACTTTTACGATAAGAAACGGCGGCTATGTACCTTCCGGAGCATTTGATTATGAGGTAGACGCTTCTTTGAATGGCGTTTTCCAAGAAACGTTCACCGGCGAAATTGCCAATCTTGATCCGTCGCAGAGTACTCAAGTCACCATTCCATTCTCCTACAACCAACTCGGAAGCTACACCTTCCAAATTCGCTGTGACGTACCGCTACCAAACGGACAAGTGGTGGAAATCAGCGAAACCAACAATGTGGGTAATTACAACCGTAGCATTGTAGAGTGTCAACCTGACCTAAGAGTTTTGGGATGTCGTCAATTTGAGGTTAATCCGGTCGACCCTGAATTCCCGGGACAAGTCACTTATGTTGCTCAAGTTAGAAACGATGGAAATGCCACCGCAACACAGCCAATCACATTTGAATTTCAGGTTTCCAATGGTGAAGTCTATGAAGTGATAATTGAAGAAGACCTGGCTCCCAATCAACAAACAGAAGTCGCGGTGGTGGCGCCAACCGTTGAATCCGGCTTAGAGCTTTTAACGGGTATCGTAGATCCTGACGACTTCATTGAAGAGTTCTCAGAAATCAACAATAGCTATGCAGACTCGCTGTGTTGGGAATTTGCACCCGTGCCGAAATGTGGATTTAATTTCTGGAACGCCACTTTTGCTCCGAATCAAACTACCGTAGTTTCGGTAGGTCTCGATGTCGATCATCTCTACAAAGCTTCTGAAGCGGTTGTGAGATTTGAAGTGGAAGGACCGGGTATCGCAGGGACGGCTCTTCTGGGCGATGTGGCCGTTGAGAATGCAGAAACCAACTGCAACTGCCCTTATGTGGTAAGCTTGCCAAATACCTTCCTCTACACGGAAGTGGGAACTTACACCTTTACTTTCACTGCCGATCCTGATGGCGATTACGCCGAATGTGATGAAGAAAACAATGTACTCCAGGTAGAAGTAGAGGTCACTACCCTACCCGATATGAGAATACTCTCAGAATTCATAAATCCTACGGTTCTCAACCCCGCATTGAACGAGTCGGTGTTCTTTGACGTGACTTATGAAAATATCGGAGTGTCCAATCCCGAAGATGAGATGGATCTGCGCATATTGGTAGATGAAGTAGAGTTGACTACAATTCCGAATGTGTCAGGACTCATTCAGGGAACCAATACCACGGTGACCATTCCCGTGCCCTACTCTACCGATGTTTCGGGAGCGCATATCGTAAGAGCTATCATCGATTCACAAAACGAAATAGCAGAAACGAATGAACTCAACAATGAAGCCACCAGAGCCATTGTAGTTGGCGAAGCGGCTAATTTATTCTTCGAGGTTTTCCAACCCGATGACGCCTCTCCGATGATCGGTCAAAGTATTTTAATTGATGCCGTAATCGGAAATAACGGCGCGTTGGATGTAGCAGCTGATGTCTTATTTTCATACGTGAATAATGCGGAAGACACCGTTCAAATCGGTTCGCTGCCTGTTGATGTCGAAGCGGGAGGCAGCCAAGCTATTTCACTTCCGTGGAATGTATTGGACAACAACACGGTTCTGCTGGGTGAAATCGTAAATGCTTCTGAAATTGAATTCAATTACGATGACAATTTTGCTTCAGCTAACCTCGGATCATTCGACGTTATCATCACTTCGCTTCCTTTCTGCGACGGTGAAAGTGATGGAAGCCTCATGGCAATAGCCAACGGAGGAACCCCACCTTACATTTACAGTTGGAGTACGGGATTTGTCGGTGCTACCTTGGTAGCAGCTCCCGGCACTTACTCCGTAACGGTAACCGACAGTGAAGGCTTTGAAGCCATGGCCTCGGGAACCATCGGGGTGGATGAAACTTGTGTGGAGCCCGTCTGCAACCTTAGCGCCGTAAGCTTTACCGTTGCCGATAACTGCGATCCGATAACAGGTCTCTTCGACCTCAGCCTTACCGTTTCGTATGAGAATGAACCCGAATCGGGATTCATTTCAGTGAACGGACAAGATTTTGAGATAACGGGTAGTCCGCAATCTTTCGATCTTGAAATTGCAGAAGGCCCTCTAAACTTCGATGTTTCTTTTACGGAAAATGAAGACTGCTCGCTGATGATCATGACGGGTGTCGTGATAGAGCCATGTACTGAAGATTGCGAAGGAGTATTTGGTGGTGATGCCTTACCCGGCACGGAATGCATCATCAGTGGTGAAAGCGGTATTTACGATGAGGAGTGCAATTGTATTCCTCAAGTTGACTGCTCACTGATTGTCAATTCGTTTGACCTGAGCGATGCTTGTGATCCCGAAACGGGATTATACACAGCCTTTGTTGAGTTGAGCTATTCGAATGCTCCGGCTGAAGGAGTACTCGTAGTTAATGATGAAGAATTCGAAATTGACGAAAGTCCTCAAACCGTCGAGCTGGAATTTGCGAACGGTGAGGTCACTTTTGAAGCATTCTTTAGTGAGAATCCGGCTTGCAACACTTTAGTGGAAACGGGAATAGTCTTGGAGGCTTGCGAAGAGGATTGTGAAGGCGTATTCGGTGGAGATGCCTTGCCGGGAACGACTTGTGAACTCGCCGGTGCGGTCGGAATATACAATGAAGACTGCGAATGTGTGCCTCATGGAGTTTGCACCGCAGATGGCGGAGAAATCTCAACTAACGATCCGACTACAATTTGTAAAGGTGACGGGAACCCCGATCCTATATCAGTGGACTTAGATGGAGCTATCGGCGAAAACGGTATTTGGCTGGTAACATCTACCAATGGACTCATAGTGGATATTACGGAAGATAATGTCTTCGACTTTGAGAACACAACGGGTACCGGAGTTTGTGTGATTTGGCACCTGAGCTGGGACGGAGAGATTTTCGGACTGGAAGTGGGAGCGAATGCTTTCGACTTGGAGGGCGAGTGTTTTGATCTGTCGAATCCATTAGAGGTTATGGAATACTACGTGAATGGCGGCGAAATCAGCACGGACGATCCGACGACTTTCTGCACGGATGATGGCATACCTGATAATGTCACCGTTATCGTAGAAGGAAACAGCGGACTGAACGGTTGTTATGCCGTTACCGATAGTGATCTCAACATTATCCAAGTCTCTCAGACCGGTATCTTCGACTTTGAAGGAAATGGCGAAGGAGTGTGTTTGATTTGGTATGCTTCCTATTCAGGACCTTTGACTCTCCCCGATGAAGGAACGAACATCGCCGATATTGAAGGTTGTTTCAGTCTTTCCAATTCTATTGAGATCTATAAAGAAGAATGTGATGATCCGATCATTGTAGATTGTGACAATTGGAGATACTTCCTTAGCGATAGCGAATCTGATGATGATAGTGACATCTATGAGGTTGTGTTGGATGAAGAGAACGATCAAGGGATTCTTACTTTATTCAAATCGCTGAATTACCAAGTCCATATAGCTTACAATGAGTCCACTGATGAATTGTATCTGGTTAGAAAATCCAATGGTTCGTTCAGAACACTGGATGTGAGTGTACCTGACGGTGCCCTGTCTGCTGAAATACCGCTGGATATAGCTCTGTCAGGAGTAATCAATGCGGCTTTTGATGCGAATGGCAACTTCTACATTGGATCGCAAAACACTGATAAAATTTATCAAGTGAATACGGAAACGGGGGTAGCAACGGAATATGCAGATGCACCGATTCAAGGCGGAGATTTTGCTTTCGCAACGGACGGCGAGCTCTATCACGTAACACGAGATGATAATGGGCGAGCGTACAAAATCAATCCGGGAGGAGAGAATGAGCTTCTGGGCAGCGTGCCCGATCTGGTTACCGGTTTGGCTGCCCGCGATGACGGCAATCTGATGATCTCTACCAAGGATCGCAATAAACTCTACGTTGGCGACACCGATGCGATGTACCTGAATAAATTCTACACGCTGGTTCTGGAAAACGAAGTGTTCTTCATGAGCAGTGGCGACATGGCTTCAGGCTGTGCCGACAACGAGCCGAACCTCCAATCTTGCAACTTTCAGACTTACTACTACGCAAATCACGGCGATGGTATCGATGGAACGGACGTTTATCAAGTAGAATTCTCAGAAGGTGAAGCGCAAATGACTTTTGTCGTGAACTTGCCGTATCAGGCTCACATTGCTCAGGAAGCCGAACAATCAAGTCAACTCTATCTCGTCAACGCCAATGGAAATTTCTTGGAGATTTTTGACACCGGCAGTTTTTCTACTGCTCAGGTAGAAATTACGGGAGATATTGATAAACTCTTTGCGGTAGTGCTTAACCCAATGGACGGATTGCTGTATGTAGGCGATGACAACGACAATGCGGTTTACACGATCAATCCGTTCACGGGTGAAACCAATTTCTTTGCCGATGCTCCGATAAACGGGGGAGACTTGGCCGTGACAGATGGCGAAATATATCTGGCAAAGAGGGATAGCGAAGATCTCTTCAAGTTCATTGATGGTAGTTTTGTTAATATCGGATCTATACCATCCGAAGTTAATGGTATGGCATCTACCGAAATGCTGAATGAACTGATCACCTCTTCAGCCGGATCTTCTACTTTTAGCCGCATCAGCGCAGTAGACGGAGGACTCATCACCGAGTACACGGCCATTTTGGACGGAGAGGTATTCACGCTTGCCAACGGTGATATGGCATCGGGTTGTCTGGATCCCGACTTGGAGCCTGTCTGCATGTATCAGTTATTTTGTGCACATCAAAGCAGTACGGGTATAAACGTACTTCTCTCGCTTACCGGAAATGGTGAGGGGGGCTTCGACGTAGAAGAACTGGCTTGGAATGTCGGAGATGCCCATATTGGTGTACTACCCAACGGCAACGAACTTTTTGTGGTAGACGGTTCCGGTACTTTCAGAATTTTCAATCTCAATACTGAAAGCTTCAGTGAGGAAATATCCATTTTCGATGAAGATGGAAATATTACCGGTACCCCTGCGGCCGTATCTACACCTGATGGATTCTTAGTGGTAGCTTCCTCAAGTCGTAATCGGGTCTATTTGGTGAATCCTACTACAGGCTTCGCGTCAGAAATCGGTCGAGAACTACCCGTAAACGGAGGTGATCTGGTATTCGATTCGGAAAATGTACTTTGGTACATCAACCGCGATAGCGGCACTTTCTACGATGTATACGGAACCACTGAGTTCACCGTTCCATTGACGGACATTCACGGTGCCGCCTTGTTCGACGATGGCAGTATACTTCTTGCTCAAGGCGATGAAGGAAACCTGATGTACGGATGTGATGTGACCGGCCAAGAATTAAATGGTGTAGAGTATTCCGTACCGCTCGATCTGTACTGGGGTGACTTAGCAGGTCAATGCCTGAATATTGCCTTCTTAGCGGAGCAACCAAACACGGCTGAACAAGTTGATAGTTGGATACGTGCATACCCGAATCCTAACGAAGGTATGACAACGGTGACCTTCAGTCCGGCAACGGGTGGCGACGCCGTGGTAGAAATCTTTGATTTGAACGGGCGAAAAGTAGATCAGATTTTCAGCGGAGAGGTGAAATCTCAGCGCGAATACCGCGCGGAAGTTTCACGCCCTGATTTGCCAAACGGTATCTACATCTACCGAATGACGAAAGCTGATGAGACGCTGATAGGCAAGTTCATCATTTCGAAATAAAAGAATCCCGACCTCAAAAATGAGGTCGGGATTTATTCATTTGTAGTTTTTGTTAGTTCGTCGAAGAATACTATCTTTCGGTGCTTATTTTTAACCACCCCCCTATAGACTATAGGTTTGAAGACATTGTTTGGATAACCAATCATTTTAACCAAAGTAAGGCTTCGGAATTTCCGAGGCCTTTTTTTATCGCGGACTGCCAATTGAAGTTACATTCTCTTCAGGCAATTTTTTCATAACGTACGTCAACATCTCTCCTTCATCATCTACCACCACTTCATAACTCTCGTCATCTATCGGTATCATCTCACAGTGGAGTAATTTGCCGTATAGGTCAAAATATTCAGAATTGCTGATGGAGACATACTGCAACAAATAAGAACATTCATCAACCCATTCCAAACTGGCAACAAAAAGTACATCGTACTTTTCCGAATGCTCGAATTGATAAGCGCCCAATCTTTCCACTTCCCAATGCATGTTCTCCGCCTCGACGTACTCGAAATCGCCTTCGCTGAACCACTTGCAGTTTATATCCTGACTTTTGACGAATGGCGAAAGAAACAATACGAACGAAAATAAAATGGCTGCCTTTAAGTTTTCATTAAGAAAGTAATTCATGATAGTAGCATTTGGCTTCTATCTTTACGGTATAATTGAACTGAAGATTAATAAACCAACATCTTTTCGACGAAAGCCGCAATACCATTTATGAATTGTGTCATGAGGTGGTCGAGATTAGATTAACACCTTCCACTATTCCAAGTATAAAGCGTTGACCATTAAATGAGAAAGATCAGAGCTATACTCGGAATAATTATTTCTACCATCTATTTGCTCAATTTTACATTAGGGATTTGGGAGCTGCCGGATAATCTTCCTATCATCGGCCATTTAGATGAGTTTGCAGCAGCTACACTCCTGCTTGCCTCTCTCCGCTACTTCGGAATTGATCTCACGGGCTTTTTAAAGCCCTCGCAAAGAGTGAACAAAACCGAGAAAAAATAAGCCTATCCTTATTTAGACCAATTCTAAAATACCATTTTCATGGTATTGGTCACTGCGAATTCGACGGGTAGTTTTGCAGCCTCATTTAACGCAAATAAACACCCATGAGAGCAAAATACATTTCCATGCTGGCTATCGCCGCATTGACCTTCACTGCATGTAATGACGATGATGAAGACGAAGACAATAATCCCGGAACCGAACTAACCATACCATCGGAGTACCTAGCCCCGAATTATGACACCAACGTAGCTACGGAATCCATGGTGTTAGACGAATTGTCAGCCTTGACCGAAGCGGCCAATGAAGCAGAATCCGATGCGGTGGCCGGAACAATGGTCGATGAGATCGATTATCCCGCTACCCTTTCTTCAGTGACATTACCAAGCTACCGTAGCCTTATTGAGGAGTGGAAAACGGAACTCGTAGCAGCGGCAAATTCTCCAACCGACTTTCAAATTCCTGCGATCGGCGAAATGCCCGACCCTTCGGAAGAAGGCGGTATTTTGGGATCACGTCTCCTTGATGAGCACGGATTGGAACTCGAGCAAATGATTGAAAAAGGATCTTTCGGAGCCGCCCTCTACAACCATGCTTTGACTTTAAAAAATAAGGAAAACATTACCGCTGCCGATATCGACAGATTGGTGGAAATTTTCGGTGCCTCCCCTGCCTTTAGCCCTGAGATGGTTACGGCATCTGCCAACTACGCCAAGAGAAGATCAGATCAAACGACTCAATCCGGCTTTCTTTACGAGATGCGTGACAATGCCATTACGGCTAAAGCTGCCATCGAAGGTGGGAGCGAATTTAACGCCACTCGCGATGAAGCCTTAAACAGCTTTTTATTGAATTGGGAAAAGTCAAATTTTGCAACGGTGATCTACTACTGCAATGCTGCAAAGACCGGTATTCAAGAAGCTACCCAAATTCAAGATGAAACGGAGCGCAGAGCAGCTTTGGGATCAGCCATGCACGCTTACGCTGAAGGAGTGGGTTTCACTCACGGTTTCAGAAACCTCGATGAGAAACTCATTTCGGATGCTGAAATTGAGACGATTTTGAATTTAATGCTCGCTCCTGTAAACGAAGACCCCGAATCATACCGATTCATTAACGAAGGATTACTTCTTTCCAACTTTGATCAAATTATTGAAGACATTCAAATCATCTACGGATTCACCGATGAGGAAGTAGAAGGATTTTATGTGAACAACTAATATTTTTTGACAAACCGGAAAAACCTCGCCATGTAATATGTGGCGGGGTTTTACCGAATAAATAGGTGAAATGAAGATAGTGATGAAGAAAGAAAAAATGATCAACTCATTCAGGCAAGCCATCATACTTGGAATGACTGCTTTGATGGTGGTTTCCTGCAATGATGACGACGATGATAACGATACACCCGGATCGGATTTTGACCGAAAAGCAATGCTCACCGATCTTGGTAACGAACTCATCATTCCGAATTTTGAGGAATTGCAGGCTAGCGTCAACGCTTTGTCGCAAGCCGCGGATGATTTCACGCAAAATACCACGGAGGAAAATCTTCAATCCATGCGTTCGGCTTGGCGTGAAGCCGTTATTGATCATCAGCATTGTTCTGCCTTCGGTTTCGGCCCGGGCGAATTGCTCCTAGGCCCCTACCCCACCGTACTGGCCGTTTTTCCCGTAGACGAAAATCAGGTAGAAGCAAACATTCTGAATCCGAATTTCGATCTGCCTAATAGCTTTGATCGGGACGTACGCGGGTTCTACACCGTAGAATATCTCATTTACGGCGATGATGAATCCGACGCCGAAATCGTGAACGGCTTCGATCAGAACCGAAAAGACTATTTGTTGCTGATCGTGGCTGAATTGAAAAACAATTTCGATCAAATCGTCGCCGAATGGAATGGTTCGTATTTTGAAGAATTCGTAAACAGTGAAGGCACCTCTGCGGGCAGCTCGGTATC
>CAZYWJ010000037.1:21799-31315 GCA_964651785.1 uncultured Cryomorphaceae bacterium
GGGTGGTCCTGCTCTTATCGAGACGACGAAGGCAGCCATAGTCGACATCAATCTCGAAATAATGGAACTCCCTGATGGCCCGCTTTCGGAGAATGTGGACAGCCCGGAACTGGTAACGCTGAGAGACGAACTTCAGGCCAATACGGCAAATTTTAAAAGTTCCATGAGTTCGCTTCTGGGCATCAGCATAACATTCAGTTCGGGTGATGGTGACTAATTTCATCTCAAATTGAGGAGAATAACAGGAGCATATTCAAAGCTCACCGCTTTTTTGGAGCAATCGGTTTCGATTGCTCCTTTGGTTTCATTCCGTATCGCCTTCGGACTCATCATGCTATTCAGCACTTTGCGCTATATGGCAATGGGCTGGGTCGATACGCAATTGGTAGAGCCGATTTTTCACTTCAGCTATTTCGGATTTGACTGGGTAAAGCCCCTGCCTCGTCTCGGCATGTATACCGTTTTTTTCCTCTTGGCATTCTCTTCCATTGCGATTACGCTGGGCTGGTTTTACCGCTTATTCACCGTGTTGTTTTTTCTCTGCTTCACTTACGTGGAATTGATTGACATCACCTACTACCTCAATCACTACTATTTCGTCAGCATTGTCTCCTTTCTACTCATCTTCGCGCCCGCCAACAGGTATTTTTCCCTCGACGCGCGAAGAAATCCTGAGATTAGACAAAAACAAACGGGCAGGTGGAGCATCCTCATGCTCAAGTTGCAAATAGCCATCGTCTACATCTTTGCGGGGGTGGCAAAAATTAACGGCGATTGGCTCTTGGAGGCCCTGCCCCTTTCCATTTGGCTTCCCGCCAAAACGAGCATCCCTATCATCGGATTCATTTTCGAGTACGAGTTCACCCCCTACCTCTTCAGTTGGGCGGGAATGCTTTTTGACACCCTGATCATCTTCGGACTGCTTTACAAACCCACTCGTTGGTTGGCTTATGTCGCGGTGTTCATCTTTCACACCTTGACAGGCATCCTTTTTCAAATCGGAGTCTTTCCCATCGTGATGATTTTTGCCGTAACCATCTTTTTTTCCGAACGCTTTCACGAAAGACTTCTCGGAGGTTTAGGTCGATTTCTCGGCGCGGAAAAGAGTTCCGTATTCAAAAATCCGGTTCCGCAACCAAGTCCGACGAAGAGAAAAATACTATTCCCTTTCCTGATCTTATTCATCACCTTCCAATTTCTTTTTCCCTGGCGATACCTGCTCTATCCCGGGAACCTTTTTTGGACGGAAGAAGGCTACCGATTTTCTTGGAGGGTGATGCTCATGGAAAAGGCGGGTACAGCGACCTTTTTTGTGAAAGACGGGGAAGACGGAAGAGAAGGTTCGGTGGTGAATTACCAATTTCTCAACGATCATCAGGAAAAGCAGATGGCCATGCAGCCCGATCTCATCCTGCAATACGCTCACTTATTGGAAGCGCATTATGAAAATCAAGGAATGAAGGACCCTCAGGTGAGGGCTGAAGTTTGGGTAACCCTTAATGCCCGACCCGCTACACTGCTGATCGATCCTGAGGTAGATCTGACCGAAATCGAGGATACATGGGTACCAAAAACGTGGATAATGCCACTGAAAGAAAATAAAATTCAATGAGGCGAGCGGGACTTCTCATAGCAATCTTCCTTTTGTCGGTCATTGCCTCCGGGCAAAAGGTGACCATTGAAGGCAGCGTATTCAACTCAAGTACTCAAAAGCCCCTTAATGAGGCTATGGTCTTCGTTCGCTACTTAAATCTTCAAACCCTTACCGATCAAAAAGGGCGCTATTCCCTTCAAGTTCCGATGGGCCTGCACACTCTGGAAGCCTTCAGCTTGGGTATGAAGCCCCAAAATTTGCCGATTCAGGCCAGCGAGGATACCTTGGTAAATCTATACCTCGATCCGCTGCTGACGGAACTGTCGGAGATCGAAATAAAATCGGAAAGAGAATCAACTACGGGAATAACGCGAATGCGCTCCATCGACGGTGCGGGAATCTACGAGGCCAAAAAGAACGAAGTGATCGTCCTCGACGATTTTGCCGCTAATAAAGTGTCGAACACCGCCCGACAAGTTTTTGCGAAAGTACCCGGGCTCAACATTTGGGAAAGCGATTTCGCGGGACTCCAATTGGACATTGCTGCGAGAGGTTTGGGACCGAGCCGAACGGCTAACTTCAATACGAGACAGAATGGTTACGACATGAGTGCCGATGCGCTGGGCTATCCCGAAAGCTATTACATGCCCGCCCTTCAAGCAGTGGAACGAATTGAAATCGTGAGGGGTGCCGCCTCACTCCAATACGGAACCCAGTTTGGCGGAATGCTGAATTTCAAGCTGAAGGAGGCACCCGAAAAGCCTCTCGAAGTTCAGTTGGAGCAAGCCGTAGGTTCTTTCGGACTGCTGAATACTTTTTTCAGCGCGAGTGGTCGAAACGGCAAATGGGACTATTACGGCTACTATCAATTCAGGCGGGGTGACGGTTGGCGGGAAAGTTCGGAATTTGAAGCACACACGGCCTTTACGAAGATCGGATTTCAGGCAAGTGATCGCCTCAAGCTAGGCTTTGAATACTCGTACATGGTCTATGAAGCCCAACAACCGGGAGGACTCACCGATGAGGAATTTTTCTCGGGAGAACTCGAAGAGGCCAATCGAAATCGAAATTGGTTTAACGTAAATTGGAACCTCTTTGCCTTAACCATCGACTACCAATTTTCGAGCATGACCCAGCTCAATATTCGAAGCTTCGGGCTGATTTCTTCACGTAATGCCTTGGGCAATTTGGCCCAGATCGGAATCCCCGATAATCCCATGGAGAATCGCACCTTGATACGCGATCAATTTCGAAATTTCGGTTCTGAAGCCAGATTGATTCACCGTTACAAATTAGGCCAAAAGCGCTCGGCCGTAGTTGTTGGTACGCGCTACTACAACGGGCTCACCGACAGGATGCAGGGCGACGCGAACAATGCCGACACTCCCGACTTCGAATTTCTGAACCCCGACGATCCCGAAGAATTCGATTACGAGTTCCCGAGTCAGAACTATGCCTTTTTCGTAGAAAACCTGACCCACCTCAGCTCAAAATTATCCGTCACGGCGGGGTTACGTGTTGAACACATTCGCACCGACTCGGAAGGTATCTGGAAATTGAATCGCTTTGATTTTGCGGGAAACCTGATTTCCTCCACCGAAAATGAGGATGCTTCTTCAACCAAACGGACCTTCCCACTCTTGGGGGTTGGCGTCAGCTACGACCTGAAGGAAAAGCTGAACCTCTACGGAAATATTTCCCAAAACTTTCGCTCGATAACCTTCAGCGATCTGCGCGTGGTCAATCCCAATTTCCGCCTGGACAGCCTCATCACCGACGAAAACGGTTACAATGCCGACATCGGGATTCGCGGTCAGATTGGTGATTGGTTAAGCCTCGATGTCAGCCTTTTTCTCATGCGCTACAACGATCGTATTGGACTCTACGCTCTGCCCGGAACCACCACTCTCTTCCGCACCAACATCGGAAACTCCCGCCATATCGGAATCGAATCTTTCACCGAGGTCGATGTTTGGAAAGCACTGAATGTAAAAGCAGAAGATTCGAGTTTATCGCTCTTTCTCAATCTTTCGTTGACCGATGCCACTTACATCGAGTCGGATATCAGTGCCATTGAGAATCGCAGAGTGGAATACGTTCCGAACGTGATGATTCGGACAGGATTGAATTACAAGTGGAAAAACCTGAGAGCAACCTATCAATTTTCCTATTTGGGAGACCAATTCTCCGATGCCACCAATTCGACTTTCAATCCGAATGCGCTCACCGGGGTGATTCCTTCCTATTACGTGATAGACCTTTCTCTGGAATACCGACCGGGCAGATTCAAATTCACGGGAGGCGTCAATAACCTCACCGACGAAAAGTACTTCACCCGAAGAGCGGAGAGCTATCCCGGTCCGGGCATAATTCCTGCGACCATCCGCAGTTTTTATTTTTCCGTAGGTGTGACATTTTAGCCGATTTCGAAAAGTCGATCCCTTCTTTTCTTTCGGCTAATTTGCATCGGTCTTATGCAGCCCTGAATTTTAGTTTATTTTTGGCTCAAACTAAGATCAACCATGCGCATTAAACCCCTCATAGAATGGGAGGATTTTGAGAAGTTGGATATTCGTACGGGCACTATTGTAGATGCCATTCCTTTTGAAAATGCCAAAAAGCCGGCTTACAAGATTTACATTGATTTCGGTGAGTTCGGCCTGCGCAAAACGAGCGCACAAATTACCGATCTCTACTCCACCGAAGATTTGATCGGAAATCAAGTCATTTGTTTAATCAACCTTCCGCCCAAACAGGTGGCTGATTTTATGAGTGAATGTTTGATTATGGGCGTTTACACCAAAGATGGTGTGGTGACTCTCTCTACTCAAACGAAAACTGCTAATGGTTTGCCAATCGGATAACCAAAATTTTGATACTCATTAAATAAACAGAAGCTTAATCAAACGCTGAGCTGCAGAGAATTCGCAGAGATTACAAGTAAAAACCCATCTCAATGCAAACCGTTAACAAAAAACGATCGACTTTCGACTAGGTACTAGCTACTATCTACTAGCTACCAACCTACGCATTCAACATCACCGGCATCACCAGCATCAGGATATCTTCTCCTTCGTTGTCTGAGCCCATCGGTACGAGGATACCCGCGCGATTCGGAGCGCTGAGTTGCAGCTGAACATCATCTGTATCGAGGTTATTCAGCATGTCGATGAGGAAGCGGCTGTTGAACCCGATTTCCATATCATCCCCTTCGTAGCTGCACGTCAGGCGCTCGTTTGCCTCATTGGCAAAGTCGAGATCCTCGGCAGAAACGGATAGTTCGCTTCCGCTAATGCGAAGACGCACTTGGTGAGTAGTTTTATTTGAGAAAATAGAAACACGACGAATAGAACCGAGAAGAGCAGTTCGCTCTACCAGCATTTTATTAGGATTGTCTTTCGGAATTACCGCTTCGTAGTTCGGATACTTTCCGTCGATCAAGCGTGCGATCATTACGGTATCGTCAAAAGAGATTTTCACGTTTGTATCGTTGAAATCCATTTGAATGTCGGATGCCGTACTTCCCAAAGCACTTTTTAAAAGGTTCAAAGGCTTTTTCGGGATGATGAAAGTCGAGTTTTTATCGGCTTTTGAATCGGTGCGGGTGTAGCGTACAAGCTTATGCGCATCCGTAGCGACGAATCGCAAACCTTCTTTGGAAAACTCGCAAAAAATTCCCGACATAACGGGCCGCAAATCGTCATTTCCCGTCGCAAAAATCGTTTTGTGAATGGCTTCTGAAATTACATCAGATGGAATCGTAACGCCCGACGCATCGTCCATCTCAGGATTTTTGGGAAACTCATCGGCAGAGAATCCGGCCACCTTACTCTTACCGTAGCTGCTGGAAATTTCGATTCCCAAACTTGCTTCATCAATAGTGAATGTAAGCGGTTGCTCAGGTAAGGTCTTGAGGTAATCCAGAACTATACGAGCCGGCACGGCAATAGATCCTGTTTCCTCGGCTTTTACCGAGAGGGTGGTAATCATCGTCGTTTCCAAATCACTCGCCGAAATCGTAAGCGCGTCTTTTTCGATTTCGAAGAGAAAATTGTCCAGTATGGGCAATGTATTGTTTGAAGCCAGCACTCCGCTTACTGTCTGCAGATGCTTTAAAAGTTCAGTACTTGTTACAATGAATTTCATAGTAATAACGCGTTTCAGCCGTTTAATCCAAGCGACAAATATACGCGATTAACCCAAACGCCTAAGGCGCTTTTTTTAACAGGATGTGAACATTACTTTTTGGGAACGAAGGCTTCCAAGGGCGCGCGAAACTTATCCCAAACGAATCGTTGCGCAAGAGCCAATTCACCATCGTTATACTGCGCATATACACGCTCCAAATCAATTCCTGAGCTATCGTTTGAAATGACCTCCCTCTTTTCATCCGGCACTTTTTTCGGCCAAAGTTTTATCACATGATCCCCTTTCTTGTCAGAAATACGAATCACCTGATAAGGACTGGTCGCTTTAACTGAATCTACTTGAAATTCGCTCAAACCCGTGCGGTAATTCTCGAAGGCCAGTTTCTTAAAGTTCAGCATGTAGTCCTTGAGGGTCGTGGTATCAAATCCCGCTATGGCATTACCTCCTGCCGAGAATAATCTGAGGTCATTTTCACCTCGGTACTCTACGCGAAAAGATGAAGAAGGCTCTCCGGGATAATCAACTTCGATTTCATTTAAGTTCATTTCCGGGTAGGTCAATACCAACGTACTTCTCCACTCATTCTCATCGAGAAAAAATCGGGTATTCAGCATACCGATAAATCCTTTCATATCCATAATAAAGGGTGCTGAAGACTTCCCCATTTGAGGTGTTTCCAAAAGCATGTAAGTGCCCTTCTTATCCATGGTGGCGTGACCCACGTACCAAATCTTCATTAAGTCTTCGTCAAGGTCATAAATCTCGACTTTCTTTACACCGGTGGCCATTACTTTATTAACCTGTTCCTGAGCTTCACGCGCGACAGGCCTTTGAATGTAAATGTTCTTGAACGTTTTCAAGAGCGTTTCTACGGCATCTTCCCGAGCCGGATATTTGCCATTCAATAACCAGCGGTCCTCACCTCTGTTAAGCTTAATCACTCGACCTGACCGATCGGCTATCACAATCTTCCCGACAGACGATGTGTCCGGAATGGCAAAATCACTTTGCTCTACTCCTTCACTTCTGAAAGGGTCATCAGCCGTAGTGAGGTAAATCGCAATCCCCGCGACCACGGCTACCAATAAAAGAAGCAGTACAATCTTTCTCATCGATTCTTTATTTTTTTGAATAGGCGCGCTTTCGCCAAAACCATTGGCCAAAGCCAAAAACGATGGTAATGAAAATCGGCAGACCAATATTGATTATTTGCCACTGCTCGCGCTCCTGAACGATTTGCTCATCATCTAGTTTTCTCAAGGCGATGCTACGCGAACGCACATTTATCAAGGTAGCATCACCTAAAAGGTAGTTCATGGCATTGATCAAAAATTCCGTGTTGCCGTACATTTTTCTGCCGATTACAGGGTCGAATCCGAGTTCGCGAAACTTCGTTCCGTCAGCATTTACGGGATTGGCAGCTATATCACCATCGGCTATGACTAATTGTCGCGTGAACGAGCTTTTCTCTCGGAAGTCCAGCAAGTCTTCATTCAGGAAATTCGGCGGAAGCCTGTTGGCAAAATTTGACTCAAACTCTCCTTCGAGCAAAATTCCAACGGGTTGATCGGGTCGATTGGAATTGCCGAAAGCAGGATCGATCGAAACGATGTTGAAACTGACCCTTGCCGGCGATTTCAAAATCTTCGTGTATTCAGATGTGGTCAGAATGACTTTCTTGGAAATGCCTTTTGCCTCGACGGTATCGATGCTGCTGATGAATTCCGACAAGATCGGATCCACATTGGCAACTATCGGGTGAGATATTTCAGGAATAAGAATGGGTTTGTAATACCATGGAAACAACTCAGCTCGCTCATTGCCGGGCGGGCCCGTAAGCAGAGAAATCGGAGCGCAAGTGCGATCAAGCAGAATATCCCGATTGAGGCGAACTCCGTAATTGAAGAGAAGATCGTCAAGGTTTGTTCTAAGCGGAAGCGCCAAAGTGGCATCGCTCGTAAGCAGACTGTCCATAGAGACTTGCATGGCATCTACCAGCCAAATCACCTTTCCGCCGAGCATAATGAACTGATCGATGATGTACTTATCCTGTTCGGAAAATTCTTCAGTGGGCTTTGCTACAATGATGGCATCGTAGCGATTCACTCTCCTACCCTCACCTGCAACGTTACGGCTCAGCGAATTGACCATTCCACCGATATCAACCCGGTCTACTTTATAGTGCTTCGCCAATTCGTTTTGAAAACTTCGCGTTTGAATAGGGCTCAATTCACCGTGCCCCTCGATAAAAGCCACTTTTTTGGGCTCGCTTTCGCGAACTTGATAAATGGCATTCACCAAGCTGTACTCCAAATTGTTGATGGTGCGATTGACCATCTGAGCATCGGTGGTGCGCTGCTGATTTTGCAAAATCTGAAGTGGAAACTCCTTGTCTTGGTAAGAAATCAAAGCTCCCGGAAAAACGATTTTCTCACTCACGCCATCCTTCTCGCGGATTTGAAGTGCCGTATACTGAAGTCCCTTCTGTACCAACTCGCCGTACATCTCTTCACGCGAGCGCTGATCTTCTGCTTCACTCGGATTGATAAATTCATACTGAATTTCTTCCCCGGCATAGGCTTTCATCTCGTCCAGCTTTTCGCGCACCGCCTGACGCAAACGTTGATAATCGGCGGGGAAATCTCCATCCAAGAAAACTTTAACATATACAACATCATCCAGCTCTTCCAAAAGTCGGATGGTAGACTCTGTAAGGCTGTGGCGCTTTTCTTCCGTAAGGTCAAATCGCTCGAACTTAATGGTGCTGATGTAGCCAACCAATATCAAAAGCACGATTCCCAAAAGGGTCTCCAGCCAAACTTTTGATTTTGAAGTAGTCTTTCTGCTCATGCTATCCTTCGGCTTTTAAGAATTCCACGAGTCAACACGATAAAGATTCCCGAAAGGACCAAAAAGTAAATAACGTCGCGTGTGTCAATCACGCCCCTGCTCATGGAGTCGTAATGCTCGGCGATGGAAAGCGATTGAATCAGCCTGTCCAGCGAACCGAACAAATCAAATGAGGCGATTTGGTTAAGGCCGCTGTAGCAGAAAAAGCAGAGAAAAAGTGCGATGATAAAAGACACAACTTGATTGTCGCTGATTGCAGAAGCAAAGATTCCTATCGCGGTAAAACCAGTGGCCAAAAAGAAAAGTCCGAGGTAAGACCCCCAAGTTCCACCCATGTCTATGTTGCCTTCGGGATTTCCAAGTTCGATAACGCTGAAGAGGTAGATCAATGTAGGCAGCAAGGCGAGAAGCACCAGGGCTACGCCCGCCAGAAATTTTGCCAAAATAATAACCGAATCACTCAGTGGGCGTGTAAATAACAACTCGATTGTTCCCGTTCTTTTTTCTTCCGAAAAAGATCGCATGGTCACCGCAGGAACTAAAAACATGAACACCCAAGGTGCGACGTAGAATAAGGTATCAAGCGTAGCATATCCTTGATCGAGAATGTTCAGATCGCCCGGAAAGCCCCACATAAACAGGCCCGTAAGCAAAAGGAAAACGGCTATGACCACATAACCGATTACAGAACTCAAAAAACTTCTCAGCTCTTTCTTAAAAAGTGCCCACATTAACTATTGAGAATTTTAATCGCCAAAGATAATGGAATAAACAGGTAGGTAAGAACGAAGGTAGCGCTGAATAGTATGTCTTAGCTGAAAAGGTTTTGTAATTCTTAACAGGTTGGAGTTGTATGGAGTATTGGGTATTGAGTATTGAGTAATGCGAATTTAAACTACCAACTACTTCTGATAAACACTGAT
>CAZYWJ010000038.1:0-25843 GCA_964651785.1 uncultured Cryomorphaceae bacterium
AAAATCAAAGCAGGAGCTGAGCTTTTCCTGCTCGATTACTCCGAAAAAATTGTGGATATCAATGCCGAGAGAGGTTTTGAAGAGTTGCGCTCATCCGTATGGACGGAAGCCGAGTGGTACCTGAGCGCTCATTGGACGGTAAGGGCAGGTCTTCGCGGTGCACATTTCAGCGAAAGCGAAGCAGGCAGAGTAGAACCGCGATTGGCCGCAGCCTATCAACCTTACGAGAACGGAACGATCTCCGTTGCCGCAGGAAGGTTCAGCCAGCCGCAAGACAATAGTCAGCGCGTGATGGCTGTAGGAATTGATCCGTCAAAAGCCGATCACCTGCAAATCAGTTTTCAGCATGCCAACCAAAAACGAACGTTAAGGGCGGAGGCCTATTACAAAGATTACCGCGACTTTGCCACCATTGAGAACATGAATTTGGAAGAAGTCGGGGACGGGTACGCCAGAGGGTTTGACGTATTCTACCGCGAGCGTTCAGTTATCAAAAATGCCGACTTCTGGTTGACCTACAGCTTTGTGGACAGCAAGAGACGTTACAACGGATTTGAAACCGAGGTGAGACCCAACTTTGCCCCACAGCACAATTTTAGCGCGGTGATGAAGTATTGGATCGCCGACTTGAAATCGCAGGTGGGCGGGACCTTTACCTGGAACAGCGGAATACCTTATGACAGTCCGAACAGAGCGGGTGAGATGGAATCAATAGCTCCCGATTTTGCTTCACTATCGCTAAACTGGAGCTACTTGTGGAAACAAAATCTTATTGTCCATGCATCCGTGAGCAATGTGACCGGACGTGATAATGTGTTCGGCTACCGCTATTCAAATGAAGCCGATGAAAACGGTTTCTACGAAAGAGAACCTATTCGCCAAAGCGCTCCGTTCTTCGCATTTATCGGTGTGTTTTGGACCATTTCTTCAGATAAATCAGCAAATCAACTCAACAACTTATAAACCTTTAAAATCAATAAATTATGAAAACAATTACAACTACACTTATGCTTGTTTTACTACCATTTATTACTCTCTTGGCTCAAAACGGAGCCTACGAAAAAGCCATGGCGAAAGCACTCGC
Source organism: uncultured Cryomorphaceae bacterium (assembly GCA_964651785.1). Classification (GTDB taxonomy): domain Bacteria; phylum Bacteroidota; class Bacteroidia; order Flavobacteriales_D; family Cryomorphaceae; genus JAKVAV01. The sequence continues at coordinate 1,085 of CAZYWJ010000038.1, forward strand.
CGAAATGGAGCAGGCCCAATCGCCCGATGCCATGTTGGCTACAGCCAATACCTTCGAACGCATCAGCGAAAAAGCTACCGAAGAATACCTGCCGAGCTATTACGCCGCTTTAAATTTATTGAACTACAGTTGGACCATTCAGGATCCTGCGGAGCGAGATAACACGATCGATCGCGCGATGGAATTGGTGAAAAAATCAAAGGGAATAGCGCCGAATAACGACGAAGTGGAAGTCTTGAACGGATATGCCTTAATGGCAAAAATGACGGTGGACCCTGCTAACCGCGGTCAATCCTACAGCCCGCGAATCATGCAAAGCTTCGGAAAGGCCATGCAAATGAATCCCGAAAACCCTCGAGCTAAAATCATGATGGCGCAGATGGAACTGGGTACGGCTCAATTTATGGGTACCGATACATCGAAAGCTTGTGAAATGGCTCGGGAAGGAGTGGCTTTACTGGAGAAAGAAGAGAAAGGCAAGAGCTTCGAGCCTACGTGGGGTATGGAAACTGCCGGTCATGTCTTGAAAGGCTGTGGCCAATAAGTTGCCTTGTATCGAGCGCAGTGAGCTTTGAAGGAAAAGAACTCATTGCTCTCGGTGCTCGGAAATGCAAATCCAAGGCAGGGGCTAAATTAACGCAGAGTGCGCAGAGTAAATGAACAACCAAAGCTTTAAACACGAGGTCGCAGAGGCGCGCAAGCACGCTGAAGAGAAGAGTCTGAAAAAATTCTCATTGATAGCCACTGCAATCCTCTGTGACCTCATTATTTTGAGCTTTAAATGTCAGAAAAACTCCGTGACCTCGGTGTAAAATCATAAAACACCGGTTAATTACAGTGTTTCTAACCAATACTAAAAGCTCCACCAAAAGCAAAAAATCATGACCGATATCGCAAACAAACATAAATTAGCGACCGTGGATAACAGAGGTCCTTTCGTTTATCGAAATAAAATCGGTCGGTTTTTATTGATCAATCTCGTGCTGGCCATTGGCATTCAGTTGCTCTTGAATTCAGCTGCCTTTACCTCTTGGGAATTGTTCAAGTTGGCCTTTGATGATCTGGTTTATTCCTTCATCATTTCTTGTTTTCTGAGCGGCGGAATCGGTGTAATCATCCAGAAAGCCGATCAGCATTTCCCTTGGCTGGACGCCCCTCTAAGCCGATTGGTTTTTGATGTACTGGTAGTTACGGCTTACACGTTCATCGTAAGTTTTAGTTTAGCTACCATCTTTGCGATATACGTTTGGGATTACTTTACCTTGGAAAAAGTAGGGTGGGGAGCTATTGCCGAAAGCACCATAACTCCGATCATTATAGCACTGAGCATAACACTCTTTTTAACCAGCAGAAGCTTCTTATTGGAATGGCGCCAAGCGGCTATTGCGGCAGAACATATGCGTAGCGAGCGACTCGAAGGTCAATACCAAAGCTTGAAGGATCAGTTGAATCCGCATTTTCTTTTCAATTCTTTGAATGTGCTCAGCAATTTGGTCTACGAAGATGCCGATCAGGCCAATGCCTTCATCGAAAAGCTTTCGGGAATCTATCGCTACGTATTGGATGTGCAATACGAAGAATTAATTCCGCTGGAAAGAGAACTGGCTTTCGCCAAAAATTATTTGGAATTGCAAAAATTGCGATTTGGTGATAAACTGAAATATGAGGTCAATGTTTCCGATCAGATCAAATATAATTTACCTCCGTTGACGCTTCAGCTTCTTTTGGAAAATGCAGTAAAACACAATGCGGCAACCAAAAGAAAACCTTTGCATATTACAATCGAGCAAGAAGTCGATCAACTGAAAATATCAAATACCATGTCAGCAAGAAGTACAGCTCCTGAGGAATCCGGCATAGGTTTAAAAAATATCAAAGAGCGATACGGATTTCTGACGGAACGCGAGATTTCGATTATTAGCAATGAGGATACTTTTACGGTAATTGTTCCATTATTAAAATCTCCCTTAAGCCAATGAACTTCCTGATAATCGAAGATGAAGAGCAGGCTGCGAAGCGCTTGAAGCGAATGGTGAAAAAGTTGGTGCCCGAGGCTTTCATTCATGGTCCATGCGAATCGATAGAGGAGGCCGTGGAGTGGTTTGAGGAAAACCCGCAGCCCGATTTGGCCTTTTTTGATATTCATCTGGCCGATGGGCTGAGTTTTGAAATAGGGGAGAAAACCGAGGTGAGTTGCCCGATCATTTTCACCACGGCTTACGATCAATACGCCATTCGTGCCTTTAAGCTCAATTCGGTGGACTATCTGCTAAAGCCGATCACCGAAGAAAACCTTTCGGCTGCTATTGAAAAATTCAAGTCGCATTTTCTGCAACATCCCGTGAAGGTATTCGGGCGAGAATGGCCCGAACAGATCCGAAGCGATTATGAGAGTAAGTACAAAAAGCGCTTCGTTACGAGGGTAGGGGATCGGCTGCAAACACTGGAGGTGGACGATGCCGCATTTGCTTACAGCGAAAACAAGGGAACCTATTTACGTAGCTCGGAGGGAAAAAACTACCTGGTCGACTATACCTTGGAGGAAGTTGAATCGATGCTTGACCCGGATGTTTTTTTTCGGCTAAACCGAAAGTACATTGCTCGATTTGAAGCTGTTGAGGAAGTGGTAACCTATTCCAACAGTCGGCTTAAAGTAAAGCTGAAAGATTGGGATGACCCTGACATCGTTCTGAGTCGAGAAAAGACTAGAGAATTTAAGGACTGGCTGGATCGTTAGGCTGCGCCTATTCCCTCTTGGATGATGCGGACTATGATCGGTCGCAACCCGCTGAATAGGAACTCTACGGCGATAACCATTACAATCAGTCCCATCATACGCATAAGCACCTTGTTTCCCGTCTCACCAAGCTTTTCGCTGATTTTTGACGAACTAATAAGGATAGCAAGAGTCAGAATCAACACAAAGGCTACCACTGCAATAAGCGTAGCCTGCTGGACGGGACCATCGGCCAAATCCATCAAGACAATCATATTTGTAATGGAGCCCGGTCCGCAAATCATGGGAATTCCCAGCGGCGTTACCGAAATATCGGTCACGTAGGATTTCTTGTCGGACTCGCGAACTTTTACGGTTGAGAGACGAGCTTGAAGCATATCGTATCCCATCATGAAAAAGATGATTCCTCCAACTACTCTGAAGCTATCGACGGAAATACCAAAAAATTTAAAAAGGAGTTGACCCGTAAAGGCAAAAAACAGAAGGGCACCAAAAGCCACTAAGACCGCTTTGATCGCGGTCTGCTTCTTTCCTTTCTTGTCGAGTCCTGCCGTCATGGTCATAAAGACCGGCATGGTACCCAGCGGATTGATTAGAGTAAAGAAGGATGTAAACGCCAATATGGCCAAGCCGTAGGTAGTCTCCATTTAGTGTCCCCTAATTTTCGGGGCCGCAAAGGTAATGGCTTTGGGGTGCGTATAAAAAGGAATTGGATATATTTAACGAAGAGAACTGACGAATCAGGCCATGAAAAAAGCCCTGATCGGATGATCAAGGCTTTTTAACCAAAATCTTTTTGATTTCTAGAGCTTCACGAGTTTCTCACTTATTATTGAGCCATCCTCCAATTGAATATTCAGGAGATAAGTGCCGTTTGACAGACCGGAAACATCGACGGTTTGAACGGATTCCGATGAATTGACTTGATCTTCGAGAATCAATTGTCCCGTCATATTATAAAGTCGGATCACTCCATTAATTTGATTCAGATTTTCATCCAATTGAAATTGAATGGTTCCTGAATTAGAAGGGTTGGGATAGACCACCACACCGGAATCGTTTCCAAAGCCTTCTTCCCAAATGCCTGAGAGTTCTCCCAAAGAAGCAGACCTATCCATTACAGGAACACTTCCGCAAAGTTTAAAGTACTTGTGTGTATGCGGTATTGCATTTGTGAAATTAACAATGCCAATTTTCATTACCGCACCTGCGCTACCGTTTTGAATCCAACCTGTGCTGGCGGTAGCGTAAGAAGGAGCATGGCCATAGATTATTGCCTCATCAATATAAAATAATTCCGTTCCGTCTTCTCTATATATTCTAACCCATCGATTATCGACACTTAGCATTGGACTCATTTCACTATGATAGACCAGATACTCTACTGTTGAAGTATCACAATCAAACAAACTTCGAGACACAAAATAGACAAAGTAATTGCCTGTAATTCCTGCCTGAGGAATATCAATCTGTCGATAGAGCGAATTGTCCATATTGTAGAGTGAAAATGAACCCTGGTCGTAATCTGCAGAAAAGATCTTGAGTAGGTTATCATCTACCAAAACCATATTAGATTCTGAGGATTCATATTCTCCGATCAGGTCAATCTGAGCATGTGTGGATATTACAAATAGCACACTTGATAAAAGGAAAAATAATTTAATCTTCATGGTGATATTGATTTGATTGGTTTTAAAAAGTCGAAGTAAGAAAAGTCTTTTCCGTTTCGATGCATCGGAGACTAATTTCATAAATCTTTGGAGAAGGGCAGTAAACCCTTATTTTTGCCCTTGTTGAGCGTGGTATTCCGTGCTTGGCACGTACTTTGTCATTTAGCCTTAAAACAAAATTGAAATTCATGAAACGCATTTTAATTCTATTCACCCTCTGTTTGGCGGCGGCCACCACATTTGCGCAAAACGCAAAAAGAGTATCAGCTTATAACTATATGAAAGACGGCGACTTTATGAAAGCGAAGGAGCCTATTGATGAAGCCGTCAAAGATGAAAAGACAGGCGTAGACGATAAAACTTGGAGATACCGGGGACAAATATATACCGGTCTGGCACAGAACGAATACGAAGGTATAGATAAAGCTGAGGCTATTAAAACTGCCATCGAATCTTTTGAAAAAGCCATGGAGCTCGATGAGAAAGAGAAGTGGAAGCAGGAGAATTTGACGGGATTGGCGCAAGCTCAAAATCTGGCGGTCAACTTGGGAATCGAAGCATATAATAATGCTTCTTACGAGAAGGCCTCCAAGCTATTCTTAGTAGGAGAAGAAGCTGCAGCCAATCTGGGAGTTGTCGACACTTTGGCCTTGTATAATGCAGGATTAGCGGCTGAGCAAGCCGGCAACTTTGAGATGGCCTTGGCGCAATACCGCAAGGCTACTGAGATAAATTATTTAGGGGCCAAGATGTATTTGTACATGGCCAATTTATATCAGCGTCAAGAAGATGAGGAGGGCTATTTAGCTATCATCAAAGAGGGTAGGGAGGCTTATCCTGAAGATGCGGATTTGATCGTATATGAACTGAATTACTATTTGAAAAATCAAAAATTTGATGAAGCCAAAAATAATTTGATGTTGGCCATCGAAAAAGAGCCTGATAATAAGCAGCTATATTTCTCACTTGGTGTCGTTTATCAGGAATTAGGAAACACTGAAGAGGCAGTTAAGGCGTACAAAAAAGCTATAGAGCTGGATCCTCAATACTTTGACGCAGTATATAATTTGGGAGCTTTTTATTTTAACGAAGGAGTTGAAATGAACAATGAAGCAAACGAAATCGAGGATAATAAAGCCTACGAAGCGAAGAGAGCTGAAGCTAAAGAAGAATTTAAAAAAGGTCTGCCGTATCTGGAAAAAGCGCATGAGCTGGATCCGAACGATACAAGTGCAATCGTATCCTTGCAGCAATTGTATGCTCTTTTAGATATGACTGAGAAATATCAGGAGATGAAGGAAAAGCTGGAAGCAGTTAAGGCTGAATAAGAAAATTTGATCATTTGATTATGTTAAGTAAACCCATCGCATGTGTGATGGGTTTATTTATATCTGAATTTGAAAAGGAAATGGAGATGGTCCGAAAAATGAATTACGTCCCGTTGATGCTTATTTTGCTCGTATGGAGTTGTAATATGGACGTTGATAAGGAAAGCGATCAATCGGTAAAAGATCTCGAAAGAGCCATTGAAGCCATTGAAGACCGGCAGGAAGCTGAATACAAGATTATCGAAGAGCAAGAGCGGATCATTTCCATTCTGGAAGAAAATCTAGACTCAGCCAAGAGTGAAGGCATGCGCCGCAAGATTAGAAATGACATTAATGAAAAGCGCGTAATCATTCGTGACGCGGAGAAAAATCTTGATAATCAAAAGAAAGTTTTAGGGGAGTTGTACGAGAAGAGAGATAGTTTGGAAAAGGAGTGAATCTTATTTTAAGAAACATCTACTTAACATAATATAAATTATAAGTATTGGAAATGTTCGGTTTTGTAATGGTTCTGGGCCGGCAAACATTTAAATTATCCACTATCTGTCATCAAATTCGTAAATGGATCACGACTTCATAACTCGAAACAAAAACTATATGGAGGGGTATTCACAGATTTGATTGTTCTTTTTAGGAACCACTTTATGTTTTACGAGTATAATTTGAGTATCAGGCAGGAATTTTGTACATTCTAGATCATATGAGTCGAAAACCCTTTTATTTCTTCACTATTACAATTTTTGCAATCGTTTTGGTCGGTATGGTGGCTTTTGCCAACACCGGAACAAAAAATTCTATGGAAAAGGAAAATCTGAATGCAACATTCGTCAATATCGATGAACCCAAGATTCGCAACACTTTTCTGGAAGTTTTGGCAGAATACGAAAAGCTCCATCCTTACGAAATTACGTTGATCAAGGAAGAGTTGAAGAATTCGACGATGCAGGCTCAACCCATCATCAACTTGAAAAATCTCTTCAGCGGTACCAAGCGGTATAAAGTGCAACTGGCCGAAACCGTGAGAGACGCCGAAGAAATTATCATTTCAGAAGTTCCACGTGATGTTCTCAAAGGTTGGTTTGCCCACGAGTTGGGTCATATCGTAGATTATGAAGTTCGCTCAAATATGAGCATGATCGGTTTCGGATTGAAATATACCTTTTCTGATAAATTTAAACGTGCTTGCGAGCATCAAGCTGATAGCATAGCCATCGAGCATGGATTTCACAATGAAATTATTGCTACAAAAAAATTCATACTTGAAAATGAACTTGTGGGTGAAGCATACAAGGAGAAACTCAGAAAGTACTATATGCCGATAAAGGGTGTCAGGATGTGTTTGCAGAATAATCCGCCGATTAAGCCGGATGTAGAGATAACACCTTAAGCAGTTCATTCATTTTCTCCTCTCCCATTACTTTAGGCGTCTTTACTTGGCCGCCTTTCTTTTTGGACTGATCCAAATAGTCCGTGTATTCCGATTTGCTGATAAAGATGACACGAACTCCCTTAAGTGCCTTGCTGCGAGCTACCTTGTAGTTCTTATTGGCATTCTTTAATGCAGAATCCAAATCATCTGCGACGGTAGAAGAATCGGGATGATCATCCGCAACCAAAACCCATTGATGGATATATTCCTCATCCTCATTTTTTACGGCAGCTACCATGTACTCATTAATACTGATGCCGTGCTTTTCGGAAATATGTAAAATGGCATCGTCCATTTTCTCTTCCGAAAGTTGAGACCCTACCACATTCAAGAAAAACTTGGTTCGTCCGGTGATTTTAATTTGAGGCGGATCGAGACTTTCAAATTTGATCACGTCGCCGATAATATATCGCCATGCCCCCGCACAAGAACTTAAAATCAGCACGTACTCCTCTCCCGTTTTCACTTCGTCAATTTGGAGCGAAACGGGATTTTCCAATACATTGCCCGTTTCATCAACCCCCCGCTCATCAAAGGGAATGAATTCGTAAAAGTTACCGTGATCCAGAGCCAATTCCATGGCCATGGTTTCGGGATGTGAATTGAATGCGACAAAGCCTTCCGAAGCCAAATAAGTATCCATGATGATCAATGGCTTCTTACAAATCGCATCAAAGTCTTTTCGATACGTTTCGTAGGCCACCCCACCCGACGAGTATACGGCCAGATTGGGCCATATGTCGTGAATGGTTTCAAGGTTATTTACTTCGATCACTTTTTTGAGCATAAGCAACACCCACGACGGTATTCCGGCGATGGCTCCTATATTCCAATTCGGCGCTTCCTCTGCAATGCGTTGGACACGTTCATCCCAATCGGCTATAGCGGCAATTTCTTTTCCCGGACGGTAGAAGACCTCGTACCAATCGGGAAAATTACTCACGTTAATTCCCGAGATTTCCCCTTCAGAAAATCCTTGTTCATTGCTCTGCAAATTGGCTGAACTACTCAGCATCAATATTTCACTCTCGAAGAGTTCTTCGGGAATTTCAAAATTCGGCAAAGACGAAATCATCGACCTACCGACACTTTTCATGCTGCCCAAGAACTCAGTGGTAATGGGAATCCGCTTGCTTTCCTTTCCGGTGGTGCCGCTACTCAAAGCAAAGAAGTCAGGCTTTCCGGGCCACGAAATATCAGGATACTTTTGCTGCTGCTTCCACCAGCGCTCGTGCATTTGCTCGTAATTGTAAACGGGAACAGCTTCTTTAAATGCTTTAATAACATTATCCTCATGCAAAACCTGATCGAATCCATAGTACTTTCCGAAGGAAGTGTTTTTGGCTTTCGTGAGCAATTCGCGCAGTTGCTTCTCTTGCTTTTCTTGAAAAGCACCGCTTTCAGGGGTTAACTTATGGGAAAGGTCGATTCCCGCCTTTACAAATTTACCGATGATGGTCATGGTCTCTGATTTTGTGTCGACTTGTCAAAACTTATGCCGATAAAAAATCCACTGCCGCCGAAGCCACAGTGGATTTAAAAACTATGGATTTATGAGGACTATTTGATTATTCGAACATTTACCGCAACCGGACCACGGTCACCCGGCTCTACGTCAAATGATACTTTATTACCCTCTTTAATCTCGTCTTCATGTCGCGAAACGTGCGTGAATAAACTCTCTTGAGAACCTTTTACTTTGATGAATCCGAAACCTTTCGAATCATCAAAGAAGGAAACGGTTCCTTCGTTTACCTCGTCTTCATCGCTTTCGCTTTTCTTCGGAATACCTAAAACGATGTCTTCTGCTTCGATCTCTTCTTTTGCAGATGGATCCGGCGGAGTATCTACGATGTTTCCGTTTGCATCAACGTATGCAATCATATCGTCAAAGCTGTCCGCACCTTCTTCTCTGCGTTCTTCTTTCCTCTTAAGCTTTTCTTCTTTTCGCTTTTGCTTCTTTTTTTCTTTTTCCCTTTTACTAAAGGATTCGTGTGATCTACCCATTAATGAATTTTGCTGTTATAAGATCGAACCATTCGACCTTCTCATGAAAATAGTACTTCTCAATGAATTGACAAAGGAAAGCGGAAAAAGTTCATTTTCAAACTGATTTCTTACCAAGTTTCGTTTTTTAACTCCTGCACGGCTCGCATCACATCTCTTTGGCTTATTTGTCCGATCATTTTACCGTCTTTCATTACGGGAAACCTTCGAACTTTTAATTCGAGGAAGCGGTGAGCAACATCCAGAATCGGCATATCAGGAGCAATGGTGTGCACGTCTGAAACCATCAGATCTCTTACGGTTCCTACCTTATTGGGCGAGTTGTTGTATTTACCTCTCACCACTTCTTTCAGGCAGTCACCTTCAGATATGATCCCGATTAGTTTTCCCTCTTCGTCTATTACCGGACCACCGGAAATGTTTTTATCGATCAGCGTCTTGAATACTTCGCCGATATGCTGCTCAGGACGAAAAGTGACGAGCTTTACGGTCATGAAATCTTCCGCCGTTATTTGTTGAATTTCTTTTTTCGGAGCCTTTCGCACTCCAACAAAACTTTTGACCATGGCTAGTGTTTTTTGATTTTTATGAATATACAAATTCATCTGCACAAATAATTTTTACTGTGTAGATTTGTTTTGAAGCATATACCAATTATCAGACTTATGAAATTTTTGCAAGTATTACTTCTCTCTTTCTTTACCACCGCCCTTTTGGCTCAAAGCGCTAATGATATTGAGGGTACGTGGCTCACTGAAGAAAAAACAGCCTATATAAAGATTTATGAGAAGGATAATAAATTCTTCGGGAAGGTGACGTGGTTGGAAGAGCCTTACGATGAAGACGGCAATCCCAAAACCGATCCTGACGGCAAGCCGGTCCTTCACATGGAAATCATGAAGAATTTTATTTTTGAAGATGACGAATGGGTCGACGGAACCATTTACGATGCAAAGTCAGGAAAAACTTACCACGGCTCCATCGAGATGGATGGGTCCGATAAGCTGGACTTGCGCGGTAGCGTAGATTCTTTTGGCCTGATAGGCAGAACGGAAACCTGGACTCGGGTAGAAGGGAAATGAAAAACGCGCCGAGTAGAATCTACTCGACGCGCCATCCATGTTGGTAAGCACCAAATGCTGATGCCAAAGGGGAGAATAAATTATTCAATGACTGATACGAATCGCTGAATGAATTGTTTCACCCTATAAATAATAAATTTCTATCGACTAATGGTGACGGTACCTGTATAGTTGCGATTAGTATCCTTGAAGAAGTATTCGATGGTATGAAAATATTGACCGTCGCTCGCTTCGCTACCGTTTTCATACTCACCTTCCCAAGTAAATGCCGGATCATTCGTAACGAAAACCTCTTTGCCCCAGCGGTCATAAACCACACTCCTGAATTGTAACAAGCATGGATCATCTTGATTTTCGATCGTCCAAAACTCGTTCAGTCCGTCACCGTTCGGCGTGAAGATGTTTTGAATGGGTTCTATTTCACCCATCGTCGGAGTGGTGACGGTTATCGGCACGTCAAAAGTTCTCGTTACCCTCTTTTGGCAACTCTCGGAAACCAATGAAAAAGTAACTAAATATGGCTCCACCTCTACATCCGGGCAATCAGGCACCCAGGAAAATTCACCGAAAACGCTTTCGGGGCTGATTAGAAAACCTTCGAGCGAAGCTAAATTAGTTGCATCCGTAAAGACCGCTCCTTGTCCGGATAAGGTCAATGTATCATACGGGTCAATATCAGATGCGATTACATTAAATACAATGGGGTCATCTCCGATACTATGGTCTATGGACAGACCGGGCAAGGGCAGCTCAAATACGGGTGGGGTTTCAGGGGGAAGATTCAGATAAAGTACGATCGTTTTCTCAACGGATTCGTTCGTCTTGCAGCTTTCTGAGGTTCCGGTAAAATTTATGAGGTAAGGCTCTTCCCGCACATCGGCGCAACGAGGAACCCAACACAATTCACCATTTAATTGAATCAAGCCTTGCAATGTATCCAAAACGGCAGGGTTGCCGGGTAAATTAAATATTTCGGAAGTCGCCGTTACTTCCAAAGTATCAAAAAAGTTAGGATCGACGAAGGTTACGGGCATACAAAAAGTGTCCGCAGAATAGTACTCCCAATAAATAGTATCAAAAGGCTGAACGAAAGTTGCAGGTTCATCAGGTGGAACTATTACCTCTATCGGAACGGTGAAATTTACCGTATCCTGAACCTCACAGTTGGTAGCTATCACTTCAAAATCAATAAAATAAGGCTCATCGCGCACATCTTCACAAACTACATCCCAGCAGAAAGGCAAGCTCAAGGTTCCCTGATCTACTTCAGGTGTAAGTTCAGTAACGTTTTCTAAATCAAAAATATCAGATTGTGGATTCACAATCAGCGTATCAGCTTCATTCGGATCTACAAACACAAAATCGAAACAGTGGGTTGAGGGATCGTAAAGATCGATGGTAACCTCTCCTCCCATGGGTTGTTCCAATAGAGTTGATTCATCTTCTTCGATATAGACATTGAAGTAAATATCCTGCTCGGTAATCAGAGGTTCATTCGCGCAGCCTTCTGAAAAAGCAGTAATTGTTACCACATAGAGACTATCATTGAAAAGCAGATTTTCACAAACAGGTGTCCAGCAAAACTCTTGTTCAATGGTAGAAAAGCCATCAGCGTCGGGAAAATTCGCCTGAGGTTCTACGGAGCCGTTCAGAAGGTCGCCTCCACCTTGCGCAAATAGAGTGTCGCCTTCATTGGGATCCGTTATGACAATCGGAATACAAGTAGCGGTATTGGCTAAAATGTCAAAGATGGTATCCCCGTTAGGAGTATCAATAACCGATGGCAAATCGAGTACACAGACCGTTGAAGTCAATTGCAATTCTCTCCTTACCGTACCGATTAGAATTCCATCTCTGAACTCCTGCACCTGCACTGCGACGGTGAAGACTCCGACCTGATCAGGCTGAGCCGTTATCACACCCGTTTCAGAATCGATGGTCATCGGAGGTGTTCCGCCAACCTGATTGTCGGTGGAGAACCCCGTTTCCCACGGTATGGTCGAGTAAGGTTTAGAGCTTGCGATCAAGGGATCAGGTTCAAAAAAGCTAGATTCACCATTATAAGGTTCCACGAATGAATAAACCAGCGAATCACCATCTTCATCCGTCGCTCCGAAATCAATCGTATTCTCTCCGTTGATGCAGAAGTAAGCCTCGTTCGGATATTCACCGAAAGCAGGTGAAGAATTCATTAGTGATGGATCGGGTACATCTACCGTAAACACAAAACCTAAATTTGCTCCGAAAAGATTTAAACTTAATTCATTTCGACAGCATCTTTCTTTTGAAAGATAATATCCGTTTGGATTATCCGGTAAGGTAAACTCCGTTTGATAAACACCGATTTCCAAACACACATCAGGCGTGAAACACGTATTTCCCAATTCAGGAATAATTGTTTCGAAACCGTTGAAAATAAAATCCAGATTTGGTAGGTGTTCATTTGTAAGCGCATCAAAGACGGTAATATTAACCGAGGGATCAAAGGGTGCTCCGCCGGATGCACAGTCTCGATAAAGAGAAAGTGTAGCTTCAAAAGTATTTCCTTCCACATGCCTTACGGTAAAATCACCTCCCGTAATATGCTCAGCGACAGAATAAAAAGGGGCGCACATTATAAAAATGCCGACCCCGAAGACTTTTGCAATCAAATTTTTCATAAGCGAAAAATAGGATTATTCTGCTAATATGAGTTTCTGACTCAGATACTCTTTGCGAGAGAATTCATCCACTATTGTAATCAAGTATAAACCATGTTCCAGAGCTGACAGGTTCAACCGTTTCTCTTCAATCAAGGCTTGTTCGAAAATCTTTTTACCGTTGAGGTCGTAAATCTCAATGAGTAAAGAATTATCAAGATTACTATTCCTTTCTATATGAATATAATCAGCAGCAGGATTGGGGTATATACTTAAAGGGTTCCCGGGCTGAACATCAAACAACGATGTAATCGTTAAGTCAATTTCGATAGAATGAGCACAACCATTGTTTCCGGTCAAAGTAACCGTATAAACACCCGGTTCATCAAAAATATGAGTCGGATTAAGTTCCGTAGAGCTATTACCATCTCCAAAGTCCCATGTCCAAAAATCATCTAAATCCGAATCATTGATAAAAGTAACCTCCAAACCATTTGCGATGTAAGTGAATGAAGGATCCTCCAAGCAAATATTGGAGGATAATTGGAGCTCTCTTCTTACTGTACTTATGAGTTCTCCATTTCTATATTCTTCTATTTTCATAGCAACGGTAAACCATCCTACCTGAGTGGGAAGGGCGGTTACGATACCCGTCTGTTCATCAATGGTCATAGGTACATCACCTCCTATCTGATTATCCGTTGAATAGCCATTACCCCACGAGAGGATACTATATGGTTTCGAACTTGCAATTGGAGGATTAGGATTAAAAGCGGTGGATTCTCCGTTTAATGGCTCGGTTAACGAATAAACTAACGAGTCTCCATCGAGGTCCATAGCTCCCAAGTCTATCTCGTTCAGTTCATTCACACAGAAATACCCATTTGTAGGATAATCCTCAAAATATGGTGTTGAATTTTGTAAAGCCGGATCGGGAATTTCCACAGTGAAAACAAAGCCCATATCATTAATATCCGGAAGATTTATACTTAGATGATTTCTGCAACACCTCTCTTTAGATAAGTAGTATCCGTTCGGATTATCGGGAAGGGTAAATTGCGTTTGGTAAATTCCGATTTCCAGACATAAGTCATTTACAAAACATAAATCTCCAAAAGCGGGTATCACCGTCTCAAAGCCTTCAATTGAAAAATCCAATTCACTCAGATGCTCATTGGTTAATGCATCAAAAACTGTAATCACCACGTAAGGATCAAAGCCAGCGCCAACATCAGTCCCACAATCCCGATAAAGTGACAAAGTAGCGTCAAAGGTATTACCTTCCACATGCCTTACGGTGAAGTCACCACCGGTAATATGTTCTGCCATAGAACAAAAAGGGGTGCACACCATTATAATGCACACCCCCAGGATTTTTGCAATCGAATTTTTCATAAGCGAAAAATAGGATTATTCCACAACAGTAAGCTTATCGCGGAAGAGAAGATTGTTATTTCCAAGCTCTGACACGGAAATGAAATACATTCCTGAATTCAGACCCGATAAACTCAATTCAGCCCTTTCCCCGATGAAAATTTTACTCAAAACCTCTTTTCCGCTCAGGTCATGAATTTTAACGTTAAGCTTGGCACTTGCGAAATCCTGATTGTCTAGATAGACCTGGCTTTTAGCAGGATTCGGGAAAACCGAAAATCCGGATGACGCTTCAACATCCGTTATTGAAGTCGTACCGACGTTAATCTCAAGTGTTGTAGAGCAATTTCCATCAATTACTAAAGTAACCGTGTAAATCCCCGGCTCCCCATAAGTGTGAGTTGGGTTCTGCTCATCGGAGGTTGCGCCATCTCCGAAATCCCACTGCCAATCAGTAGCACCTTCAGATAAGTCTGTAAAATCAACGGTCAACTGATTTTCCTCAAATTCAAATGCTGCCTCGCCGTTTACTTGTGCCGTTACTTCTACCATCTCGCTCACACAGCCGGGAGTAGTCACTTCCACATCGTAGAAATAGTAGTAAAAGTCGGGGCCTGCAGGACTGCCGAGAATGGTCATCACCCCTCCTATTTCGTAAGGGTAGTCGGCTCCGGAATCATTCCGATAAAAATCAGCTTGGTTCAATCCCATGCTATAAATACCGGGTTCATTAATTTCAAAACCTATGTTGATTCGCCCCGAGCCGGTAAAATTCACATCGGATACAATGGTTTGGATCGGAGTACCCTCGTTTGAGGCGCCTTCAAAAAGAGAAATTGGTCGGCTGCCGATGGCGCCACTGTAAACCAATGCAGACTCAATTACCACAGGTTCAAAAACCTCAAAGATGATCGTGCCGACATAAGCCGTAGCGTGGTTTCCACCCGTACCGAAATCATTGTCTTCAGGACCGACAAAGTCCGTTTCAGGCAACTCAGAATAATTTTGAGCGAAGAATGACTCATTCTCTGAGCTTAATAATACTTCGTAAGTATTTCCCAATGCGACTTGTTCCATTTCCGCATTCAACCATCTGATCTGATTTCCGTCCTGAGAAGTTGAAGTAAGTTCTACTAGTTCACCGGCACAACCTTCGGCACCTTCAGCTACAGGTTCTGATGGTATCGAGAAATTAATCAAGTCATTTTCTACGGCCTCATCTTCTCCCAAAGTATTTGTCACGGTAAGTGAAACCGTATACAATCCCTCTTCCTGATATTGATGAACGGGATTCTGTTCTTCACTGGTATTGCCATCTCCAAAATCCCAAAACCAAGCCTGCGGCACATCTTCACTGGCGTCAAAGAATTGAACCAAACCGGTACAACTGCTTTCCGCCGAGGCGGAAAAACCTGCCGTAGGAGGAGTAAATACTTCTTGACATACAGTCGGTATATCAAAAGCAGCGGTACCATCAATACGACTGGCAGGTGAACCTTGATCGGCACTGAAGCCGAGTCCTCTTTTGGCGAAAGCCTCCCAGATTAAACATTGATTGGCCCCATCGTACAACAATTCATCCGCCAACAATATAGCATCACGACCATCCACAAAGCCGGGGTTACAAGGCTGCAATTTCATTCCCTCAGTCACCAGCTTCAAAGCAATGTTATTACCTGCCGTCCCGTTTATCAAATCAGGGTCATAACCGTATTCATCGATCAAATCCCAAGTCATGTCCCAAAGCATGGTGCACCAGACAAAACCGACGCCATGAGGCACTGTGAGACCTTGGTTGGGAACCGAAGCGTAGGTAAAAGCATTTACGGCAAATGACGTATCGTAAGGCACGGGTCTTATGCCGTTACCATCCGTTGGCTCGCCTGAAGCAAAAGTTCCCATAGGACGATAAACCGGATCATCTACGTTTAAATCCATAGTGAACATCAGAGCATAGTAGTCGCTCCAACCCTCACCCATCTGCTCTTCACCGAAAAGGCAGCTTGAGTTATTCGCACCTCCCGTCAAGCGGTTCGAAAGACCATGAATGTATTCGTGTACGATAATACCATTATCAAAACTACCGTCTTTTAAGGTACTTCCATCTGAATCTTCCAAAGTAACGGTTACCTCTTCGCCACCTTCCATTTGGCCAAGCAATATTTGACCCACTTCAAAAGAAATCATGAGCGATGGAATTGCAACTTCATCCGAGACACCTCCCGGTGTTATCGGATCATCACCAATAATATTGTTAATGATGATCACCGCCGTTGCTCCTGCCTCCTGTGCAAAGACAACTTTTTCCACAAAACTACAGCCACCTCGATATAAAATGGCAATATTTCCTTCTAACTCATCCGGATTAATAATCTCAGAGCATGCATTGTTAACAGGGTTATCAGCATCTTCAGCCAAGGCTAAAGCCCCCGTCAATCCATTTTCGGGGAAAGGAGGTCCATAAAGTGCTGCCGCAGAGGAATTGTACGAACCGGCAATTTCGGGCGGAGTATTGACCGTAAAACTTCCCGAAGCAACACCGGTATTCCACAAGAACATTTGCATCCTCGGACTTGAACCATCATCAGGAGTAGCCATATTGGCATTGTTCAAACCTTCGCCATCTTGCGCCTCAGCCCGAACTTCATCTCCGTTCAACCCTCCGTTTCCGTAGTTGTTTTCTTGAAAATTACCCGCGGCTTCATCAAATCCGTTAGCGTACAAAATATCGTGAACCACATTATTAGCATAAAACAAATTGGTGATGGATGCCAACTGGTAAGTTTCGGGATCGTTGGCTAAGTTTAAGGGAAAATCGAAATTCATTTCAATCCCACCGTCGGCACTTATCCCGGGAGAATCCGTGTCGGAAGCATCTTCGTAAGCATACACGTTATTTCCTCTGGTTATGGTGTACTCCGCTCCGGGAGCACCATTTATATCATGCCAACCGAATGGGGAAGCCAGGGGAAGAGCGGGCTCCGTTAATAAATCTCTGCTGCCGTGATTCGGACTCTCAACGGGAAACGGAAAAACATTGTAGGTCGATCCATCAAGCGTCGTGCGTTTAATAGAGCTGAATTCTAATGACTCATCCCGTTTCACACAGTCCCCTTTATGTGAGTGAGCTCCAAAATGCGTACAGGATACCTGCCAATCAATTCTTTTCAGCTCCTCTCCCGTTTGGGCATCAATAATGAAATCAAACCAATGCGTCTCATCCGGTAAATCAATATTGAAGTTCCAAGCAAGTTTTAATTCTCCCTCGGGAGTATTCCAATATACCAGCTCCGCAGTAGATTCGTGCAAATAGCTAACGGCGTCGATACTGAAATTGTACTTGTTACCACTCGACGGCTCAACAAAAATATTTCCTTGGATTCCCAACTTACTCGCCATTCCTTCGATTGCCGATTGAAGCGTAATGGCAGGCTCAGAACCTCCTGCCTTACCGGCAATATTCTCTATTGGCTTTCCGGTTAAATTGACAATGCTTCCTGCCTCATCGAATGCAGCATTTAATGTAGAATTCTCAATTCGAATACCATTGACGGTTTGATTAAGGTAATAATGGCTTACCTGACTTACGTTGGAAACGTGTGAAGCATCGACATTCAGATTTTGAACGTCTGCCGATTTCAAATTCGGATAAAGCTCCTGAAGCTTTCGAGAAACTTTTTCAAGATTATTGTTTTGACCAACAGCACTTAAAGATATGACACCTGCAGCAATGGTGCACACCATGGTAGATATTTTCATTCGTTACATGTTTTTTTCGCTAGCCGCAAGATAGGGCATTTCCATATCCATAACAGCTAAACTCACTTGCGGTTTAAGCGCTATATAGGAATGTTAAAAAGCCCGGTGTACTTATCCGGTGTCGGCTTATTCCAATTCAGCTGCTTTCTGCTTTATTCTTACATTCAGGATTTCGTGATTAAGTGAGTAATCTACGGGACAATCGATAATATGTACGCCCTTATTTGAACTGATACAATCAGTTAGTGTTTTGACAAAATTTTCATAGTCGGATATTCGGTATCCTTTCGCACCAAAGCTCTCGGCGTACTTCACGAAATCGGGATTTGAAAAATCCAAGCCGTAATTCTCAAATCCCATATCCTCCTGCTTCCATTTGATCATTCCCAACGCATTGTCATTCAATATTAAAACGGTTATATTCAGCCCCAACCGAACCGCAGTTTCCAATTCCTGAGCCGTCATCATAAATCCTCCGTCACCGCAAACGGCCAAAACTTTTCGATCCGGATGTACGATCTTGGCTGCCATCGCCGCTGGAAAACCCGCGCCCATCGTAGCTAAAGCATTGTCGAGCAATAGGGTGTTGGGCTTAAATGCCTTGTAGTTGCGTGAAAACCAAATCTTGTAGATGCCATTATCTAAAGTCACGATTCCATCTTCCGGCATGGCCTTACGTACTTCATTGACGATTTTTTGAGGCAATAACGGATAGCGCGTATCATCAAAGTATTTGGTGATATGCTTCTCAACTTCCTCTTTAACTTTTCTGTAAAAAGAAAAATCCCAATGATCTTGTTTTACAATGGTTTTTGAAAGCATGCGCACCGAATCGGCTATATCGCCTACCACCTCATTCTGCGGGAAGTAAACACGGTCTATCTCGGCCGGTGAAAAATTTAAGTGAATAACCTTTTTCCCGCCATGCTCCATAAAAAATGGAGGCTTTTCAATCACATCGTGACCTACATTTAAAATGAGATCAGCCTTATCAATAGCGTAGTGGATGTAATCATCGCTCGAAAGAGCCGCAGTTCCCAGAAAGAGATCGTGATTCTCATTTACCACCCCTTTTCCCATTTGAGTATTAAAGAATGGTATTCCCGTTCGGTCGATGAACTCGGCCAGGGCATCACAGGTACGGCTTCGATTGGCTCCGGCACCAATCATTACCAAAGGCATCTTTGCCTTTTCAATCATCTTCGCCGCGCGAGCTATTGCCGATTTGTGCGCTTCGGGACGTAACATTTCGGTTACCTCAAAAATTTGCGCATCGGTTTCTTCCTGAGCAATGTCTTCGGGCAGCTCGATATGTACCGCACCGGGGCGTTCTTGAATGGCAGTCCTGAAGCTTTCGCGAACGAGAGCCGGAATTCCCGATCCGTTTTTCACTTGATTGGTCAGCTTCGTTATGGGCTCGAACATATTGACCACATCCAAAATTTGAAAAAGTCCTTGCTTGCTGCTTTTAATGGGCTTCTGTCCCGTGATGAGTACCATCGGCATTCCTCCCAATTGGGCAAAAGCCGTAGGAGTCATCAAATTGGTAGCGCCCGGGCCCAGTGTGCTCAAGCATACACCCGGCTTTCCCGTGAGCCTTCCGTACGTCGCCGCCATAAAACCTGCGCCTTGTTCGTGTCGCGTGAGAATGAGTTTGATTTTCGACTTGTGAAGTGAGTTTAAAAAATCCAGATTTTCCTCGCCGGGCAATCCGAAAATATATTTAACTCCTTCATTTTCCAATGCTTCTACAAATAGGTCCGCAGCTTTCTTCATTTCGTTCTTTTTACGAAAATATAAAGAGCTGAAACGATGATTTGTTGAGGATCAATTTACCTATCCTCGATAACCCTAAAAAGAAAAGGCTTCCTTACTGAAAAAGAAGCCTTTCAAAAAATCAGAAATACTGAAAGGATTTAGCAACCCACCAATCCATAAGAAATCACGAGCTCCTGATCTACTTTTTCACCTGACTCGTTTTCGGCAGCTTCCCATTTCCCGGGCAGGTTTTTGGCCAATTTGATCATTCGTTCATCTATTTGGTCAAAGCCGCAGGAGTGCTTCAAGTAAACATTTTCAACCTCCCCCGAGCCATTTACCGTGAGAAACAGCTTGGCCGGCATGAGTTTGTTTTGGTCGAGACTTTTCGTCAACTCCGCATTGTTTACCCGAAAGTGATCGAGTAAAGCCGCCATACCTTCTGAGTATTTAGCAGACTTTTCGGGAGCTACCGTAAAGTGAGGTGAGAAGTAATCGTTCTCTTCTAGACCCGTCACATTGCTATGGCCTTCATAGTAAGCTTTGATGTAGAATGAATCGGAATACTCTAATGAACGAATGAATTCCAATTGATCTTCAGAAAACTCCGTGCCCAAAACATCAACTCGTCTTTCAGTAGAATAGTCGGGCTTTATTTTAATCACGGATATTTTCTTGAATGTATTGAACCTCTCCAATTCTTGTGGCTCCAGAAATTCAGAAACGGAGGCTGCTTTATTCAAGTAGCTCTTTTTCATCGGTCTGAAACGCGGCCCCATGTCATAAAAGAATTCCGTTTTCATAGCCACGAAATCGGGAGCGACAAATGCTGCGACAGCATTGCAAGAACTACTGTAATCGGTTGAATTGCCTTTGGCAGAAACGACCTGAGCGTTTGAGTCGGAAATAAAACCATAGGCAGTCAGAAAAGCCGCTAAGGCAAGTGTAGAATAAATGAAGATTTGCTTTTTCATGTTCGAAGTATTTAATGATTACTCCAAATGTAGATTCTCATCAAATGCTTTGACAGCAAGTCGTGTAAAAGGATGTAAAGAGAATGTAAAAGTTGATGAATGTAATTCTTTCAACGATTTATACCCCTTCAATCAGCATATAAATCAGAGCAGCCAGAGTTCCGCCCGTGAGCGGTCCTAATATCGGAATCCATGAATAGCTCCAATCGTTGCTGCCTTTATTTTTCAACGGAAGAATGGCGTGCATCAATCTCGGACCGAAATCTCGAGCGGGATTGATGGCATATCCCGTAGGTCCGCCCAGGCTATAGCCGATGCCGATGACCAAAAGCGCCACGGGCAAGGCATCCAGAGAGCCCAGCGATACCGGCTCTCCCGAAAAGGTACCGCCGGCGATAAAGAACACTCCGAAAACCAAGGCGAAAGTTCCGATCAATTCGGTCATAAAATTCCAAAACGGACTGCGAATAGCAGGAGAAGTGCAGAATGTGGCTCTCAATGCCTCGGGGTCATCAGTAGCTTCGTATTGCTTTTTGTAGGTGAGCCATACCAAAAAGTTTCCCGCCATAGCACCCAATATTTGAAAGAGAAAATAACCCGGAACCAAATTCCAATCGAACTTGCCCGCGACCGCGAGTCCCAAAGTAACCGCAGGGTTAATGTGGGAACCACTCGCATCGGCGCTGATAAATACCGCCACAAAAACCGCGATTCCCCATGCCAGGGCAATACCCGTCCAGCCCAAGTCAGAGCCTTTGGTACCCTTTAAAACCAAGTTGGCCACTACCCCATTTCCCAAAAGCATGAGCATGGCCGTGCCAATGAATTCAAACAGATAGGCCGTCATCATGGCTGTGAATATGCGAAAAAACTCATCGACCTCACCACTGTGTTTCTTTTACTTTAGCAGATAGCCTTCGGCCAGCAAATTAAATTCTTGGATTTCCTGATCGATTTTTTCTTGGCTCCAATTGAGTTCTCTAGCCAAAAGTCGGGCTACTTCAGGAGCCATTTCCATAGCTGCGCGTGCATCCAGGAACAAGGCTCTGACTCTTCGCGCCAAGACGTCCTCGACGGTGCGAGCCATTTCTTCTCGCACGGCCCACAATACCTGAGCTTTGATAAAATTGAGGTCAGGATGAAGTTTTTCCGATAAGGTCGGATCAATTCTGATTAACTCTTTAATGGCATTTCCATCGCTGCCATACATACGCAGCGATTCCGTTTGACCGATCTTTCCATTGTGGCCATGGATGGGTAAAAATCGAGTTGATGAGATACGCTCATCCAAGCCTGCAACGATAATGGCTTGATCAATCGTATCTTCTCCCATTTTCCGGTAGGTGGTCCATTTACCGCCCGTCATGGTAATTAAACCCGAAAGGGAAACTATCACCTTGTGGCCGCGAGAAATTTCTTTCGTTTTTTTTCCGTCGGTCTTCGGGGCGACCAGAGGCCTGAGTCCGGCAAAAACCGATTTCACATCCTCCCGCGTTGGGATGCGAGTGAGGTAGTCTCCCGCCGTCTTTAAAATAAACTTTACTTCCTCTTCCAGCGCGCGAGGCTCGAGTGCAGGCGATTTGACCAATGTATCGGTAGTGCCCACTACCACTTTGCCACACCATGGCACGGCAAACAGAACTCTCCCGTCATCCGTTCTCGGTATGAGCACAGCCGTATCGCCTTCCAAAAACTCCCTGTTCAGAACGATATGAACCCCTTGACTGGGCACTATCGTTTTCCGTGATTCGGGATCATCCATTTTCAAAATGTCGTCCACAAAAACTCCCGTAGCGTTGATGACCGCTTTCGCGAAAAGCTCGTAGGACTTACCCGTCTCCTGATCGATCGCTATCACTCCATTTACGATATCCTTCTCATTTTTGAGTAATCCCGTAACTTTAAAATGATTCAAAATCGTTCCGTCAAGATCGGCAATGGTTTGAGCCAAATTGACCGCCAATCGCGCATCGTCAAATTGTCCGTCTTGGTAGATGACCCCTCCTCGCAAGCCTTCGGTTTTAATATTCGGAATGGCCTCAATCGTTTCTGTCTTCGTAATACCGACTGAAGGACCGAGACCTAATTTTCCCGCCATCATATCGTAAATCTTCAGCCCTAAGGTATAATAGGGACCTTCCCACCAATCGTAATTGGGAATGATGAACCGCTGATTACTCACCAAGTGAGGGGCATTTTTCATCAATAAACCGCGCTCGTGAAGCGCTTCGTAGACCATTGCAATATCGCCCTGAGCTAAGTACCGCACTCCGCCGTGGATAAGCTTGGTACTGCGACTTGAGGTTCCTTTTGCAAAATCGGTTTGTTCGAGCAGAAGCGTATCAAAACCTCTCGAAGCGGCTTCCAGCGCAGCTCCTAAACCTGAGGCGCCTCCTCCGATAACCAAGACCTCATACGGCTTAGTGCCTCGGGCCTTCAGTTGTTCAACCATCACTTCTCTCTTCATCTCTAATCTCCTGATCCTTGACCTGTTGCTAAATCCAATCTTTTGATAATTCGACGGCTTTCAGCCAACGGCGGTACTTCTCTTCTCGCTCCTTTTTACTCATATCAGGCTTGAAAGTTCGCTCTTCTTTCCAAAGGTTTTTCAATTCATCCAAAGTCCAAAAGCCAATGGCGAGCCCTGCCAGATACGCAGCCCCCAAAGCTGTAGTTTCGTGCATCTGAGGTCGTACGACGTCAATATCCAAAATATCTGATTGAAACTGCATGAGTTCATTATTTACCGCCGCGCCCCCGTCTACTCTCAGTTCCTTTATCTCCATCTTTGCATCTCGCTGCATCGATTCCATAACGTCTTTTGATTGGTAGCAAATGGCTTCCAATGCCGCTCTGGCGATGTGGCCTTTTTTCGTTACGCCAGTGATTCCTGCTATCAAGCCTCGGGCGTATTGATTCCAATGCGGAGCGCCTAATCCCGCGAATGCAGGCACCATAAAAACACCACCATTATCCTCAACCGTTCGTGCCAACTTCTCAATCTGATCGGCATGGCGAATGAACTCCATCTCATCGCGCATCCATTGCACTACCGCTCCTGCAATAAAGATGCTACCCTCCAAAGCATAAATCGTTTCTCCATTTATCTGCCAAGCGATTGTGGTCAGCAGATTATGCTCTGAGTCGACGGGCTGATCACCCGTATTGCTTACGACAAAACAGCCGGTACCGTAGGTATTCTTGACCATACCCGGCTCAATAGCCATTTGACCGAAAAGACCGGCTTGTTGATCGCCGGCTATTCCGGCTATCGGTATGCCCCAACTGCTATCGCCGTATACCTCGCTGCTCGATTTTACGTCGGGTAACATGCTTTGCGGAATGTCGAATAGTTTGAGAAGATCGTTATCCCATTCCAAGCGATGAATATTGTACAGCATGGTTCGGCTGGCATTCGTCACGTCGGTGATGTGCAGCTTCCCTTTGGTCAGATTCCAGGTAAGCCACGAATCTACCGTACCGAAAGCCAGCTCTCCCGCTTCGGCTCGCTCTCTCGCTCCTTCGACCTTATCCAGAATCCACTTGATCTTAGTCGCCGAGAAATAAGCGTCTATGATTAATCCCGTTTTGGAACGTATAAGTTCCAGATGTCCCGCTTTCTTTAGCTCGTCACAGAATTCTGAAGTTCTGCGGTCTTGCCAAACGATGGCATTATAAACGGGCTTTCCCGTTTTTCGGTCCCAAACGATCGTAGTCTCTCGCTGATTGGTAATCCCGATGGCGGCCACATCATCGTTGTCAATACCCAGTTTGGCCGTAGCCTCCGTTACAACCGACTTTTGCGAAGACCAAATTTCCATCGGATCATGTTCTACCCAACCTGATTTCGGGAAAATCTGTGTGAACTCCTTTTGGGCAATGGCTTGGATAGTACCTTTTTTGTCGACCACAATAGCACGAGAGCTTGTGGTACCTTGATCGAGGGATAGAATATATGCCGCCATCAGATTTTTAAAATTTTCATTTTGGGTGGTTAAGTCC
>CAZYWJ010000038.1:25943-31240 GCA_964651785.1 uncultured Cryomorphaceae bacterium
TTCCTCCTCTTTATCTTCATGGTGTTGATCCCATAGAAAAAACAGGCGTTCGAGTGAACTGATAATCTGAATGGCGGTACCCGGATCATTAATACCGGGCGAAAGGGCTCTGCTCGATATTTCGGAAAGCGCTATTAAACCAAACCGCGGATCGGCTTCAAAATCTCTTGTTCTTCCGATGATGAAAGACTTGTGAATGGAGTCGGTGACTTCCTTCTTACCGATGGGGTCTTTCACTTGTATGTAGGCCAAAACTACCCCGGGGTTTACGGCTTTTCCCGGCAGGGCATTTACGCGAATTCTAAGGTCTACCTTTTCGGCATAGCTCTGTAAGCGACTCAAATTGATATTTTGAACGTAGCCCGCCTCCTTGCTGAAGATCGCCGTTCCGTTCGGTTTTGATTCATCAATCGGAAGAGCGCGCAAACGAGGGTTCTCCAACCTTTTTATGATGCCTTCGGTAGTTACATCCTCTATTTGGCTAATGGTGTGCTCGAGTCTGCCAAGTCGGGAAATGCGATCTACCCAACGCAGGAAAACCAAAATGATCAAGGCAAAAAAGGCGAGGGCAAAAACGAAGAGCACGAAGCGACCCGATCTCCCGAAATAATTATCATTGATAGCCACGGACGCGACAATTCCGAAGATAAAGGCGCTGATAAATACCGAAAGAGCATTTTGGGAAACGTCATCTGCAACTACAAGTTTGAATGAGCGGGGTGTGGCGGTAGTTTGCGCTGCTGCGAATGCCGAGAGCATGGAGGTAACGGCAAAGATGGAGATGACCAACATACTCGAAGCGATGGTGTCCAGCAGCCATTTTACCGAGCCTTCTTTGATCTCCGGGACCCAATCATCTAAAAAAGTTCCGTCGGCGGACTTGGCCAGCAAAGCCATGGCGACGGCAATAATGCAAAAGAATAGTGGCCTGAACCAGAGTCGCTGACGTAGCCTATTCCAAAAAAATCTAAGTTTTGTTCTCATAGATTATTTGATGGTGGAAGAAACGGACTTTTATTGGAATGGCACGGGACACCGGGATTATTTTGATAAAAGGAGTTAACCACGGAAAGAGGTAAAGAGTTTAGTTGGCGCGCAGGCTCGCGGGTCGAACCACGGCGACACGGCGATGATGGATTCTCAACTATCCTTTTCAAGAAGATTATATAATGATCACCTTTTCATGCCGTAGGTATGACATATCGGTAGTACATGTTCTGCACAAGTAAATTCGTTTCGGCGCGTGTTTTTGCTTTTCGCGAAAACCGTGACGAAACTGTGCTCGCAGGCTCGCTGTTTGAAAACATAGCCGCATTATAAATCCCTATTCCTATCGCGGCCTGTTACTCCGTCACTTCGCCTTCCGGTGAATAGAAAACCTCTTCAATATTAACTCCGTTCTCATAAACCGCCTTCCATTCCAATTGTCCGTTCGGGTGCCAGCGGCGCTGAGTGCCGGATGGGACATCGTTCAACGAATAGGTGTCAATATAGGGCTGCCCGTCGCGTTTCCACATGCGCTGACTCCCGTGATTGAGTCCATTCAGAGCATGAAAGTCGCAATCGGGATTTCCGTTGTCGAAATAGCCGATTTGCCAAACCACGTATCCGCTGTCGATTTTGATGTAACGCATTCTTTGGTTTTCGGCCAAAAGGTCGTGCTTCGCCCATCCCGTGTAGGGCTCACCTTTCAATCGATAAAAATGCTGCTTTCGCTCAGCGTTTATTTCCACCGGTTCATCCTCCAATTCCTTGAAGTCCAAAGTGGCCAGAGTCTCCAGCGTAGCTTGAGCCGGTATTTCAGGGTTTTCGCCGTAAGGCACTTCCAAATCAGTTGGCGGATTTTGGCAAGAAGCCATTGCCAATGAAAGCAGAAAAAAGAATGTGATCTGAATTGAGCGCATGATGTGAAAATAGATTGTCCACAATATCACGATTCTATTTCTTCCACCTGATTTTGACTGCCGAAATTTTGTTAAGCTCAAGCCGATCTTCAGGCAATAGTTTAAAATCTTGTTTTAGATAAAATTCCAACGGCGAATGGTAAATCTCTCCATTACTTTTTCGATCGCGATGGTGGTCTATCACCCATCCGTTCAGTTCGGTTTCTTCCTCTTTTGCTCGATACAGCAACCTTCTGCCCCACCCTTGCTTCTGAATTCCGGTATCTAAAATCATCGCGAACCACCGCTCTTCATCCCTTACAAAAGAAAAATACCAACCCTGGATAGTTCCCGATTGATCCATCAGCAAAATGTGTTTTTGATCGAAGAGATTACCGAGGTAGCTTTCAAACTCTTCGATGTTTTGATGGCTGAGCTGTGCGGGGTATTCGTTGTTCCATATCTCCCACAAGCGTTCTTTGTCGGCACTTGTAAGCGCCGATTTTTCGGTCAGAGTATAGCTTTTATTATCACTCTTCATACGCCTCCCAAGAAGCCCGAATCAAATCAGCAAATGCCTCTTTCTCCAATCGATACAAACGCTTTCCGATATTCAGCGCATCGGTTTGTAATTGGTTGCGACGAAACCGAATGAGCGATTTCAGCATTTCGCAAGATTCGGCATCGGCAAATTCATCCTTATGATCTTCAACCAGAGCATTCAACATGTAAAGGTCGCGATTGTCGCCGAGGTAATCCGACAGATCGTGCAGCTCGTCCTCCCAACTTTCCAGAAAGTCGGGCCACAAAGGGTTAAGCAAATCGAGTTGGTAGCGAAGATATTTCACGCGTTTTCTCCATTCGTGCAAGTCTTCCGTCGACCGCGATTTTAAGGCACTTTTATATGCTTTGCGCCCCCGTTTATACACGCGCTCAATCGAAGGCGCCATATCTTCAAAAGATTCTATTTTAATCGACCAATTATCAATCTCAGCGCATTTTTGCTCAAGACGCTCCCCGATGGTTGCCAAAACCTGATCGGCATCTACTTGCGTTTTTTCCATTTTCCCTTGTCGGGAAACGAGAAAATCGCGGAAATGACTGAAGGTTTTTTGGTAAAGCTGATCGGAGTAGTGGTCGTATATTTCATCCAATGCCTCAATGACGGACGTCGCGTCGCGAATATCCGAGATTCGTCGACCCTCATCACGAAAGAATACGTTCTCTTCTTTGTAAAAATCAACGTGATCGCGAACCAAGCGCAAAGCGGCCCTGATCTTCTTAAAAGCTTTACGCACTTCGTGAATAACTTCGTGAGGATCCTTATTCGATTTTGTCTGAATCAATTCTATGGACTCAGTGCATTGTTCTTTAATTTTATTCTTAATCTCTACTGAAAAATCAGTATTCGGTGATATTTTAAGGTTCATGATTCTGCTGCCTTTAGGAATTCTGAAAAAACTTCACCTTATTAAAGAACTGAAAGCATACCAAAGCTTTAATGATCCATATCGGAGATTGGAAAAAATGCTCTGATCTCAATCATACCCTTTGTCCGTCTATTAAGGATGTATTAAAACATTCCGTAATTGTCTTGATCTTAGTCCGTATGGTATAGAGAATTCTCCTCAGGGAGAGAATCATTCCACCCAAAGCACTTCTATGCTGAATGGTGAAACGGATTAATTGATTTTTTGAGGTATGTCATTCTAATTCAAAGCCAAATCTGACAACATACTCTCTGCTTCTCGCTTTCCCTCCACGGACAACCTTCTTCCGGGTGTTCGCTGAAGAGATTGATTGTATTCCGAGATGGCATCTTCGTATCGCTTTTGCGAAAGCAGCCAATCGCCGTAGAGCTCATGCGTGGGTTTTTGGACCGACGGTGGTCCGAAGCTGTAATCCACCGAATCTTCCAAGTCCGTGGCGCGCTTCAGGTATTCTTCGACTTTCTCCGGATCGTTTTCCACCATAAATCCAAGAGCATGGATTTCATACAAAATAGCTTTTGCGGAAGCGATATCACTCGGAGTAGCCGTACTCTGATCGGAGGGAATGCATAACTTAAAATCGGACGTATCCGCAAAAAGCGACTCTCTTCTGATCAATGCTTCTAAACCTTCCCGAGCCGCGCGCAGGGAGTCAATATTATTATGGGTATATGCCTTCATGGCCTCGATGAAGTACTTCTTGGCTTTTACCATCAGGCTGAGATCGGAGACATTGACGTCAATTTCGGCATACGCGCTTTTCCAATCTTCGGATTCCACCAAATAGGTTCCCTGCAAAAAGATCAAATGCGCCCGTCCGCGTTTGGATGGAGTTTCATTCACGTAAGTCCGTAAACTATCCAGCATTCCTGCCGCTTTATCAAGATTCTCTTTTTGGAGATAACCGTATTGCAACCAATGATAGGCGTGGTAACCTCGGGCGTCATTGTCCAAACCCTTCCCCTCCATTCGATCTACACTGGCTTGGTAGGAGTCAATGTTGGAAGAAATGACTTCATCCCACATACCCTGAGCTACGAAGATGTGAGACGGCATGTGCAGCGCATGACTCGCTGACGGCGCCACTTTTGCATAGGTGTGAGCAGCCTCCATAGCCAAAGCAGCGTGATCGGGATCGTCATAAGCGTGAATCAAGTAGTGAAGCGCTCCCGGATGTTTGGGATTTTCTTTAATAATGTCTGCTACAATCCTGCCCGCTTTGCCATAGACCTCTGTATCTCTCCCATCCTCTACCGAACCGAGCAAGGCCAAAGCGTAGAAGGCTTGAACTTCGTGATTATTCGGATATTCATCAGCCATCTCGCCCAAAAAGTCGGCATAGAGATCATCTCTTTTCTCCTTTTCATCTTCTTCGGCAAAAAGCACCTCAAGCGATTGAATGAAGTCAGCTTGCAGAGGTGAATCGGGCTTAGCGTCTGCCTCCTGCAACCGAGCCAAAATGGCCAAGGCACTGTCGCGCTCCTGCCGGTGCCATATGGGATGATTGAATGTCATCGCTTCTCCCCAATAAGCCATCGTGAGGGAAGAGTCGGCATCAATGGCAGCGCGAAAAGATTCGCGGGCATCCTCATACTCAAAGCTGTGGAGCAAGAGCAATCCCCGATTAAAATTTTCTACCGCATCGGGACTTCCCTCTACCTTGAGTTCGGCCACGCCCAGGTCGCTCTTCTCTTTTGGCGATTGGTTACAAGCCAAAAAGGCCAAGGCTGAGAGAATTGGCACGCAACGCTTGATATTAAAATGGACTCGCATGTATCGAATGTACTGAAAAATAGAAAATTGATTTCCGAATGTCACGCGAAAAGGACTTGCTTCATTTTCTTGAACTCATATGACCTGTTTTAATCCGAGCTTTAAATTTTAGCAGAAGGAAAGATCAACTTCAAAAGAAAGCCCGCTTAAA
>CAZYWJ010000039.1:0-31172 GCA_964651785.1 uncultured Cryomorphaceae bacterium
ATTGATCCTAAGAAATCATCACCGAGCAATGCGAGGTATTTCTGTTGCATTTGAGCGAAGTATTGATTGAACTCTTTCTGCTGCCCTGGAGACAATTTGAAACAAATTGGTGGTGTGGCTTTCAGGTATTTGTAGTATTCATAAAAGGTATCACCAAGCCCTTTGTAGTAGTCTTCTAATGCTCCGCTTTCTGTGTTGGCAAATACATCTAACCATTCATATTTCGTATTCATGTAATAGAACATAAAGCGGCTGAATAAGCCGTTTTCAGAACTAGGAATGAGACTGGTAATTTGCTTGGGTGTACCTGAGAGCATTGCAGAAATGCAAGGCTTCTCAATCTCTACAAACTCTTTATCGGTTCTGCGGAAATAGGAAATCGTTTCATGGTGAAATGCTTTCCTGAATCCGTCTGAGTAGTTTCCATAATCTGATTTGAAAGATTGGGCAAGCGTGTCGCCTTCTGTTTCAAATATCAATCCTTTGCCGCCACTGTCGGCCAATAGTTGATAGGCTCCCGTGCTGCTATTATTGGCAGGAATGTAGAGCATCATTTCAGGTGGTTTAGCTGGTTTCTGTACACTGGTGTCAGATCCTTTCGATTGGTTGTAAGCTGCCAATTCTATTTCATACTCTTGTTTGGCTCTTGCTGCCTGTTCTCGTAAATCGTTGTGTACTGGATTTACTAAGTGCTTGCAATGATTCAATACTCCTTTACCTGCTGAGGCTCTACCTGTAACGAATACAAATAGATTGGGGTGAACCTTGCTATTGCCATAAATGCCGTAAACATTGGGCATACATGCGCTTAAACAAACCACTGCACCCAATAGGAGAATGTCTCTTTCTTCATTGGAATTGGCGTACATGGTTACGTTTTGCAGAAACTCAGGAAGTTGCGGAAATACAGTATCAGGAATAGTTGGCATATCCATTGGCTTAACTTCAATGGTGCTTTCAGCTTTGCCAATCTTTATTCCTGCCTGTTTCACCAAATAGAAGAAGGTGCTGATATTGATTCCATGCCCTTTGGATTGTAGGCATTTATCAAACTGCTCATCACATTCTTTCTGATTGTATTCTGCATGAAACTTACTGACACGGTGAAACAGGTCTCGACCTGATTCGCCTAACTCATCAGCGAAAGCGAAACCAATGTTTCGCCAATCCCTGTAAGTGCCTGTAATGTCTTGCTGTGCTTCTTCAAGTTTGGCGACTACTGTTTCTACTTCGGTAAGCTCAACCGACTGCTTAGGTGCTTCTTGCTTGGCTTGTGCTTTACTTGTTTTAGTGGTGGTTTCTTGTTTTGGTTCTGTATCTATTGCTTGTTGCTTGGGTGTATCTACCCAATCGTTCAAATTGAATTTCTCTCTCATTGTCCTAAGTATTTTGAATTAATGAATATCTCTGGGTCATGGGGTAGGAAACAGGCTCTTGAAATGTCTTTGCCTGATTCATCTACCTGCAACTGGTAAGTTGCGTTGAGGTAGTTGGCTATGCCCTTGAACCATGTTTGGTGATCGGCTTCCTGAATGTCGATAGCAATGACCCATTTCAACCCATCACCTGAGGGTGAGGTAAAGAGTAGTTCTGTATCAAAGTGCTTATCGTTCAGTAATTGCTCCTTGAGACCGTTTAGGTCTTCAAGGTGGTCAAAGTCAATCACTATCAATCCTGAATGTGCTTTCAGGTTTTTGTCGCTTCTCGAAGAGAATGCGCCTGAGAAGGTCACGTAATCAAAGCTGAAGGCTTTGTATTTCCGTGCTTCTTTTACATCAGTAAGCGAACGCAGCTTTGCTGTGTGAGCTTTGAAAGTATCGCCTTTAATCAGTTCGTAAACTTCAAGTAAGCTCTTGGTTCCATAAGGATTAACATTGGCAATTGGCTTTTTGAAGTAGCTGAATACAGGAATCTTGATTTCTTCCTTCTTAGCAACTGGCTCTTTCTCTTTGTCAAATTCCTTATAGTCATAGAACGGGTGCTTGGTGTCAATTCGCAGGTGCATTTCTTCATTCAATAAATCGTACAGGGCTTGTCCCTGGACTTTGAAATGAAGTGCTGCAAAATCAAACGCATCCCCGTTTACAATGGCTCTTTCAGTATCAACATGGGTGGCTAATCCTTCTACAATCTTTATCCAAAGGGTAGCCTTTGAGTTGTTGAAAGGGTTCTTTGCAGGCTTGCAGTCCCTTCCCGCAAGGGAAAGGACTGTTTCACCCGGATAGTATTTGCGAAGCACATGGGCGTAGATATTAAGCCCGTAGTGCGTTCTCTCTAGGACTGACTCTCTACTTATTTCCATGGCTCTTGCTTTTAAAGGTTGAGTAATTGGATTCAAGTAGTTTCTCTAAGTCAGAAACCTTGTAGTAGAACTTGCCATTGATTCGGCTGTATGGCAGTGTTCCATTGTCTCGCAAAGTCTGCAGTGTACGCTTGCTGATATGCAAGGCCATCATTACATCTTGTCCATCAATCCAAGCATCTTTGAAATGCTCCAATTGGCTCTTCTGAAATTGACCTAAGTAGGCTCTAATCCATTTGATTTCCTGAGAGAGCTTCAGGATCATGTCTATCAACTCACTCATAGCTTCACTCTCCCTTTTTTGATTAGATAATCTGCTGCTCTTTGGTCTATCTCAGCATCTGTTTCATTTCTGTTGCGTAGCAACCATTCTTCTAGCTCTTGTCGGTTGAAGTATATCTTCTTACCATTCGGTTTATAGAATGGCACTTTGCCCGAGCTGGTGAGCTTGTACAGGTGCGAATGCGATACTTCAATGAACTTTGCAGCTTCATTAAAATTGAGCACATTCTTTAGTATTAGATTTTGGTCTAATACGTGTTTTTCTATGATTTCTAGTCTTTTTAAAATCTCTTCCATTTTTATTGGATTTTGAAAATTTGAAAAAGACTTCAGCGCTAAAGTCACCAACGATTTCCGTTGACAAGACCAAAGGAAAATAAAGGCAAATGGTAAGGTGCTCAATGGTAATTTGACATAGCAAAAACCATTGAATAACAGAATGTTATGAAATGAAGTGGTAATTTGTATTGGTAAAATCGAGCGACTTTACCATACTAAAAAACGAGGCAAAATGAAGCGGATTAGCGAAGGGTCGGAAGGCTGTCTAACCAATACTGGCTGTCAAGGTATTCCTTGTGCTTTTCTTCGTTCTGTTTGTATCTTCTGAATTGCTGACTGAGGTTGGTATTATAGCGGTAATCCAAGAAAGCCCGAATGTCAGTAGGTTGGATTGGCTTCATGGGCTGAAAGGTTCTTTCATTGAAATATCCTTTCTCAATAATTCTGTGATAGATCGCTGCTAGTTTTCCTTTTGAACCATGTGATTCAATAGCGTTGTATTCTGAGTCAATAAAGCCACTTTGGAATAGCTTCTCTTCAAAGAGAGCGAATTTGCTGCCGTCCTTAACTACTTCTTTGTAGCTGAGAATAGAATCCTTCTCGGTTCTAAAGTCTCGCTTCATTACTTGTAAGGCTTTATCGGTAGCCTTTACCTTTTGCTCAGCTATTGGTTTTTCAATCTCAAGGGTAGGAGCATCTGTGATAACCGGCACAGGAGGTTGAACGTGCTTATAGAATTTGATATACAGCTTGTTTACATCCTTCTCAGCATCTTTCGCATAATCAGGATAGTGTTCAATGACTTCAAGGTAAATGCGAATGAGTTCATGCTTTAAGTAGTGGAGGATATACGAGTTATCGTATTCATCAGTCAGGTTGATTCTACCGTTTGCATCAGGTTCATATTTTGGATTGGTGAGATCCAATGTTTCAAGCGTATTGTTGAGGTCGTTCATTAGACCTGGTAATGTTCGGGAGAGTGGGAAATACACTTGGTAAAGTCTCGCTTTGTCTTTGGATTCAGAAACAATGCTGTGAAAGCTGTTCAACTCTTGAACTGCGTATTGATCTATGAGCTTTTTGTAATAGTTGGCCTTTTCAGTCAATGGGTCTGGAAAGGTGAGTTCATATAATGGTTGTGTGTTGTAGGTAGGAATAGCCAATGCAAGGACTTGTTCATTGTATTTGGCTTTTGTGAAGTTTGCCTTCCAAGGCTCTTTACCATTGTGAATGAAGTCTCTAAAACTGCTGAATAATGTATTGCTCATAGGTCTAATTTGATTTTGTTCGCAGCTTCTTTCTTCTTGTCGTCAATGATTTTGGCATAAATCTGGGTGGTTTTCAGTTCTCTATGACCTAAGAGCTTTGAAACTGTGTAAATATCTGTACCTGCTGAAAGCTGTAAAGTAGCGTAGGTATGTCTCGCACAGTGAAATGAAATGGTCTTGCTGATTCCTGCTCTCATCATCCATTGCTGCAACTTCACATTGTGCCAAGAGGAGTATTTCAATCCTTTGAATACTCGTTCGTCTTTGTCTTGTCTTTCACCGAGCAAGCCAACGGCTTGTTCTGAAATGGGTAAGGTTTCTGCTCCTTTGGTTTTCTTTTGTCTGAAACGAATGTAGTAACCCATTTCATTTGAATGCTGAACTTCTGACCAAAGCAACTTATTTACATCTGACCAACGCAATCCGGTAAGACAAGAAAATATAAATGCTGTTTTCATTAGTGGAATTTCACATTCCGCTTGTACCGCAGCTTGTAATTCTTCAAGAGTTAAAAACTCTCGCTGAGGTTCTCCTTGCTTAAAGGCTTCAACTCCTTCACTTGGGTTGCTTGGTATAATACCATCCTTTACCGCTTGTTTGAGTGCTGCTCGCAGCTTGTTGAAGTAGGAGTACTTTGAATTTTGGGAAAGCGGTTGACCGCTTGACTTCTTTGCATCATGGTCAAGGTATTCCTTGAAACCCATTACAAATTGTCGGTCTATTTCTTCAAAGGTCTTGTCATAAGGAATGTAGCCTTTCAAGTGTTTGAGCATACTATCCCAATTCCCGTAATTGCCTTTGCTATTGTGCCGCTTGTTGGTTAAGAGTTGAATGTACTCTAGGAAACTGCCTTTCAGCTTTTCATTGTCTCGGAATCCATACACACCGTTTTGAATTTCAATCAGGCGTTTAGCTCGGATTGATTCTGCAAGCTGCATTGTCTTTTTATTGAGTTCCCTTTCAGCTTTGGTTTTCGGGTTTGGCTCAATGTATAGTTTCAGGTACTCAGCTTTGCGTTTTCCTTTATGGTAGTAGTCAAGGTATAGGCTGATCTTGCCGCCCTGGTGGCGTTCTCTCAATGTTACTTTCATGCTGTAAACAGTTTTTCAATATCGGTTCTCTTAATAATGGTACGGGCTCCAACCTTGGCCGCAGGGATTGTCCCGCTCTTGATCTGGCGGTAAATTGTCATTCTGCTTGTGCCTAATAGCTGACAGGTTTCTTTAATGCTTAGAAACTCTTTGTCGCCAACTATCTCTTTTGAGTGATTGACCTTTTGCTGAGAAAGGGTGGGAACAGCTTCAACCTTCTGTTTGCGCTTGCGCTTCTTGTAAGCTCGCTTGGCACATCTGTCACTGCAGTATTGAGTAACGGTGGTTTTGGCGATAAAATCGCTACCACATTCTTGACAGATTTTCGGAATACGAAGGTTGCTACTCATGTTCTCTCTCTTTCGTGTTTCTGTATCAGGGTGTATCGCTATGTATCAGAATGTATCTGTATGTAACATAATCTCCCCCTTGATACTTCAAATCTGTTGCTAGAAACAAAAATGGTGTTATTAGTAACAAATTAGTAACGAAAGATACGAAAAAATAGGCAAATCAGTAACAAATAAGAGAAAGAAAAACAGCCTAAATGGCACTAAAAGAAGGGATTAGCTAACTAAATGAAAAGTAATCACTTTCCGATACAAAACTTCGAAAATATATTTCCCAGCAGATCATCGGTTGTGATCTCTCCCGTAATCTCGCCCAGGTGATGCAGGGCGCGACGGATATCGATGGCAAGAAAGTCGCCCGTGATGCCTTGGTCCAATCCCGTTAAAACGGATTGGAGGGATTGGTTGGTTTCGGATAGGGCATTGTAGTGCCGCACATTGGTCACTACCACATCGCGGCCCTCTACCATGATTTTGCGAGATGATTCGAGCAATTTTTCACGCAGTTCTTCGAGTCCTACGCCATCGGTGGCGGAGATAAGTTGGGCTTTAGGTATGGAACTGAATTTTTCTCTGACCGTATTATCATCGCGAGCTTTGTCGATTTTATTCGCTACCAAAATCAGCTCCTGATCAGGACCGATTTTCTCGCGGACGGCCCGGATGGCCGGTTCGATATCCTCCACTTCGGTTTCCATCGCATCAACGAGGTAGAGCACAATGCTGGCCTTTCCCGCTTTTTCAAAGGCCCGACTGATTCCGATGGTCTCGATCTCGTCCTCGGTTTCGCGAATTCCCGCCGTGTCGATAAAGCGAAAGCGAATTCCTCCGATGGTGGTTTCGTCTTCGATAGTGTCGCGAGTGGTACCCGCAATTTCGGAAACAATGGCTCGATCGTCGTCCAAGAGGGCATTGAGGAGGGTGGACTTACCCATATTCGGTGCACCGAGAATAGCTACGGGCACACCGTTTTTGATGGCGTTTCCAGTGGCAAAACTCTCCATCAGGTCCACCACGATTTCTTGGATGGAATTGACCAAGGCTTTGAGATCGTCTCGATTGGCAAACTCCACGTCTTCTTCGCTGAAGTCGAGCTCGAGCTCAATCATCGAAGCAAAATGGATAAGTT
Source organism: uncultured Cryomorphaceae bacterium (assembly GCA_964651785.1). GTDB lineage: Bacteria > Bacteroidota > Bacteroidia > Flavobacteriales_D > Cryomorphaceae > JAKVAV01. The sequence goes on from CAZYWJ010000039.1 coordinate 6,702, forward strand.
GTTCTCTAAGCTCGTTGATTTTGCGAGAAAAGTTGCCTCGCATTTGATTCATGGCGAGCTTATGCGCGGCTTGGGTGGAGGAGGAGATGAGGTCGGCCACCGCCTCTGCTTGGCTCAGGTCCATTTTACCATTGGCGAAAGCCCGCATGCTAAACTCGCCGGGTTCGGCCATACGGCATCCCGATGAGGTATAAAGTTTCAATAGTCGTCCTTGTATGTACTCCGAACCATGACAGGAAATCTCCACCACATCCTCGCCTGTAAATGACTTCGGATTGCGGTATACCGCGGCGATCACATCGTCAATCTGCTCCTCATTCTGAGTCACCGTTCCGTAATGCAGGGAGTAGCCTTCAGCATTTGAAATGTCTCGGGAGAAGCTCTGATTGACGATCGCCACCGCATCTTTTCCCGAAAGGCGAATGAGAGCAATGGCGCCCATACCCGGAGCGGTTGACAAGGCACATATCGTATCGCTTTGATTCTTGAAGTACATGGCTCAAAGCTCTTTAATGGATAGAAATTATCGAATGATCAATTTTCGGCTACCGACTTTTTCCGTACCGATAATTCGAAGGAGATAGACTCCCCGATCCAAATGATTTAAATCCAATTGATTGGCTCCATTCGATGTCAATTGAACCATCGTTGATTCAACTAGTTTTCCTGCCAAGTCAAATATTTGAATGGACGTAACTCCGTGAAAATCGAAACTAGTGATACTGAGTTGACCATTCGTAGGATTAGGATACAATTTGAAATCTCCGGGCAGGAGATCATCCGTGGAAAGCACGTTTTCGCAATTTGGCAGAACTTCACCCGGAAGGGCGACCGCATCGATTAAAAGCGCCGATTGATCAAATGAATTTTGGTGCCTGAAAGCGATGTAAACTATTTCTCCGGCATAATCGCTCATGTCTAATGATCGCCCCTCCCAGTCAGTGGAATTCAGCGTTTCTGAAAAAATCTCGATAAAATCTTCAGGTTGGTTACCGTTCATTGCCACTTCTATGGAATAAAACTCGTTAGGAAAGAAATCGCTAAGAGCAGCTACCACGTAATAAAGAGAATCTCCTTCGCTTATATTGAGCGGGGGAGAAACCAAATAATTGTCGGGGCTGAGAGCTCCGAATCCGGGAACAAATGAATAACTTCTCATCAGGTTGTCTCCGTCAAAGGCGATTCCGCTACTATCTATTTCCCATTCGCTATCGTCTTCATCCTGATCGTAAATAACCCAACATTCAGGTAGAGAGTCGAGCTCAAAACTTTCTGCTCCATCAATTACCACGGGAGGGGGAGGGCAGTCGCTTCCGCCCGAAATAGTGATTAAGGAGGGAAAACCATTATTGGTCGTTCCGGCTATTCCGCAACTGTCGGCTTCATTTACCGCAATGGTATAAGTCCCTGTTTCGGCAGCCGTCCAAGAGAAAGAGCAGCCTGTACCGGGTCCGAAAGCCTCAATTTCTCCGGAAGGAGCAAATACCGTGTATTCGGGAGTCCATGCCCCTGAGCCCTCACAGTGATTGAATTCGTAGGTGGCACCTGCTTGCAAGTTTTCAATCTCGTAGGCATCAGATTGCCAGATTTCAAAAGCGGTGATGCTAAGCGTATCGCCATTGCAAGGCACGGAATTGAATACGTCGTATCCAACTTCGGGGGTGGGGGTCGACCATTCCGGGCATTGTGAAAATGTGTTCAAAAAGCAAAAAGAAAGTAAGGCAATAAAAAAAGTGGTTTTCGGCATGAATTTCATTTAAGCTGCAAAGAAATGGATTTTTAGAGAGGTAGCTTTCAGAGCTGTTTTTTTTCCGCTTCAAATTTGGCCCCGCTTTGATAAAGCGTAAGACCTTTGGTTTCACCATTTTCATTAAATGAGAATGAAATTTCCAAGCCGAATTCCTGATTGAAAAAGTCTTTTCGGCTTTCAGCAAAAAGCTCAAATGATTCTTGACCCGTTGCTTGGCCCATCAGTTTATCACCTTCTGTGAAAATGCGCAGCTCGAATCCTTCCTGAAGTGTATACGTTCCTTCCAGCACCTTTAAATCCGCTACGTCGATCTCCATTACTTTTTTGTTCGATTCAATGCGTGGCGCTTTGGTTTGGCCACCACTTTGATAGAGCGTCAGTGCAGTGGCAGGATTATTTCCACTCATATGGAATACAATTTCAATATCAGCCACCGTGGCAAAAAAGGTAGAATCATTCTGTGCAAATAGCTCGAGGGCTCCTTGTCCCGAAGCCTGTGCCATCAATTTTTCGTTTTCGAGAAAGACATTCAGATTGAATCCTTTTTGAATTTCGTAAAGTCCCACCGTCTTTTCCAGTTTCTCACGGCTCATATTAATAGCTTTTCGCTCTTCAGGAATTGAAACTTCTTTACCCGACTGAATGTGGAGAATAGCGTCCAGAACGGCCGTATTGTCCGAGCCGGCGTAGTTTGAAAGTACAACGGCATGCAAGTCCAAATCCTGAAAATATGCCCAATTAGCCGCATAGCCGTCTATGCCGCCGTTGTGACCAATGAAAATATCCTCATCAATCTGATCGGCAAAAACTCCGAAAGCGTAAGATCCTTCGTCGAAGTTGATCATCATTTCGTAGGTGGTTTCACTTTCGAAAAATTCGGCATTGAAAAAGGCTTTGGAAAAAGTATACATATCCTCGGTGCAACTGTAGAGTGCTCCTGCTGAAAAGGGCACTGACTTATTGACCTTTCGGGCAGCAGTCCACCCTTCGGCTGTAGGAACTAAACCGACGGAAAGCTCCTTGGCTTTTTTGTAATTCATTCCCGTGTTTTTTAATCCCATTGGTTTAAGGACATTTTCATTTAAGTACTTTTCGTAGTCTGATCCGGAAACTTGTTCGATGATTATCCCGAGCAATATGTAATTGGTGTTGCTGTAAGAATACATCGATCCGGGCTCAAAGGCCAATGGGTAGTCCATTACCTTTTCCACGATAAGCAAGGGACTTATTTCATCCCCTAACCATGATTCGATATCGGGAAGGTCCGTGTAGTTTTTAATTCCCGATCGATGCGAAAGCAAATGACGAATGGTGATTTTCTCTGAATTGGGAAAAAGTGAAACATATTTACTCAACGGATCGGACAGAGCGAGTTTTCCTTTTTCAAAAAGTTGCAAAACGGCTATTGCAGTAAAAGTCTTGGTAATGCTGCCGATCAGGTATTGAGATTCGGCGCTGTTTTTTTCATCGCCATTGGCGGAAGCCGGACCGAAACCGTTTTGATAAACCACGGAATCGCCTTGTGCAACGAGAATACTACCAATGAATTTTTTCTGTTCGGCCATTGCCCCGAGGTAAGCGTCCAATTTGCCATAATCCTGACCGAATCCCGAAAGGGTGAGCAGCAGGCATTTTGACATTAATATGAATGAAAGCAGCTTCTTCATTTGCTCGTCTGTTTTGATTGACTTGCGCAAAGATGCGCATTCATTTTTTCAGGTCAAACGGGTTTGTAGGAGCGGGCCGAATGAAGTATGTTTGTGCCCTTGAAAACTAGAAACCATGAGCGTATTAGTCAATAAAAATTCAAAGGTAATCGTACAAGGATTTACGGGTGGAGAAGGAACTTTCCACGCAGGTCAAATGATCGAGTACGGTACCAATGTAGTGGGAGGAGTAACTCCCGGAAAGGGAGGTCAAACTCATCTGGACAAGCCCGTTTTCAACACCGTGCAAGAAGCGGTGGATAAAACGGGTGCCGATGTATCCATCATTTTCGTACCTCCTGCATTTGCGGCAGATGCTATTCTCGAAGCGGCCTACGCCGGTATAAAAGTCATCGTGGCCATTACCGAAGGAATTCCCGTGAATGATATGGTAAAAGTGAAGGATTATCTCGACGGTACGGATTGTACGCTTATCGGTCCCAACTGTCCGGGAGTAATGACGGCCGGAGAAGCTAAGGTAGGAATCATGCCCGGCTTCATTTTTAAGAAAGGTTCGATCGGTATTGTCTCGAAATCGGGAACGCTGACTTACGAAGCGGTAGACCAAATTACCAAAGCGGGAATGGGGCAAACGACTGCCATCGGAATCGGTGGTGATCCGATTATCGGAACTACGACCCTCGAAGCTGTGAAGCTGCTCATGGCTGATGATGAAACTGAAGGTATCGTGATGATCGGAGAAATCGGCGGTAACCTTGAAGCGGAAGCAGCAAGATGGATTAAAGAAAACGGAACCAAGCCTGTTGTTGGTTTCATCGCGGGAGAAACTGCTCCCAAAGGAAGAACTATGGGACACGCCGGAGCGATAGTAGGAGGAAAAGACGATACGGCTCAGGCCAAAAAAGCCATCCTTCGCGAATGTGGCGTACACGTAGTGGACAGCCCCGCTGAAATCGGAAAGAAAATGGCAGAAGTATTGGGTGTTACGGCTTAATCAACGGAAAAAAATTAAAAAAGGGGAACGCTGCGAACGGCGGTCCCCTTTTTTTATGAAAGGTAGAGTAGTACTATTTGATAATTAATTTTTGAGATATCATCTTTTGATCGGGTTCTGTAATATTTAACAAATACAAACCCGTCACAAAGTCCTTCACGTCTATGCTGAAAGGTGTTTCGCGTACTATCCCGGAATAGATTTCTTTTCCCGAAAGGTCGATGATTCGAATCTGTGAATCAAATTCAACTTCTTCTATAATCACATGATCCTGTGCGGGATTGGGATAAAACCTGAAGTCGGAAAGCTTTTCAGGTGTTCTCTCAGAAAGAGGCCCGTCAAATCCCATGGCATCAACCGAAATGACGGCTGTGCCCGGCACTAAATCTCCGAATAAGGCCTGAACCGTGATTACCGCATGAGTCAATACCGGCTCATTTTGATCCATTGGAATTGATATCAATGTCCATTCCTCTATGGAAGTGCTACCGGTCCAATTGAAGGAGTTAAATAGAAAGTCCTCATTAAAGAAGGTGATGGTGACGTCTACCGCTCCGAATTCAATCTCAGATTTCGCATAGAAATCTAATGACGAGGGAATATAGTCGATCGGTACGGTACATTCGGCACGGCCATAACCACCGATCCCGTCGGGAATTGCTTCTACCCGCATGGCGAACTCACCATCATAAGAATCGAGGTCTTGGGTAACGGCGGTTTGAAGTTGATCGTTTAAAGTCGTCCACCCTTCAGGCTCAAGTTGCCAATTACCAGCCACCCAATTTTCAAAGCCGGGGTTGGGGATTTGAGCTAAAATGGAATTTGTGAGGAAAATCGAGAGAAGTAGAAGATTTCGCATAGTTTGTTTTGTTTAAAGAGTGCCTATAAAAGTAAAAGGTTACAGCGAAAGGCGGATAATGATTGCTCATAACCTCAAGTTTCTAACTTTGTCGGCGTTCAAAATGGAAAACATGAAATTACTAGAAGGAAAAGTTGCTTTGATCACGGGAGCTTCCAGAGGAATCGGGAAGGCCATTGCCAAAACGTTCGTAGAGCAAGGTGCCACGGTTTGTTTTAGTTATGCGAGTTCTGATGAGAAGGCCAAGGCATTGGAAAATGAACTTTCCGAGGCAGGCGGAACCGTAAAAGGATTCAAGTCCAATGCAGCCGATTTCAATGCTGCTCAGGAATTGGTCGACGCGGTTGTTGCGGAATTCGGCACCATCGACGTTTTGATCAATAACGCCGGTATCACCCGAGATACTTTGCTCATGCGAATGACCGAAGAGCAATGGGACGAAGTGATGCAAGTAAACTTAAAGTCCGTCTTCAACCTGACCAAAGCATCATTGCGCACCTTTCTCAAAGCTCGAAAAGGTTCGATCATCAATATGAGTTCGGTAGTTGGAGTGATGGGAAATGCCGGTCAAGCCAATTACGCCGCGTCAAAAGCGGGTATTATCGGTTTTACCAAATCAGTCGCATTAGAGCTGGGTTCCAGAAATATTCGATGCAATGCCATTGCCCCCGGCTTTATTGAAACGGAAATGACGGGCGAGCTCGATGAAAAAACCGTTCAAGGTTGGAGAGAGAATATTCCGTTGAAGCGAGGTGGTACTCCCGAAGATGTGGCCAACCTGACTCTATTTTTGGCGAGTGATTTAAGTACTTACATCACCGGACAGACGTTGAATGTGGACGGAGGAATGCACACTTAATTGGAAGATCTCACTTTTGAATATCCTGATTGGGCCATAATTCTATGTCCTTTGGCGGGCTTGCTCTTTGCAGGCCTGCTCTATTTTCGCAATCGCTCAATAGCTGAATTGTCGAAGGCGGCTTTGTGGAGCTTAAGTGCTCTGCGGTTTCTGCTGGTAACCTTCATCGCCTTTCTCTTGCTCGGGCCCCTTATTCGCTATTTCGATATTGAGATTGAACCACCCGTAATCGCTATCGTGGCAGACAATTCTACCTCTATGGTTTTGGGTGAAGATTCTGCTGAGGTTTCTCAAAAAGTGAACGAGGCGTTAGCGGAACTTAATGCGGGATTTCAGGATTACGAGGTAGCTTCGTACTCATTTGGCACAGAACTGAAGGAAGGTGATGACATCAGCTTCACTGAACCTGTCACTGATCTGTCCGCTGTTTTTACTTCGCTCAACGATCGCTATGCCAATCGAAATTTGGGAGCGATCATCCTGCTTTCGGATGGAATCTACAACCGCGGCCGTAATCCGCGATACCTTAACACAGGATTGAAAGCACCCGTTTATACCATTGCCTACGGCGATACAACGCTTAAACGCGATGCTCGAATAGCCGAAACAGCTGCCAATCGCATAGCATTTCTTGGAAACAGTTTTCCGATTGAAGCGGTGATTGAAGCTGATAAGCTCAGAGGTCGATCCGCTCAGTTTACCATTTCCCGACAAGGGGAGGTCGTATTTTCCGAAAGGGTGGAATACAATCTGGAATCATCTTCTACCACACTGCGCGCCATTTTGGAGGCTGATGAACCCGGGCTTCAACGGTTTTCCCTCAATCTGGAGTACTTGGATGAAGAATCAACGGAAGTGAATAATTCCACTTCGGTTTTCATCGATGTGTTGGATGACCGCCAAGAGGTATTGATTTTGGGAAATTCGCCGCATCCCGATCTTAAAGCTTTGCGCGAATCAATCATTTCGAATGAAAATTACAAAGTGGAAGTCAACTTGGCTTCAGAGTTTGACGGCGATTTTTCCGATTTCGATTTAGTCATTTTTCATCAACTGCCTTCCGCAACTCAAGAGAGTACTAAAACGGAGCAGCTTCTTAATAATTCCGATGTTCCCGTATGGCTCATTGTAGGAAAACAAACCGACCTGACTCAACTTCAAAATTCGGGGCTTGGTGTTTCTTTTCAAGGAAGATCTACCACAACCAATGATGTAAAAGGTTTCGTGAATCCGAATTTCACGCTTTTTAAAGTAGCAGAAGGGGTGAATGAATTAATACAGGATGCGCCACCACTTCTCATGCCTTTCGGAGATTGGCTCGTGTCCAATGCGGCTGAAACTTTGCTGAATCAGAAGGTAGGACGAATCAATACGGATGATCCGCTTTTGGTAGTAAATCCTTCTGACCAAAGAAAAACGGCCGTGCTGATGGGAGAGGGGCTGTGGCGATGGAGACTGACTGACTATGCCGTAAATGAGAGTCACGAAGTCTTCGACTCATTCATAGTAAGCTTGGTGCAGTACCTTGCGGTAAAAGAAGACAAACGCTTGTTTCGAGTTTATGGACCCGAATTGGCTATGGAAAATGAATCGCTCATTTTTCAGGCAGAGCTGTACAATCCGTCTTATGAACCTATAAACGAGCCTGAGGTCGAGCTGACCATCCGCGACGAAGACGGTACTGAATTTCCCTTTTTCTTTTCGCGATCGGGACAGGCTTACAGGTTGGACATTGGGAATCTGCCTGCCGGCAATTACACTTACGTGGCATCAGCCGATTACGGAGGCGAGCGCCTTACCGATTCGGGGAGCTTTGGCGTAAAGCCATTCGCTTTGGAAGGAGCTCAACTGAGAGCCGACCATCAAACGCTTAACTTGATTGCGAGCAATTCGGGTGGAGAGATGTACTATCCGCAAGAATTGTTACGACTCATTAACGAATTGAATCAGGGACAAAATGAGTTGAATCCGATAAGTTATTCCAACGAGGTTTTTAGCTCCATTCTCAATTTCAGATGGATATTCTTCATTCTACTGATTCTTTTGTCAGCCGAGTGGTTTATCAGAAAATATCTGGGACGATATTAAGAGCTACTCTTTTGTTACGACCGCTTTTTCACGAAAGCGAGCACCTGATACGCCGACCACTTCTACTATGTAAAGCCCTGATGGAATTGCAGTCGTATTGAAAAACGTCTTGAAAGAATTGAGGTCTCTCTTTTGAGCTACCAGCTTTCCGCTGATGTCGTAAAGTTTGGCACTTCTGATTTGCTCATTTCCACCATCAATTTTAAGGATATTCGTCGCAGGATTAGGGAATAATTTGAATTCGCTTTGTTTAATGTTTTGAGTGTCAAGTATTGCGCATATTTCCGTTGATTCAAGAGAACCGAAATCTCCGCCTGATGCTAAGACAGTGCCTGAAGCATCAACTACGGTATACTCACCGAACCCAAATCCGCAACAAATGCCGTCATTCTCTTCGTCAAATATGGTGAAAGTATAGCAGCCATCGGGTAAGCAAACTAATTCGGCCACAGGGTTATCATTGTCACTATAAGGGCCGCCAAAATAAATAACCTCATCAAATTCATTAGTTATTGACCAAGTTGTTTCATTAGGATAGTTATCCAAGTCAATACTTACGGTTACCTCCGTTGCTTGAGAAAAGGCTTCAAAAATTCGGTTGGCTGAATTTCCCAACTCATCTGTATCCTCTTGACCGTTTACGGAAATGATCTCGACAGAAAAATTATTGGAGCCATCCAAGGGAGAAAAAGTACCCAGCGAAATGAAGGTATTTTGCTGAGGAAGGATGGATCCCGTCCATTGTAAGTTTTCAGTATCCCCGTTTAAGCCCACTGCCAATGTCAAGGATGTGATGGTTTCGATACCTAAATTGACGACGTTTATATTCGCTGAAAATTCAGTGAGTGAGCAGAAGACTTCCGGAATTCCTGTCAAAACTCCCAAACTTGCATTTACATCAGGCAAATTGGAGTTGCATGAATTCGGTACGATTTGCGTTCCCGTGTTTGCAGGATCCAGATAAAATCGGATTGCACTTGAAGGAGTACTTCCAAAATCCCAAGAAACACCGAGTCTGCCATAATAATCAAACTCACCGTTATTTACGGTTCCGACACAGGCTGCTTGTCCTCCCGCTAGCTGACCTATAAGAAGTCCGTTTTGGTTGAATAATGGTGAACCGGAAGACCCACCCTCGGTTACACCCAACTCCCATTCATCGATAAACCAAGTTTGATTCACAAAATTATTCAGGTTTTGGTGATATGGAGAATCATCTTCAAAACAGATTTTTTTTACATCTCCACTCGGGTGGTGTATTCCATATGCGGAACTCACAGAGCTTTCAGAGTCCGTAGCATCCCATCCGGAATAGCAGACGTTGTAAGATACGGGTGGTACACTGTTTAGTTCTAATAAGGCGTAGTCACTCTCATCATTACTCGATAAAAGCGTACCGCCTGATATACTTTGATTCGTCGGGCCGGTATTTCCCGTACAGCCCGGGGTTTCATGATTGAAATAGAATATCCAATTTTGGGTGTTGCTCGTATTATTGGGCAAGCAATGATTCGCCGTTAAAAAATAAGGGGTGCCATCTTGTAATACGTTATTCACTAAAGCGCCCGAGCAAAGACCGCTATTTCCCACTACAATAATGGCAACTGATCTTTTCTGAAAATCCACATCGAAATCAGTAGGGCAGTTCACATTGATATTACACGCATCTGAATTTCCGAAAGGTCCTTTAGCTTCATTTTCTGCCCTAGTCAGCACATCACGGTATCCGTGAGTAATATTGTTTATGTGCAGATAACCTTCTCCTCTTGCATTGGCGGGTTCGTGATATTCGATAATGGCCTTATCGGACAAGATAAGACCCACGCCCAATGAATTATTTTTACTCGCATTCTCGCTCGTAAAGCTTCCGATAAGTTGAGTTTTATCTGCTGAGTAAACGAATACTTTTCCGCCTTCGGGCAGATAGTAGGCATCAAATACAAAATTCAGACTTGTGGCCCCTTCCGATTCAAGTGCCAGTCTCCAGATACCATCGCCATTCTCAAGCTCAGTCCAAATACCATCATTTACCAAGTCCAAGTCTACTTCGATGTTTTCGCCAAAGCGGTAAGGAATGCTCTTATCAACATCATTAATGGCATCCTCTTCTTGCAAAGATTTGAGATCAACTTCAGGAACCGTGAAAGATTCATAAGGAAGCTCACTCTTTGATTCCCACCCGTAGGGTAATCCGCCGTGACTTATTTGAGAAAAGGAATTTAAACTGAGTGAAAAGATGAAGAAGAGTAATACTGAGTATTTCATGAGATTCAATAATTAAATTCAAGAGTGGTGTCCGTATTGGTAAAGACCAGTAGGATGCGATTTGTTCCGTCGTATTTTAATGGTGTCAGGTCAAACCAGAGTTTTTTATCCATTACTCCTCTGCATCGGTCATCATTGCTGTCGTGTTTTAAAGTGACCTCCACTTCGGGCGGGTAAGTTGATGTAAAGTCTCCGCGTGATTCCAATTGAAAAACGTGCTCTTCGCATCCGCCCGAATAGGATACATCTATTACGACGAAATCCCCCAACTGACGGGCTCCTTTGAAATTGAATGCATCTATTCCCGTGTTGTGATTTACCGAAGCATCGACAAAAACTTCCTGACTGTTAGCGGGGGGTGTGGTTCGCATCGGAGTTGATTTTACTCCGCATGCCACTGCGAATAGGAAGGTTGAATAAATTAGTGCTCTGAGCATTATGGGTGGAAAGGTAGATGCATCAAGTGAAAATATCACCCTCAAACTTAAAATTGTTTTGGATTCTCATGAACAAGAAAAAGCCCCGATTCTCATCGGGGCGTAAATCATTGAATACTCAATTTCTTCTCCAAGTCCTCTAAGTACTTTCGAAACTGTTTATCGGTTTCCTGCAAATTATTTACCGTTCGGCAGGCATGCAAAACGGTAGCATGATCTTTACCTCCGCAATGCATTCCGATATTTGCCAAGCTACTTTTCGTCATTTTCTTAGCAAAGTACATCGCGATTTGGCGCGCTTGAACCACTTCTCTTTTTCGCGTTTTTGACTTAAGCAACTCGATTGGCAAATCAAAGTAATCACAAACGACCTTTTGGATGTAGTCGATGCTCACTTCGCGAGCCGTGTTCTTTACAAATTTGTCAATCATTTGCTTCGCCAATTCCAGCGTTATCGCCTTCTTATTAAGCGAAGAGTGAGCGATCAGCGAAATTAATGCACCTTCCAATTCACGAATGTTGGTAGTGATGCTGTAGGCCAGGTACTCAACCACATCGCGCGGCAGGTCGATTCCGTCTGCGTACATCTTCTTTTCCAAAATCGCTATGCGCGTTTCCAAACCCGGAATTTGAAGATCGGCCGAAAGTCCCCACTTAAATCGAGAAAGGAGGCGCTGTTCCATCCCTTGCATTTCTACGGGCGCCTTATCGCTGGTAAGGACTATTTGCTTACCCGTTTGGTGCAAGTGGTTGAAGATATGAAAGAACATATCCTGTGTTTTTTCCTTTCCGGCGAAAAATTGTACGTCATCAATAATGAGGACGTCAATCATCTGATAAAAATGACTGAAGTCATTGACGTTATTGTTTTTTACGGCGTCAATGAATTGGTGAATAAATTTCTCCGACTCAACGTAGAGAACGGTTTTTTCCTGAAATCTGTTTTTAATCTCAATCCCGATGGCTTGTGCCAAATGGGTTTTTCCCAAGCCTACTCCTCCATAAATGAGCAGGGGGTTAAATGCGGTTCCGCCGGGATTTTTTGCTACTGCGTATCCTGCTGAACGCGCCAATCTGTTGCAATCTCCTTCTACAAGGTTTTCAAACGAATAATTGGGTTTGAGATTTGAATCTACATTAATCTTTCTAAGACCCGGAATAACGAAAGGGTTCTTAATCTGTTTGCTTCCGATATCCATGGGAGCAGAAACGGGAGTATTTTTAATGGCTCTTCTATTGGTCGTGGGTACCTTTACCGTGTATGGACTCGAACCGTTGTGGTTGTTTTCCATGATAATGCTGTACTCAAGCCTGCCTTCTTCGCCAAGCTCCTTTCGGATAATCTTTTTTAAGAGGTGAATGTAGTGCTCTTCCAACCATTCGTAAAAAAACTGGGAAGGAACTTGTATGGTCAAAACCTGTTTATCAAGTTTTACAGGCTTAATCGGTTCAAACCATGTTTTGTATCCTTGGAGACTGACATTGTCTTTAATTAAGTCAAGACAATTTCTCCACACTTCCTCGTGTTTATTACTCATTAGTTAGTACGTCTAGAATGGTTTATAATGCGTTTTTAAAAGTTTGGCATAATTCCCATGCGCATCAGCCAATAGTGAGGCAAATATTTAGAGAAAAAAGTGAAAAAAAAAGTCGGTACGGGGTTGTGAAATAAAAAAGTTTTACAGTTGATGTTTTTTTTCACAAGGCCCGATTTTAGCGAGTTTCGAAGCTTTTTTACATTACATTACCACCGCATGCAAATCGTGTAATTCACTAGTTACCTCAAGAGTAGATAAAGTCAATCTGACGTTTTGCTTTAAGTGCTGATTTTGGGAAAGCAATTCCCCAATATAGTAGATATTTCTTCATGAGAACTTATTTCGGTGTTTATTAACAATTGTTTTTTATCGAACTGTTGAAAAATGACAATTACGACAACTTTCAGAGTACGCTATTCAGAAACCGATCGAATGGGCTACATGTATTATGGCAACTACGCTGCTTGGTTTGAAGTAGGCCGTGTAGAATTGCTGCGAACACTTGGTATGACTTACAGAAAAATGGAGGATGATGGTGTCATACTTCCCGTCCGCGATTTTTCAGTAAGGTATTTTAAACCCGTCAAATACGACGATGAGGTGTTTTTAAAAACGGAATTGGTCGAATTGGCCGGAGCTAAAATCACTTTTGAATATACTTTGATGAACGAGTGCGGAGACAAAATGTGTGCCTCAACCATTGTCTTGGTCTTTTGCGATCGAGAGACCGGACGTCCCGTTCGAGCACCGAAAAAACTTCAAGAAGCACTTAGTCGCTAGAGGTGCTTCAAAAGTACTCTGTAAAGCTTCTGCATTTCAGCCATGTCATCTTTGTGAACTTTCTCTCCCGGCTGGTGGTAATTGTCTTCGGGCGGCCCTATGAAGCACCAGTCCCAGGCATATGAGCTATCCTGAAGCGCATTTCCATCGCTTCCACCTGCATTTTCAACTTCAAGCTGAAATTTCACATCATTTGCTTTCGCAATTTCTATGATTCGATTCACGTAGTTTCTTCTCGGAATGCCGCGGTCTCTCATCGAAATGGCTACACCTTTATTGTGCTTTATAGAATCGGAGAGGAGCGTAACATCTGAAATCAATGCTTGCTGCACTCCGAAGTTATCTTGAAGGAACTTTCCTGCAAACTGAGCTCCGCCACCTCCGTGTTCTTCGTAGGTAGTAAAAACCAAAGCGCCGTCTTCAAGCGTATCGGCCAATTGCAAAGCATTCCACACGCCCAGTCGATTATCCAGATAGGCACTCTTTACATATTGTTTCGTTTCAGTCCAATCGGGGGCATAAGTCAGATTAGTGCCCGGTTCAATTTTTCGTGACGCTTCGTATTTATACACCTCTTCTTTCTCCTTAGACTCTTTGTCTTTTTTCTTTTTCTTGATTATGAGGGTGCACTCTATTTTTCCTTTTGAATCTTCCCCAACGAGCTTCGTTCCTTCTTTTGCTTTCGGGTTTCCGATTTTGTAAAGCTCACGCTTGTAAGCCACCGTGTAGCCCACCGTATCGGTATGAGCCAGTACTGCCGTTCTCGGTTCCCCGAAAATGGCAATAACCATATCTTGAAATCCCGCTCCGGAATATATTTTCGGTGTCACCTTAAATTTCTTCGAATTTTGGGAAAAATAATCCAACAAGAAATCTTTCATTTTTCCTTCATCTCCAGCCGTCGAAGGGATGGCGCACAATTTTTTCAGCAGCTCGGTATTCATGATCTAGCTTATTCCTAAATATTCGATGCGAATATCGCTAAAGGCTTGAAAAGATTGGGAAACTTCGTTCTTCTTTTCGGGCACGACTGCGATATCCACCGTGCAAGTTGTTGTAAAATCCTGATTCGACTCTTCCCAATCATGGGTTCGCAGAGCGAGCATTACTTCGCTCATTCGCTCGTAGCCAAAGTGAAGTCGATAATTTGCCATCAATTGACGATCTTTTATCACGCTGTTCTCGATCGCCAGCTCGGCTGCCGTGCGGTAAGCGTCTATTAATCCTCCTACGCCCAGCTTGGTACCGCCAAAATAGCGCACCACGGCGATAAGTGTATTGGTCAACTCATATTTTTCTATCTGCCCTAAAATGGGTTTTCCCGCTGAATTGGAAGGCTCGCCATCATCATTGGCTCGGTACCGATCCATTTCGGCACCCAGCCGCCAAGCGTAAGCCACGTGCCGAGCCGAGTGGTGTTCTTTTGAAACCTCTTCAAGAGCCGATTCAATGTCCTTTTCAGTTTTCACGTGAAAGGCATAGCCAAAATGCTTGCTGCCTTTCACTTTAAACATACCCGTGCCGGTCTTCGCTATGGTTTTGTACTTGTAATTCAAGGACTCAATATGGTCAATAATGCAATGGCCACCAAAGCAAGAAGGATACCCCAAAGCTTCTTAGCGCTTAATTTTTCTTTGAAAAGAGCGACACCAACAACGGCCGAAAGAGCTACGACCCCCATGTTGTTAGCAGGTATGGCTGCCGATCGATCTATAAGGCCGCTTCCCAAAATGCGAAGCAGGAAGTAAATGGAACCATAGTTTACCAAACCCAAGATGAGACCCGCCACGATGTTTTTCACTTTAAGTCGGCCTTTTTTGGCGATGCCGCGGTAAATCAAAACCACCGTTCCTATAGTAGC
Source organism: uncultured Cryomorphaceae bacterium (assembly GCA_964651785.1). Classification (GTDB taxonomy): domain Bacteria; phylum Bacteroidota; class Bacteroidia; order Flavobacteriales_D; family Cryomorphaceae; genus JAKVAV01. Next base: position 21,800 of record CAZYWJ010000039.1, read on the forward strand.
TGCAATTCCGAAGGGAACGGGAACAAAATCTCGGTAAGCGATGTCGCTGGTCAGGTGATTTTTTTCCGTCAAAGCGAGAAAAAGATCAAGGAGACCGCTGCCCACAAAAAGCACCACCGGAGTAAGCGCGGCAAATTTGAGCTTGCCGCTTTTCTTACCCGAGATCGTGGTGAGTAAAACGGAAATGATTCCGAGGGTGATTCCCGTCAATTTTGCCCAATGCCAGGTTTCGTCGTCATCGGCTATAAGAAAAAATAGTACGGGAATGACCATTGACATTTTAGTCGCAATCCCCGTTACGGTAACGCCGTGCCTTTGGCTGGTCAGTGCCATAATGTAAAACAGGGTGATGAATAGCACTCCTACGATAGCCGCGTTAAACAGCCACGGTTCCGTTAGAGTGTAATCGCCGCCATCATGCGCATTGGTATACCAGAAACCGAAACCCGACGCTACGAAGTAATTCACCACGATGGCCTGAAAGGTGTCAATCTTGTATTTGCCGAAAAGGCTGAAGATGGCATAAATGGCCGTCGAACACAGGATACTGAGAAGTAGGTAAATCATTTGTTTCGGTAGAAAAAGACTTTGTCGCGACCGAAGTGAATAAGCTCGGTGTGTTCAAAAGGAATTTTTGGCGCGGGAAGTCCGCCTTCGAGGGTGCGCGAAGATTGAATTATACGCGCCTCATCCCAAATGCGGGTTTCTAAAAAATGCTGTAGGGTGAATGCACCACCTTCAACAATCACACTGCTGATGCCTTTCTCGTAGAGTGCTTTCAGGGCTGATTCGGCTAAGTCATCATTTAGCGGATCAAAAAATTCGGGAATTTCGCTATCAAGATTTCCCGGCTTTCGCCCGATGATCAAAGTCGGTTTACCATCGGTCAAAACGCGCTGATTGGGGTTGAGCTCCTTGTCGCCGACCAAAACCACACGCAAAGGATCTTTTCCAGAATACTCTCGGGTATCCAAAGAAGGGTCATCCACGCGAAGGGTTTTATTTCCAATCATAATGGCCCCTTCTTCCGAGCGCCACTTGTGCACGAGTTTTTTGGTTTCGGGAGAAGATATCCAAAAAATTCCTTTCGTATTTGCCGTTCTCACACTATCCATATATCCATCGGCCGTCATCGCCCATTTCAATATCACATAAGGTCGCTTCTCCTCGTGAAATATTCGAAATCGACGATTCAGTTCCTTGGCTTCATCTTCCAAGATGCCTGTGGTAACTTCAATTCCCGCTTCTTGAAGTTTTTCTACTCCGCTGCCCGATACCTGCGGATTGGGATCAGTTTGCGCCAAAACTACTCTTGGAATGCCTGACTCAATTATCAGGTCGGCACATGGCGGCGTTTTACCATAATGAGAACAAGGCTCCAAGCTCACATAAAGCGTAGCATCTTTTAATGCGTCCTTATCGGTCACCGCATTAATGGCGTTTACTTCGGCGTGAGCCTCACCGTATTTTTGGTGGTAACCCTCGCCTATAATTCGGTCATTATTGACAATCACACAACCCACCATGGGGTTGGGTGCCACTCTTCCCAAACCTTTTTCGGCTAGTAAGAGGCATCGGCGCATATAGCTTTCGTGATTCTTCACTCGGCAAAGAAAACAAGCTCTCGGCAGTTTTTATCGGGATGGTTGGAAAAAAAGATCTGATCCGCTTTACTTCGGTTTCATTCTACTCTAACTTGCAGCGCTCATAAAACCGACAGTATGTCCACCATTGCTGAGCTAAAGCGCAAATTCAGAGACGAGCTTAGTCACATATATCCGATTCCCGAAATCGACCAATTTTTTGTCTTGACGGCCAATGAATACTTGGCTTATTCGAAACTTGAGATACTCTTGAAGAAGGATGAGAAGGTGAGTCCGCTAAACGAAAAGATGATGGAGTCGGTTTTAAAAGGACTTAAACTACAAGAGCCCATTCAATATCTGCTGGGGCACACGGAATTCTACGGACTCCACTTTAAGGTAAGTCCCTATGTCCTTATACCGCGTCCCGAAACGGAAGAATTGATCCGTTGGATTTTGGATGAATCAGATGATTCGGTGAAAAGTATTTTAGACTTGGGGACGGGCTCGGGCTGTATTGCCATCTCTCTAAAAAATGCGATGCCTCAGGCTCAGGTTTTTGGAATTGATAAAAGTGTGAAAGCGCTAAATCTTGCTCAACAAAATGCAGATTTGAATGAGGTCGGAGTTGATTTTTTTGCATTCGATATTTTGGAGCAGGAGAGCCTGAATTTTATGGACTTTGACATAATGGTGAGCAATCCGCCTTACGTTACCGAGTCAGATAAGGCAAAAATGGAAAGGAATGTTTTGGACTTCGAGCCACATACCGCCCTTTTTGTCACGGATGATGACCCCTTGATTTTTTATCGCAAGATCGTAGACTTGGCCGATGGCCATTTGAAAAGTGGTGGAAAATTATTCTTCGAGATAAATGAAAGTTTTCACGCTGAGATTCGTTCTTTGTTGGTAGATCGCGGCTACACTTCCGTGGAAATCAAAAAAGACTTAAATGGCCGCTACAGGATGGCCAAAGGAATCAAACCTTGAGAAAACGTTTTTTCTTAATTCTCTTCATCTTCTTGTTAGTCGATCATTCGGCGCGGTCGCAGTTTGGTCAATCAAATACCGTAATGTTGATAAACGGCGAACGAGAGTTATTGCCCTACCAAAATAAGCTCAAACCCGATTTTAGCTTTGATGCCAGGCGTACGCTTTTTCAAAAGCGCTGGGTGCTGGTGGGCGGATTGAAGTTTGGAGCAGAGTATAAGAGAATTCATCGATTCGGTATCGGAGTGTATTTTCTGAATACCCGAATATTTGACGATGAGGTAGAATTTCTTTTGGAAGCAAATAAAATCGAGTACGATTTTGAATACACGACATTATATTATGATCGCGTCCTCTACTTTGACAAAAACTGGGATCTCGGTGCTACATTGCATCTCGGAGGCGGAAGGGTGGAAACTTTTTATGAAAATGAGCTAAACCCGAATGAGAGAAACGTGGGCCCTGAACTGAATTTCAGCGTGGCAGAGCTCGTGGCTTACGGCGAATATCGATTTCTTTATTGGCTGGGACTTTCGGCGGGAGCCGGTTATCGACAAGTCTTCGGTCTGGAATATGACTTGGGGGGCGACTTTAGTAGTGTTATTTTTGTCGTCAACTTACGCCTTAATTTGATTAAACTCGCGACAAGTTATTTCGACGAGTCCGTAAAAGATGAATTCTGATCAAGCCCGCGAACGAATTGAATCCCTCAGCCTTGAGCTGCATCGGCACAACCATGAATACTATGTGCTGAACTCGCCCACCATTTCGGACTATGACTTTGATATGAAGCTGAAAGAGCTTCAAAAGCTTGAAGATGAATTTCCCGATTTGGCTGACCCCAATTCTCCTACCAAAAGGGTAGGAGGCGACATTACGGATAAGTTTCAAAAAGTAAAGCATAAGTATCCGATGCTTTCGCTAAGCAATACCTACAACTTTGATGAAATAAGAGATTGGGAAAAGCGAATCAAAAAGAACACGGAAGAGTCGATCGAGTATGTCTGTGAGTTAAAGTACGACGGCGTTGCGATCGGAATTACTTACGAAAATGGCGTAATGGCGCGGGCCGTTACCCGAGGTGACGGTCAAACGGGGGAGGATGTAACCACCAATGTTCGCACGATTTCATCCGTGCCGCTTCGGTTGAACGGCGATGCTTACCCCGAAGAATTTGAGATCAGGGGCGAGATCTTCCTTCCGCTTCAGGTTTTCACTGAGATGAATGCCGCACGAGTTGAGGCAGGTGAAGAGCCCTACATGAATCCGCGAAATACGGCATCCGGCACTCTCAAGCTTCAAGATTCATCGGTAGTGGCGTCGCGAAAGCTGGACTGTTTTCTATATGCCGTTCACGGCGATGATTTGCCCGCTAACAGTCATTTGGAAAATTTGCAATACGCAGCCAAGATGGGGTTCAAAGTTCCCGAAGAAAGCAAGAACCGCATAGCGCTTTGCAAGAGCATTGAAGAGATAGAGAAGTTTATAAATTATTGGGATCAGGAGAGGTCCAAGCTACCGTTTGAAATAGACGGAGTAGTGATTAAGGTGAATTCGTATGCCGTTCAAGAGGAGTTGGGCTTTACAGCCAAATCGCCCAGGTGGGCGGTAGCCTATAAATTTAAAGCTGAGCGCGTTTCCACGAAACTGTTGAAAATAACCTATCAGGTGGGCCGAACGGGTGCAATCACTCCCGTAGCCAATCTCGAGCCGGTGCTCATAGCGGGCACCACCGTAAAGCGGGCCTCGCTACACAATGCTGATCAGATTGAAAAGCTGGATGTGCGCGAAGGCGATACCGTCTTTGTGGAAAAGGGCGGGGAGATCATTCCGAAAATTATCGCGGTTGATTTCACGAAGCGCCCCTCTGATTTGCGGAAACATGAGTACATTGATCATTGTCCCGAGTGTGGCACCGAATTGATTCGTAACGAAGGCGAAGCGCAGCATTACTGTCCGAACGATACGGGATGCCCGCCTCAGATTAAAGGTAGAATTGAGCACTTCATTAGCCGAAAGGCCATGAATATAGATGGCTTGGGTACCGAAACGGTAGGCGATCTCTATGATGCAGGTATGATAAAAAACAGTGCTGATCTCTACGATCTCACCATAGAGGATGTCATACAATTGGATCGAATGGCTGAGAAATCTGCCGAGAATCTCGTAAACGGTGTAGAGGCGTCGAAAAGAATTCCGTTTGAAAGAGTGCTTTTTGCTCTAGGTATTCGATATGTCGGAGAAACGGTCGCTAAAACACTTGCGCGAGAATTTAAAAATATTGATGCCATCGCTTCTGCGAAAATGGAAGACTTGGTGGCTGTAAATGAAATCGGTGAGCGTATTGCCGATTCCGTAGTGGAGTTCTTTAATGATGAGACAAATCAAAAATTAGTAGCTCGACTCAGAGAAAGAGGGCTTCAATTTGAAATTGAAGAGGTAGAAAATGAATCGGAGCAACTCAAGGATAAATCCTTTGTTGTATCCGGTGTTTTTGAAATGGATCGCAAGGAGCTTAAAGCATTGATAGAGCGAAATGGTGGAAAAGTACTGAGCGGAGTTTCTTCAAAAACGGATTATTTAGTGGCCGGTGATAACATGGGCCCTTCGAAACGCACGAAAGCTGAGCAGCTCGAAGTGCCGATTATTTCTGAAGAAGACTTAATGAAAATGATCGGATAGGGTGCAGTGGTTGGAAAACATAAAGAAGGCGTGGGGAAGAAGAAAGCTTCCCGCGAAGATCAATCGAAAGAGAGAAACGGCCGTGAGCAATTTTCACACGGCTAAGAGCGTAGGCCTTATTTATGAGGAAAAAGGAGAGAGCTATTTCATTTTGGTGAAGCAATATGTAAAGTACCTTAAATCGGAATTCGGGGTGCGTGATGTTATGGCGCTCTGCTACATAGATGAAAAGAAGCACGTGCCGCATTACCACACCCATCGACTGAAGTATGACTACTTTTTGAAAAGTGAACTCAATTGGTGGTATGAGCCAAATTGCGATCAAGCCAAGAAGTTCGTGAATCAACCCTACGATATTCTTATTAATCTGGAGAGAATGCCGGCCCTACCGCTGGAGTTTATTCAGGCCGAAAGTAATGCCAAACTCAAGGTTGGATTCTATCGCGAAGACCGAGAAGATTTTTTCGACCTCATGCTCGACCTTCCGGAGAAGGCTACATTTGATGAATATGTCAAACAAGTCAATCACTATCTGACTCGAATAAACTATGAAAGAGCTTAAAGGTGTAGGGGTGGCATTAGTCACTCCTTTTCAGGAAAATGGTAAAGTCGATTACAACGGACTGGAAAAATTAGTGCGTCACGTAAGTAAAGGAGTGAATTACCTCGTAGTGATGGGCACCACCGGCGAGGCCGTAACGCTTTCAGAAGAAGAGCAAATGGCTGTTTTGGATTTTATCCTTGAGGTAAATAAAGAAAACTTGCCCGTTGTATTCGGTATGGGAGGAAGTGATACGGCGGCCTTAGCAAAGCGAATGGAAAACTTTGATAGAAAAGGCGTAACGGCATTTCTGTCAGCCAGTCCGGCTTATAGCAAACCGACACAGGAGGGTGTTTTCAGACATTATAAGTACTTAAGTGATTCTTCACCCCTGCCCATCATTATGTACAATGTTCCGGGGCGGACGGCTAGCAATGTTTTACCGAAAACGGTTTTTCGAATTGCGCAAGAAGCCTCAAATGTCATTGGAATAAAAGAAGCGGCCGGAAGCATAGAACAAGTGATGGAATTAGCTGCAGGCTTACCATCTGACTTTTTGCTATTGTCCGGAGATGATCCATTGCTGGTTCCGCACATGGCGGTCGGGGGACACGGTATTATTTCCGTTGTTGCAAATGCATATCCTAAGCGCTTCAGAGAGATTTATGAGTATTGCCTCAAAAACGACTTTGAGAATGCTCGCATGATGCAATTTGAATTGAATCCTTTAATTAATGGTCTTTTTTCAGAAGGAAACCCGGGTGGGGTAAAAGAAACGTTGAAACATTTGGGCATTTGCCAAAACTACATGCGTTTACCGCTTTACCCCGTTTCTGAAAATTTGAGCCAAAGCCTCTATCGCCAAATTGCCGAGTTGGGCGAGCAATAAACAATTGCAGTTCGTTTTTCTTTATAGAGCCATGGCAGTTCACAGATTGAAAGACGAAATTCTGATCAAAGCTCCGCTCGAAGAAGTTTGGAGTTTTTTTGCAAATCCCAAAAACCTTCAGAAAATAACTCCGGATAGTATGGGCTTCAGACACGAGTTTGAACCCGATGCCGAAATGGTCTATCCGGGAATGCTTTTGGTATATAAGGTATCGCCACTTTTCGGTATTCCGCTAACGTGGGTCACTGAGATTACGGAAGTGGAGCCAAAAAAGAGATTTGTAGACAATCAACGTAAAGGGCCATTCGGTATGTGGCATCACATCCATGAATTTGAATCTACTTCTGAAGGCACTCTCGTGCGAGATTTACTTTACTATAAAATGCCTTTCGGAATACTTGGTGAAATGGTCCATAATTTAACGGTGAAAAAACAGACCGAAGAGATGTTTGAATTTCGGAAAAAAGCTCTGCAAGAAATATTTCGGACTTCATAAGTTGATAAAGCGATTCATAGTAGCTATATTTCCGAGTATTTTTTAGCGGGCTCTTTTTAGGCTCGTTTTTTTAACCATATCATTTTTAACTAAATCAATTAACTATGAAGAAGATTTTTCTTTTTTGCGCAGCGGTTGCTTTCTCGGCATCATCTGCTTTTTCGCAGGCCTGCGAAGACTTCAATGACGGGCCGTACATAAACTTTAATAATTTAGGAGGTGCTCCATGTTCAGAAACTCCTCCGGCTACGGTTGAAATAACCACCTTTGAAATCTGGAAATCTGAAGCTTATCTTTTAAGTGGTGTTCAAGCCGGAGCTTCGTACACATTCAGTGCTTGTAATGGAGTCGGAGGTACTGCTTGGGATATTGATTTCACCATTGTAGCGCCGAGTGGCGCTGTAGATGCGTTCGGACTGAATCCGGGAAGTATTTGTGAACTGGATTGGACAGCATCTGAGGATGGCGAGTATACCTTAATTGTAAATGAAGCGGGAAATTGTGGTGCTACTACTAACCTTCAGATTGACAATGGTAATCCTGCCGTTACTTATAATGGTGGTGGTGAGTGTGCTCCTCCGGTGACTGCTTGCGAAGCAGGAACCTTGGACGTGGCTTCTATCCCTTCTGAAATCTGTCCGGAGATTGCTTTCAACTATTCATCTACCGGGGTAACAATTCCAAATACTCCTGTAGTTCATGAATTCGTTATCAGTTTTGACGCAGTACCGGGTTCCGGTTCAGGCGGACCATTCGGTACAAATCCTGACCCTTCATTTATCTTGACTTTAGGATCACCAACAGCAGGAGCTGTTAATGCAGATGTTCTGGTGTCAATTGATAACATTCTTACCACAGCCGGAGGTGCTCCTGCCATGGTTGGGGAATGGGTACTTACAGGTCGCGTACAGGACGGATTTGGTAATGCTTGTGACTCAGTTCCTCCCGTAACCGTAGATTTCTTACCTGCAGGTACACCGGGGTGTGATCCTCCCGCAAATTGTGAAGCAGGAAGTGCCGCTTCAGTTGATCAAACGGTTTGTCCCGGTGATGATGTAGTCCTTGAACTGACCGGCGAAGATTTTGAAAGTGCTGCTGATATTCAGTTGGTTTGGGTTTTCATAGACACCGTTACGGCTGAAGTTTTTGTTTTCCCATTGCCATCTACCAGCCCGGCAACTTACAATTTCACGGGTGACTTGAATGCCGAGTTGGCATTGGCAGGTTTGCCAACGTTAGCACCCGGGGTATATCTTAGTTTCGCCGGAGTTTTTGATGATCTGACAGGGTACTGTGATTTTACTGAAGAAGCGTCTGACTTCTTCCTGACAATTCTTGATGAAAATGACCCGGAGTGTTCAGGGCCTCCACCATGTGAATTGCCTTATCCTGCAGTTGATAATGCAAGTTTATCCGTGGTAGAAAATCCAAACGGATCAGTAACTTTCTCATGGGATCCGATTGAAGGACAAATTGGTTGTCAAGTAAATGCCAGAGTAGGAGATGTTCAAAATCCTACCGTTCAAACAAGCATCATCGTAGGCGGAGTTAATGCCAGCTCTTTTACTGCCAGTCCATTTGCTTTGCAAAACTATCAGTTTACAACTCTTAACTTCAGAGTTAGATGTGGATGTCAGCAAAATCCTTCAGTGATTGCGGGTCCATATTCCGGTTTTGAGAGTATATTCTATTTCGGACCTTCCGGAATTACAACTCAGCAGTCTGAGGTGCAGAAGTCTGTTGCAAGAACAGCTTCTCTTTCACCAAAAGGTGAGAGCGACCTGAGTTTGTCTGAGGCTTTGCCGGCATATGTAGGTAAAGTTTCAACTTTCAAACCGGCCATGAAGGATATTGATCTTCCTGCTGTAAAAGCTGCTGATCGCACTTCTTTTGATCTTTATCCAAACCCTTCAAATGGTGCAGTTAATTTGAACTACACTGCAGCTGCAGAAGGAATGGTTAATGTCAGAGTATTTGATTTGGTAGGAAAAGCAGTTTCAGATAAGTCTGTTTCAGTAAATAAAGGAGCAAACTTTATGAATTTGGATCTTTCTTCTTTAGAGAAAGGAGTTTATATCGTTGAGATTATGGATAACGGAGTTTCATCTACAGCAAAAGTTGTTTTGAAATAAGCCGTTAATATTAAATATTTAAGAAGGGGCGCAATTTTTGCGTCCCTTTTTTATTTTCGT
>CAZYWJ010000040.1:0-1998 GCA_964651785.1 uncultured Cryomorphaceae bacterium
ATATTCTTAACCGGCTTGCTGCCGTCCACAACCTATTACATCATGGTGACCGGTTTGCGAGATAGCGTAGGCGGTCCGCTTTCCGAATGTAGTTTCAATGTGAATGTTTCAGGTCCGGCCTTGGAATACGACCTCAATCCCGAAGGGTACCAAAGTGGTAGTGATCCTTCGAATGCATCCGGCTCACCTGAGATTTTTGAAGGTGAATCGGTGGTTTTGACTGCCGAGGGCGATTTCGGAGAGTTGGGCTGGAGCGGACCTCAACTCAACCAAACTACGGGAGATGAGGTTACGGCAGATCCGGAAGGAGAAGGAATTTCGACCTATATGGTCACGGCCGAAATCGATGGTTGCACCTTTACCGATGAAATTGATGTGCAGGTCATTCCACCTATTGTGGTCTCCAATACCTTTACGCCCAACGGCGATGGCTTTAATGATACTTGGTACATCGAGGGAATCAACGATTGGCCCAATGCGCAAATTTTTGTCTATTCCCGATGGGGGAATAAAGTTTTTCAGGTGACGAATTACGAGAATGATTGGGAGGGCGATGATTTGCCCGCAGCCACCTATTACTATGTTATCGAACTCAACCCGGTAGATTTTGCCGCTGATCCTATTACCGGTTCCGTTACAATTCTAAGATGATGAGAAAACTGTTTCTATTGTTTGTTTTATTCATCTCTTGCTCATTGGTAAATGCGCAACAGAACGCGCAGTTCACGAATTTTCTTTTCAATTCTTTTGCTCTACAGCCCGCACAGGCAGGTTTGCAAAAGTGCTTGGATGCACGTGTGGGTTACAGAAATCAGTGGGTAGGATTCGAAAATAATCCGCAAACGCTCTTCATTTCTGCTCATCAGCGAATCGATAAAATCAGCAAAGAGAAAGGAGTCATCCACGGGGTGGGATTAATTATTGAAGGAGACAATACGGGATTTACCGGAAGGACATCACTTCACGCTGTTTACGCCGTTCATCTTCCCATCACGCGAAAAACGCGAATTTCTTTTGGCGTAGGCCTTGGTGCTCTTCAGTATAGATTTGATGCTTCGCAGGTTCGCGTTCTCGGTCCTAATAGTGCCGGCGATCCGATCCTCAATGGCTCGCAGGCCGAGTTTGCATTTCCCGATATTAAAGCCGGGATTTGGCTTTATGGCAAATATTGGTTCGCCGGAATTAGTGGTCATCATTTGACCAATCCTACCTTCAATGATATCGGTGAAGACGTGCAGATGCAGCCGAATTTTAACATGATGGCAGGTCGGATATTTCCTGGTGGAGATAAGATGAGTTATATACCTGCAGCTCAATTGAAATTTACAGGTAACTCTACGCCCTCACTTGACGTAAACTTCTGGGCAGACTACGACGATGTGGTAGCTCTCGGTGTAGCGTTCAGATCAGAAGACGCCGTAGCAGGAATGCTGAAGTTCAGCTTCTTGGATTACTTCACCGTAGCGTACGCATACGACGTTACTTATTCCAAAGTACGGCTCGGGTCATCAAACAGTCACGAGATTATTTTAGGAATAAGTGCTTGTCCGCGAAACCAGAAAGTAGGCTTTGTGCCGTGTAATGCATACGACTAGTGCTTAAAATGAAAGTAGCCCCTTGTATTCGATTGTCGCTGATTTTGCTCTTGGCGACGTTGATTCCTATGATTGGTTCGGCTCAAGTGCTTTATTGGCAGGGCGCGACCAATGATTGGAATAATGCCGGCAATTGGGTTGACGAAAACGGAAATATTTCCGGAAGTCTGCCCGACAAATCAACGCATGTTATTTTTCCAAGTGAATCAAGCGGAAGCATCAATCTTTCGAATAACGAGGTTTACGTTGCTTCTCTGACCACGCTAAATAGAGCCTCTCTCAGTTTTACTTCTCAAGGACAAACGGATATTCACGTTTCGGGTAGTTTAAATTTAAATGAGAAAATCAGCTTGGCACCCGACATTGCCTTTCAGCTATCGGGTAAAGGCTATTCCAATCCGAC
>CAZYWJ010000040.1:2098-6530 GCA_964651785.1 uncultured Cryomorphaceae bacterium
CAGCAGCGCCTATTATTATCGGTGGTAATGGTGGATACACCCTTACATGGTCAAGTGGGGAAACGGGTTTTAATGCCACTGCACTTTGCTCGACTTATACGTTAAATATAGAAGACTCGGAAGGTTGTACTGCCGATACGACGGTCACCTTTACCAATTTGCCTGATCCGATTGTAATAGACGGGGCAATTACGGATGTTACTTGTTTCGGAGCTGATGACGGATCGATAGATGCTTCGGCATCGGGCGGTACCGGAACGTTGGATTATAGCTGGACGGGACCAAACGGGTTTACCTCCGTTTCAGAAGACATTTCAAATCTGGAACCCGGGGATTATACCATTGACGTGACGGATGATAATGGCTGTGTAGTTAGCGAAACTTTCACCGTGATTGAAAACCCGGTTCTATTGGTTTCAGCTAATTCCACGGATAATCTTTGTAACGGTGATAACACGGGATCGATCGATTTGACCATTGCGGGCGGCTTGGCTCCTTACTCGGTAGCTTGGACAGGTCCCGCAGGATATACTTCCGTTGATCAAGACATCACTGATCTTTTAGCCGGAGTTTATGAGGTGACCGTTACCGATGCCGCAAATTGTGTGGTAGTCATTCAGGAAACGGTCGATGAACCTACTGCACTAACGGCTACCATAACTCCATCGAGCCTACAATGCTTTGAAAACAATTCAGGTCAGATTACCGCGGCTGCTCAAGGCGGAACTCCCGGCTACAACTATGCATGGGCGGGGCCGAATGGCTTTTTTGCATCAGGCCCTACCATTATAGCGCTGCCGGCAGGCACTTATAGCCTCACACTGACTGACAACAATGGTTGTGTTTATACCGAAGACGTTGAATTAATAGAGCCCGATGAGTTGGTGCTTGACTTTATCGAATCTCCGATTTCTTGCAACGGTGATTCAGACGGGGAGATTGACCTGGAAGTCACAGGCGGAACCCCGCCATTTGCTTTTTCTTGGACGGGTCCTTCGGGTTTTACTTCCGTCAATGAAGATATAACGGGATTGTCAACGGGAACATATAATGTCGTGGTTACGGATTTTAATAATTGTACCGTTTCCGGGAATTACGATTTGAGTGAGCCGTTGCCTGTAGCGTTATCGGCTTCTCTTACTGATCCTGATTGTGCATCTCAGGCTAACGGTGAGATTGATTTAACGATCACCAACGGAACTCCACCTTATACAATCCTTTGGTCGGGGCCTGATGGCTTTACTTCTTCCGATGAAGATATTTCCAATTTGCCGGCAGGCGACTACACGGTAGAAGTAACGGACGCAGGAAACTGCTTTATCTCGGACACTTACACCTTGACAGAGCCGACGAGTATTGCGGCTACTTTTAATGAAACTGACGTAAGTTGCTTTGGCGGAAGCGATGGTGCCATCGTTACCTCACCATCCGGCGGGGTTGCGCCTTATGGCTTTTCATGGACAGGTCCGAATGGGTTCACCTCTGCAAATCAGAATATCTCGGGATTGGAAGCGGGAGATTATTCATTGGAATTGAGCGATGCCAACGGCTGTTCGCAAATTTTCGATTTGACAATCGATCAACCTGAAGATTTGACTTCGGCGGAGACTATCACCGATGTAGCTTGTTTTGGCGAACCTACCGGAGCGATAGATATTGTTGTTTCAGGCGGTACTCCGACATACGGATTCTCATGGTCAGGCCCGGCTGGATTTTCATCTTCTAATCAGAACATTTCCGGACTTTCAGCCGGTGATTATTCAGTGATTGTTACGGATGGTAATGATTGTACTTACAATTTTGATTACACGGTAAGTGAATCTGCCGAAATTGAATTAATAGCTGACATAACTGAGGTGGTTTGTGCAGGAGAGTTTACCGGGGCCATTGACCTTTCGGTAAACGGTGGTATTCCTGATTTCACTTTTGCTTGGACAGGACCCAATGGCTTTATATCGAGCGATGAGGATTTGACCAATTTAGAAGCGGGAAACTACGTCTTGAATTTAACTGATGCCGCGGGATGTTCGACTTCAGGAAGCTTCTCTATTGCTGAGCAATTTGACGTGAGTTTAACCACTTCTTGGGTAAACATATCCTGCTTTGGTGCCAATGATGGAGCGATAAATCTCAGTGCTTCAGGTGGAGTGCCACCCTATACTTATGCATGGTCGGGCCCGAGCGGGTTCACGTCGGTGGTTCAGGATATTTCAGGATTGTCTGCGGGAATCTACGATGTTTTGGTTACCGATGGAAACGGATGTACGGAGACGGCTCAGGTAGAAATTACAGAACCTTCCGAAATCGTTTTGGATATCACGGCTTCCAATATTGATTGTTTCGGTAATATGGACGGGTCCATTTCAGTAGTTCCTTCCGGAGGAAGTCAACCCTATTTTTTCACTTGGATGGGCCCGAACGGATTCGGATCGTCTGATGCTGATATTTTCGGGCTCGAGCCGGGCGATTACGATCTAATCGTTCAAGATGGAAACGGCTGTTTTGTCACTGATTTAATCACAATTACAGAGAGCTCCGAATTGACCGTTACAGTACAATCATTTGATTCCAACTGCGGTCAGGCTGATGGTCTTGCCATCGCATCTGCCAATGGAGGAACGGGAGAATTGATCTATACTTGGGAAGATGAAGGCGGGATCGAAATCGTTCAAAACGATAGCTTGATTGATGTCGTAGCCGGAACTTATGTGGTAAACGTTTCCGATGAATTTGGCTGTTCAGTTCAAAGCACGGTTGTAATTTCAGACAACAATGGGGGAGTGTCGGGAACGGTAAACAATCCTACTTGTGCCGGTGGAAACGACGGAGCCATTGATGCCGCAGTGTCAGGCGGAACTGCTCCATATGTTTTTGCTTGGTCCGATGGAAACGGATTCACTTCCGATCAGGAAGATTTGACTGATTTAGTTGCCGGAACTTATTTCCTCACCGTAACGGATGCTAACAACTGTATTTTCACTGAAACTTTTGAAGTTGTAGATCCCGCAGAAATCAATGTTCTTGCTAATACGACGGACGTTTCTTGCGCAGGAGGTGACGGTTCGATAGAAATTACCGTAGAGAATTCAAATTCCCCTGAGTCAATCGATTGGACAGGTCCTGATGGATTCGTTGATTCGGGACTTACGTTGAACAATTTGGCGCCCGGCAATTATGATTATTCTATCACTGATAATTCGGGCTGCACGGCCAATGGTACAATTACTTTGAATTCCGTGCCGGCAATTGCCGTAGAGGATTCCGTAACCAATATCGCTTGTGCCGGTGCTGCCGATGGAGAAATTTTCATCGAAGCTACGGGAGGTGTACCCCCGCTAGAGTATTCTTGGGCGGGACCTGCAGGTTTTAGTTCTTCTGATGAAGACCTTAGTGGTCTGACTCCCGGAGATTATACACTCCTCATTACCGATCAATCTACCTGCACGGTAAATCTGACTCTTACGGTAAGTGAACCCGATTCAATTGCCGTTGAAATTTTGGTAACCGAACCAAACTGCAATCAGTCAGACGGAGCTTTGGAAGCCATCATCACAGGCGGAACCGTTGGAGCAGATTACATCATTTCGTGGGAAGACGAATCAGAAATTATCGTTGGCAATACTACTTTGATAGAGAATTTGTCGTCGGGAGTCTACAGCTTGACTGTAGTTGATGACAATAATTGTGTTTATCAGGAAGAGGTTGCCTTGAGCAATCCGGGAGGCGATATCACACCTACCATCACCCCCGAGAGCTGCAACGGTAATGCGGATGGAGCAATAGAGCTTGAGATTAATGATGTGGCAGAACCGTACACCGTGGCTTGGACAGGGCCTGAAGGATATTCATCTGCCGATGAAGATATTTTCAATTTGAGCGGAGGGACTTACGTTTACACAATTCTAGGTGCAGATGGATGTGATTTCACCGAAGCGCTGGAAGTCGCTGCTCCTGATTCCATTGTAGTGGACGTGACTACTGCCAATACTTGCTTTAGCGAAAGCACCGGACAAATTGAAATTCTGGTTAGCGGAGGCGAAGAGCCTTTCACTATAAATTGGACCGGTCCGAGTGGATTTACTTCTTCAGAATTGACACTTTCCGATTTAGAACCCGGAGACTATAACTTGCAAGTTATCGATAATGTCGGATGCGATTTCACTGAGGTATACTCCATCAGCGAAAGCCCTGAGATTTTGGCAGAAATAAATGTTCAAAACGTCGTCTGTTTTGAAGAAGCAAACGGGGCTATTGATTTGACCCTTTCGGGAGGTGTTGATCCACTTTCAGTGGAATGGACAGGACCTGATGGTTTCATATCTGATTCAGAAGATATCATTGACCTGAACGTAGGTGAGTATGCGCTGACCGTGACGGACGGAAATGGCTGTCAGGTGCAGGATACCGTCAATATCACCCAACCCGAGGAGCT
>CAZYWJ010000040.1:6630-18293 GCA_964651785.1 uncultured Cryomorphaceae bacterium
TGAATGGTTCTTTGACCGGAGGCGAAGATTTCTATTGGACTTTCAACGGAGATACGCTTTCATCCGTTCAGGGCGTAGTGGTAGATGATTCTTTCGAGGGAAGTTTTGAGCTGGTGTTGATTGGCTCAAACGGAGCCTGTTCAGAAACTGATACCGTCAATGTAGAAATCCTGGAAAGTCCGGATGCAGATGCGGGAGAGGATTTGCGGGTATTTGTGGAAGAGGTTTTCACATTGGGCGGAAGCCCGACCTCGACTGATGGTACAAGCTATCTATGGATGCCGAATCCACTGTCGGTATTTGATAGTTCATCTGCAAATCCAAGCGGGTATTTGCTGGTAAGCGAAGAATTTACGGTTACCGTAACGGACATCAATGGTTGTCAATCTACCGATACCATTTTTGTCGAAGTTTTACCTGATATCGATGTTACCTCAGGCTTTACGCCAAATGGTGACGGGGTGAATGATCGATGGATTATTGAGAATATTGAACTTTTCCCTTCAATGGTCGTACACGTGTACAATCGCTGGGGAGCGGAAGTGTTTGAATCCCAAGGTTACAATGCAAATATAGCTTGGGACGGAACTTACGAAGGATCTGTTTTGCCGAGCGGTACGTACTATTACACGATTGAGTTGAACGACAGTAGATTCCCTGATCCCCTTACGGGACCGATAACCCTGCACAGATAATGAAGAAATTATCGATCATATTGATGTCCTTCTTTTGCCTTCAGATTGCTGAAGCGCAACAGGTTCAGCAATTCACGCAGTACTTCCTGTCGGGGTTTTCCTTCAATCCTGCCTTCGCGGGAAGTGAAGAAAATTTTAATGCACTCGCCACTCATAGAACTCAATGGTCAGGTATTACGGATGCACCAAGAACCTACTTCCTGGGACTTCACGCTCCTGATAAGAGTGGAAAGATGGGGTTTGGTGGATCATTGTTTACGGATGTCGCGGGCCCTACCCGACGCACGGGGGTTCAAGGAGCTTATTCCTATCAATTAAAGGTGACCGAGCAATCAAAGGTTTCGTTGGGAGTTTCATTCGGATTAACCCAGTTTGCCATTGATGGCACTCAAATAACGTTGAGAGAAAACAATGATCAAGCTTTGACTAACTCAATGCAAGCGGAATTAAAGCCTGACGCATCATTCGGAGCCTTATGGTATGGAGAGAAATTTCATTTGGGAATTTCTGCCACCCAGCTCTTCAATAATGAACTCGATCTCTTTCAAGGCGATACGGAAGGGCGTATGGCTCTCCATTATTTTTTGACCGGCGGTTATGAATTCAAGATTAACGAAATGTTTGATATTGAGCCTTTTGTGCTTGTTAAATACGTCTCGCCCCTTGACCCTCAAATAGATATAAGTGCCAGAATCCTCTATAAAGGAAACCTTTGGCTGGGAGGCTCGTATCGGACTAGCGATGCCGCAGCTATCTTTGCCGGCTACGAAATTTTGGATTACCTCACTTTAGGCTATTCAATGGATTTTACCACGTCTGAATTGAGAAATTATTCGAACGGAACGCATGAAATATTCTTAGGAGTTCGGTTCGGAAAAGCGAAAATGACTGAACAAGAACAATAATTTCCCCTTATGAAAACCAAACATTTACTATTACCTCTGCTGCTGATGTTCTTCAGTTTTGAGCTTATAGCTCAATTGGATACCAAGCACTGGATACCGCCATTCTTTGCGAAGGTGGAGGATGGGTCAGGTACAGCAAATATTCGAGATCATTTTGTTGCATTATCTACTCCCGCAGAAGATACCATCCCGGTGGTGATAAGAAACGGATTCGGTGATCTGATTGATACCGTTTATATTTCTAAAGCAATGCCGATGGAGTATACTTTTGGTCCGACAGGAAACGCTACGGGAAACCCTGCTACTTCGGTCTATCCTTTAAACGTTATACCACGCGATAGTTTGAATATGCCTATTCGTTCTCAGGGCTTGTACTTTGAGAGTTTTCAGCCATTTTTTGTCAACATGCGACATAAATCAGGTTCGCAAGGATTTTCATTAACCTCAAAAGGACAAGTAGGTTTGGGAACGAAGTTCTTCAGTGGACACATCTACACTATCAATAATACCAGTGAAGTCTGGAATGACGAAAGGAGATCCCATTTCATATCGGTTATGGCAACGGAAGATAACACCGAAGTAACTATTGATATGATTAAAGAGCCAATTACGATTATTGGTCAGGATGGTCCTCAAGGAGAGCCCATTACGGTTACCCTAGACGCTTTCGAATCTTATGTTATAGGGGTGGATCACGATAGCCTTGCCAATGACGTAATAAATAATTTCAATGGTACACGAATCACTTCTGATAAGCCTATTGTGTGTAATTCAGGTTCCTGGTTATCAGGAAATCAGAGTGGTCAATGTATAGGCGCCGATCAATTGGTAACTGCTGAGGTCACTGGTCAGGAATATATTTTGGTAAGAGGCCGAGGAGATGAAACAACTGAACGACCAATGGTAGTGGCAGTTGAAGATAATACGGAAGTCTATCTTAATGATGAGTCCACACCTGTTGCCATACTTGATGAAGGTGAGTTTTACTTTATTGAAACGGAGAAATACACGGACAATGACAATTTGTACATATTGTCAACTGAAAAAGTATATGTTTTCCAAACTTCTTCAGGTCAGGGAATTAATAGCGACGGTGATGATAAGGCCGGGCCTACTGTAGGACTGAGTTTTATTCCTCCACTAAATTGTGTCGGAGCAAAAGAGGTGAATTTACCTTTTGTTAATTCATTAACCGGGCCTGGGGGGAGTTCGAAAGTGAATATTATAACCAAGGCGGGAACTTCAATTTTTATAGATGATAGTCCTACACCTTTAACGGGAGCGCAGACAGTAGTGGGAAATTCCGAATGGGTTACTTATGCCTACTTCCCCGGAGATGTACCCAGTGTAAATATTGTCAGCGATTCAGTTATGAATGTGGGTTTGGTAATTGAAGATGACAACGTTGGTGCTTCCGGTTATTTCTCCGGCTTTACACTCGAACCGGTAGTAGGTCTTAGCGCGGGAATTAGCGGATCGACACCTTGCATACCAGGTAATGCCGTATTTCAAGTATTCGGATTTGATACGTATCAATGGTATTATGAAGGTGAAGAATTGGAAGGTTTTACTGCCAACACTTTAGTTCCTGAATTTGCTGGCGAGTATAGCGTCGAGGGAATTGATTTAGCTTGTGGATTCAGGTTTTTGTCCAACCCTTTTGATATACCTTATTGTCCGTCTACTTTAGGTGCAGCCAAAGAGGTTCAAGTCGTACAGGAGACTTCCCCGGGATCGCGAATATTTGATGTGACTTATCGAATATTTATTCAAAATATAGCTGAAAGTATCAGCCAGAATATTCAGGTTATTGAGAATATTCAGAATGGATTGCCCGTCGGTGCCACTGCTGAATTAATAGGATCTCCCACATTAGCTTTCGGAATTTTATCGGGAGGGCTTAATCCCGATTTCGATGGAGTTTCTGATAGAAGGTTATTACCCGGTACGGGAGATCTTCCCGGGGTAGCGGCAGATGCCATTGACCTGACGGTAAGGGTGGATATGAATAATGCCGAGCAAGATGGTTATAGAAATCAAGTGACCATTACCAGTATCGATGAGGGCGTTAATGACGGTATTAGCGGTCCGTTTAATGGTCAGGATTTTTCTCAGGCAGGCTCAACTCCCGACCCCGATGGCGACGGAGAACCAAATGAGGAGGAAGAGAATATTCCCACCCTCACTTGTTTTTTCCCGAATACCTTCGCGTATGCCGCAGAGAGCTTTTGCATCAGCGATGATGTTCAGGCAATCTCATTGGATGGAGTGAGCAGTGGAATATTTACCGCAGATTCCGAAGGATTAGTTTTAGATTCGGAAACGGGTAATATCACTCCACAAGAAAGTGAGGCAGGAACTTACACCGTTACGTTTACCGTAGAAGGTAGATGTCCTACGGTGACAACCACGGAAGTTACAATTATTCCTATTCCGGTTCCCGGTGAAGGATCAATGGTAGAAGTTTGTGAGCAATCTGAAGAGATCAACTTATCCGATCTTCTCGATGGTGAAGATGCAGGTGGTACATGGACTGATGCCGATGGCAATGAAGTAGGAGTTGGTTTTACACCGGCCATCCCGGGATCAAACGTTTTCACTTATACGGTGATTAACGAACCATGCGCCGCCGAATCAGAAGATGTGACGGTTAATGTTATCGCGGCTCCCGTTCCGGGAGTACCCGCTGAGAACACCACATTTTGTTCTGATCAGCCTGAAGTGGCACTTGATGCATTAATTGAAGGAGCAGATGCCGGTGGTGTTTGGACAAATGCCGGAGGCGATACCTTAGAGAGTGCATTTGAATTCACCGGCGAGGAAACTTATACGCTAACATATACCGTCACAAATGATATCTGCGGAGAAAGATCGACTGAAGTCGACTTAACCGTAGTTCCTTTGCCATATGCAGGTATGTCTGTCGGGGATGAAATGTTTTGTGCAGGAGAGGAAGTGAATTTAAATGATTTGCTTGTTGAAGAAGATGAGGATGGTCAGTGGTATGATCCGGAAGGGCAAGAGACGGATAATGTCATCATTCTTAACGAGCTCGGATTCCAAACTTTCACATATATCATCAGTGATGAGCCTTGTCCTCAAGATACCAGTGTGGTGAATATTGAAGTGTTTGAAGAAGTTTCTGCGGGTGAAGTGAATACCGATCTGGTAGAGTTATGTCCTGAAGATCCCGGAATCAATCTTTTCAATTATTTGGATGATCCTGATGGTGAAGGCGAGTGGACTGACTCTGATGGATTGGTGGTTTCAAACTTTTTCAATCCTGATGAGGAAGGTGATTTCGAATTTACTTATACGGTGAGTAGCGAAATATGCGGAGATGTATCGGCCGTTGTAAGCGTGAACGTATCTGAGGATAATTGCATTGTTCCTCCTGATCCGATTGAATTCGAAGTTCCGCAGGGATTTTCGCCCAATGGAGACGGAATAAATGATGAGTTTATCATACCGGGATTAAACGAGCTTTATCCGAATAATTCTTTGCAGATTTTCAATCGATGGGGAGCCGAAGTATTAAGTGCTTCTCCCTATAACAATGATTGGGATGGAAAGGCTAAATCAGGTCTGAACTCAGGCGAACCCTTACCTGTTGCGACTTATTGGTACATTCTCGATTTGGGAAATGGTTCCGATCCGATCATGGACTTCATCTACCTAAATCGATAAACTGAACTTTAAAATAAATGGCTATGAGCTATTCTAGTTTGAAAAAAATTGTCTTGGCTTTTGCGGTTGTTTTTATGACCGCAGATGCCTTTGCTCAACAGCAACCTTTGTACACAATGTACATGTGGAACCAATTGGTAATCAATCCGGCTTACGCAGGTAGTCGAGATGCACTGACTGCTTCAGCGGTATGGCGTGAACAGTGGGTAGGACTCGAAGGCGCGCCGTCTACTCAGGTTTTGAGTATTCATAGTCCGCTGCCCAATGATAACATCGGGCTTGGATTTACCGTGGAGAACGATAATGTAGGCCCCGTGAACACGACCGGACTTTGGGGAGACTTTGCCTACCGAATGAAGACTTCGGAAACATCACGCCTTTCTTTGGCCTTAAGAGCCGGATTCGGAATACATCAGGCTGACCTCCGAAGTATTGATACCGGAGGTCAGGAGAGCGATCCTGCATTTATGCAAAATGTAGATAACAACTTACTTCCGAATTTTGGTTTCGGCGCTTACTATCATGGAAAGCGTGGTTATATTGGAATTTCTTCGCCCAGTATTTTGGAAAATGAATTGAACAGTGCCAATAATTCAGGTAGTGATTTTGATGACTTGAATAATCGTCATTACTATCTCTTGGCGGGTTATGTCTTTAACCTTAGTGCCGATAGTGGAACGGTAATGTTTAAGCCTTCCACCGTGATCAGAGCTGTGAGCGGAGCTCCGGTGAGTTTCGATGTCTCAGCCAATTTTTTGATTAAACAAAAACTTTGGCTCGGAGCGGCATATCGCTATCAGGATGCGGTGGCTGCCATGGTTTCGTTCAACTTCACGGAACACCTTCAGGCGGGATATTCCTACGATTTCGGAACGAGTGATTTAAATACCTATCACAATGGTTCTCACGAGATCATGCTAACGTATGATTTCTTCAAGGAAGATGTGAAAACAAGAAATCCAAGGTATTTCTAAATAAAGGTTTACCTCAGCATACTCGATGCCTCGTCTATCCGGACGGGGCATTTTTTTTTGTGACTTTCCTCACAGGCTTCACGTTCTTTCAAGTTTTATCTTTGTGATACCATCACACTATAATATGAAGGCAATACTCAGATTAAGTCTATTACTTCTACTTTTCAATTTTCAATCGTGCACCACATCCGCTCAGCATCAAACATCAGAACCCGAGGTCATTGATGTAAAAAACGCATCTGTTCTCATGGAAGAGGGCGAAGTTTACATTCTCGATGTGCGTACTCCTGCAGAAGTCGATAAGGGACGAATAGAAGGAGCAGAGAATTTGGATATTTTCAATTGGGAAGATTTTACGCTCGGCGTGGAAAAACTGGAAAAATCCGAACCGGTATTGGTTTATTGCAAGGTTGGAGGTAGATCAGCAAAAGCGGCCAAGTATTTAGTGGAAAATGGATTTACCAAAGTCTATGATTTGAATGGAGGGATTCTTGCTTGGCAAGAAGCGGGTAAATCAATTGTAAAAAACTGATATGGCAAGTTTCAAAGAAATAATAAGTGGCGACAAGCCTGTTTTGGTAGACTTTTTTGCGGAGTGGTGCGGACCTTGTCAAACAATGTCTCCGATTTTGCAAGAACTGTCATCGGATATTAAGGGAAAAGCGACCATCCTGAAGGTTGATATTGATAAAAATCCCCAAGCTGCTCACGCCTTTCAAGTTCGCGGTGTTCCTACTTTTATGATTTTCAAAAATGGAAAGTCGGTTTGGCGCCAATCGGGAGCACTACCTAAAAGTGAACTGCTAAAAGCACTCGAAAATAATTACTAGGCTAAGGTCGAAAACGAATAACCTTTTTCCTTGAGTTTGTTCAAACTTCTGGGGAGGGCATAGATCATGTTCTTGTAGGCTTTTTCACTGTCGTGAAAAACTACAATGCTACCCGAACGCGTGTTGTCAACTACATTCGAGAGGCACTTCTCGGGGCTTACGTCACTTCTCCAGTCTGCTGAGAGAACATCCCACATCACGATTTTATATCTCTTTTTTAAGGCTTGTGCCTGACTTCGGCTGATGCGGCCATATGGTGGTCTGAACAGGTTCGAATCAACCACTGCGCTGCATTCCAAGACATTTTTCAAATACGAATAATCCGAAAATTCCCAGCCATTCATGTGATTCCATGTATGGTTAGCGGTTTTGTGTCCCGCGTCTATCAGCGCTTTATACGCTTTGGGAAATCTGATCACATTTCCACCGATGCAAAAAAAGGTCGCCGGAGCACCATACTCTTTGAGGATGTCAATAATTTCGAACGTGATGGACTCCGTCGGGCCATCGTCAAAAGTGAGGTAAACTACCCGCTGATCTCTACTTTCATTCCAAAGCAAGTCGCCCGCCAAGGGCTTCAAAAGATCAGGGGTTTTTACCAAATACACTTCTTAGAATCTCATTAGCGGTTGTGAACGGTACATTTCGAGCTCTTTGATTTTCTCGTCAAAAGCTTTGTCGAGTGTTTCGAATCTTTCGTTCAGTTCATCGCTCAAGCCTTCCTGAGGGTAGCGCTGTGTCACGTCATCGCGCAATCGTCGCATTACGGAGTAGGCTATCTGAATATCCTGCTGTAGCTGAACGGCAAATTTCGGATCCAGACTCATGTAGTATTCGAAATCCTCGGCATAGCGATCAAATACGGTTTTCGTAATTGCATTCGCTTTCTCGTTTTCTCCCAATTCGTAGTAATTCTCTGCAATAGGCACCATGAGTTTATCGAATGGCACATTGTGATCCGGCATTACTTCCAAACTGCGATCAAGTACATTCAGCGCTTTGTCTTCCTTTTGTTCGATGATCAATTGCTCAGCCAAGTTTGAGAACTGCAGGCGAAGATTATTCGTCATTCGCAGGTTGTTCTCATCCATGTAAATCTGATTTTCGCTATCCATTCCACCCCAGCGGAATTTCTCCATTACGTTTTCATACATCTTCTCTGTATCCACTTTGCCGTAAAGGTTCGGATTTCGATTATCGGGGCTTTTCACCGGAGTCAGCTTATAAGCCAGACCTTCCAATTTGAAGTAGTTCTCCAGATTAATATAACTGTCAGGGCCTGTCGTAACAGCGAAATATATAGGCCTTTCCCAATCATTGGTAGCCAAGAGGTCGAGCTGCATCAAATTATTCTTGAGCAAGTAGCTGCGCTCAATTCGCCATTCTACACGATCACTTACGTTAGCCGTGTCTTCCTCGCTGATAATTCCTCTTCTGAGCAAATCATCCTTATCTACCTCGATGTAAAAACTCTTCGTCGGTATCACGGCCAGTTTGGCACCGCCACCCATGCTTCTCAAATTTTCATCTTTTGAAATAAAGGCTATCGCTTTATCCACATCCACCGGTACTTTTTGAGGATTGGACGATTCGTCCATCAATACAACATCCCTGGTTCCTTGGCGGTATTTCGTTTCCGTAAGGGAAAACGGTACCGGATCAGACTCATAAGCCTTACGCTTCATCTGATTGATGTACCAGTCCGTGTTCAGAAGACTCAGGTTAACCACACGTACGTCCGTGCGAATACCTTCTACCTCCTGAGCGTACCATAAAGGGAATGTGTCGTTATCACCATTGGTAAACAAGATGGCATTTTCATCAGTACTGTAGAGATAATTGGCGGCAAAGTCACGCGCCGTGTAGCGATCTGATCGATTGTGATCATCCCATCCATCAGCCCCCATTAGTATAGGCACGGGAAGGGTAAGTAATGCAGCAATGACCGCAATCGGTGTCGCTGACTTCAGCGATTTTCCCAAAAAGTAAAACAGTGCGATAGCTCCTACTCCGATAATCCCCATGTAAAAAACGGAATACGAAAAGAAGTGACTGTTGTCTTGAAGACTCTCCAAAAGATAAATGACTCCACCTGCACCTAATACAGCTCCTGCTGTATTGATCAATTGCTTTTGCTTAATGTTATACGCCGCATCGAACAAGGCATAGACGCCGAGGCCTATCCATATGGCAAATGCGTAAAACGATCCCGCGTAGGCGTAGTCACGTTCTCTCGGTTGGAAAGGCGTCTGATTGAGGTAAACCACAATGGCTATTCCCGTAAGGAGAAAGAGCAACAGAGTGACAAACCAATCATCGGGTCGGCGATATAGCTGATAAAGCAATCCGACCAGACCCAAGATTAATGGTAACAAATAGAATCGGTTATAGGCGAAGTTGTTTGTGATGCTGCTAGGAAGATTTTCTTGATTTCCCAAGCGCTCTTGGTCAATAAAGTCTACACCGCTGAGCCAGTTTCCACTAAGGAGGTCGCCGTGTCCTTGCACGTCATTCTGCCTTCCGGCAAAATTCCACATGAAGTAACGCCAGTACATAAAGTTGAACTGGTACCGAAAGAAGAACCGCATATTTTCCACGAAAGTGGGCTTGTTTACAATCGTTGGCTGCCCGTCTTGTCCGACGGTGCGAATCGGCTTTCCTTGAAAATCAGACCAGCTTTTATACGCCTGAACATGGTTCCCCTGCGAGCTGTACATCCTCGGAAAGATGGATTCAAACTGCGGGTCGTAATTTACTACGGACGCTTTTCGATCATCCGAAACTACGTACTCGTGAGAAAGGTCATAGGGCTGACCGGCTTCTGAAATGTACTTTTCCGCATCAAACTTTTCCGAAAACCATTCTACGATTCTTCCCGTTTTGGCCTTTACCGTCCACGCTTTCGCGTAAACGGGATCCCCGTCACTTCGTGGGTTTTGCGCGTCGGTGGGCGAGTTGAAGAAGTGTCCGTAAAGCAATGGGCGATCACCGTATTGCTCGCGATTGAGGTAGGAGAGGAGGGTGAAAACGTTTTCGGGATTATTCTCATCCAGCGGTGGATTGGCTGATGAGCGTATTACGATAGTGGCAAAAGTGGAGTAACCTAAGATGATCACCACCACGGATAAAATTACCGTATTCCAAACGGGTTTATTCTTCTTATGCGTGAAGTACAATCCATATCCCAAAAGAGCTATCGCGATAAGCGCATATACGATCACACCCGTATTGAAGGGCATGCCCAGAGAATTGACGAAAAACAATTCAAAATCTCCGGCAAGGGATACTACACCGGGAATGATTCCCGCCTGAATCACACCTAGAATGATGAGGGATATAACACCTGTGGTGATGAGACCTTTGGTTGTGGCTTTATTTCTTTTAAAGTAAACCACAAAGCAAATGGCGGGAATGGCGAGCAAGTTCAATAAGTGAACCCCGATGGAAAGCCCCATCAGATAAGCGATAGCGATGATCCACCGCATTTCGTTCTTTCCGTTAGAGAGGCTTTCCCAGCGAAGGATGGCCCAGAAAACGGCTGCAGTGAAGAGGGACGACATGGCATAAACCTCACCCTCTACGGCTGAAAACCAAAATGAATCTGAAAATGTGTAAGCTAAGGCACCGACTACACCGGCAGCCATGGTAGCGATAACTTTTCCGGTATTATTGGCAGCGTCTTCACCTTTCAGGGCCATCTTTCTACCGAAGTGGGTGATGGTCCAAAACAAGAAAAGGATGGTAAGGCTACTACTCACGGCAGAGAGTATATTCACTGCGACGGGCACATTTTCTACCGAAACGAACATGGAGAAAAGTCGAGCCAAGAGCATGAAAAGCGGCGCCCCCGGAGGGTGACCGATCTCCAGTTTGTAGGCCGTTGTAATAAACTCCCCTGTATCCCAGAAACTGGTAGTGGGCTCGATGGTAAGTACGTAAACGATGGTGGCTACGAGAAAAACTCCCCACCCCGTAATCAGATTCAGCTTTCTAAAGTCCATTGAAAGGTCAATTATGGCTGCGAAAATAAGAAAATAACCCTGCCTGAGTTTTGGTGTTTAGATGCATTAAGAACCGGAGGGGTATTTTGTGTTTTTTTATCGAACCGCTGGCGATAATTAACGAAATTATTACATTTGCACTCCCAAACGAAAATTGTTCTCCTGCGCCGTAGCTTCGGCAAGCGAATAGAGAAGATTTTGAGTTGGAAATTGTCCGATGGTGTAACTGGCAACACGTCTGGTTTTGGTCCAGAAGAGTCTAGGTTCGAGCCCTAGTCGGACAACGAAGCCCCGCATTTCTGCGGGGCTTTTTTGTTAATAGGAATAACCGCTTGTTTCTTTTTTTCAAAGGTTTTGTGAAGGGTTTGACCGTTCTCTTTCGTTCTCGATTTTCATTTTAGGTAGTTAAGAAATGATACACCCCTGTTCACCTCTCCCCACCCTTTTCGATGTACTGCCAAACATCAAAAAATTCTACCAAAATGAAAATTTCAAAATTCCTACCGATGGTGCTCTTTTTGGGAGTACTTAGTTTCTCAAGCTGTAATGATGACGATGATGATGAAGATCC
>CAZYWJ010000040.1:18393-27636 GCA_964651785.1 uncultured Cryomorphaceae bacterium
TTTGAGCGGGGCTTTTATGTAAACTGATGGTTGCGAAAAAATCAGTCTTTTTGCTTAGTTGCTTTTTTGAGTATTTCGGAATTTACAAGCTGGTCGGTCTTGGTGTACATGGGTGTCACCACGGTTTCTGCCAGCTTACCGTCTTTAAAAAGCTTTTCTTGTTCAGCGCTGAGCACTTCTCGTTTTTCAATCGCTTTCTTTTTGATCTTTCCCTTTTCTGATGGGGTTGCGGAGGCAGAGCTTTGCCCTCCGAGCATTAAAGCCATCGTAATGGCCGCAATGAGAGCTTTCATAATAGTTAGTGTTTAGTTTGTTTATTGTTTTAACCGACACAAACATACGGCCTTAACGATGCGGCATACAGGAAAATGGGATGAGCGATCTTAGAAATGGACAAGCGGTGTAAAGAATCGTTAATTCTATGAAATCTGATCTTTTCAGCTCTCGCAATACGCACTTCGCACTACGCAATACAACCTAACTCTTACCTTTGTGAAAAATCCACTGATATGTACGGCAAACTCAAAGATCATCTTCAGAAAGAAATAGCAGAAACCAAGGAGGCAGGGCTATATAAAAGGGAGCGCATCATTACTTCGGAGCAAGGGGCCGAGATTACGCTCAATACGGGAGAGACCGTTTTGAACTTTTGCTCCAATAATTATTTGGGTCTCTCATCTCATCCGGATGTCGTACAAGCCGCGAAAGAAACGTTGGATAACAGAGGCTATGGGATGTCGTCCGTGAGATTTATCTGCGGCACGCAAGACATTCACAAAGAACTCGAGCAGAAGATTGCCGATTTCCATCAAATGGAGGATACCATATTATACGCTGCTTGCTTTGATGCTAACGGCGGAATCTTTGAACCGCTATTTTCGAAAGAAGATGCCATCATCAGCGACAGCTTAAATCACGCTTCCATCATTGACGGGGTGCGACTGTGCAAAGCGGCGCGTTATCGCTATGCCAATAATGACATGGCTGATCTGGAGGAGCAGCTTAAAGCAGCTGATGCAAACGGAGCTCGATTTAAAATCATCGTTACCGACGGTGTTTTCAGTATGGATGGAATCGTAGCCAATATGAAAGGTATTTGCGATTTGGCTGATAAATACGACGCTCTGGTGATGGTCGACGAATGCCATTCAGCGGGCTTTATCGGAAAAACGGGTCGCGGCTCTGTTGAGCTTCACGGAGTAATGGATCGCGTGGATATCATCACCGGAACGCTTGGAAAAGCCCTCGGAGGCGCCATGGGTGGATACACCACCGGCAAAAAGGAAATAATCGAATTGCTGCGACAGCGATCTCGACCTTATCTTTTTAGTAATTCTTTGGCCCCGTCCATTGTCGGTGCTTCCATTAAAGTTTTCGATGTTCTCTCGAGCAGCACTCATCTTCGCGATAAGCTGGAAGACAATGTGAATTACTTTAAGAAGGGAATGTCAAAACTCGGCTTCGACATTATCGACGGTGATTCGGCGATCGTTCCTGTAATGCTCTACGATGCCAAGAAGTCTCAAGTGATGGCCGACAAACTTCTCGAAGAAGGAATTTACGTGATCGGATTCTACTACCCGGTCGTACCAAAGGAAAAAGCGCGTATTCGGGTACAGCTTTCGGCAGGCCACGAAAAAGAGCATCTGGATAAAGCAATCGCCGCTTTTGAGAAAGTAGGTAAAGAGATGGGGATTTTAAAAGAGGTCGTTTAAGGATTTTTTTCCTCACAATTCAGAGCTCTCGACTTGGTTGAATTCATTCGGATACCATTGTTCACTACCTTGGTGAAAGAAAGTGCAGCCCGGCCTTTGTGAGTAAAGAAAAACATCTTATCTTCGCAGCCCCATTTTGGGGGAGTAATCTAGCTAAATAGCTTAAATACAGTGGATACACTTAGTTATAAAACCGTTTCGGCTAATAAAGCAACCGCTAAGAAAGAGTGGGTTGTGGTAGATGCAGAGGGGCAAACTCTCGGAAGATTGGCCACCAAAGTAGCGAAATTGATTCGCGGAAAGTATAAGACAAATTACACTCCTCACGTAGATTGTGGTGACAATGTGATTGTAATCAACGCGGAGAAAATTGTCCTTACCGGAAATAAAATGGCCGATAAAGAATACATCCGCCACACGGGGTTTCCCGGTGGTCGTCGTTCTTTGACTGCCTCTGAACTTCTCGAGCGCAAGCCTATTGCTTTAGTAGAAAAAGCAGTAAAAGGAATGCTTCCCAAAAATAAATTGGGTAGCAAGCTATACTCAAACCTCTACGCTGTAGAAGGTGCCGAGCACGGACATGAAGCGCAGAAACCTAAGAAAATTGATCTCAACAACTTAAAATAATGGAAGTAACCAATACGCTTGGCCGTCGCAAAACTTCCGTAGCTCGTATCTATATGAGCAACGGAACGGGAACCGTGACTGTAAATGGCCGCGACTTCAAGGAATATTTTCCTACAATGCCTCTTCAATACAGAATCCGTCAACCATTTATGCTGACAGAGACTGAAGGCAAATACGACGTGAAAGTTGTCGTAAAAGGCGGTGGAATAACAGGTCAAATCGAAGCAGTTCGTATGGCCATCTCCAGAGCCCTTGTTGAGATAGATGAAGAGATGAAAAAGCCCCTTAAGGCAGAAGGTCTTCTCACGCGTGACCCGAGAATGGTCGAGCGTAAGAAATACGGACAGCCTAAGGCTCGTAAGAAATTTCAATTTAGCAAGCGTTAATACTTACGCTGCTTGTTTAGTATCTAAATTGACGGGATCTCTTTTGGTTAGAGCTACCCGTCAATTGTTTTTTTAACAGAATGTAAACCAAATTAAGTATGTCTGAAAAAGACCAAACACAGTTTAAAGAAATGCTCGATGCGGGCGTTCACTTCGGCCACTTGACAAGAAAGTGGAACCCAAACATGGCTCCTTACATCTTTGATGAGAAGAAAGGAATCCACATCATTGACCTGAACAAGACTTCAGCTAAACTCGACGAGGCGTGTAAAGCCATTCGTCAGGTTGCGAAGTCAGGAAAGAAGATTCTTTTCGTGGCAACCAAGAAACAAGCGAAAGCTATCTTGGACGAAAAGATCAAGCCTACGGGTATGCCTTACATTACTGAAAGATGGTCGGGTGGAATGCTCACCAACTTTGCTACCGTACGTAAGGCGATCAGAAAAATGTCTAGCATTGACAAAATGCAACAAGACGGAACTTTCGACACCTTGTCAAAAAGAGAGCGTCTGCAGATTTCTCGTCAACGCGACAAACTGGAAAAAACGCTCGGTGGTATTGCTGAATTGACTCGTCTGCCCGCAGCGATCTTTATTGTGGATATTACCAAAGAACACATTGCTCTTCAAGAAGCGAAAAAGTTGAACATCACAACTTTCGCTATGGTTGACACCAATTCTGATCCTACAAAAGTAGAATTCCCGATTCCTTCGAATGATGATGCTTCTAAATCCATTGCAGTGATTTTGGACAAAGTATCCAATGCTATTAACGAAGGGATGAATGAGCGTAAAGCCGGAAAGGAGAAAGCTGATCAGGAGAAGAAGGAAGCGGCCAAGAAGGAAAAGAAGACTGAGAGCAAAGAGAAAGAAAACGCCTGATTTTAAAGACAAACGTATATCATGAAAATTACAGCAGCAGAAGTCAATAAGCTCCGAAAGCAAACGGGAGCGGGTATGATGGATTGCAAAAAAGCCTTGGTTGAAGCTGAAGGCGATTTCGATAAAGCAATCGATATTCTTCGTAAGAAAGGGCAGAAAGTAGCTGCAAAGCGCAGCGACCGCGATGCTTCAGAAGGAGTGGTTTTGGCAAAAACCAATGATGCTAATGATTTGGGTGTAATCTTGGTTTTGAACTGCGAAACGGATTTCGTAGCAAAGAACGAAGATTTCGTAAAATTGGCTGAGACCATTTTAAATAAGTCATTGGAAGAAAAAGCTTCTTCATTGGAAGAGCTGAAAGGAATGAACTACCCCGGTTCTGATATGACCATCGATGAGAAAATCATTGAGCAAACGGGAGTAATCGGAGAGAAGCTGGATCTGAGCAGTTTTGAAAAGATCGAGGCGGATAGCGTAGTAGCATACATTCACCCCGGAAACAAATTGGCTTCATTGGTTGGCTTGAATAAAGGAAATTACAATGATCTTGGCAGGGATATAGCCATGCAGGTAGCTGCGATGGCTCCCGTAGCTTTAGATCAGGATGGGGTTCCTCAAAATGTCATCGACAATGAAATTGAAGTAGGGAAAGATCTGGCTATTCAAGAAGGAAAGCCCGCCGATATGGCAGAGAAAATCGCCAGAGGCCGCTTGAATAAATTCTTCCAAGAGAATACCCTTTTGAACCAAGCGTTCATCAAAGACAATAAAAAGTCGATTAAGCAACACCTTGGTGAAGCCGACAAGGAATTGACGGTTACTGAGTTTAAGCGTTTGTCTCTGAGCTAATCTGAACCTGATATTTGATTCGAAAAGGAGAGACGTTGTTCTCTCCTTTTTTTTTGATAATTTTCGGCCCCAAACGGATCACCTGGCATGTCGGTAAAATACAAGCGCATCCTTCTCAAGCTCAGCGGAGAAGCCCTTATGGGCGAGAAGCAATTTGGAATTGATAATAATCGGTTGGCACAATATGCCGACGAAATCAAAGAAATTCACGAGTTGGGCGTAGAAATCGCCATCGTCATCGGTGGCGGTAATATTTTTCGTGGCTTGCAAGCTGCCGAAGGTGGGATGGAGCGAACTCAGGGCGACTATATGGGAATGCTCGCCACGGTGATTAACGGGATGGCGCTTCAATCAGCGCTGGAGGTTATCAATATCAAAACGCGATTAATGTCTGCCATCAAGATGGAGCAAATCGCCGAATCCTTCATTCGCCGAAGAGCGATACGTCACTTGGAAAAAGGGCGAATAGTCATATTCGGTGCCGGTACGGGAAATCCATATTTCACAACCGATTCGGCTGCATCTCTCAGAGCCATCGAAATAGAAGCCGACGTGATATTGAAGGGAACCAGAGTTGACGGTATCTACACTGCCGATCCCGAAAAAGACAGTACGGCCACTAAATACAGTTCAATCACCTTCAATGAAGTTTACGAAAAAGGCCTGAATGTGATGGATCTTACCGCCTTCACACTTTGTAATGAAAACAAGCTACCCATCGTGGTATTCGATATGAATTCACCCGGAAATCTGCGCCGAGTTGTAGAAGGTGAAAACGTAGGTACTTTGGTCAATTTTTAAAAAGGAATCATGCAAGAAGAAATAGAATTAATTCTGGACTCGGCTAAGGAGTCCATGGCAAAATCAATTAAGCACCTCGAAGATGCGTTGGTGAAAATTCGCGCGGGAAAAGCTTCGCCCGCCATGCTCGATGGAGTTATGGTAGAGTACTACGGTTCCATGACGTTGCTCAACCAAGTTTCAAATGTTAATACCCCTGACGCACGAACCATTTCGATCCAACCATGGGAGAAAGCCATGCTCGAACCGATTGAGCGTGCGATAATCAACGCTAATTTGGGATTGAATCCTCAAAACAACGGCGAGTTAATTATCATATCCGTGCCACCTCTCACCGAAGAGCGAAGAAAGGACTTGGTGAAAAAAGTGAAAGCTGAAGCTGAAGATGCCAAAGTGGGAATCAGAAATGCGCGACGCGACGCCAACGATGAGATCAAGAAACTGGAGAAGGATGGCTTGAGCGAAGACTTGGCAAAAGACGCTGAAGGAGAGGTTCAGAAATTAACCGATCAATTCAGCCAGAAGGTAGACAACGAGGTAGATCGAAAGGAAAAAGACATTATGACGGTTTAAAGATGAACCGCATTTTGGTCGTAGATAATTACGACTCTTTCACCTTCAATCTGGTCCACATGCTCGAGGCTATTGCCGATGAGGATGTGGACGTATTTCGGAATGACTTGCCCAATCTCATAGATCGTCTCGAACACTACGAGTACATCATTTTCTCTCCTGGTCCCGGCTTACCCGAAGAATCAAAAAATTTAACGGATCTGATTTCTCGCAGCATTTTTCTAAAGAAAAAAGTGCTTGGCGTTTGTTTGGGACATCAGGCTCTCGCCATCGCTACCGGCGGAAATCTGAAGAATTTAGATAAAGTACATCACGGTGTTTCTCACAGATTAAGAGTAGAAGTAGCGCATCCGCTTTTCTCCGATTTGCCTGAAAGCTTTAAAGTGGGAAGGTACCACTCTTGGGTGGTCGATGAGGAAGGTCTGTCAGAAAAGTGGATTGTGACTTGCCGCGATGAAGACGGAGAAATTATGGGAATGAACCATGAAAATTTACCCGTCTTCGGAATTCAGTTTCACCCCGAGAGCGTATTGAGTCCCGAGGGGAAAAGTATTCTCAGAAATTTTTTGGCCGTTTAATTAAGCCCACACTTTGGTGCCTTCGCTGCAGTTTTTGCAGATTTCAATCTCGCTGCGCGATCTGAGCAGTGCCGATCGAAAATTGGCGTAAGCCCCTCCGCGCCAAATTTCCGTGAAAGTCTCCTCACCGATTTGGCCCATTTGGTGGGTAGCATCTTTGTCAAAACAACAAGGCACCACGCGTCCGTCCCAAGTCACCACCGCCGAATGCCACATCTTCCAGCATTGATCATCCAGAAGATTTTTTATTTTCCATTTGCCGTCAGGCATTTCCAGGTAGCGAGCGTATTTATTCTTCGAGGGAATCAGCGGATTTCCGTTTTCGTAATCGTAAACCTGAGCAGTCTTAAAATAAACGCCATCAACTCCCAGCTCTTTCCCCAGCCGCTTTACATCTTCAATCTGATGCTCATTTGGCTTGACCACCAAAAACTGAAAGTACACCCTCGGAAAAGTACTTTTCATCTCTTTTCGCTTTCTCAAAATCGTCTTTGTGCCTTCCAACACTTTTTCCAGCCTTCCCTTTTTTCGGTACGACTCATAAACATCTTGAGTGGTTCCGTCAATGGAAATAATCAAGCGGTTCAACCCTGACCGCACTATTTCTTCCGCGCTTTTTTCAGTGATAAAATGCGCGTTGGTAGAAGTGGCGGTGAAAATTCCACGCTTGTTTGCTTTCGCGATGAGCTCGCTCATATCCGGATGGATAAACGGCTCACCTTGAAAGTAGAATGTCAGGTAAATCAAATCCTTCCCGATTTCTTCGAGAAGCTCATCCAATAAGCCTTCTTTGAGATTTCCGTTAGGACGAGTAAACTGTTTGAGGCCGCTGGGACATTCAGGGCACCCCAAATTGCAGGCAGTGGTCGGTTCTACCGAAAGAGCAATCGGCATAGGATGATACGGAGGCAAACCATTCTTTCGGCTAAAACTGCGGTAAAGTGACCAGGCGTTTCGAAATCGCCGAGTTGTGAGGTTTCTTAAGAGGAACTTCGCTTCGTAAAAATCTGCCAGCATTGTTTGCCAAAGATAGACCTCATTCCTCAGCCCTTTGACATTCTATCTTATATTTGCTCCTCACTTAGGAAGAGCAATACATGTGGGAAAAAACGGCCGGGATAATTCTGCGAAATAGAATCGCACTTTTGGCTGTAGTTGTGATCGTTACCGTCTTTATGGCATTTCAGGCCAGAACGGTAACCATGAGTTACAAGTTCGGGGGCATCCTACCCAAAGATGACAGTACGCAGATAGAATACGATCGATTTACCGATCGATTTTCCGAGGATGGAAATATTTTGGTACTCGGAGTTCAGGGCGAAAAGCTTCATACATATCCTACTTTTTCCAAATGGTATACATTGGGTTACGACCTGAAAGCCATAGATGGAATAGACAGTGTATTTTCAGAAGCTCATCTCTACACCCTCAAGAAAAATGCTGAGGAAAAGAAGTTTGATGTCGAGAAGGTAGTTCAACGCAGACCTGAATCTGCGGAAGAAGTTGATAGTTTAAAGAAGGTTATCAATAGCCTTCCGTTTTACCGAAATCTGCTCTACAACGATTCTACCAACGCCAGCTTGATGATGCTCTTCGTCAATCGGGCTGCCTTCAACAGTGAAAAGCGGGTAGAAGTTTTGGAAAAGGTTGAAGAAGTGGTTGAAGCTTTTTCGAACGATACGGGATTACAAGTTCACTACTCAGGTTTGCCCTATATCCGCACTCGACAGACGGCCAAAATCAAACAGGAGTTGGGAATGTTCGTAGGCTTGGCTGCAGGTGTTACCGCACTACTCATGCTGCTTTTCTTCAAGAGCTTTCGGGTGATGTTTATCAGCTTGTTGGTGGTTATCATAGGGGTAATCTGGTCTATCGGTACCATTGGAATACTCGGCTTTAAGCTCAGCGCTCTGATGGGGCTTATTCCGCCGTTGATTATCGTGATTGGTGTTCCGAACTGCGTCTTTCTTTTGAATAAATATCACAACGAGTACCGCCACCACGGAAATCAGATAAAGGCGCTCAGTCGTGTTATTCACAAAGTGGGAAATGCGACTTTTATGACCAACGCCACCACTGCAATGGGTTTTGCCACTTTCATTTTCACGCAAAGTGCCATGCTCAAGGAATTTGGAATAGTGGCTTCGGTTAATATTCTCAGCGTATTCTTCCTCTCGCTTATTATTATTCCGTGTGTATTCAGCTTCATCGCTCCACCCAGAGAGCGACACGTAGCCCATTTGGATCGAAAATGGGTTGATCGTGTTGTTTCCATTCTTCACGGATTGGTGAGCAATCACCGAAAAAAGGTCTATGCGGGAACTGTAGCGGTATTGGCAATTTCGATTTATGGTGCCACCTTGGTGGAAGCTACCGGAAATATTGTGGATGATTTGCCGAAGGATGATAAGATCATAACCGATCTCAATTTCTTTGAAGATAATTTTTCAGGTGTGATGCCGCTTGAGATTCTCGTCAATTCACGTGATAGCAGTCAAGTAACGAAAGCCAAGACGCTAAGGAAAATTGAACAATTGCAACAAACCCTTGAGGCATATCCGGAAATTTCACGCTCCCTAGCCATTACCGATGCCATCAAATTTGCCAAACAAGCTTACTACAACGGTTTGGAGTCTCGCTATAGTTTGATTACCAATTATGAGCGATCATTCGTGGGACCTTACTTACGTGGAAATGAATCAGACGCCGGTAAGATTTCTCAACTCTTTTTGGATTCGACTCAAACGGTGACACGAATTTCAGCTCAAATAGCCGATATCGGAACTACCGAATTGGATAGTCTTATGGAAAATCTCAAGCCAAAAGTCTATGA
>CAZYWJ010000040.1:27736-31140 GCA_964651785.1 uncultured Cryomorphaceae bacterium
TGGTTTTTAGTATCGCATTTGGAATTTCAGTAGATGATACCATTCACTTTCTGTCGAAATATCGGCAGGAATTGAAAACGAGATCTTGGGATATTCGCACCTGCGTATTAAATGCGGTTACCGAAACGGGTGTAAGTATGATTTACACTTCCATCATCCTCTTTTTCGGTTTCTTGGTTTTTACCGCTTCAAATTTCGGGGGAACCGTAGCTCTCGGTACTTTGGTATCGGTGACCTTATTAGTCGCAATGATTTCCAACCTGGTGTTGCTCCCCAGTTTGTTGCTGTCGTTTCACCGTAGTTTGATTACTAAGTCCTTCCGAGAACCTTTGGTGGAAATCATCAACGAAGAAGAAGACATTGAGCTGGAAGAATTAGAGATTCGAAAATCAGAGTGATCAAAAAAGCTAAAGCAAAATGAAAGGTATCATCTTAGCCGGAGGCTCAGGTACGCGTCTTTATCCACTCACCATTTCGGTAAGTAAGCAGCTTATGCCCGTTTACGACAAGCCGATGATTTACTACCCGCTTTCTACTTTGATGAGCGCAGGCATCAGCGATATCTTGATCATCACTACTCCACACGATCATGAGAATTTCAAAAGATTGCTTGGAGACGGAAAAAGATTAGGGTGTAATTTTTCCTATGCCGTTCAGGAAAATCCGAACGGACTGGCTCAGGCTTTTGTGATTGGCGAGGAATTTATCGGAGATGATAAAGTGGCTTTGATACTGGGAGATAACATCTTTTACGGTCACGGATTACACGAACTTTTGGCTGAAAATAATGATCCTGATGGTGGAATCGTCTATGCTTATCATGTTGCGGACCCGGAGCGCTACGGTGTGGTGGAATTCGACAAAGACATGAAGGCCCTTAGCATTGAAGAGAAGCCGCAAAGCCCGAAGTCAAATTATGCCGTACCCGGTCTCTACTTTTATGACAATGATGTAATTGAAATCGCCAAAAATCTCAAACCAAGCGCAAGGGGAGAATATGAAATTACGGATGTAAATAAAGCCTATTTGGAGAAAGGCAAACTTCAGGTTTCGGTCATGGATCGTGGAACGGCTTGGTTGGATACCGGTACATTTTCATCACTTATGGCTGCCGGCCAATTCGTGGAAGTGATCGAAGACAGGCAAGGATTAAAAATCGGTTGCATAGAAGAGGTGGCCTACCGAAAGGGCTTTATAAATGCAGCTCAGCTTAAGCAAATTGCTCAACCATTTGTTAAAAGCGGATACGGACAATACCTGCTGAATTTAATCAAATGACTTCCCGAACGGATCAATTAGGATCGCTACTCGAAGCCGAGCTGGCCAACTATATTTCTCAACTACCGGACGATAATTTATACGGTCCCGTCAAGTACATTTTGTCCTTAGGAGGCAAACGCATACGACCATACTTGGTCTTACTATCCGCAAAAGCTTTCGGTGGAAATGAGAATGAGGCAATGCCCGCCGCTTTGGCTATTGAAATCTTTCACAACTTCACCTTGGTACATGATGATATCATGGATGAAGCACCGCTGCGCCGCGGAGAAGAGACGGTACACAAGCGTTACGATACCAATACGGCTATTCTATCGGGTGATGCCATGGTAATCGAAGCATACAAAAAGCTGGCGCTATGTCCTTCTGACAAACTTCCCGATGTCTTGGATTTATTCAACCGTACTTCGGCCGAGGTTTGTTTGGGTCAGCAGTATGACATGGACTTTGAAAACGAAGAAGCCGTAACCGAGGATCGGTATATCGAAATGATAGGATTGAAAACGGCGGTATTGCTGGGCTGCAGTCTTCAGATGGGAGCCATTTTGGCCAATGCCTCAAAAGCCGATTGCGAAGCGATTTATGCTTTCGGAAAGGCTGCAGGAATAGGTTTTCAACTCCAAGATGATTACCTCGATGCCTTCGGAAATCCCGACAATTTCGGAAAACAAGTGGGCGGAGATATTTTGGCCAATAAGAAAACCTATCTGATCATTCGTGCCCTTCAAAAAGCATCCGCAGCACAACGCGATGAACTTGAAGGAATTTATTTCAGTGACAGCATTTCCGATCCCGATAAAAAAGTGGAGCGCGTGCGTCAACTATTTACCGATTTGAAAGTGGATGAAGATATTCAAGAGAGAAGCCATACTTATTTCGCGGAAGCTGAAAAACAGTTGAATGTAACGAGTTTACCTCAAACTGATAAGAAGCAATTCCAAATTTTTCTTGATTCCTTACAGAAGAGACGGCATTGAGAAAGTATCTCTGATTTTCTCTACCTTTGAAAAGGTATGAGTTATGTCGTTAAAATATTAAATCCGAAGGCTAAAAAATTACTTCAAAATTTAGCTGATTTGAAGCTGATTTCCATTTCTGAGTCTTCTGCTGATTCTTTTCTGGATGTTGTTCATAAACTAAGAAATGGCGCTGATTCGGCCCCACCTGACTTGGATGAAATAACTAAAGAGGTTGAAGTAGTCCGATCTAAACGCAATGCAAAGAAGAAGTCATAGAGTAATAATTGACACAAATCTTTGGATTAGTTTTTTACTTACGAATTCATTTGATGATTTCGACAGAGTTATTCGGAATTACGACATAACACTCGTATTTAGTCAGGAATTCCTGGAAGAATTTCTAGAGGTGGCCCGGAGGCCGAAGTTTAGAAAATACTTTCCCTTAGAGCAGTTATACTCCTTAGTTACGGAGATCAGATCAATAGCTGATTTTATCGAAGTTAATTCGATAGTTTCAATTTGTCGAGACAGTAAGGATAACTTCTTATTGGCTCTAGCTAAAGATGGTAGAGCAACACATCTAATTACAGGCGATCAGGATTTATTGATTTTAGAAAAATTCGGACGCACGAAAATTGTGAACATGTCATCATTTCTAAATTTATACTCAGAAAAGTGATTTTAGCCATTCTCTGAAAAGATCTGTCTCATTGATTCTTCCAGATTTTTCAGTTCAAATTCAAACCCTTCTTTTTTTACTCTCTCAGCCGAAGCCCTGCTTCCTTCCAAAATCAATCCCGCCATTTCGCCAAATGCCGCCAGTAGCACAAAGGACGGCACATTCGGTAGCCAAAGCGGTTTGTCAAGTGCCTGAGCAGTAGCTTTGGTTAAATCCTTATTTGTAATGTGGTCGCCGTTCACGGCATTGTAGACTCCATAGTATTTTTCGTCTTCGATGGCAGCCAAATACATTCTGCACAAGTCGTCGATGTGGATGTAAGGTACCCATTGCTTGCCCGAACCCAGAGGAGCGCCGACTCCAAGTTTTACCGGTTTAGCTATCTTTTCCAAAGCACCGCCTTTGCCCGAGAGTACCACTCCGGTTCTTAATTTTACCACTCGAGCCAAATCTTCGAATTGATCAGCCGCCTCTTCCCAAAGCAAGCA
>CAZYWJ010000041.1:0-26938 GCA_964651785.1 uncultured Cryomorphaceae bacterium
GATGTTTCTGATGTGGAAATCGAGCTCTACCCGAACCCGACTACCGGAGCAGAAGTAATGCTCAACCTGAGCAACCTGAGCCAAGAGCAGCAGGAAGTGATGGTAGAAATCTACGACCTCTACGGTAAGAAAGTTCACGCCGAGATTTTGGGCAATAACGGATCACAACTCAATGCGGTGATCAGCTTGCCTGAGCTCGCTTCGGGAATCTACAACGTAAATGTAGTAGTGAATGAAGTACGCGTGGGAGCGAAGAAGCTAGTAGTAAGGTAATAGTTTAATATACCTTCGATTTGAACCCGTCGGGCTTTGGCTCGGCGGGTTTTTTTTGAGAAGCCATCGGTCTGACAGGTATAAAAAAAAAGGCTGCGTCACCTGACGCAGCCTTTTTTGCATTTTGGAATACTCAATACTCTATACCCAGTACTCAGTACTAATAATAATGCTTCCTTCTCACCTTAGCCACATACTTGGCCAAGCGAATAACTTGTTTCGTATATCCATACTCATTGTCGTACCACACGTATAGCACAACGCTTTTCTTGTCGGGATGTACCAAGGTGGCTTTACTGTCGTAAACCGAGCAGCAAGTGTCTCCTACGATATCGCTTGATACCAATTCAGGCTCGATGCTGTAGTGAATTTGATTAACCAAATTTCCTTTCAAAGCAGCTTCTTTTACGGCAGCATTTACATCTTCTACACTCGTTTCTTTATCAAGCGTCAAATTCATGATGGCCAATGAGCCGTTAGGTACCGGAACACGCACGGCATTTGCGGTAAGCTTGTCCTTCAGCTCAGGAATTACTTTTGTCACCGCAGCTCCGGCTCCCGTTTCGGTGATTACCATATTCAATGCTGCAGATCTTCCTCTTCTCTCTTTCTTGTGAAAGTTGTCGAGAAGGTTCTGGTCATTTGTGTAAGCGTGAACCGTTTCGATATGCCCTTTTTCGATTCCATACTTGTTTTGAATAACGCTCAATACGGTACTAATGGCATTGGTGGTACAAGAGGCTGCAGAGTACACGTTCTCGTTATCGAGATCCAGCGTTTCATGGTTGATTCCATACACAATGTTCGGAACCCCTTTGCCCGGAGCGGTCAAAATAACCTTTGAAATCCCTTTGCTTTTCAAGTGAAGGGAAAGGGCCTCTCTGTCGCGAAATGCACCGGTATTGTCTAAAACGATAGCATCAGAAATTCCGTGGTCTTCATAATTCACTTGGTCCGGACCGGGAGCTTGAATCATCTTAACGATCTGCCCGTTTATAATGATGGCTTTTCTTTCCAAGTCAGGCACTACCGTACCGGGAAACGGGCCATGAACGGAATCCAATCTCAAGAGATCTGCTCTCTTGATGATTTCTTCATCCGTTACTTTTCGGGTAACAATGGCTTTCAAGCGCAATTGCTGCCCTTTACCAAATTGTTGAATCAACTCTCTGGCAGCCAGGCGACCAATACGACCGAAGCCGAAAAGCACAACATCGCGGGGTCCGTTGCTCGGAGTTTCTTCAACGGACTGAAATCCTCTAAGCTTTGACTGAAGAAAAGCCTCGATTGATTCGAAATCGCCCTTAACTTCCATCCATTCTGACGTAAGTAAACCAACGTCAATCTTAGACGGAGCCAAGTCCATCTTTACCAAAGCCTGCGCAACGGCAGTTGTGTCGTGAACCGAAATGGGTTTTCCGACTACATCGGCAGCATACTTGTGAAGTAACAATACTTCGCTCACACTGGTGTCGACCAGGTGGTTTCTAAAAAGAACAAGCTCCACGGAATTATCGTAGAGCAAGTTACCAACGGCGTTGATCAATTTGACCGCGGCCTTTTTTTTACTGATCCAGGAATCCAGCTCCTCATTATAGGTAGCTCTTCCTGCACTCAATAGGTCAGTAGACATTTTGTTTGTAGGTGGGTTATGTTGATGGTTTAATTGAATTCAATTATCCCAAGTAAGCTTTCAAATGCTTACTTCTTGAAGAATGACGCAATCTTCTGATCGCTTTCTCCTTGATTTGTCTTACACGCTCTCGCGTCAATCCAAATCGATCTCCGATCTCCTCCAACGTCAATCCGTGCTTCATTCCGATACCGTAGAAAAGTCTGATAACTTCTCTTTCCTTTTCGGTAAGGGTAGAAAGTGATCTTTCTATTTCCTGAACCAACGATTCGTTCAAGAGACCGAAATCGGCATTTGGTGAGTCATCATTCACCATTACGTCCAGAAGTGAAGAGCTGTCATCCTCAGTAAAAGGAGCATCTACGGACACGTGTCTTCCGCTAACCTTTAATGAGTCGGCAACTTTCTCTGCGGGAATATCCAATGCAGTAGCGATTTCTTCAACGGTAGGAGGACGATCGTATTCCTGCTCCAGCTTGGCGAACATCTTGTTGATCTTGTTCAAACTTCCTACTTGGTTTAGAGGAAGACGAACGATTCTCGATTGTTCGGCCAAAGCCTGAAGAATTGACTGACGAATCCACCACACGGCGTAAGAAATGAATTTGAATCCTCGTGTTTCGTCAAATCGCTGCGCGGCTTTAATCAAACCGAGATTCCCTTCATTGATCAAGTCGGGAAGTGAAAGCCCTTGATTTTGGTATTGTTTAGACACCGAAACCACAAATCGCAAGTTTGCTCGCGTTAGCTTTTCCAATGCGAGTTGATCGCCCTTCTTTATTCTCTGAGCAAGTTCTACTTCTTCTTCCGCCGTAATCAGATCTTCTCGTCCGATTTCTTGTAGATACTTGTCGAGTGATTGACTCTCGCGATTGGTTATGCTTTTAGTGATTTTAAGCTGTCTCATTTATCTTTTGCGTTAAAGTTGTTAAAATCGGACGTGGAAAATAAGCGGCAAAGATACTCCAAACCATCCTAATTCCAAATTCCGTAAAATTCTTATCTCTGTTTAAAATATATAAGAGCGACCCCTGCTCGTTTGCACGGGTCGCTCTATTGCATTCAAAATAATTTCGAGATATCGATTGAATTGAGATGAATCGATGTTTACGGTTTCTGATGAGTATCTCGCAGGTTTTATTTTGAATCTTAAGATTTATGTTATAAGCCAAATCCATAATAATCAGGCATTCCGTTTTGATGAAAACCTTCCACCAAAACCCCGCCACTCTTCGAGTAGAGAATGCGTTTCACATCTTCAGGACTATCAACGGGTTGCTTGTCAATATGCGTTATTACAAACCCCTCTTTGAGGCCCGCTTTCCTGAGTTTTCCATCCTCAATATCCGCTATTCTGACACCATTTACAACTTTGAGGCTCGATTTTTCTTCTTTACTCAAACCCTCAAGTTTGGCGCCAAATATCATATTCATTTCTTCCTCAGATCGTTTCTTCAATTCTGTATTTCCGTAACGATCTCTTAAAAGTACCTCAATAGAACGCCGCTCATTTTGTCGTAGTATTCCCACTTCGATTTTGTCGCCGGGACGATACTTTCCGACTTGTTCTTGAAGTTCCGTTACGCTTCTCACGGGATAGTCTTCAACGGAAATGATAATGTCGCCCATTTCAAGACCCGCCATTTCTGCCGCTCCGCCGGATAGAAGACCTCGAACATAAGCTCCTTCGCTTACTTTTATATTTTCTTCGTTTCTGAGTTGCGGATCGATATTACTGATGTTAACACCAATATAAGCTCTCTGAACCTTTCCGAATTCCAAAAGGTCGGCAGTTACTTTCTTTACAATACTTACGGGCACTGCGAAACTGTAACCGCTGTAAGAGCCCGTCCTCGATGCAATTGCCGTATTGATTCCTATGAGTTCTCCACGACCATTTACCAAAGCACCACCGCTGTTTCCGGGGTTTACCGCTGCATCGGTTTGAATAAACGATTCAAGTGGAAAAGTTTCTGCATTCGGATCGTAATCCAAAATGTTGATGTTTCTTGCCTTTGCACTTACAATACCGGCCGTCACGGTAGAAGTCAGGTTAAAGGGGTTCCCGACCGCGAGTACCCATTCTCCAATCTGCAGTGCATCACTGTCTCCCAAAAT
Source organism: uncultured Cryomorphaceae bacterium (assembly GCA_964651785.1). Classification (GTDB taxonomy): domain Bacteria; phylum Bacteroidota; class Bacteroidia; order Flavobacteriales_D; family Cryomorphaceae; genus JAKVAV01. The sequence goes on from CAZYWJ010000041.1 coordinate 4,025, forward strand.
AATTGACGGTAAGGCATCCGCATCAATTTTTAGTAAGGCGATGTCAGTGCCGGGATCTTTACCAATGAGGGAGGCTTCAAAAGTTCTGTTGTCATTCGTTGTAATTTCGATGGTTTCGGCATTTTCAATGACGTGATTGTTGGTCACGATGTAGCCGTCATCGCTGATAATCACCCCCGACCCCGATGCTCTCTGCTGTTTTGATGAGTAAGGTTCGCCTCCGAAATATCGACTCCATGGATTATAGTATTTCTGTGCAGCAGAAATGGTTTTAACGTGAACCACGGCGTCTAAAGACTTATTTGCCGCATTTACAAAGTCCATACTTTCCAGTGGAATAGATGGGCTTGCAGTATAATTGGTTAACCTGAATTCCGTTCTCGGTTCAGGTTCGGTTGTATAATGAGCATCTTCTATAAAAGTCACATAGGTTCCTAAGGCTACGAAACCTCCTAAAATTGCTCCTGCTGCGGTCTTGATCGTTTGCTTCATAAGATTCCTTTAAAATTGTGAGTATTAAACAGTCGAAATGTACTTTTTCTTTTGCCTGCTTTGTTAATTCGTGTTAAGCTAATTTGCTTGCTATACGGCGTTTAGCACAATATATGTGCCAAAGGAAATATACTGTCATTTTTAAGGTTTCAAAGTCCGGATTATGCCATTTTTTCATTTCAGAATACAAGTCGGGGTTGTAATTTACTGCTACTTTTGTCTGCTCTTATGTCTATTCCATTTGTAAAATACAGCGGCACCGGAAATGATTTCATTTGTATAGATGATCGAAATCTGAATTTTCCTCACGGTAATATCTCCGTTATTCAAACCATGTGCGATCGTCACTTCGGTATCGGCTCTGATGGACTTATGCTGATTCGACACCATTCAGATTGCGATTTTGAGATGATATTTTTCAATCCCGACGGGTCCAAGAGCTTATGCGGAAACGGAAGCAGATGCTCCGTGCATTTTGCAAGGCAATTGGGATTGGCAAAAACGGAAGGTAAATTCACTACCACCGATGGGATTCATCATTATCAGTTCATAGAAGATAAAATAGTGGAAATCAGCATGAGCAATGTGGCTGAAGTTTCTCAAATCAAAGAAATGGATTTTGTCAACACGGGCTCGCCTCATCTCATCGTTCCGATGAGAGGATTGGAAGAGTTTGATATTCTGACAGAAGGCAGAAAATGGAGGTATGACGAATGCTTTGAAGAGCTGGGTGGTACCAACGTGAATTTTGTGAAGGTATTAAATTCAGATTCTCTGGAAATGCGCACATACGAACGGGGGGTGGAGAACGAAACCCTCAGTTGCGGAACGGGCGTTACTGCTGCGGCCTTATCCCATAAAAAGAACAAATCAGGTACACATCGTGTGGACGTTCACACAAAAGGAGGGAAGCTATCCGTTTCTTTTGAGAATAACGAAAGAGGATTTTCAAACATACGTTTGCTAGGTCCCGTTTTGCGAATATTTGAAGGAGTTTACGATGTTGGAAAGTGATCGAATAAGCTTAAGGGCCCTTGAAACAACTGACGTTGATAAACTCTTTATTTGGGAAAACAATCGGGCAAACTGGCGTGTGTCGCAAACCTTGACACCTTACTCCCGACACGTATTGATTGATTATGTGAATACAATTTCGGATGTGTTTACCGATAAGCAACTGCGACTAATCATTGAAGAGAAAGAGCCTCAAAATCCCATAGGGACGATTGATATATTTGATTGTGACTTTAAAAATAAGAGAGCGGGAATCGGTATCCTCATTGCCGAACCTGAAAAACGAGGGAAAGGATTTGCTTCTGAAGTGATGGAAATTATTTTACCGTATTGCTTCGATACCCTTTCGCTGCATCAAGTCTATTGCAGCATTTTTTCCGATAATGAAGAGAGCATCAGGCTTTTTAAAAAATTTGGTTTCAAAGAAGTAGGCGTCAAAAAGGATTGGACTTTCTTTGACGGCAAATTTTACGACGAGGTATTGATGCAAAAGTTGAAGTGAGATGATCAAAAGAATTTTCGCAATAATTTCGATCGCTGTCGTAGCGGTTTTACTGGTTATTGGTTTTTACGCTTATCGTTTGGTGTTCGGTCCCGCATTGAATATGGAAAAGGAGGAGATTTCATTTTTCATAAGTACGGGATCTGAGCAGGCAGATGTGCTGACGGCCTTGACTGAACAGGCAGGCTTGAGACAACCGGCTTTCGCCGAAAGGCTGATGGAACAAAAAAACTACCAAGGCAATCTCATCGTAGCCGGAAAGTATACGCTTACAGATGATATGAGCCTGAATGAATTGATCGATCACTTGAGGGCGGGAAATGGTGAAGAGGAAATAACGGTAACTTTCAACACGGTGCGGAAACTTTCTGAATTGGCCGGTGCAGTGTCAGAAAATATTGAAGCTGACTCCCTCGATATTGCTGAAAAGCTCGCAGATCCTGCCGTGGCTTCTAAATACGGTTTCAACCAAGCCACCTTTATCAGCATGTTTTTTCCCGATTCCTATCGGATGGAGTGGGATACGGATGCCGATGAATTTATTGCGCGAATGGCTGATGAATACAAGCGTTTTTGGACCGCTGACCGTCAGCAAAAGGCAAGAAATCATGATCTTTCTCAAAGTGAGGTCAGCACTTTGGCCAGTATCGTACAGGCCGAACAGCAGGTCCACCCCGATGAGCGTCCTAAAATTGCAGGGTTGTACTTGAACCGCCTACAACGCGGAATGAGGCTTCAAAGCGATCCTACGGTAGTCTACGCAGTTGGCGATTTTTCCATCAATCGAGTATTAACGGTACACCTTTCCACTCCCAGTCCTTACAATACTTATTTGAATGCGGGACTGCCGCCCGGGCCGATCAACCTTCCTTCAAAGCAATCAATTGACGCCGTGTTAAATGCTGAAGAAAACAATTATCTCTACATGTGTGCGAAGGCAGATTTTTCCGGCTATCACGCATTCGCTACAAATCTTAGTCAGCACAATCGGAATGCACGCGAATTTCAGCAAGCGCTCAACGAGCGTAAGATTTACCGCTAGCTTTCGCTTTTCAAAGATTACTTGACTTAGCCAATAGAACTTTTATATATTCCCCTCATGACGAAATTGCTATACACCCTGGGGTTGTCCACTTTTCTTTGTGCTGCCCTTTCTGCTCAAATTATATCAAACGGAAGCTTTGAATCGGGAATCAACGAAGGTTGGAGCCACCTTTCGGGAAATGGATCTGCCGAGTTTAGTTCTAATGACAGCTACGTGCGTGACGGTGAGTCCTCGCTGTTAGTTGAAGTAAATGAACTTCCCACATCAGGTTATATCAGATCAGTGAATCAGACTTTTGAAAATACCGGAGAAAACAAATACCTCCTTCGGTTTTGGGCAGTATCCAATTCTGACAAGGATCTCTATGTAAGTGTTTTGGGTGCTGAGAATGATATCGTCCATTACGAAATCAGGAATTTATGGAGATTGTACCACCTGCCTTTTGATACCGATGCGGACGAAGTCTCCATACGTTTTGTTTATCCTGAAACGGGTTCTTATATCATAGATGGCGTAGAAGTTTTAGACCAAAACACGGGTGATATTGATGTAAAGCAAACATTCAAATGGAATGAGAAATATGCTCCCGGATGGGGCTGGGTTGCCGGTGATAATGACATTTCGCTACAATTGCCTGACGGGCGTACGGTTTACTTTTTCAATGATTCTTTTTATGGGTATAACGTTGTCTCGGATAATGAATTTAATAATACAGGGTCACGGTTTTTGAGAAATGCCATGGTAGTTGAGGAAGATGATGGATTGCTCTACAGCTATTATTCGGGCTCTCAAGAAACGACCACTCGGTTTTTTGAATCAATCGAGGCATCTCCCGACGCGGGGATAGATAATTTTTACTGGGTGGGTGATGCTGTCTTTCAGAATGGTGAAGTATTGGTTTATTTAGTAGAGTTGCTCAATACGGAGGGAGGCGCGACAGCCACGGGCCGCACGTATATCGGAAGACTCTCTTATCCCGAATTGGAAATAATCGATATTTATCCACAGGAAAACTTCGCTTTCGGGTACGAGGCTTTCTTCGCAGAAGGAAACTATTACTATCTATACAAAACGATAGCGACAGGCATTTGGACCAGTGAAACGGTAGTGGCAAGATGCGAGAGAAATGATCTCTTGGGAAATCAAGGCACATGGCGCTTTTACGATGGCTCGCAATGGCAGAGCAATCCGGAGGCTGTTCAAGCAATCAACGAGATGAGGGCCGAAAGTTTTGTCAGGCTACAACCCGGCAATTATGTTCAAATTACCATGCCTGTTTTGAGCAGGGAAATTAAGGCATCATTTGCTCCCACGCCTGTGGGGCCTTGGACTGAACCGCAACTTATTTATGAAATTCCCGATGATCAGGAGTATTGGTATTACCTGCCGAATATCCAGTACCAATTGCCAAACGGGAAGTTTCAAATTTCGTATTCGACAAATTCCTGGGAGGGGTTTGCCGATGCTTGGAGCGATAAGTTTTGGTACAGACAGCGCTATTTTCAAAGTGATTTGCTTGGCCTCTCACCCTATACAAATAATGCGACTTTGGTCAACTTAGCTTTGGATAAACCCGCTTACACGGGCTCATTTAAGAATCCCATTGCGATTGAAGAAATTACTGATGGAAGCCTCAACTCTGCGGTAAATACCGATTCTCCCAATGGATCCATTTTCATGGTAGACCTCCAAAATCTTTATGATATCAGCCAAATCAGACTTTCTTGGGGAGATGATTCTCCGAAGCATTTTGAAATTTATACGGCAGAAACGCTATCGAATAAGCGACTTTTTAAAACCACAAAAGAGAATGAACTGAACGTTAATGATTACCACGGATTGTATGCCCGAGCCAGATACATTGGTGTCCGTATTATTGAGGCCGATTCCGATTTGAGTTTTCAGGAAATTGAAGTTTTCGGCACTTCGTTGACGACCGCCGGTTCGAATTTAACAGATCAATCAACCGAGCCGGGAAGTTCAGCTTTTCCAAATCCGTTTACGGAAGAAGTATACGTGCCCTTGCATGATTTTGCAGATGCTTCAAGTGTTGATGCCCGCCTATTTGATATTCGCGGAAAGCAGATTTGGAGCGGTAGAATTGATTCTCAACTCTTAGGCAATGTTTTCAAGTTTGATCCTAAGCAAGAAGGGATTTCAGAATTGCCTGCTGGAATTTATCAGATGGTGCTTTCTTCGGAAACTTACAACCATAGCTTCAAGTTGATCAAGAATTAATTCTTTATTCACGTCGCTATGATTAGTTCTGACGCTAAGGAGTTAACCAGAATACCATCCGGTGAAGATTCATATAAGAAGGCAGGAGACTTAGTTGTTATTTCCGAGGGCAAATCCTATTCGTATCTCATTCATGCGTCCTTATTGACAATCCTGTTCCTTATTCTGGGTGTATTCTTTCCGTGGTGTATGCTTTTGATTTTACCCGCCCTCACATTGATTTTGTTTACCACAGGAGTGGAAATAGATTTGGCTAAGGGCAGAGTAAGAAAATACAGAGGCTGGCTCGGAAAGCATTGGGGTATATGGTTTCCGCTGGCTCACTTCCAAAAAGTCACTTTGGAAGAGTTCGTAGTGGAAAAGGCCAAAGGAAGCTTTTTCAGGTATTACCGCACGAGCTCCAGAACTTATGATATTCTGCTTCGCGACAAGTACGGTAAAGATTATGAGTTGAATGATTTTTTCGACTATCATCTGGCCTTGAAATGTTATGAAGCTTTAAAAGAGTTTGGCCTCGAACATCAAAACAAATATGCGGAATACACGGCCGAGCTGATGAAAAACCGAAGGACGAGAAGGCGCTGATTATCTCAACAATTTATCAAGCCGGCTGTTGCTTTCGAGAATTTGAACCAATGAAGTATATTATTCTGGCAGTGACCCTTTTTATAGCCACGGCTGTTTCGGGTCAATCGGGTGTTTTAACCGGTAGAGTCATTGACGATTTGAGCAATGAGTCCATTCCATTTGCCAATGTAGCGCTGCAAGAAACATCATACGGTGCCGTTACTGATATCGATGGAAAATACGCCATAGAAGGCATCGAACCGGGACTTTATAATGTGCAAGCAACCTTCGTAGGTTACAAAACCAAAACTATTTTCGAGGTGGAGATTTTTACATCGCGGCCTACGGTTTTGGACATACGGTTAGAGGCAGGAGCTACCAATTTGGAAGCGGTAGAAATCACTACTGAAGTTTTTGAAAGAAATGCGGAGAGCCCCGTTTCGCTTCAGCAAATCGGAACGAACGAGATTCAGCGCAACCCCGGCGGAAACCGTGACATTTCCAGGGCATTGCAAATCCTTCCTGGTGTGGCTTCTTCCTTATCCTTTAGAAATGACATTATCATCAGGGGAGGAGCGCCCAACGAAAACCGCTTTTTTCTCGACGGAGTTGAAGTTCCCGTGATCAATCACTTCGCGACCCAAGGGTCTTCCGGTGGTCCGGTGGGTATTATCAATGTCAACTTTATTCAAAACGTAGATTTTTACTCAGGTGCTTTTCCGGCAAATCGAGGAAATGCTTTGAGCTCCGTTTTGGAATTCACTCAGAAAGACGGTAACACCGAAGGGCTCAAAGGAAATTTCACTTTAAGTGCTACGGATGTAGGCTTAACGCTCGACGGACCTTTGAGTGAGAAAACGACGTTTATTGCTTCAGCCCGAAGGTCATATTTGCAATTCCTCTTCGGCGTCTTAGGATTACCATTTTTGCCTACCTATAATGATGCTCAGTTTAAAGTAAAGCACCGCTTCAACGAGAAGAATGAAATCACATTTATCGGTTTGGGAGCGCTCGACCAATTCGAGCTCAACGAGAGTGCCGCTCAGGATGCAGAAACGGAGGAGGAAAGGCAGGAAATCAATTACATCTTGGGAAACCTCCCCGTAAACAATCAATGGAATTATACGGTGGGAGCCAACTACAAGCATTTTTCAGGAAAGAGTTTTCAGAATATCGTTCTCAGCCGAAGCCATCTGAATAATCGGGCTGAGAAATACGAGCAAAATGTGGAGAGGCCCGAAAACCTAATTCTCAATTACGAATCGGAGGAGATCGAAAACAAGTTCAGATTCGAGCATACGCAAAGAACGAATGGCTGGAGACTAAATGCGGGGATCAATTTGGAAGATGTGACCTATTTCAATAGTACCTTCAACCGCATCAGTGTGGATACTTCGGTAAGTGTGGTGGATTTCAGCTCTGAAATTAATTTTCAACGCTTTGGCTTTTTCGGATCAATCAATCGAAGCTTTTTAGAGGAGAGACTCTTGCTTTCGTTTGGCTTGAGAAGTGATTGGAACAATTGGGGAGAAAGCATGTCCAATCCCATCGATCAATTGTCACCGCGCTTTTCATTGTCTTATTCCATCACCCCCGAGCTTTCCTTTCAAGCCAATGTGGGTCGATACTATCAGCTGCCCCCTTACACTGTGATGGGTTTTAGAAACAATGAAGGCGATTTGGTCAATAAAGAAAATGGTGTCACTTACATCCAAAGTGATCATTACGTAGCGGGTTTTCAATACGTATTTCCAAGCAATACCAAGATTTCAGTCGAGGGATTTTTTAAGGATTACGCAGGTTATCCTTTTACCACTCTCGACAGCATCAATCTGGCAAATCTCGGTGCTGATTTTGGCGTGATTGGAAACGAGCCCGTCGTTTCGATCGGGGAGGGGCGTTCTTACGGGTTGGAGTTTCTCGTTCAGCGAAAGCTTTTTAACGGGCTTTTTGGTATTGCAGCCTTGACCTTGGTGCGGAGCGAATTCACCGACAAAAACGGCGATTATGTACCTTCAGCCTGGGACAATCAATTTATTCTCAGCCTTACCGCAGGAAAGAAATTCGCCAAGAATTGGGAAGTCGGCACGCGCATACAGGTATTGGGCGGACCTCCCTTTACGCCCGTTGATGCAGAGACCTCTTCTTTGATTCCCGTATGGAATGTCAACAATCGTGGAATTCTTGATAACAATCGACTCAACGAAGAACGGGCTCCCGTGAGCTATCAGGTCGATTTTCGAATCGACAAGAAGTACTTCTTCGATAAGTGGTCTTTGAATGTCTATTTCGATGTGGAGAATATAACCAATGCGGTGGTAGAGCTGGAGCCTTTTATCGATGTGGTGAGAGACGAGAATAACCAACCCGTGGTCAATCCCGATGATCCTTCGCGATATCTTTTGACCACCATCCCCAATCAGAGCGGTACGTTTCTGCCCAGTATCGGCGTAGTGGTTGAGTTTTGATTAAAGCACGCCCGGCTTTGTGCGGTAGTTTTTTCCTCCCGTTGCGACCAAATCTTCGTAAAACTCTGCCATTTCTTCTATCGTGTCGTCGGTATTGAGTTTTTCGGCAATTCGTTGCTTGGCCAGTTCCCCGATTTTTTTCGTCCAGTCCGGCTTTTGATATGCGGCGTACATGGCTTCCGCCAATGCCTCCGGATTTTTCTTTGGTACCATGAAACCGCTGTGGGCATGTTCCACCAAGTATTTGTTTCCGGGAATGTCCGTGACGAGCGGTGTGGTTCCCAATGACATGGCTTCGATGGCCGATTTGGTAATCGATTCACCGTAAATGGAAGCCAGTAAGAAAACGTTACTGGCTTTATCTATTTCCAAGGCATTTGGCTGAAAGCCGGTGAAAATGACTCGATCGCCATAAGGCGTATCATCGGCCATCTTTCGATACTCCGGTGTTTCCAACCCATTTCCCACCATGAGCAAATAAAAGTCCATTCCTTTCGGCAAATGCTTCAAGGCTCGCATGATGTAAATCACTCCTTTCATGGGGCGCGTGTTTGCTACGCAGGTAAACACAAAGCTGCCCGGCTTAACGCCGAAAACGGATAAGTCGGCCGGCTCTACATCTTCGTACCATTCCAGCCTGTGTCCTTTGTTTATGGTTACCACTTTGTCTTTGACAACCGAAAAGGCCTGCTTCCTGAATTCCTCTTCCACCCCGATGGAATTGCAAATGATCTTATCGACTCTCGGGTGGTAATACTTTGTATAAAGCGAGGGGTCGTACCATTGTAGGTTTCCCTGATAGCCGCGATAAAGCACCACTTTTACATCGAGTCCCTTGGCCGCTCTTATGCCGTTGGTGGAAGCTTTGCTATTGTAGAGTTGGATTATGTCGTGACTGCCTTCTTTCAGATGCTTTCTGATCTTAGTAATTGCAGCGGAATCAAACTTTTTTTCGGGGTGGAAATCAATGACATTCACCCCGGCTTCCTTGAAGTTTTTGACATAGGCAGAATCACCGTAAGTCATCACATCTATTTCCCAACCTTTCTTGGCGAGTCCGATAAAAATTTCGGCTTCGGGCCTCACGGTTACGGTACTGCGGTAATTGCTAATGACTAAAATCTTCGGCGGCATTCCGCGAAATTAAGGTTTCTCAATTTGGTACAAAACCAAGTCCCGCCGTGTCCATTGATCCTTGAACTCGTAGTAGATTTTTCCGCCCTCGCTTAGCGCAAATTGCTTTTCCCCCAAATACCATTTTCCTTCCGTAGTCCTATCGGCGAAGAGTAGTCTCTGATCGGACAGAAGGGTGTAGTAGTATGGAATCTGATAGGCCAGGAGCGGAGGGGTTTTGATGCTGTCGCGCATAAAGCTCATTCCCAACAGAGATAACTCAGGCCTGAAAGTGTACGGTCGTCCGGTCCAAAGTATTTCCTCATTTTCGGAAATATTTCTCATCTCTTCTACTTGACCGGCATAATAGGTTGCTTTGTCCTCGGCAGCTTGCAAAGGTAAAATGCTAACATTGTAGGCTACTCTCAGAAATGCCAAGACCAAAATAACGTGTAGCGCGCCATTCTTCGATATTCGAATTTGAATAGCGGAAAGTGCCACAGAGAAAATCCCGCAAATAATGAAATGAACCTTTAATTCCGAAATATTCGGAATTGCCTCCGTGAATGGCAAAACAATAAATGCAACCGCAATTACGGAAGCCAGTCCCGCCGATATTCGAGACAGAATGAAGTCGAACCTCCTTATTTGAACCCGATCAGAAATGACATGCGCCAAGATGATGGCTAGAAACGGGAAGAAAGCATAGAGGTAGCGATTCCTCAATTCAGGCGAAATCCAATATATCCAAATATTGGCGGCGAGAAAGACGATTGAAAATACAGCGACCGGCGACTGCTTCCACTTTACCTTTCGTATCCATATTAAAAACACACTCCAAGGCAGCGTAATTTGAATCAGTTGGAGAGGAAAAGTATAAATAGCCTTAAAGATGCTTTGTGCTCCTGCAGTATTTGCTGATTTCGTTGAACTTTCAGAATAGAGATTCAAAACAAAAGCCGTCGCATCTTCATATTTATTGTAAATCAAGAAATACCCGCCGACTAAAAAGCTATATATCGCTATACCCGATAGGTGTTTCCATGAAACGAGCTTACGCGCATCTCCTTTCCAAATGAGGTATGCAAATAAAGTGAGCCCTTGAAAAGCTACGGACGGAAGTCCTTTGGTCAGTGTGCCCACAGCCGCGAGAAGGTAAGAAACGGTAAATAAGAGCGTGTACTTTTTCTGCTGATGATAATGAAATACGGCAATGGCTTGAAGAAATACGACTAAGGAAAAGAATAAATCGATTTCTCCTGCATTCACCGCCCCATAGTAAATCAGGTCTCCGAAAGTCAGGAAAATTAAAGCGGCAAAAAGTGCATTCTGCCATTCGCCATACCGCCGTACCAACCAAAAAATGAAAACCGCAATAATCCACAGTGATAGTACACCGGGCAAGCGCACGGCTCCGGGCTTAAAAGAATCGTGAATAAAGAATGAAGCAGCCAATACCCAATTATAGACGGGAGGTTTGTTGTAATAGGGTTCCCCGTGGATTGCCGGTACAAGAGCATTTTCGCCCATAAGCGCTTCTATTCCTACCACCGCTCGTCTGGGTTCTTCCGCTCGCAGACCTATGACATCATTGAAAAAGAAATATCCTGAAAACAACAGGATAACGATAAGTACGAGCTCTGCTTTGGCCGTTCTATTCATTTGGCCAAAAGTTCAAAAATTATTCGAACGATGCGCTACTGAATTTCAATTTGAATGAATATTCCTTGAGTTGTAAGTTTGGTTCGGAATGCAACTTGATTATTTCTCGTACGTCACTATTTATTAGAAACCCAAGAATACCTGCTCATTCCAAAAGGCACTTTTTTAAGAAATGATGTACCTTTTGACGGAAATTTTGAAACGTTTTATGTACCGTAGATTTTTATTGCTCTTTTTGGTGATTATCATTGTTGCCGTTTCATGTACCAAGGATGATGATAATCCGGTTGTGAATCCCAACCCGCCGGGACCCGATACCACAAACACAGATACCACGAGTGTAGATACCACAATCACTGATACTATAGCTATTATTGATTCAGTGGATATTCGGTTGGAGGAATTGCCCTACACTCTGCTGAGCGAATACAATTTTTATATCGGAGAAAACTTGGCAGACTTAAATCCGAATGAAGGGCTGTTACTCTATGAACCAATCACTCCACTTTTTACCGATTATGCCGAGAAGTCGAGGTATGTTTGGATGCCCGAAGGAACTTCAGCTAATTACGTTTCAGACTTTGAATCATTTGATTTTCCGGACGGAACGATACTCATCAAGAATTTTTACTATGAAAATGTGCTTCCTTCCAATGAGCGTCGCGTTATAGAAACCAGACTCATGTTCAAACGAGACGGCGAATGGGAGTTTGCTAATTACATTTGGAATGAAGAACAGACAGAGGCGGTTTTTGATCTTAATGCTCGCACCGTACCGCTTGAAGTGATTTTGGACAATGGTCAAAATCTTTCATTAAATTATAAGGTTCCGAAAAAATCTCAATGCGAAACTTGCCATAAAGACTATGAACATTCATCGCCGAACGGAACTAAACCACAAAACTTGAATGCTGATCTGGCATATCAAGATGGAGTGATGAATCAACTTATGAAGTGGGCTGAAACAGGCTATTTGAATCCGTCTTATCCCGCAGAAATCGAAACCATGGTAGATTGGGAGGATGAAACGCAAATTTTACAAGACAGAGTTCGCGCATATCTGGATGCGAATTGCGGACATTGCCATAAAGAAAGCGGACATTGTTCTTATCGTAATATACGATTGACTTTTGAAGACAATGATAGAGAGAATAACATAGGTGTATGTGTTCCATTTGATGAATACGTGCCCGGTCAACCCATGGGGATGGAATATACGATAGAAGCAGGTAATGCGGAAAACAGCATGCTTATTTACAGAATGCTGGCCGAAGCAGAAAACGTACAAATGCCTCTTATCGGTAAAAGCGTTGTTCATCAGGAAGGCGTTGATCTACTGACTGCTTACATAAACTCTTTAGAACAAACCTGTAACTAAATAAAACCATGAAGAGATTTTACCTTTCATTTTTGACCATGGCATTTGCCGGAGCGGTAGGTGCCCAGAATTCCTGTTCGGAAGCCTTGGCAATCAGTGCAGGACTTCACACCGTCGATACCATAGACGGGCCTGAAATACCCTTACCCATCTGTGCCGAAAACGGTGAAGGTGCAACGAGTAGTGAATGGTACCTATACCAGCCTACCGACACTTTCTTAATTCAATTAACAACAGATCTTCCTCAAAATTCAGGAGGCGATACAAGGTTGCATGTTTACTCGGGCGGTTGTGAATCTCTTTCCTGTGTGGAAGGCGATGATGACGGAGGTGAAATCGGGAATGGTTACTTGTCTTTCGTTGAGTTTGAAGCCTTCCCTGAAGAAGTTTATTATATCGCATTCGACAATCGATGGAATGCCAACGGTTTCGATTTTGAGCTTATTGAAAATGAAGTGGTTCCGCCTCCTCCCTCGCTATTCCCTTTTACCTCCGAGCCCTTAGACATGGATGGAACACTCAGGGGAGTTGTAGATATGGATGGTGACTATTTGGACGATATCGTATCGATTGATAACGATGAGGTTCACTTGGCTATACAATCAGATTTAGGTCTTTTGACGACAGCGCTTCCTTCCGTTTGGCCGGATAATTCGCCAAGTTGGAGTATGGCTGCCGGTGATGTAGATGGAAACGGGTGGAATGATTTGGTTTACGGCGGAGGTTCAGGAGCTACCATATTGTTCAGATCTGAAGATGGAGCCTCCTTTGATAATCAGTACAGCGATGAAAATTATCAGACGGACTTTTACCTGTTCTCGCAACGTTCAAATATGGTTGACATCAATAATGACGGTATGCTCGATGTTTTTGTGTGTCACGATGTGGAACCCAACACTTATTTTCTAAATATGGATAATCAGGAAATGGATTTCATCCAAGGAGGTCTTGGTGATGTAGCAGGCGGGGGAAATTACGGATCAATTTGGACTGATTATGACAATGATGGAGATATCGATATGTTCATTGCAAAGTGTCGCGGAAGCAGTGAAATTATTAGTTTAAACGAAATGCACAGGAATAACGGGGACGGAACTTATACTGAAGTAGCTGAAGAAATCGGCCTTTCTGATCCTATCCAAACTTGGTCTTCGGCTTGGGGCGATTTTGACAACGATGGTGATATGGATGTATTTGTAGGAGCGAGTAGTTTTCAATTCGGTGGTCACAAGTTAATGGTAAACGAAGGTGACGGAACTTTCACGGACGGAACATCCGGAACGGGATTGGAGTTTATCGAAAACGACATCGTTAGTATAGAATGGGTCACTCACGACTTTGACAATGACGGCTACTTGGATATTATGGGGGGTAACGGATACATTTTTAAAAATAACGGAGATATGACATTCACCATCACTGAGGCTGACTTTTGGAACGGTCCGGTGGGGGATTTGAATAATGACGGATTTTTAGATGTAGTTTCAAACGGAAGTGTCAACTATAATGATGGAAATGAAAACAATTACCTTGTTGTAAATACTATTGGTACTGAAAGTAATTTCAATGGAATTGGCGCGAGAATCACGGTGCATACGCCTTCGTTTTCTCAAATTCGTGATATTAGAAGTGGAGATGGATTCCGTTTTATGAGTACTCTGAATGCCCACTTTGGTTTGGGTAGCGATAGCGAAATAGATAGTGTTGTAGTAAGCTGGCCTTCAGGGATTGTCGACGTGGTTTACAATCCTGCTCCCAACTCAACTCTGGTGGTTACGGAAGGCGCAAGTGCGCTTAGCACGAATGCTGAATTGGAAGGTACCTTGAAAGTGTATCCTAATCCTGCAATAGGAGATATCTTTATCGAATCTTCTGAAAACGTGGTGGGTAGCCTTGTGAATATATTCGATGTTCAAGGAAAGAAAGTTCAATCTGAAATAGTGAATTCCAATAGTCTGGATGTCTCCAAATTGCAATCAGGAAATTACATTCTTCAAATCTTGATCGGAGATAAGGCCGTTGAGTCAAAATTTTATAAGAAATAATTGAGTTAGTACAATTGGTGGAACCCCGATCAGCTTGGTCGGGGTTTTTTATTTCCACACTGAAGTTTTTACTCTTTTATAGGTGAGACGTCACCTGAGGCCCCGGCAATATGTAACTTCGCGTCGTGAATCATAAAGGTACGATTGTTCTGGTAGGTCCTGCTCACCCTCTTCGAGGCGGTATAGCCCATTTCAATGAGTCTTTTGCCAGGAGCTTGACGGAAGAAGGTTACCAAGTAAAGATCGTAAGCTTCTATCTTCAGTATCCCGCTTTTCTGTTTCCCGGAAAAACTCAATTAGCGGTCAGCGACCCGCCACCCGGACTTGAAATTTATCCCTTGATCAGCAGTATCCAACCCATTTCTTGGAAGAAAGCCGCCAAACAAATTGTTTCATGGAAACCTGAGTTTGTGGTTATTCGTTTTTGGATCCCTTTTATGGGCGTTGCACTCGGGTCGGTAGCCCGCCACTTGCGCAAGCGTAAAATTCACGTTATCGGATTAGTCGATAACGCCATACCTCATGAAGCCAGACCTGCCGACAAGGTGCTTTCAAGCTACTTTTTTAAAAATTGCGATGCCTTTTTTACACTTTCTGAGAGTGTGGGGGATGACATCAGAAAATTGACTTCGGGCAAATCGGTTGGAACCAGCCCGCATCCGATTTACGATTTCTTTGGCGATATCATGCAGCAAAAAGAAGCCATCGCCGAGCTGAGGCTCGATCCGAATTATCGCTACATTTTGTTCTTTGGGTTTGTAAGAAAATATAAAGGCCTCGACTTATTGATGAAAGCTTTTGCCCGCTCAGGTTTGAAAAATGAACGCGTTAAGCTCATTGTGGCAGGAGAATTTTACGAAGACAGCAATATTTACTATAATCTGGCAAATTCTTTGGAAATTGAGAAGGCAGTGATTTTTCGCAATGAGTACATTCCTGAAGAGGATGTCAGAAAATACTTCTGTGCTGCATCTATTGTAGCGCAAACATATCGATCAGCCACCCAAAGCGGCGTCACGCAAATTGCTTATCATTTTAATCGGCCTATGTTGGTAACTGACGTCGGGGGGCTCTCCGAAATGGTGTCTCATGAAAAAGTTGGTTTTGTAACGGAGCCTGAACCGGATGCAATAGCGAAATCTTTGGCTCGTTTTTTTCAAGGTAATATGGAAAAAGAATTGGAAGAAAATGTCAGACACGAAAAGCAACGCTTTTCATGGGATCACTTCAAAAACGAGTTTTTATCTTTTGTCAGTCGAAATACCAGTAAATAATCTTTCTATGCCCCGTTATTGCATGCTGCTTCTCTTCTTTGGTTTTACTCAATTCGGGTGGGGTCAGATGAATATGACTGACGAACAGGGAAGAAAACACGGAAAGTGGGAGAAGCGCTATGATAACGGGGAGTTACAATACCGAGGTGAGTTCAATCATGGCGAGCCGATCGGGACTTTTGAAAGATTTTACGATGACGGAAGCCTTCAAGCCGTCATGGAATACAAGTCACCTACCAAGAATTACGCAATACTTTATTATCCTGAAATCGAAGTGAAAATGGCCGAAGGGCTTTATACGGATCAAGAACGTGACAGTATTTGGGTGTTTTTTTCAGAAGAGGGGGTTCTCACTTCTCGTGAAACGTATCAAAATGGTCAGAAGGAAGGATTGACCGAGATCTATTATGCCGATGGAAGCATTTCTGAGCGCATCATGTTTCGAAGTGATGAAAAAGACGGCTTGTGGGAGCAATACTTCAATAACGGAAACCCTAAGCTAAGGGCCACAGTAGTGGATGGAGTAAAGTATGATGGTAAGTACACCACCTATTATCCCGACGGCATAAAAATGGAAGAAGGAAATTATATCGACGGAAAAAAAGAGAGCTCCTGGTATCATTTTAATGAAGACGGCTCAATTCACATCATTTACGTTTACCGCGATGATGAGGTGGAAGAAGAATTTCCGAAAAACGGAACTTTTGATATTTATTGGCCGAATGATATTCAAAGAGCGGAATACACTTATAAAAACGGCAAGCGTCATGGTCCTTTCAAGGAATGGTTCAATAAAGGCGAATGGCGTAACGAAGAACGGGTGGATGAATATGGAAATCGATATCCCGTTCAAAAGCTGTACGGTACTCAATTACGACGGGAGGGCACGTTTAAAGATGGAAAGCTTCACGGCGAAGTAATTACATACAACGAAGACGGCACCATCAAGAAAAAGGCAAACTACGAAATGGGGGAGTTGATTGAGTAATTTGTATTTATGGCGCCCAATATGAGAAAGATTTACTTCATTTTATTCGCACTTTTCATTCTGACCTCTTGTATCGAAGATGATACACATAGTGTGGATATCAATCCGGGTTATGATTATTTTCCTACGGCAATCGGCACTTTCGTAGAATATCAAGTGGATAGCATCTGGCATGACCAACCCGATCCCGAAATTGAAGGCATCCATGACACTTCATCGTATTTTGTAAAAGAAGTTATTGAATCGGAGATCGTGGATGCGCAGGATGACCCTTCTCTGCGTATTCTTCGCTATAAGCGAAACACAGAGTCAGATCCTTGGGATTTAATTGATGTCTGGTTTGCTAAACGAACCGCTCAAAATGCGGAAAAAGTGGAAGAAAACGTGCGCTATATCAAATTGGCTTTTCCGATTAGTGCTTCAGCAATGTGGAATCTCAATGCTTTAAATACCAAAGATGAATGGCTCTGTAGTTACGATAGTATTTTTGTTTCGAGGGAAATGAATGACTTACTATTTCCGAGAACGGTGAAAGTAATGCAAAGAGAAAACAAGAATTTAATAGACGATGAATTGGCCTATGAGATATATGCAGAAGGCGTGGGACTGATAAAACGCTATGAGAAAGACCTGACGACTCAATTGAGTTTTGTCAATGAACCCGTTGCGGCGAACATTCGCTTGGGTCATGAGTTTATATGGAAAATAACGGATTATGGTGTGGAGTAGACTTTTAAGTTTTGCAATTTTCTTTTTTTCGATCTTAAGTTCCTTGGCTCAAGTCGGAGAAAATCGCTACTTAGTCTATTTCGCCGATAAGGCAGGCACACCTTATTCCGTAAATCAGCCTGAAGAGTTTCTATCCGATCGAGCGATTCTGCGCAGAATCAATCAGAATATACCGGTTACCGTTGAAGATCTGCCTGTGAACCCTGACTACATTGATGAGGTGAAAAATTTAGGGGATATAGAGGTGATTTATTCGCTAAAATGGTTTAATGCCATTCTCATCGAAACGGAGGACTCTACCGTTATTGATCAAATCTCGAATTTGGATGATGTCATCGGTACTCAAATAAGTCCTGTGATTTCGAATGATTACTCCATTGATATGGACTCTGAAGTAATCCCCGACTCGCCTAAAAACAACTATGCTTACGGTCCGTCTTTCAATCAGACAGACATGCTGAATGGGATCCCGCTACATGAGGCGGGGTATGCGGGCGAAGGTATTTTAGTCGGGGTTTTTGACGGGGGATTCACTTCGGCACTACAGGATTCATCACTCAAAAGAGTTTTTGCCGAAGATCGAATTGTGGCCACTCGAAATTTTATATCATCAACAGATAGCGTTTACGAACGAAGCACCCACGGTACCTATGTTCTGTCTTGTATGGCAGGTTATTTAGAAGATAGCCTGATCGGAACCGCTCCCGAGGCTTCATACCTTCTTTGCATCACGGAAGATGTCTCCGTAGAAAGGCAGATAGAGCTGGCTAATTGGGCCGCTGCCGCCGAATACGCCGATAGTGCCGGAGTAGACATTATCAACACCAGCTTGGGTTATACCCTTTTTGATGTTGATGAAGAAAATTTTACATACGAGTTGCTGGATGGTAATACGACATTAATAACACGTGCTGCGAATATTGCTGCGAGCAAAGGGATTTTAGCAGTGACCTCTGCAGGAAATTCAGGAAATTCACTTTGGTACTACATCAGTGCTCCCGCCGATGCGGATCAGGTTCTGGCCATTGGCGCGGTAAAACCCGATGAGACAATCGCTTCGTTCAGTTCGCGAGGCCCCAGAGTAGATGGAGCCGTGAAGCCTAATGTAGTGGCACAGGGACAAGCAGCCATTGTTGGCGACCTGAATGATGGAATTCGAGCCGTAAACGGGACTTCCTTTGCCTCTCCGATTCTGGCGGGAATGGCAGCCAGCTTGTGGCAAGCTGTACCTCAAGCCACCGCACAAGAAGTCTTTTCGGCAATTGAGCAAAGTGCGAGTCTATTCCAGAACCCAAATGACAGTTTGGGTTATGGAATTCCCGATTTCGTCATGGCTCTCGAACACCTTCAAGATTTGACAAGCACCAGAGATATCTCCATTGGAAATCAAGGTGTGAAAATTTTTCCGAATCCGATTACCGAAGGCATGATGCTAAATTTCATGGTCCCGAAAGATCTCGGTGACCGTCTTACATTTGAACTGTTCGATATCGCGGGAAAGCAAATTCTCCACCGAGAATTAAACGTCATAGAAGGCAGAGCAAGGCTTCAGACCCTGCCTCAATTGAGCGAAGGGCTGTACATCATAAATGTGAGAGGTACTTCGGGTGCCATGGCTACCTCAAAATTGATTATTCGTTAAATCAACAGTCTCATCCTCGAAACTCTGATTAGTTTGCGCATTACGCGATAATCTTTTCGCTTTATTTGCGCTCATGTCGCCTACCGCAATCATTCTGCTAATTGCAGGGTATTTTCTTACTCTCATATTCATTGCCCGCCTTACCGGAAATAAGGCCGACAATGCGGGTTTTTTCGTAGGAAATCGCAATTCACCTTGGTATGTAGTAGCCTTCGGTATGATTGGCGCCTCACTCAGCGGTGTCACTTTCATTTCAGTTCCCGGTTGGGTCGGCGATTCGCAGTTTTCGTATATGCAGATGGTACTTGGCTATGTGCCGGGTTATTTCGTCATCGCATTTGTTTTGCTGCCGTTATATTATCGGTTGCAGCTTACCAGTATTTATACCTACCTGCGAGATCGCTTTGGGAGGTATTCATACAAAACCGGAGCCTCTTACTTTTTGCTTTCGCGAATTATCGGAGCTGCTTTCAGACTCTACCTCGTGGCGATGGTTCTTCAGTTAGCAGTTTTTGATCGAATCGGTATGGATGTACCGTTCGCCGTTACCGTTTTTATCACCGTTTTTCTTATTTGGCTCTACACTTTCAAGGGAGGAATTAAAACCATTATTTGGACGGACACCTTACAGACCGCTTTCATGCTTCTCGCGGTAGGAATCAGTGTGTATTCCATCTCCACATCATTGGGACTCGATGCAGCGGGTTTGGTAGAAAGAGTTGGAAACAGTGAGTACAGCCGTATTTTCTTTTTCGATGATATTAACGACCCGCGTCATTTTGCCAAACGCTTTTTGGCCGGGATGTTTATCACCATCACCATGACCGGACTCGATCAGGACATGATGCAGAAGAATTTGAGCTGCCGCAATCTGCGGGATGCGCAAAAGAATATGATTTCATTCAGCTTGGTGCTCGTCGTCGTGAATTTGGTTTTTCTCGCTCTCGGCGCTCTGCTCTTCATTTACAGCCACGAAAATGGTATTGCCATTCCCAATCAGACCGATCAACTTTACCCTCTGCTGGCAGTAGAAGGGTATCTGGGCGCTTCGGTAGGATTTCTATTCGTTTTGGGACTCATTGCAGCCGCATACTCCAGCGCCGATAGCGCTCTTACCGCACTCACCACTTCTTACTCCATCGACATAATGGAAGTGGATAAACTCGATGAGAGAACAGCTAAACGAAAAAGGCAGCGCGTTCACATTACGATGTCATTCGTTTTGATTGCAGTCATTCTTATTTTCAGAATTATCAATAATGATTCAGTCATCGCGCAGCTCTTCACCGCCGCAGGTTATACTTACGGTCCTTTACTCGGGCTTTATGCTTTCGGACTTTTTACGAAGCTCCCCGTTCGAGATTACGAGGTGCCCTTCATCGCAGTGGCATCCCCGATACTTTCCTTCATTTTGGATTACTACTCAGCCGATATCTTCGGCGGTTATGAGATCGGATTTGAAATTTTGCTTATCAACGGAGCCATTACCTACTTCGGTCTGTGGATGAGTAGCCTTCGGGCTCGCAATATGGATCGTTAAGCTCGACCTGAACGGTAGATTTCTCTCTTTCATATCTCCCAATGCCTTAGAAACTCCGCGTTTTTACGTGCTGTATCTCACAGGTTGATTGAGTTTTCCTGAAGAAATCGGCTTTTCTCAAATCCATTATCCCTTCTCATGCGTTGGTATTATGAATCACTAACAATATAATTATGAGAAAACTTAAACTATTATTAATGACATTTTCGCTTGCCTTGCTGGCAAGTACGGCTTTTGCCAACCACTTAACGGGCAACCTTCTTTTTTCTGCACGCTTTTCGGGTGCTCAAGAGGTACCACCCGTTGAGACGGATGCTACCGGAGTGGGTAGTTTCTTTCTGAACGCCTCAATGGATACCCTCTGTATTACGATTACCGTAAACGGATTGAGCGGACCTATTACGGGAGCGCATATTCACGAAGGTATGATGGGCATGAACGGCGGCGTTTTGGTCGGTCTTACCGATAATGTTAATGGAAACTCACTTCGAGCCACCATTACAGGTGAGGATTTGACTCCCGAACTCTTGGAAGCCATGTTCAATGAAGGACTTTATTTCAATATCCACACGGATGAGAATCCTGCCGGAGAAATCCGAGGACAAATTCTTTTGGAAACAGATAAGGCTTATTCGGGAATGCTCAACGCAGAGCAAGAAGTAGCTGATGTGGAAAGCGACGCCACCGGATTAGCTACGTTCAATTTGAGTAAAAATGGAGAAGAAGTAAATTATTTTGTGGTAGTCGAAGGTTTGACCGGTCCGATTCAAATGGCTCACCTTCATAATGCTCCGGCAGGAGTAGACGGACCCGTGATAGTCAATCTCATGTCGGGAATAGAAGGCAATGTAATTTCAGGTTCTTTCGACCCTACCGAGTTTGACGGACTACTAGAAGCAATGAGTGCCGGAGAGATTTATATCAATGTTCACACCGAGGAATTTCCGGCAGGCGAAATACGGGGACAACTCGACTTGCAGGAAATGCTCATGCACGATGCTTATCTAAACGTAGAACAAGAAATTCCCGCCCCAATGGGTACATCTGCCAATGGACTGGCTGTGGTAGGCCTAAATTATACACTTGATACCCTATTTTATGATGTACAATTAGAAGGACTTACCGGGCCACTTACCGGTGCGCATTTTCACGACGGTGCCTTGGGTGAGACGGGTGATGTCTTGATCGGAATAACCAATGATATCGATGCCAACAGAATTAACGGTTTTGTAACGGGTGCTGTTTTGACAAATGAGAACATCGTTAAGTTCTTGTCAGGAGGAATCTACTTGAATGTACATACCGACATGAACCCTGCAGGAGAAATTCGTGGACAGGTTTACAAATTGATTCGCGAAGGTTATACCTATGAGTTGACGGGAGATCAGGAAGTGCCATCCGTTATCACTGACGCTTATGGTTCAGGAATCGCAAGTATTGACCGCGATCAGACCAATGTTCATTTCATGATGGCCTACAATGATTTAACGGGACCTCAAACCATGGCGCATTTTCATAGTGCTCCTATGGGTGAGAATGGACCTGTTATCTTCACGCTTAATCCTTTTTTCGATCAATCGGAAACCTTTGATGCGGCTTTCGGCTATTGGACTGATATGGATGAAACTCCATTTGATGCGGCCGCTGCTGAATCTTTTAGAGAAGGTCAAGTTTACGTGAATATTCACACCGAAGAAAATCCGGGTGGTGAATTGAGAGGTCAGGTAAACCGAGATTTGATTTGTTCACAAATGACTACCGGAATTTTCGATCAAACGCGATATGAGTCATTGGGTATTTACCCGAATCCGACTGCTGGTATTGTGAATATCGATGTATCGGCTTTGGATGGAAATCAGTTCCAATTGCTTGTGACGGATATCACCGGAAAGCGGGTTGACTCTCGCATTATCCGACCTACGGGTGCGAGCATTGTTCAGTACCAAAATGGTGAATTGCGCTCAGGAATTTATTTCCTTACGGTAAATGCCGAGAATGTTACGTACTCAGCTAAGTTGATGATCAAATAAATCCTGAGACTTACGCATTAACTTAAATCCAAAGATGGAATTCATGCGTAAGTATATTGGTTTAGAACGGCAGTCGTACCGTTCGCGTTTTTTGGTAAATAGGTAGAAGAGGGCTCGCAAGAGTCCTCTTTTTTTACCAATCAATCAGGCTGATACCTATTCCAAAGGTATTTTGATAGTGGCGGTA
>CAZYWJ010000041.1:27038-30891 GCA_964651785.1 uncultured Cryomorphaceae bacterium
TACCAAGGACGAAAAATTACCTGCCATCCTTCCTTTTCCATGGCGAAGTGAAAAATCAGTCGATTCCAACTTCGAGAACGCGGCAAACTTTGTCCGTTCGACTGATGATTGAATGCCATACCGGCCATTTTGGCTTTAAAGCCAATAAACTCAAAATCTAACGGATAGTTGAAAATAAGTTCGGGTTCGTAGTTTATTTCTCTAAAAGGACGTGAAAGCGGACGGTTGTAAACCTGCCAGGCAGCGAGTTGTGTATAGCCAACCCACAAATCTCCTTTATTGTCGAATAGCCCTTGAGCGATTTTAGTTTTGAAGCTAATCTGAAATTTGGCTTCGACCACATCTAAATCTACGGGTTCACTCAAGCTAAATTCTTCATTTTTACCCGTTGGCTGTACATTAGGACTGCTCGACCAACGAGCCAGCATGATATAAATCGGCTGGTATGGTTCAAGCCTGAACGTCTCGCGATCAATGGAATCAGCCATATCCCAACGCTGATCCAAGCTTAAAATTTCACCGTTTTGAGTGAGTGCAGAGAACAACTGAGCACTCACCAAACTTGAACTTGAAAGAAGCAATGCAACGAGAGCGCAACGCTTAATGGAACTTCGGATGCAGGACGTAATCAAGGCTCTATGCATCCGCAAATGTAAAAAAGACTTTACCGAAAGGTCAGTTAGTTCGGCTAAGTGATAGGAAAATGAAATATTGGCAAATTCGTTGAATAAAAGTTGTCAATCCGTTATGGAAAGGCTGCCTGAATTCATCTCCGCGTCAAGCTTTGTCTTTCGATGAATGCGAATTAATTCTCGCGATAGATTGTTTTGCAATTCATCATTCGAATCGTCAGGATTTGCTCCGACCAATACTTTGGACACCTTTCCGTTTTGGTCGATTATCAAATTCGTCGGGTAAGCCCTCACAAAAAACGAATCAGCAATGGTCTGGCCCTGCCCGATTTGACGAAAGCCATTATCGATTTGATAATCGGGAATTTGCGTAGAACTGTGAATTCGATCAGAGCCTACAAATAATTCATCGCCCTTTTGATATACAGAGTCCAAACAAACGGAAATAAATTGAAGATCGGGTTCATTTTTCCATTCCTCTCTTAACGCTTTTAATGCCGGCATCTCAGCCATGCAAGGTGCACATCCTCTATACCAAAAGTTCAACAAGGTAGTTTTACCCTTAAAAATGTTTGAAGTGATGGTATCGCTCGTCAAATAGTCATAATGATTGAATTCAGGAACTGATCGCCCCAAAGTTCTATACTGACTAAAATTAGACCACGCTTTCCATGAGTTGCTGTTGAGAGGTGTTGGAAACTGTCCTACCGGTACGTCATACCATGATGAATCTATAAGGTGATTGGCCTTAGCTCGGATAAAGTATTTTTTGCGACGCTCTCCTTCTTCCAATTCTATCAGAATTTGTGAAGTGTCCAATGGCATAATCCACAGAGTAGAGTCATCCAATCGATGTTCAGCATTTCCAACTAAATCATATTTAATTGTTGAAGGGTTAAGTTTTTTCGAACCCTGCTTGAAATAATAAGCTGACCAGTCGAATGTTTGAAGGTAATTGCGTTGAGCTACCAGCCTTAAGGGTTCATCCTTTTTAGCTTCGCTCGAACATCCAAATAACCCCATGACAATGATGAAAAGTAAAATGAATTGCTTCATAGACTATAATTTAAGTCTAAGATACCAAAACTCACCACCCCTTCACCAAATCCACCAATTCCCGGTGGATATGCCCATTGTCGCAGACCAAGGTGCTGCCAAAGAGGTAGTCATCTTTTCCGTAAAAATCGGAGACTTCTCCACCTGCCTCTTTAATTATAAGCGCTCCCGCAGCTACATCCCAAGCATTGAGGCCGTATTCGTAAAAACCTTCAAATCGCCCGCAGGCTACGTAAGCCATATCTACCGCTGCTGCGCCCAGTCTTCGTATTCCGCGCGATTTGGAATTCACTTCGGCCAGGATTTTCAGATACTCCATTTGTCTGCCGCGATTGTCGTAGGGGAACCCCGTAGCCAATAAGGCCAGACTCATATCTGCTTGATCGGAAACTTTGATTGGCTTCCCATTCAAATAAGCACCGAGCCCCTGGGCCGCGCTGAAACACTCGTCGCGTTCGGGGTCGTAAATCACGCCAACCAAAATTTCACCTTCTTTCCACAGGGCTACGCTCGTGCAATAACATGGAATTCCAAACAGATAATTCGTTGTTCCGTCCAGCGGGTCAATGATCCAATTGTACTTTTCGGCTCGTTCGCCGGTGCCCTCTTCGGCTATAAATCCTGCTTCGGGAAGCACTTTTCGAAGGTATTCGGCAAAACGTCTCTCGGCTTCTTTATCAGCTCGCGACACCAAATCGTTTTTTCCGCTCTTCATCTCGATTTCGGAAGAGTCGATCGTCTTGCGCTCGTTTTTTAAAAACCGACCCGTCTCAATACTGATCTCAATGACTTGCTCCAAGATTTGATTAAGCATGAACCGGCTCTTTTTGCAATTCGACTTTCATCACGCCATCGCGATCTATTTCAGTTAGCGAAACCGCTTGTACCGTATTGATCAGACTTTCGTCAAATGGAATTTTCACCTTGACGTAATTCTCGGTAAAGCCATTCATCATTCCCGAATCCTCCTCGGCTTCTACCAAAACTTCCCGCTTCGTACCGACTTGTTCTTGATAAAAGGCTTTCTTTTTCTTATGACTCAAAATGCGCAGCATCTTTGTTCGTTCGTACCGCGTTTCTTTCGGCACTACTTCGTCCAGCCGCAGCGCGGTGGTGTTAGCACGTTCAGAATAGGTAAAGGCGTGCAGGTAACTTACCGGCAATTCTTTAAGAAAATCGTACGTCACCTGAAATTCGGCCTCGGTTTCACCCGGGAAACCGGTGATGATGTCGACGCCGATGCACGCGTCGGGCATCAGGGCTTTGATTTTTTCTACTCGCTCGCGGTACAGATCGCTGCGATATCGGCGGCGCATGGCCTGCAGTATTCTGTTCGAACCCGACTGAAGCGGGATGTGAAAGTGCGGAACGAACTTTTTGCTTTGAGCAACAAACTCGATGATTTCATTGCTTAGCAAATTCGGCTCAATGCTCGAAATTCTGAACCGCTCGATTCCCTCGATGCGCTCCAACTCCTGAATCAGTTGATAGAAATTTTCGTCCGTACCGTGTCCGTAATCGCCGATGTTCACTCCCGTAAGCACAACTTCTTTGGCACCTGCATCGGCAGCTTCTTGCGCCACCTTAAGCGTTTCGTGGATGGAAGCGCTTCTCGATCTTCCGCGTGCTAACGGTATCGTGCAAAAAGCACAGAAGTAGTTGCAACCATCCTGAACTTTAAGAAAAGTGCGGGTTCGGTCATTGGCCGAAAAGCCGGGAATAAATTCTTTGGTGTGCTTTATCGCGCGAGCCGCTGTTTGTCCTTTTTGAACAATGTCTTCGCGCTCCAGATATTCCGTTACGTTAAACTTCTCCTCAGCTCCCAAAACCAAGTTAACCCCGGGAATTTCAGCAATTTCTTTGGGCTTCAACTGGGCGTAGCAACCAATGACAATTACCACTGCTTCGGGATTGATGCGACGGGCTTTTCTAACCACGGAGCGACATTTCTTATCGGCATTATCCGTTACCGAGCAAGTGTTGATGACAAAAACATCGGGGTCATCCTCGAAAGAAACCCGGGCATATCCGGCATCTTGCAGTTGGCGCGCGATTGTGCTCGTTTCCGAAAAATTGAGCTTACAGCCCAACGTGTAAAAAGCTACCTTCTTGAATTGAAGCATGCCGCAAAGGTACTACTGATTTAGGATTCTGAAAAAGTATGA
>CAZYWJ010000042.1:0-28753 GCA_964651785.1 uncultured Cryomorphaceae bacterium
TCAGGATTACGACCGCTAAGCAAACTCAAGAAAAGGATGGCATCGGCTTCATCCCGAATTTGGGCCGGGCTAGAAGGAAATAAAACAACAGGGATCTTGCTGATTTCCTTGATCATTTTTAAAGCATCGATATCATCACTACGGGTTATCAGGCTTCCGCCAAAAAAAATATAGTCGACTGAATTATTTTCGGCTTTTCGAAGCAAATCCATCAGGCGGTCGGAATGATCGATGGAATCGGGATCAATCAATAGGGCCAGAAGCTTTCTTCCTTCTGCCTTGGCTTGAACTATTGAATCGAAGATTTTCTCCATTTGGCTCAAAAGTATCTATTCGAGCACATACGCCAAACTTAGGTTGTCCAAAAAGTCTGCGAATAGTTTATGTGTCACGTTTTGATCTTCCCTTTCCAATAGGACCTCTATTATATTGGAAACGGGATCGTGGGAAATGATTTTCACCGATTTGAAGGGCACTCCCGTTCCGTAGTACTTGAATACCGCTTCTTTCACCGACCATGTGAGTGACAGTGCAGCCAATTCGGAGGGGGCTTTAACTTTCTCGACCTCATCAGCAGTAGTGAACTTATCGAATATTCGCTCCAGCTTTTCGTTGAAAACCTGCACATCGAGGCCCGCATTTTTTTGCGAAAGCAATAACCCGACTATATTTTCTGAATGCGAAAATGAAATCTTCGGACCATTGAAAAGATGCGGCTTTCGCTCTTTGTAGAAATCAATAGCCGCAGGATGGGATATAACCAATAGATAACGTGAGGCATACCATTGAAGCGCCTTATCTTTTCTGGCAATGCCATCACCGCCATCGGTGGGAAATCCTTCCTTTATTAAGGTATCCCTGAAGAAAGACTTGCTCTCGGAAATTTTCCAGAGAGTCACTTCACAGTTTTCGTGAGACCTATAATAATGAAGAGGCATATTTTCTTTAGATGTCAGTACTCAGTAGTCTGATGAGGTCAGTAGGTAATTTAACACGGAATTGTTAATGCCAAATATAGAGTCCTTTCCAATGCCTGTTTGGGAATTCACATTATTAAATATGAAGACATCAAGGTTCTTATTATCTTTGCGCCTCGAAATCAAAAAGATTAGTAAAGAATGAGCAATTCTGCCGACACACAAAAGTTACCTTATAAAGTAAAGGACATTACCCTGGCTGACTGGGGAAGAAAAGAAATTCAGCTTGCAGAAGCTGAAATGCCCGGATTGATGGCATTGAGAGAGGAGTATGGAAAAGAGAAGCCGCTTAAAGGAGCGCGCATCGCGGGATGTCTGCACATGACTGTTCAAACGGCAGTGCTTATTGAAACGTTGGTAGAACTTGGTGCTGATGTTACTTGGTCGAGCTGCAATATATTCTCTACACAAGATCACGCAGCCGCTGCCATCGCAGATGCAGGTGTTCCCGTTTACGCATGGAAAGGGATGACCGATGAAGAATTTGATTGGTGCATTGAGCAAACAATCATTTTCCCCGATGGCAAGCCGTTGAATATGATTTTGGATGATGGGGGAGACCTTACCAATATGGTATTGGACAACTACCCTGAATTGGTGGAAGGAATTAAAGGTCTTTCGGAAGAAACGACTACCGGCGTACACAGACTATATGAGCGCATGCGCAAAGGAACGCTTCCGATGCCTGCGATCAATGTGAACGACTCTGTTACCAAGTCAAAGTTTGACAACAAGTACGGCTGTAAAGAATCATTGGTTGACGCCATTCGTCGTGCTACCGATGTGATGATGGCCGGTAAAGTTGCCGTTGTAGCAGGATACGGAGATGTAGGAAAAGGTTCTGCCGCTTCATTGCGCGGTGCCGGTGCCCGAGTGATCGTTACTGAAATCGATCCTATCTGTGCGCTTCAGGCTGCCATGGATGGATTTGAAGTGAAGAAAATGGTCGATGCCGTTTCTGAAGCTGATATTGTGGTAACTGCTACCGGAAATAAAGACATCATTGGTGAGAAGCATTTCAAGAAGATGAAAGACAAAGCGATTGTCTGCAACATTGGTCACTTTGATAATGAAATAGGCGTAGCTTACTTGAAGAAAAATTGGGAGCACACCAACATTAAGCCTCAGGTAGATATGTTCAGCCACGATGGCAAAGACATTATTCTTTTGGCTGAAGGCCGATTGGTAAACTTGGGTTGCGCTACGGGCCATCCATCATTTGTAATGTCAAACTCTTTTACCAACCAGACTTTGGCTCAAATGGAATTGTGGAACAACACCGATCAGTACGAGAACAAGGTGTACACTTTGCCAAAGCATTTGGATGAAAAAGTAGCTATGCTTCACTTGAGTAAAATTGGTGTGGAGCTCGATACATTGACTGAAGAACAAGCAGAGTACATCGGTGTAACGGTAGATGGTCCGTTTAAATCTGATGAATACCGCTACTAAGAATTACATTTTATTATAAATTGAAAGGCCGCTTCGTTCAGGAGCGGCCTTTTCATTTATGGGATGATGAAAGAATCTTTTACTTAATTGTAAATCCTCAGCATATTTGAGTTTTGATTGAATTGAGTTCTGAAAGGTTGCAAACCAAATTGAGCCGGTCCTTCAACTACATTACCCGTAATGATCTCGAAAACGGAGCCGCAGCAAAGTGTATCCTTCGCCGTAAGTCCTGAATCTTCATCTACAAATACTCTGCACGCCTCAGGTACATTGTATGTACAGTGTCTGTCAAAAGCAGCAAATTCATCATTATTGACTCGATATACAATAATACCCCTGGAGCCTCCCGTTAAATAGAGCCAACCTCCGGGATTCAGAAGTATGTTATATTCCGGCAAGTCAAGATTTATAGTAAAATCAGTTTGAATCCGAGGAACTCGTTCATCTTCATCATCACCATTGCAGCTCGTCAGGATTAACAGGACAACTATTGCCGAGAGGCCAATCGTCCTTAAATGTCTTGTCAAACTTAAATATCTTTGATTCACCATGAGACAACGCAAAAATAGCTTTAGAATTTTAATCATTCTTATAGTAGGAATACTGGTTTCCGTAAATGCATCTGCCCAAAAAGAAAAGCCCGTAAAGACAAAAAAACAATATAAGGAATTCAAGAAGCTTCAGGATGACCGCAAAGAGCAGGATGAAAAAGCGATGGAGAAAAAGCGTGAGAAGCACGAAAAAATTCAGACGAAAGAGACGAAAAAACGGATGAAGAAGAATAAACGTCGGATGAAACGTGTGAAGCGTGATAAGAATGAAGATGGTTTTTTTACCCGCCTGTTCACCAAGAAACCCCGATAGGTTTGTTTTAGGATTCCTGAGATGTAAAGATTTGATAATTCGTTTTCGTCATTTTCTTGTTGAGAAAGGTTTTCTCACCGTATATTTGGTACTCTCGAAAGAGAAATTGTTTCTCTGCTCAACGGGCCATTCGGCCCTTAACCGTTAGCCTTCAGAAGCTTGGTTTGTAAAGTGATTTTTGTCAGATGTGCCCTTACTATTGCTTTGTCGGAGTGAAACAAAAATCTATATATTTACGGCCTTGTTGCGAAAAAAGTTAAAAATTGTAAACTGAGATTTATGGTGCGTAACCTCAACTTACTGGGATTTGTATTCCTTGTATTCTCTACCACACTGTCGGCCCAAGTCGGGTCAGGTACCCTTAAAGGAACACTGACGGATTCAGAAACGGGTGAACCTCTTCCATTCGTAAATATCGTTTTAACAAAAGGTGAGCGCCAGGTGACCGGTAGTGCTACCGATTTTGATGGAAATTATACCATTAAACCAATCCCTCCCGGATCTTATGATGTTTTGGTGTCTTTCGTAGGATACAACTCAAAGAAAATTGAAGGGGTTGAAATCAATAATGACAAGATTACTTTTGTTGATATCGCGTTAGATGCCGGGGTATCCTTAGAAACTTATGAGGTTATTGAGTATACGGTTCCTCTTATTGATAAAGACGGTGGTTCGTCAGGAGGTACGGTTACGCGCGAAGATATTCAAAGAATGCCTGGTCGAAGTGCTAATTCCATCGCTGCAACTGTGGGGGGTGTCCAAGAGAATGCAGACGGTACCTCTATACGCGGAGCTCGAGAGGAGAACACATTTTATTATATAGATGGTATAAAAATTCGTGGAAATACAAACTTACCTAAAGCAGCCATCGAAGAGGTACAGGTAATGACCGGAGGTATCCCTGCCAGCTATGGTGATGCTACGGGAGGTATCATCGCTATTACTACACGAGGAGCCAGCAGCCAGTGGTTTGGTAGTATCGATGTGCTTACTTCAGGCTTTGCCAATGAAGATGGTGATGGAATAGGTCTTGATCGTTATTCACAGACACAAATCGAAGGAGTTATTTCGGGTCCATTATTATGGAAGAAGGATGCAGAAGGTAACAAAGACAGACCTTTATTAGGATTCTTTGTTTCTGCTAACTATAGAAATTTTCTTGATAGCCGCCCCTTGGCGACGGGATCTTTCAGATTAAGAGAAGATGTGCGCGAAAGACTGGTGGCAGACCCGTTAAGCTTTACGCTTCCCGGAGGCGGATCCCTCACCGGTGTCGGAGGTCAATTTATTAATGCTGATGGTGTGCCGGTTGATGCATCTCAATTTGCTGCTAACGTTCAGGCAAATAACAACGCTGAATTTTTAAGATCGAGTGATTGGGAGGAAGTTCCGGCTCGACAAGATGCTCGACTCCAAGCCGTATCTTTGACTACCAAGCTTGACGTATCCACAACTCCGAATATTGACCTTTCCTTCGGAGGTACATTCGATTATTCTCAAAACAGAGATTGGTCTTACAGCAACAGTCTTTTCAATTCCCGCAATAACGGTGAAGAAATTCGTCAAACATTCCGGATTTTCGGTCGCTTTACGCAACGATTTGCCAATGATCAGGAAAAGGATGGTTTGATTAAGAATGCTTTCTATTCGTTAATGGTTGACTACAGTCAAATTAATGGTACATTCCAAGATCCTACCCATCAAGATAATTTATTCAACTATGGTTATGTAGGAAAGTTTGAAACCGTAGAGTCTCCTTTCTTCCAGTTTATCGAAGCCAATGATACGTTGAATACATCCGGTTACTATCAAAATGGTGTCGTTCCGCGAGAGATTATTTTTACTCCTAGTGATGTAAATTCTGATTTGGCATCCTATACGTCTGATTTACTTGAGTTTTACGCGGCTAATGACATTCCCGTGGTTACCGGTGATCAAATTGATGCATCTGGTGGGTTGAGAAATGGTCGAATTCCATTGGACATTTACAGTTTGTATCGTCCTATTGGTCGTCCGTCCGTTAATTACCAAACTTTTGATATCAATCAGTTTAGAATTACCGGATCGGGATCTGCGGATGTTGGAAATCACGCTATTACCCTTGGTTTTGAGTTCGAACAATATACCGAACGAAATTTCAGCTCAAGTCCGATTGGACTTTGGAACGTTGCCAGGCAGCTTGCGAACAGTCACCTACAGGAATTTGATACCAGCGTACCTTCAGATACTTTGAACGGTCTGGGAATCTACCCTTACTTCACTTATGATCGTCAGATCAGTCTGAGCGAGCAAACGACCTTCGATAGAAATCTCAGAAATGCCTTGGGTCTAAACCCGAATGGTGATGACATTATTTATGTGGATGAGTTGGATCCGGAGTTGTTTGAATTGGACATGTTCAGCGCGGATGAGCTCTTGCGCGAAGGAAATAACAGGCTTGTATCTTACTACGGTTACGATCACACGGGTGACCGTTTAACGGGCGGACGTCCGACTATTGAAGACTTCTTTTCCGAAAGAGATGAAAACGGAGCCTTCACCAGACCTGTAGCGGCATTCGAGCCAATTTATATTGCAGGATATATAATGGACAAGTTCACCTTCGATGATATCATTTTTAACGTAGGGGTGAGAGTAGATCGATTCGATGCAAATCAATCCGTACTGAAGGATCAATTTGTAATTGGCGAAGCACTGACCGTTGGCGATACGAGAAATGCTTCAGGTGAAGCCGGAAGTCAATTGCCCGCTGAATTACGTAACCATCCGTCAGTAGTTGGTGATGATTGGGTTGTTTATGTCAATGACCTACAAAATCCGACTGCCATCAACGGATATCGAGATGAGAATACTTGGTACAATGCTCAAGGGGTGGAAATTCCGGATCCGAGAGCCATTCGTACGCGAGCAGGTATTGCACCGCTATTGGCTGATCCTGATGCCGTGGGTGGTGATTTGAATGCAGGTGCTTTCGAAGACTATGATCCACAATGGAATATTATGCCTCGGGTATCTTTCTCTTTCCCTATATCGGATGAAGCAGTTTTCTTTGCGCACTACGATGTGTTGACACAGAGACCAACGGGACAGAATATTACAAATCCGATCGATTACCTTTTTATTCAAAACTTAGGTCAACGTGCTGTAAATAATCCGAATCTCCGACCTACGCGAACAATTGATTATGAGTTGGGATTCCAGCAGGTGTTATCGAAAACTTCTTCATTGAAAATTGCAGCATTCTACAGAGAGACCAGAGATGAAATTCAGGTGAGACAATTGTTAGAGGCTTTCCCGGTGACTTATAACTCATTCGACAATTTTGACTTTGGTACCATTAAAGGGATGACCTTGACTTATGATTTGAGAAGAACGGGCAATGTAACTCTGCGTGTTGCTTATACATTACAATTTGCATCAGCGACCGGGTCCGATGCCGGTACTGCATTTAATTTAGTCAATTCAGGTGAACCAAATCTCCGTGTGATCTTCCCAACGGATCGAGATCAAAGACACCTTTTAATTACCACCTTTGATTATCGCTACGGCGCGGGCGCGGATTATAATGGGCCTACAATCGGAGGGAGACAAATCTTAGCTAATACAGGATTGAACATTGTGGGAACTTTAGGTTCGGGAACCCCTTATTCTCAGCAGCGTCTGGTAACCGGTACTCAATTGATAACGGGAGGCGGTACGCCCCAATTAGAAGGATCAATTAACGGTTCCAGACTGCCATGGCAGTTTAATGTAAACGCTCAGCTCGATAAATCATGGACTGTCAAATTCGGAAAAGGAGAAGAAAAGAAAACGGCTATGCTAAACGCTTATCTCTTGGTTAATAATCTCTTCAATACAATGAATATTATTGATGTATACCGTTATACAGGTAATCCGGATAACGATGGTTACCTTACCGATCCATTATTCCAGCCAAATATCGAAGCTCAAATAGATTCAGAAGCATTCCGTCAGATGTATGCTTTAAAAATGAATAATCCTTTCAATTTTTCAGTTCCACGAACTATTCAGTTAGGATTAAGACTTGACTTTTAAAAGAATGAACATTAAATCAAATACTATGAGAGTGTCCAAAATCACTTTGATTTTTACTGCTCTGCTCTTTGGCTCTGTGGCCAACCTATCAGCGAGAGAATACGAAGGACCGAAGTCTAACTCATCTGATACAGGTGTGAAGTCTAAGGCCGCTAACTGTTCTCCGGCACAAACACAGAATCAATTTTTTGTCAATAATGTACGTACTGCTGCTGAGACAGGAGGAAATACATGGTACGATCGTGGTAATGGTCTGCCGTTTTATGAAGTCCCCGCGGGTAGTGGAAATCACGCCATTTTTGCCGGCGCTCTTTGGATGGGGGGAACTGACCCTGCAGGTAACTTGAAATTAGCTGCGGTTCGTTTCCGTCAAAATGGAAATGATTTTTGGCCGGGTCCGTTGACTGATGACGGCGCTGCCACCATCGATCCCGCTACTTGTGAAGCCTATGATCGCTTTTTCAATATGTCGCGCCAGATGGTAGAGACTCACCGTTATTATTATACGCTTATCAATCAAGGAATAGATCCTTCAACTGATCCGTTATTCGAAGATGGTTATCAAATCCCAACCGAGATTATGGATTGGCCTGCCCATGGAAATACGGGCTTAGGTCAAAGTTTCTTGTTAGCTCCGTTTGCTGATTTGAGAGATTCAGAAACCGGTGATATCCTAACGACTCCCGGGCTTTATGAACCCGAGCAGGGAGATTATCCTTTGTATGATTTAGATTCGGAGATCGATTGTAGAACACGACTGGTTACGGATCCCGTTCCACTTTTCGGTGACTTTTCCATGTATTGGATATTTAATGACAAAGGAAATATTCACACTGAATCGCAGGGTGAGCCGATCGGAATGGAAATACAAGCTCAGATGTTTGCATTTAATACGAACGATGAGATTAACAATATGACTTTCTGTAACTACGTTTTAATTAATCGTGGTTCATTGACACTCGAAGAAACTTATTTTGCTCAATGGGTTGATACCGACTTAGGAAACCCAAATGATGATTATGTGGGTTGTGATGTTGAACGAGGTTTGGGTTATTCATATAACGGGACTGATTTTGATCAAAGTTCACAAAGTGGCCCGGGTTATGGTGCGCAGCCACCAGCTATCGGAATTGACTTCTTTGAAGGTCCTTATCAAGATCCTGATGGCATAAATAACCTTTATGGTATTGGTGAAGGACAAGCATTGAACGGTTTGGGTTATTTGAACCCGGCTGATTCTCTAACCAGCCTTGGGGTGGATTCAATTATCGACAATGAGCGTTTCGGAATGCGCCGATTCCTTTATCACCAGAATTCAGAACCGCCCATTGCAACTCAAGGTCCCCAGGTAGCCGTTGAGTACTACCAAATGATGCGCGGTCGATGGAGAGACAATACACCGATGTCATTCGGAGGGTTAGGATATGCACCGACCGACCCTGAGGCGCTTCGAGCTGATTTTATGTTTCCCGGAGATTCAGACCCACTACATTGGGGAACAGATGGAGTGGATCCTAATTATCCTCTTCCCGGAGGATGGACTGAAGAAAATGAAGGTAACCCTGAAGGAGACAGACGTTTTCTTCAATCTGCAGGACCTTTTACTTTGGATCCGGGAGAGTTCAATAATATTACCGTTGGAGCAGTTTACGCCCGTGCCAGCACCGGCGGTCCCTTTGCATCTGTAAACAGCCTGTTTATAGCTGATGATAAAGCTCAAGCACTCTTCGAAAATTGTTTCCGATTGCTTAGTGGTCCCGATGCTCCTGAGTTGACTATTCAAGAATTGGATAAAACCTTGATATTCTACTTGAGAAATACCAATGCTCTGAGCAACAACCTAGGAGAGAGGTATGAGGAAATCGACCCGACCATACCCGAAACTGATACGGAAGGTAATCCTTACGACCGGACATATAATTTCCAAGGTTACCAAGTTTATCAATTGCGGGATGACGAAGTATCTGCCGGGGACTTAAATAATCCTGAATTAGCGCGTCTGTTGTTTCAGGCAGATATCGAAGATTTTGATGAAAATGGTGAGCCTATCGGTCAAATCATTAATTATGAGTTTGATGAACAAATCGGATTGTCCGTACCCGTTGAAAGGGTGAACGGTGCGAATGAAGGAATCACTCACTCGTTTGTGGTAACTAATGACTTGTTTGCGCAAGGAGACAATCGATTAATCAACTTCAAGAAGTATTATTATATGGCGGTGGCCTATGGTTATAATGAATATGAACCATACAATCCGGATCCTGACAATCCTACGGGACAAGCTACCCCATATTTAGTAGGTAGAGCTTCTGCTACGGGTGCGATCAATCCGGTAGTAGCTATTCCCTCCAAGCCTGTGCCCAGATCTTTCGGAACGGTTACCAATGCCAGCTATGGTGATGGTTTGCCCGTAACGAGAATAGAGGGAATGGGTAACGGAGGAAATGAGTTGCGTCTGTCTCAAGAATCCATTGAAGATATTATGGATGGAGCGCCATACAAAGCCGATACACTTGTGTACGAAACGGGATTCGGACCGCTGAACGCTAAAATCGTCGATCCGCTAAATGTTCGAGCAGCTGACTTCGTACTTAAGTTTTACGCTCCCGAATTAGATGAAAATGGAGATTATACGGGCGAATTCGGGTTGGATGAAGAAGGAAATTACATAGGTGACTTTGAGAATTCCAGATGGTACATGATAGACCTTGAAAATCCGAATGATACGATTTTCAGTGAGAACAGTATTCGCGTTTCCAATGAGCAAATTATACCCGAATATGGTATCAGTGTTGAAATCGGACAGTATGAATATGAAGTAGCCAATCCTCAAGGAGAGACTCCCAGATTCAAACCTGCACTTCTCAATTCGTCGTTAACATTTAATGGTCCTGAATGGTTGGCAGGCGTTCCTGATCAAGAAGGGTTTACTTACCTCAATTGGATACGTGCCGGAACGGTTGTAACCGAAGATCCGGAAGGTGAGGATCCTTGTTATTTACCTGAGGAAACCGGAGAATTAGATCCGTTTCCAATTCCACTTGATGCTTTTTGGGATGATAAGCTTGGCTTGGACAATCGACAAGTTTATGAAAATGTTATAGGAGGTATAATAAGCCCTGCTCACTTGGTTTATCAAAACAACTGTGGTGTTGGTCCATTAAATAGTATCGCTGAATCTCAAGCGCGTACGAATACGGATAACAGAGATATGACGGACTTAAGTTCCATTCAGGTTTTCATCACTCCTGACCGAGAGCTTTGGTCGAGAGTTCCGGTATTTGAAATGCAACACGATCCGGCATTTGCTCAGTTAGGTAGTGCCTCTGCATTATTGAGGGATCAAACATCCGGTGGAGACTTGGTTACCAAAATGAATTTGAGAGGTGCCCTGTCGGTGGATAAGAATGGATTGAATCAAACGCAATCAGGTGTAAATTCTGATGAAGCAACCTATTTTGGAGAGCAAGTCATTACGCAAGAACAAGTAGACGATTTGGTTGAGGACCTTGATCAAGAAGAACTCGAAAGCTTATTGCGGGCTTATAATTCAGAATATCCTGAGATAGGTCTGGTTTCCGGTAGTGGCGATGACCTGATGTACAATCCTAATGCTTTGGTTGGATATTCAATCGGTATGGGTTGGTTCCCCGGTTATGCGATTAATGTTGAAACGGGTGAAAGGTTGAATATGGGTTTCGGTGAGAATTCGTATTTCGGTTCCGACAACGGTCGTGATATGATATGGAATCCCTCATCCAGAGTTATTTCTCGATTAGGTCAACAGTTTTTCATGGGGGGTGAGCATTATTTCTATGTATTCGATAATAATTCACTTTATCTGGAAGAAGACCTGTTGGATTTGGACGAGGGTGAACTACCTGAAGAGATGCCAATGTATGATGGTGGTACGATGGCATTTAATGCATTAACTACAGGTAGTAATAGCGATAGAAGAAGTGTATTTGCCGGTTTGGAGTGGATAGGATTCCCTCTTCTGATAGATGGCTTCGAATACTTGAGTCCCGAGCAAGGTTTAGTCCCGGGTGAGGCGACATTCTCGGTATCAGTAGCAAAACCATACGAGCCATATGCCACTGCAGCGAATGAATTAGGTCAGGGTGTATTCCCGAATGGTTCCTTTCCATTTGTTCCGACCAATGAGGCCAGAGAATTGAGCGATAATCAATGGTACCCGATGTATTCTTTCAGCACTAAAGGCTTTGAAGTAGCAGTACAGCAACAGGAAGTAGCTGAAGAAGCGTTGAATCTGATTGATATTGTTCCCAATCCTTATTATGCTTACAGCTCTTACGAGCAAAGTCGGGTGGATAATTTGGTGAAATTTGTAAATCTTCCTCCTGAGTGTAAGATTCAAATTTTCACGGTGAACGGTACACTAATTAGAATTTTGGAAAAGGATAATCCGAACACATTCTTAGAGTGGGATTTGAGAAACGAAGCATTCATCCCCGTTGCGGGAGGTATGTATCTCATCCATGTCTCAGTTCCCGGTGTGGGAGAGCGCGTTCTCAAATTCTTTATGGCGACTCGACCTGCCGACTTAAGAAACCTCTAAACCCATTTGCTACAACTAAACGATTATGATGAATCGATATAAAAATGCAATCCTGAGCTTATCTGTTTTTTCAGGACTCTTAATTGCATCATCTTCATTTGCAGGAAATCCTGATAGGGCCGGTTCTGCCGGTGGATTACAGCTTCTGATAAATCCGTGGGCCAGAAGTGGAGCCTTCTCGGGAGCAAATATGGCAGATGCCACCCCTGTAGAATCCATGTTTCAGAATGTTGCAGGATTAGCATTTGTAGAGCAAACGGAGGTGGCTTTCACTCACACCAATTACCTCTCCGGAGCCGATGTCGGTATTAATTCCGTCGGTATCGCCCAAAGAGTAGGTGAAACCAGCGTATTGGGTTTAACAATCAATGCTATGGATTTTGGTGATATACGCAGGACTACTACTGAGACTCCTGACGGAGACGGAACATTCTTCAATGTAAATATGGTAAACATAGGTTTGTCCTATGCCAAGGCATTTTCCAATAGTATATACGGGGGTATTACCCTTAAAATTCTGTCTGAAAGCGTTGCAGATTTGAGTGCATCAGGTGTTGCTTTGGATGCCGGTATTAAATACGTGACGGGAGAACGTGACCAAATTAAATTCGGAATAACGTTGAAGAATGTTGGTCCTGCCCTTTCATTTGAGGGTGATGGTTTGAGTTTTGAATCGGAAGCTCCTGATGATCTCTATTCATTTACTGCAGAACTTAGAAGTGCTGAATACGAATTACCATCATTAGTAGCTATCGGATTTAGTTATGACTTTCTTTTACCTGAGAATCATTTCCTGACCGCTCACGGAACCTTTGTTGCAAATTCTTTTAATAACGATAATTACCTTTTAGGTTTAGAATACAGCTTCATGCGTAAATTCTACCTGCGAGGTGGATATCACTACGAGGAGAATATCTTTAGTGATGAAGATCGTAGATATGTATATACCGGTCTCTCAGCAGGTGCCGGTGTTGAATTTGAATTTGGCGAAAAAGGCTCGCGAATAAGCGTGGACTACGCTTACCGTGCAACAATGCCATTCGATGGTTCACACTCTATAGGTGCGAGAATACATTTAGGTCGCGCTGAATAGATTACATTAAACTTTTTTATCTTTGCATTATCGAGAAAGCCCATTCCGGGTTTTCTCGTTTTTGATATATACCACACTGACATGTCACAATTAAGCTATTATACCAAAGAAGGTTTGCAAAAGCTCAAAGATGAGCTTCACCACCTTAAGACCGTTGAAAGACCTTCTATCTCCGCCCAGATAGCAGAAGCTCGAGATAAGGGAGATTTATCGGAAAATGCCGAATACGATGCCGCTAAAGAAGCGCAAGGTCATTTGGAAGCTAAGATTGCAAAACTGGAAGATGTCGTTGCTAATGCTCGAATAGTCGATGAATCTCAAATGGACAATTCGAAAGCCTATATTTTAAGCACGGTAAAAATTAAAAACGTTGCCAATAAGGCCGAGATGTCCTATACCTTAGTGGCAGAAAATGAAGCTGATCTGAAAGCCAGAAAAATCTCCGTTGAATCTCCTATTGGTAAAGGACTGCTGGGAAAGGAAGTTGGTGATATCGTTGAAATTCAGATACCATCAGGGTTAGCGAAGTTTGAAGTACTCGAAATCTCGCGCTGATGTCCATATTTACCAAAATTATCAGTGGAGAAATCCCCTCTCATAAAGTGCATGAGAGCGAAAAGTTTATTGCCTTTCTCGATATCAACCCGCTTAAGGCAGGTCACACCTTAGTGGTTCCCAAAAAAGAGATCGATTACATTTTTGATCTTCCCGATGAACTGTTGAGTGAAATCTTGATCTTCTCTAAAGAGGTAGCTCGTAAAATTGAAGCCGTAGTAGAATGTGAGCGTATAGGAATTTCCGTTATCGGGCTCGAAGTGCCTCATGCTCATGTTCACCTTATTCCGATCAACTCAGTTTCAGACATGAACTTTGCCAAACCAAAGCTAAACTTGGATTCTGATTTCATGTCCGATTTGGCAGAGAAGATTCGCAAAGCTTAATTAATTTCTTTTCCTGCCCGGGTTAGCAGAGAGAAATGCTTTCCATGAAGTATAACCTTCTCGCTGAGAGTTACCTCCTTGAAATCCGTGGCAAACGGCAGCAGCCAAAGCATCGGAGGCATCTAAGGTAGCCGGAAGCTCTTTGAGCTGAAGCACGGTAAGGAGCATTTTCGCCACCTGCTCTTTCGACGCATTTCCGTTTCCGGTAACGGATTGTTTAATTTTTCGTGGGGCATATTCGCAGTAAGGCATATCACGACTCAAGGCGGCTGCTATGGCTACACCTTGTGCTCGGCCGAGCTTCAACATAGATTGGACGTTTTTTCCAAAAAATGGTGCCTCAATCGAAAGTTCATCAGGATGAAATTCATCGATCAAAGAGACAACCCGATCGAAAATTTTGCGCATGCGCACGGCATGATCAGGATATTTGCCCAATTTAATTACGCCGCAAGTGATCATCTCGAATCGTTTTCCCTCTACCTTGATTATTCCGTATCCCATTAAATTGGTACCCGGATCCATTCCCAAAATGATGCGCTCCTTCTTCAAAAGATTACCTTTAGCTGCTAAATGTATAAAAGAGTTTCCATAGCACTTGAAAACCCGAAAGTATCTGCCTTATTGCGGTTGGCCACACTTTTGTTATTGTCCGCTTTAGCATGGTTCAAGATGGATAGTTTAGAATTCTCCTCCATTTGGATCGACTCAACACTCTTTTTATCTCTTACACTTGTAGCTCTGCTTTCCTTCATTAATCTTTTAGCGGAAGCAGGAAAGTACCGGGCTCTTTTCGGTATGAAGTTTATTGATCTTCGCGAATCATTGAGGAGTGTCATAGCCGGTATGAGCATCGGCATTTGGACTCCGAACCGAGTGGGCGAGTTTGTGGGCAGAATGCGTTACGCTCCACGTGGACAAAGAAAAAAAGCCGTCGGAGCGAGCTTTGCAGGCTCTTTGTTGCAGGGCGCTGTCACCATTGCATTCGGTTGTTTGGGAATTTTCGTTTTTGATTTCCGTTTACAATTCGGATTTGACATTACTCCCCTTTTAGTCGGAGTTCTCGTCCTCATCATTTTTCTCTTTTATGGTTTCCATAGAGGACCTCTGGCAGAATTGAATAAAAAACATTTGAATCCAAGACGCAATCAGTGGTTATCAGCGTCGACCCTGGCAATTGTGAGATATTTGATTTTTTCATCTCAGTTTGTTCTGCTCTTATTTTCTTTCGGCTTTACGGGCTCTGTTTCCGATGCCTTCGGAGGAGTTTTTATTCTCTATGCCATACAGTCATATATTCCGGGATCGCTCTTATCTGAATTAGGAGTGCGTGAAGTTCTGTCCGTACTCATCTTCTCATCCTATTTTGATAGCTCTTTGGGAGCCCCGTTGGCGGCATTCTGTCTCTGGGCGCTGAATATAGGTTTGCCGATTGGTACATGGTCACTTTATTCCG
Source organism: uncultured Cryomorphaceae bacterium (assembly GCA_964651785.1). Classification (GTDB taxonomy): domain Bacteria; phylum Bacteroidota; class Bacteroidia; order Flavobacteriales_D; family Cryomorphaceae; genus JAKVAV01. The sequence goes on from CAZYWJ010000042.1 coordinate 15,419, forward strand.
GTCTTAAAAAAATTGAAGGATAGGACATGTATATACTTGTGATATTGCTCACACTTTATTTCATGTTTCTGCTTTACTCCTTGGCTCCTGCACCGCCGGCGGAAGGAGAGAGAAGCATAAACACCCTCAAGGGATTATCAGTTCTCATTCCATTTAGAAATGAAGAGAAAAATTTACCTGAATTACTCGCTTCCTTCGAAAACTTCAAGTCGTTGCCTTTTCCCTATGAGATTATTTTCATCGATGACCACTCCACTGATCAATCAGAAACCACTATCGGGCGCTCTGAAAATTTCAGATTTATTCGTTCCGACAAGAAGGGAAAAAAATTTGCTATTCAAAAAGGAGTAAAGGCAGCTCAACACCCGTGGATACTGACGCTTGATGCTGATATTTTAATTAATAGAACACTCGCCTCCCTGCTTGAGACAACTGATGTTTCACAGGCTAAAATGCTTCTGTTCACCTTGCGTCCTGTTCGTAGAAAAGGTTTTATCGCCGCTTTTTTCGATTTAGAATTCTTAGCACTTCAGGGAATAGGTATCGGCTTGGCAGATAAGGGGCATCCCGTTCTTTCCAACGGCGCCTGCCTTTTATTTGAAAAGAAAGCATTCTTGGAAGTGGATGAAAAACGAACGGACTATCATATAGCTTCAGGAGACGACATCTTCGGGATGAATGCCATTGCTGAAAAGTATGGATCTCAGTCCATAAAAGTAGCCTCTACCTACCCCGCGGTTGATGTCAGTTTTCCCGATGCTTTTTTGGACCTCTTTTCGCAGCGATCGCGATGGATAGCCAAGACGATGGACGTTCCAAATGAGAAATATCAGATTTTGGCAATTTGTATGGGTTTCGTCCATCTGCTTCCTTTAGGTGTTTTGATTAGCTTGTCCCTAGGGGGTAATTGGATAGACGCCGTATCCTTACTTTTTATCAAATGGGTAGGTGAATGGATTCTTTTTGTCATTGTAACTAAACACTACGAGCGACGAGATTTACTTTTCTATCTCCCCTTTGCCCAATTGCTCTATCCGTTCTATACATTTGCTTTGATTGTATCAGGGATGCTGAAAAAAATCCAATTCAAGAAGTCACCGCTCAATGCAGCAAGATAGATCCGAATCGCCCCTTTCGAGAAATTGGAAGCAGTTTAAGCGAAATAAAACTGCCGTTTTCGGATTGTCAATAATTGCAATAGCAGCTCTCATCTCGATACTCGGTGCACTCATACGTCCTGACGCTACTCCTGACGCAAATAGTCAAAATGTAAGCTTGGCGAAAAAAGGAATCGGATTTTCGGTAGAAGTACTGAAGGTGAAAAAAAATGCGCAATCGGAAAACTCGACTTGGTTCTCCTCGCTCTTTTTTGGCGGAAAAGAATCAGATTATCAATTGATTCCATTACACGATTACGAAATTCTGAGAGATTCTTTGATCGGTCATGTCTACGGTGGTTCGGAAGAAATAAAAGGAGAACCATTCAAGTACCATCTGGCAGACGTGGTTTTTCCATTACGGGGAAAGGTGCAAAACGAAAATGGTCGGTATCAACTCACCTTAGTCGATGGGTCAATTACTGAAATCGAGCGATCTGAATTGGTTGACAAAGTTCACGAGAGAATAAGTACCAAAACGTATTTTTTAGGCACGGATAAATTCGGTCGAGACCTATTAAGCAGATTGATGGCGGGCACAATTATATCGCTATCTGTCGGATTGATTTCAGTGTTGATTTCGCTTTTACTTGGCGTGTCCTTAGGAGCTATCGCCGGATACTTCGGTGGCAAGGTCGATGATCTGATCATGTGGTTGATCAATGTCGTTTGGTCCATACCAACCTTACTTCTAGTTATAGCCATCACTTTCACGCTGGGAAAGGGATTCGTTCAAGTCTTCATTGCCGTAGGGCTAACTATGTGGGTTGAGGTAGCTCGCGTCGTCAGAGGGCAGGTTCTTTCCGTGAAGAATCTTGAATTCGTTGAAGCGGCCAAGGTGCTGGGTTATTCTGACGGGCGAATTATTTTCAATCACATCGTTCCGAATGTGATGGGCCCTGTTATCGTCATTTCTGCCGCTAATTTTGCTTCGGCCATTCTTTTGGAAGCGGGCCTCAGCTTTCTGGGAATCGGCGCCCAAATTCCCATGGCCTCTTGGGGTCGAATGATCAAAGATCATTACCCTTACATCACTACAGACTTGGCCTATCTCGCCATCCTTCCGGGATTGTGTATCGTACTTTTGGTTTTGGCTTTTATGCTCGTTGGCAATGGCTTACGCGAAAGTTTCGATAAGCGATCTGCTTAAAAAATCAGCAAAGCAGCTATGTATATTACTGCAGCTATCAGCATGAAGAAAAAAGTAAACGGCAATATTTCCTTTGCCTTCAGGCCCGTGATAGAAAGCAATGGCAAAGCCCAGAATGGCTGCAGCATATTGGTAAGCTGATCTCCGTATGCCATGGACATGATGCTCTTTCCTAAATCCAAGCCCATTTGCTGAGAAGCTTCAATGATGATCGGACCTTGAACCATCCACTGACCTCCACCGCTCGGAACCAGAATGTTGACAAAACCTGCGGATAAGAAAGAAAAAATGGGATAAGTAGTTTGATTGGAAATCGAAACGAAAAAGGTCGATATCTCACTCACAATTCCGGCTCCTTTCATCATGCCCAAGATGCCGAAGTAAAGCGGAAATTGGATGAGAATGCCCGAAGCACCCTGTATCGCCTCTTCAATTGCTTCCGCAAAACGACTCAAATTTCCGTGAGCTATCAGGCCAAATCCCAAAAAGGCGGTATTTATGAAATTCGGGTTGACAAAATTTCCGTCCCCCGATTGAATGGATCGGGTAGCTATAGCCGCAGCGGTAATCAGTGCCGAGAATCCTAAAATCAATGCGAGGGCAGGGTGGAAGTCCAGCTTTTCAGCAATACCTCTGGCCTTAGAACTTTTATCTGTTCTTTTGAAATGATGCAGGATATAATGCGTTGAAATACTGTTTTTTCCAATGGCATAGGCGCTGAATGGCAAAACGATCAATAAAGCCAGAGAGACCGATAGGTTCATTGGAGAAAATACCGTTTCGCTAAAGCTCACTGCCGATGGCAATGCACTGAAGTCGATATTTTTACTTCCCTGAAGGAGGGAGGCCAGATGGCCTTCTTCGGCAGCTTTGATGGTAGAACTTCCGGATATACCGCCGTGCCATACCAGAAGACCCGTATAACCGCAGGCACCGATGAGAGGGTAGTTTATTTTGTTTCCCTTTTTCACGGCATATTCTCCAACTTTTCTGGCGAAAATAGCTCCGAAAATTAAAGCCAAGCCCCAATTGATTAGACCTAATAATATGCAGGAAACAGTTACAATCGCAGCCGCTTTTGCGGTACTATCGCAATATTTAGTTGCGCGTTTGATCAGATCATCTACCGGCGGTGCCAAGGCCAAAACATGGCCCAGCACCAAAATGAGCATCATTTGATACCCGAATACCAATAGTGGAGCATTCCAAATTCCGTCGTACCAATAAGAGACGACTTCTACGCCGTGAGCAAGAAAATCGGATTCGGCCGGTTTGAAAAACAAAACGGCCGCACCAAAAACGGCAAAAGTCAGTAGAACCGCCAGGGCAAATGGCGAAGGCAGCAAATTGTGAAATGCGCGCTCGAACCGACCGGCAAAAGACATTACTTAGAAAGGAAGGTCATCAGAACCATCATCCAAATTGGCAGGCTCACTCTGGGGCAATGGCGGAAGGTCGGAACCGATTTTTTCAGTTTCGGCTTTCTCCAATCTCCATGCGTCGAGTGAGTTAAAAAAACGTGTTTCGCCCGTCTTCGGATTTTGCCATCTTCTTCCGCGCAGGTTGAAATTTACTTTCAACATATCGCCTTCCTGGTAAGGATCGATCAGGTCGACTTTGTCTTGCACAAGCTGAAAAATAATTTCCTGAGGATACTGGCTGCTTTCATCCGCAATGACGAATTCACGCTTTTTAAACTTATCCGTAACCTGTTCAGTTCCGTTTTTAACGACTAATTTTCCTGTAATTGAAAACATACTTAAATACTTTTCTAATTGTTAAAACTCATGAGAGTCATCCATGCTTCCTGCACTTTACCCTCATCCAATAATTCATGCGCTCTTTGGTGAAGCTGTTTCTCCAAATCATGCGGAGCATCTTCCAACTCTACAAAAAGATCGCTTAATTCCGTTAATCGATACTCGTTGACATCCGTTTCGTTGGGAAGCTCTTCTACGTTTCCCAATTGTCCGAGATCATTTCCCGTCAAGATAGTACTATTTCTGATCTCTTCGGGTATTCGGTCTACACCAATTCCCATAGATCGCAGGGGTTTGGCTACTTCGAAAAGTGCCTCGCCGTGAGCACGTGAATAGTAATTTCCGCCCATGCGACCCACGGTATCGATCTTTTCCTGATCTATTTGAAGATCTTCATTGATCAAATCTTCACGAACGTGAATTTTCACTACTTCGCAAATCACCAAATTTCCGGCACCACCTTCTTTTCCAAGTTCAACTATCTCATTCACCTTACATTCAAACTGCACGGGGCTTTCTTTCACTCTGGGCGGTTCTACGACTTCCGAAGGAATTGCCGTAAGGCCCGCCTTCTCAAATTCATTCACACCTTCGGGATACTCCGTGCTGGAGAGAGACATCTGTTGTACGATATCGTAATTTACAATATTGATAACCACCTCAGGATGCACTTTCGCATTTTCAAAACTGTGCTTGGTAGTGTTATCCCTTCCTCTTCTTGCGGGTGAAAAAATGAGAATGGGCGGATTAGCACTGAAAACATTGAAAAAACTGAAGGGCGATAAGTTTGGCACTCCGTCTTTGTTTACCGTGCTGGCAAAGGCTATCGGCCTCGGGCCAATGGATCCCAAAAGAATACCGTGAAGCTTTGGCGTGCTTAAATCTGAAGGAGTAAAACTGCGCATAATCCCTTTTTTGCAAAAGTAAAAACTTTAAATCCCCGGAGAGTTGGTTAAAGTGCTTTGTGGATAATTCTTTCTCATTATCTTTGCGTCCGCAATTTGCGGATGTGGTGAAATTGGTAGACACGCTAGACTTAGGATCTAGTGCCGCGAGGCTTGGGGGTTCGAGTCCCTCCATCCGCACTACAAGTCGGGAGTCCGAAAGGGCTCCCGTTTTTATTTAAATGAATGGCTCTTAACTGCCCTCAATTCTAAGATTTACAGTATATTTGCACCCCCGTTTTCGGGCGTATAATCACATTTTAATGCCTTGTTTTTATGCAGATAACACAAGAGAAAATAGACGATAAAAATGCTCTACTGAAAATAAAAGTTGAGCCTACTGATTACAACGAAAGATATAGCGAAGCGCTGAAGCGTGCGCGCAAACAAGTTCAGATGCCGGGATTTCGCCCGGGAAAAATTCCGATGGGCGTGATCAAAAGTCGCTACGGCAAATCTTTGCTGGCAGAGGAAATGAACCAAGTGCTGAATCAAAGCATTCAGTCTTACATCTCTGAACAAGAACTGAAAATATTGGGTAGCCCCATGCCGAAAGAAGATCACGTCGATAACGGCAACTGGGATGAACCGGGAGAATTTGAATTCGTGTACGAATTGGGATTAGCGCCAAAGCTGGATGTATCCGTTTCTAAAAAGGACAAGCTTGAATACTATACCATTAAGATCGATGAAAAATTAGTGGACGATGAAGTAAACCGCATCGCACGTCGATACGGTAAGGTAGAAGATGTAGAGAAGGCGGGCGACAAGGATATGCTCGTTGGAGATTTTGTTCAGCTTGATGAAAATGAAGAAGTGGTGCCCGGCGGTGTGATGAATCAAAGCACTATCTCGTTGGAATACATTGATAAAGATGAAGCCAAGAAGCTTAAAGGCTTGAAAATTGGCGATGATGTCAAAGTGCAGCCTTCTTTATTGGCAAAAGACAATGACGACTTGGGGAGAATGCTAGGGCTTTCGGGAGACGCTTTATCCCAAGTAGGAGATAACTTTAAGTTTATCGTTCGTGAAGTAAAAAGAATGGAGCCTGCGGAATTGAATGAAGAATTCTTCAACAAAACTTTTGGCGAAGACAGCGATGTTAAGAGTGAGGCTGATTTCAGGAAAAAGGTAGCTTCTGATTTGGAGCAACACTTTGCTACGGATAGTGATCGACTTTTTAAAAGAGATATCAGTAAGGCTATGATCGAAAAGTATAATCCTGATTTGCCTGATGAGTTTTTGAAAAGATGGATTCGTGTGACAAACGAAAATCCAATAACTGTAGAGGAAGTAGAGAAAGATTACACCGAATACCGTAAAAGTTTGCAATGGCAGTTGATCTTTAATGAGTTGATCAGTCAGGATGCCATTTCCGTAAGTCAGGAAGAGGTAATTGGCAAAACCAAAGAGCTTCTAATCGGAAACTACGCGCAATACGGTATGCCTGCTCCTGAAGATAAAGAACTCGAGGAATCTGCTAAGCGAGTTCTTGGAAATCAAGACGAAGCGCGTAAGATTTATGATATGCTTTACGATGAGAAACTCATAGCCTACGTAAAAGAGAATGCGAGCGTAAAAGATAAAGAAGTGTCATTTGATAAGTTTGTAGAAATGGCAAACGAGGGTTAATCAACCTTTCGGTAACTTTCGCGTTTCAATCACATAGCTAGATCACATGTCAGAAAACAAAGAATTCGAAAAATACGCTAAGAAACATCACCGAATCAACAGCATGTACTACCACGATTATGCAAAGGCCCTGACGCCTTACATTATCGAGGAAAGACAGATGAATGTAGCTCAGATGGACGTTTTTTCGCGTCTTATGATGGATCGCATCATTTTCTTGGGCACGGGTATCGATGATCAGGTGGCAAATATCATTCAGGCACAACTTCTTTTTCTGGAAAGCGTAGACCCGAAAAAAGATATCCAAATCTACCTGAATTCTCCCGGGGGTTCGGTTTATGCCGGTTTGGGAATTTATGATACGATGCAATATATCTCACCTGATGTCGCGACAATATGCACGGGAATGGCTGCCTCGATGGGTGCTGTTTTACTTTGTGCCGGCGAGAAGGGAAAGAGAACTGCGTTAAAACATTCTCGTGTCATGATTCATCAACCATTGGGAGGTGCTCAGGGACAGGCTTCGGATATCGAAATAACAGCTAGAGAAATTATCAAGCTTCGAAAAGAGCTCTACGATATTATCGCCACACACAGTGGTCAATCTTATGAGAAAGTCAGCGAAGACAGTGATCGCGACTTTTGGATGACTGCTGAAGAAGCGAAAGAATACGGGATGCTGGATGAAGTCTTGGTAAGAAATCCAAAGCATTAAAAAACAGACAAAATGGCTGGTAACGAAAAACGAGAAGTGAAATGTTCCTTTTGCGGAAGGAATAAAAGTGATGTCAATGTACTCATAGCCGGTGTAACCGGACACATTTGCGACAACTGCATCGTTCAAGCTCAAAGTATCATAAAAGAAGAGATTTCGCAGAAAGCGCATGCTCAATTAGAGTCTAGCTTGGTGCTTCAAAGGCCGGCGGAAATAAAGGCGTATTTGGATAAATTTGTTATTGGACAAGATGATGCCAAGCGCACCCTTTCTGTAGCCGTTTACAATCACTACAAGCGATTGCTTCAAAAGCCGGATGATGACGATGATGATGTAGAGATTGAAAAATCCAATATCGTTTTCGTCGGAGAAACGGGAACGGGAAAAACCTTGATGGCAAAAACCATTGCCCGTATGCTTAACGTACCGTTTTGTATTGCCGATGCCACCATACTTACAGAGGCCGGTTACGTGGGTGAAGATGTGGAGAGCATTCTCTCTCGATTGCTTCAAGCTGCCGACTACGATGTGCCTACTGCGGAAAGAGGAATCGTTTTTATTGATGAGATAGACAAAATTGCTCGTAAGAGCGACAATGCCAGCATCACACGTGATGTAAGTGGAGAAGGAGTGCAGCAGGCCTTGTTGAAATTATTGGAAGGATCGGAAGTGAATGTGCCGCCACAAGGTGGAAGAAAACACCCGGAGCAAAAACTCATTCAGATCAATACCAAAAATATCCTCTTCATTTGTGGAGGTGCCTTTGATGGAATTAAGAAGTTGATCGAGCGAAGAGTAAAAACATCAACTATCGGCTATAGCTCGAGCACGGAGAATGCTGATTTTGATCCGGAACATGTTTTACAATACGTTTCACCGGTCGACCTGAAGAGCTTCGGTTTGATCCCCGAGCTCATCGGAAGATTTCCTGTCTTGACTTACCTTAATCCACTTGATAAAGCTACTTTACGCAGAATCTTAACAGAGCCGAAGAATGCGCTGGTCAAGCAGTATGTGAAGCTTTTTGAAATGGATGACGTAAAACTGACTTTCGATAAAGAAGCCTTGGACTTCATTGTAGACAAAGCGATGGAATACAAACTCGGAGCAAGAGGTCTTCGCTCGATTTGCGAGGCCATCATGACAGATTTGATGTACGAAATACCCGGCTCAAAAGACATTAAGAGTTTTAAAATAACGGCTAAATACGCCAAAGAGAAATTCAGCAAATCGAAAATCTCTCAGCTAAAGGCCGCCTGATCCTTATTAATCAATCCTTAATTACCATGAAAAAAACAATGTTGAGCTTGGCATTTGCCATCGCTACCTTATTATCAAGTGCACAATACTTTCCTGCTCCCAGCCCTTTGGCTCGTGAATACCAAATGGTCGGTCTTACCGAAATGGAAGTGGAATACAGCCGTCCCGGCATGAAAGGCCGTCAGATATTCGGAGACCTAGTTCCTTTTGATAAGCTCTGGAGAACAGGTGCGAACAAGGCATCGAAAATCACCTTTAGCAATGAAGTAAGCTTCAACGGAACCGATGTAGAGGCAGGTACTTACTCCATCTTTACCATTCCTATGAAAGACAAAGTGATGGTAATGCTTAACTCGAACTACGACCAAGGTGGTACAGGTAGCTACGACGAAAGCCTTAATGTGGTAACTACTGAAGTTCCTTTCAAAAAGTCTTCTGAAAAAGTAGAACGCATGCGTTTCTCTTTTGAGAATGTAGATGATGACAAAGTTGATTTGGTATTCAACTGGAGCGACATGATGTTCTCCGTTCCGATTTCGGTAAATACCGCAGACCATGTAGTAGAAAGCATGGATGGCAAGATGAAAGAAATCGAAGGCCTGTACGGATTTTACGAAGATGCGGCCAGCTACTACTTAGACAATGATAGCCCTGAGAAAGCTTTGGAATTCGCAAAGAAGTCTACGGACATCAAAGAAGTATTCTGGAACATGCACACTTTGGCCAAAGCTTACAAAGCCAACGGTGACATGAAAATGGCAAAAGAGACCGCTATGAAATCCTTAGAAATGTCTAAGGAAGCTGAGTATGAGCCATACATCAAAATGAATGAGAAATTGATTGCTGAAATGAAGTAATCAGGATCGTATTGAACTAAATAGCCCCGACGAATTAATTCGTCGGGGCTTTTTTTATACTTTTCTTTGCGAAAATCAGATTAAATCTGATTCACCGCCTTTCCGTGACATTGCTTGTATTTTTTTCCGCTACCGCAGGGACAAGGGTCATTTCGTCCAATCTTCTTCTCTACCCTTACAGGCTCGGTTTTTTGAGGTGGGGGCGGAGCTTGTCTTGGTCCTGCAGGTCTTCCGTTTGACGGTGCTGCCTGCTCTGACCCCGGACGGCTGGTTTGCAATTTGCCCGAGTCGTCTCTAGCAGTGGTTGTTCTATTCGTAGTTTGCACTTGATCTCCCCTTCCGGGCAATGCTGCTTTCGACAAGAACGAAACCACTTCCTTGCTTACACGGCCGATCATCTTTTTGAAAAGCTCAAATGATTCAAATTTGTAAATAAGTAAGGGGTCCTTTTGCTCAAATCTGGCGTTTTGCACCGATTGACGTAAGTCGTCCATCTCACGTAAGTGCTCTTTCCATTCATTGTCGATAATGGAAAGCGTGACACTTTTTTCCAAGGCGTTTCGGAGAATTTTGCCTTCCGACTCCAAGCATTTTTCGATGTTGGCGACGATTTGCAAAGCTCTCTTCCCATCAGAAAACGGGATGGCAATATTCTCAAACTTATTCTCCTTTTCGTGAACTTGTTTAATCACAGGCATGGCAGCAGCGGTAACTGTTTCCATCCGTCTCTTGTACCGATCACGTGCTTGCTTATAAACTGTTTCCGTGAGTTCGGCGGGTTTCGCTCCCACAAAATCATCTTCAGAAATCGGGGCATCCATGCCGAAGTACTGCAGCAAGTCCAGCTTGAAGCCTTCGTAATCTTTAGCCTCCAAGTTAAAAGCAACTACTTGTTCGGCTAAATCGCGGAACATATTCTGAATATCCAGCTCCAACCGATCTCCGAACAGCGCGTGCTTCCGTCTTTTGTAAATCACCTCACGCTGCGAGTTCATTACATCATCGTATTCCAAAAGTCGCTTTCGGATTCCGAAGTTATTTTCCTCAACTTTTCGCTGAGCCCTTTCGATCGATTTGGTAATCATCGAATGCTGAATCACTTCTCCTTCCTCCAGTCCGAGTCGGTCCATCATTTTGGCTATTCGGTCAGAGCCGAAAAGACGCATCAAATCATCTTCAAGAGAAATATAGAATTGCGAAGAACCAGGGTCTCCCTGTCGACCGGATCGACCTCTGAGCTGTCGGTCAACGCGACGTGAATCGTGCTTTTCCGTACCTACAATGGCGAGACCACCCGCTTCTTTTACGCCTGCGCCGAGCTTAATGTCCGTACCACGACCGGCCATGTTGGTAGCAATGGTTACCGCTCCCGGTCTACCGGCTTCGGCCACTACTTCAGCCTCACGAGCGTGAAGTTTTGCGTTCAGTACATTGTGCTCGATTCCGCGCATTTTCAGCGAACGGCTTAAAAATTCGGAAACTTCTACGGAAGTAGTACCAACCAATACGGGTCTACCCGCTTTAGAAAGCTCTACGATTTCTTCAATCGAAGCATTGTACTTCTCTCTTTTGGTTTTGTAAACTTTATCTTCTTTATCTGCTCTGGCTATCGGACGGTTGGTCGGGATGATCATCACATCCAACTTATAGATGTCCCAAAGTTCTCCCGCTTCCGTCTCAGCCGTACCCGTCATACCCGCCAATTTGTGGTACATGCGGAAGTAATTCTGCAAAGTAATTGTAGCGTAAGTTTGCGTCGCATCTTCGATCTTCACGTTTTCCTTCGACTCGATGGCCTGGTGAAGTCCGTCACTGTAACGACGACCTTCCATAATACGGCCCGTCTGCTCATCAACGATTTTCACTTTATTATCCATTACCACGTAGTCCACGTCCTTTTCGAAAAGACTATAAGACTTCAGCAATTGGTTGATGGTGTGAATTCGCTCGGCTTTCACCGAATAGTTTCGCAGTAATTCGTCTTTCTCTTTGACTTTTTCCTCATCGCTCTTTTCGGCGTTGTCGATTTCCATCATCAGCGTTCCCATGTCGGGAAGGATGAAGAAATCAGCGTCTTCCGTATTGGTTGAGATCAGGTCAGTACCTTTTTCGGTGAGCTCGATGGCATTGCTCTTCTCATCGATGGTGAAGTAAAGCTCCTCATCGGCTTTGGGCATTTCCTTCTCGTTATCCTGAAGGTAATAGCCCTCCGTTTTCAAAAGAATTTGCTTCACGCCCGGCTGACTCAAGTACTTGATCAACGCTTTATTTTTCGGCAGTCCTCTAAAGGCTCTGAAAAGTGCCAGACTGCCTTCATTGAACTCTTCCTTCGATGTTTTTTTCTCTTCCGGATTACCTATTTTCTTTTTGGCTTCCGCCAATAGCGCCGTCACCAATTTCTTTTGAGCGTTGTACAGCTTTTCTACTTTGGGCTTAAGATCATTGAAAAGATGCTCGTCTCCTTTAGGCGTGGGACCTGAAATGATCAGAGGGGTTCGCGCATCATCTATCAATACGGAATCCACCTCATCGACAATGGCGTAGTGGTGCTTGCGCTGAACCAACTTATCGGGAGTACTGGCCATATTATCGCGCAGATAGTCAAAACCAAACTCATTGTTTGTACCGAATGTGATGTCTGCTTTATAGGCTTTGCGTCTAGCGTCGCTATTGGGCTGATGCTTGTCAATGCAGTCTACCGAGAGGCCATGAAATTCATAAATCGGACCCATCCATTCAGAGTCACGACGAGCCAGGTAGTCGTTTACCGTTACCAAATGAACGCCTTTTCCAGCAAGGGCATTGAGGTAAACGGGAAGTGTTGCCACCAAAGTTTTACCTTCTCCCGTTTGCATCTCAGCCACTTTACCTTCGTGGAGGGCTACACCACCTATCAGCTGGACATCGTAATGAACCATGTCCCATTTGATCTCGCTTCCGGCGGCCAACCAAGTGTTTTTCCAGATGGCTTTGTCGCCCTCTATCAAAATGCTGCCTTTCTCAGCGGCAAGATCGCGGTCGAAATCACTGGCCGTAACTTCGAGTTGCTCGTTTTCCTTAAATCGCTTGGCCGTTTGTTTTACCACGGCAAAGGCTTCAGGCAAGATGTCCAATAGCACCTCTTCGATTTTATCGTCGGTCTTCGCCACGATATCATCGATTTGTTTGAAGATGGCTTCCTTCTTTTCGATCTCCATTTCAGGATCGTCATCCACTTGTTTTTGTAGCTCTGCTTTTTCCTTTTCGAGGTCTTTAGTCGCAGCCGAGATTTTAGCTTTCAATTCATTCGTTTTGGCTCTTAACTCATCGTGAGTCAGTGAGTCGAATTGCTCGAAAAACTCCTTGGTTTTATCAACTAAAGGCTTGGCTGCCTTGATATCTTTTTCGGACTTATCTCCGAATAATTTCTTGAGTGTTTTTGTAACTGAACCTAGCATAGGTGTGATCTTAATTTCTTGTTTTCATCGGGACCCTAAAGGTACCCAAATCCTTTTTAGCAAGTCTCGGATTTGTAAACGCACCATTCGCACAAAATGTACCTAAGACAGGCGAGGTGCCAAATTGGCCGAAAGTAAAAACCCACGTCTGAGCGTGGGTTTTTCAATCTTAAGTATGATTTGCCTAATACTCATCTTCGTTAAAGAAGAAATCTTCCTTGGTGGGATAATCAGGCCAAATGTCTTCAATGGTTTCATAAACCTCACCTATCTCTTCTATCTCCTGAAGATTTTCTACAACTTCCATCGGAGCACCGGTCCTCATGGCAAAATCAATTAATTCGTCTTTAGTGGCAGGCCACGGCGCGTCTTCGAGGTAAGAGGCTAATTCTAATGTCCAGTACATAATGAAGTCGTTTTGAC